>JBIPOE010000071.1:0-20948 GCA_044379485.1 Catalimonadaceae bacterium
AACAAAAATATTTAAAAATATTCCTACAGCCCAAAATCATTCAAAATCAGTTTTTTATGCTAAATTTCTATAAACTAGTAAGTTAACCATTTTCCGTTCAGACACTAATTAAAAAAGGGGATTACTTTTTCTCATTTTCTAAAACTCTGAATTCCACTATTCTCTCAATCAATTCAAGTGGCAGTGGTTCGCTTAGGGTAAATTGAACAGAACCTTTGCCTTGTTTATAAATCGAAAGTTCTTCTGCAAATGCCTCATGTCCATTTGGTGTTGCATAAAAGCCTATGTGGTTTTTATAGCCAGCAAAGTAAACCAAAGGTTTTTTGTGAGTTTTATAAGCAAGCATACCATAAGAAATGGATTCGACCGCACCAGGCGCTTTCTTCAAAATACAGGACCTGATACTTTCCAGTTTCTGCTGTGTTTCAGGACTAAAAGTTTTGATGTATGAGTCAACATTGAGAGTTTCCATCTTTTGATTTTAAGTCTTTTATGCAATTCAAAATTAATTTTGAATTTGGTATTATCACATACTTTGGCCAAAAGTAAGCAGGTTGTTATCCGGGTCCAAAATTGAAAACTCCTTTTGTCCCCAAGGCTTAGATTCCAGTTTTCCATTTGGGTGAATGGGTACATTTTTGCTTAGGAGTGAGGCATATAAATAAAGTCTAAATCAAAATTGAACATACTTTTTCTTTTTGGCCTCATTCCGGTTTCTTTCGCCTTTGGCGAACACAGCCGGGAGAAATGAATTATGGCATGTTCAATTTTTTAATAGACTTAATATAAATTGTCTATATCATTTGTCCTGATGTAAACTTGTCCATAATTTTCTTTTGGATTCAGATCTTTAAATTCGAAAAAATGAATTTCGATTTTGTCTGATTCCAGCATGAGGTAGCCCTCATAATCTTCAATTCCAAATTCCTGGAAGCCCAATTGGTTGATATAAAATTGCCTCGTTTTTACTTTGTCCCGCATGGGAAGTTTTGGATGAATGGCAGTGAGCATACTTTTTATTTTTAGGCTTAAAACTCAGAATTTTTATTTTTACTTTTAAGTTTTCAGTCGATTTTTTGTCAAACTGCCTTTATGTATGAAACAAAAAAAGCCCCAACATCAATTGGGGCTTTTTAGCGTTTAAGTAGTTTTAAATCAATTTTTTAGCACAATCCGCTGCCGGATAGTTTCTCCGTTTTCGTTTATCATTTCTACCAAATAAATGCCTGTTGGCGAAGTATTTAAATCCAATATTCTTGAACCAATTGAATTTGATTTTGTAAACGATTTACCATCATTTCCAATAATTCTGAAACTGGTTATTTCGTTACTTCCTCCAAGGATTTCAAACTTTTTGCCTTCATTTTTGACCAAACAAAGCGTCGGTTTTGAAGGAATATAGCCGTTTGATTCTTGAGATTGATTTGAACCAATATTTGCTTTTCTTCCAATCGAAAATTCTCCAAAGCTTTGAATTTCAGATTGCTTCACTTGTCCATCCAGGTTATTTGATTTGGAGTTTGAAGGAAGCACATTCCAATTATCCTGCTTGCCAGACTTACCCAAAATTTGTGCTTCTCCTGGAAAGTACATCTGAGATGGCATCAGGCTCAAATCAAATTTAGCATTTCCCTGATTTGGCTGGATTTCCCATTTCCCTTGATTTTGGATTTTTTCCAATCCTTTCTCTTTTACAGCATTGGAGCATTCATCCTGGTAAGAAACCTGAATGTTTTGTAGTCCATTTTCAATCTTTTGAATTTGTAAAACCGCCATTTCCTGATTCGTTTCTGAACCAACCGGAAATTGATAAGACTTGCCAGTAATAACATTTTGCCTGATTTTTCCATTTACCCATGAATTTGGAGTAAATGCTATGGCATCAGACTCATTAGGCATTACTTTCATTTCGTGCGTGTTAAGATCAATTCTTCCTTCATTTAAAACCAGTTTCTGATCTATCTGGATTGGTCCACTTGCAAAAGCATTTTGACTATTATTCATTTCCAAACCATAAAATTGACCAGCAATTTCAACAGGGCCTTCGCTATTGCCTATCAGTATTTTACCTCCATTTTTTCCGGTAAACTTCCCTGAACCTGTTTTTACCATTTTTGAAATGGAGACAGTGTTTTGTCCATGATCTACAACAGCATCTGAAACCTGGTTCCAACTTTTAGCCTGGATATTTTTTTCAATCACAATCCTTCCGGTAGAATTTATGGCCACATTTTCAAATTTGGAATCACTGCTTCCGCCAATTTTTTGCTGAGCATTAGTTCCGGAAAATTGTACCAATGATTTTGCTTCAAAGTTTAAATGTTTTGCACCATTGTTAATCCAGTCTGCATTTTCAAGTTTTAAATTCGCATTTTCTTTCATCAAAAACTCAGTACCATTTCCAAGGCTGATTTTTGCATTTTCAGAATTGGATCCCAACAATGTCAGGCCATTTTGGATGCTAATTTTTTGAGCATTGCCGATGTTTAAATTGCCTTCCAATATTAAATTATCGGTTAATATCGCATTGGCTCCAGGTTCATTAACAGAAATATTGGCTTTTCCTTTCACGGAATTCAAAATCAGCTTTGAGCCATTTTGAACCACGATCTCATTTTTGTTAAGATCTTTTGAATCATGAAGATTTAATTTATCCAGGCTCAATGATTCAAGTCCATTTACAGTTAGGCTTGCATTTTTTTCACCTTCATTTTGCATAAGAACTGTTTCACCATCAAAATAAGGTTTGATAGAAATGGTTTTCAAAGCTGAACCCGAAGTGCTTGATCCTGAGTTGAAAACTACCTGGTTTGATTCTGATCCAGTAGAAATGTTATTCCTTCCCATCAAAATAGTAATGTCCTTTTGAGTCGTACCAACCAATGAAATCCAATCTGCAGCTGCTTTTAGATTTGGAAAGCCAGGTCTGCTTATTCCGCTACCAACTGTTAAAACGGCAGCAGCAATCGGTGAATTCTCTACAAAAATCAAAAGCGATTGGCTTCTGGAAGTTCCGCCTTTTTGGGAACTATTATTTACCGGATCATCATTCTTTCCATTGTTTGACTGGCCAAGGTTGCAACCTTCTGCCAAAGGTGTTACATCCAAATCTGATTGAGGAAGCCAAACAACCCCGCCACCGCCGCCACCGCCAGCACCAAAATACCTGTATTTATCAGAATAGGATCCAAATCCAGCATCACAAACTGTTGAAATGGCATATCCACCATTACCACCATTTACTCTGCCTCTTAAAAGATCAGAAAATGTATTTACATTTAACAAAAGGGCACCACCAGAACCGCCTCCTCCGGCACCATCTCCACTTGCATTTTCGCCATTTTCACCGTTGGCTAATATTTTAAAGTTGTTGGATTTCAGATCATTGGCTTTCATTATTACAATTCCACCGCCATAGCCACCAGCTCCTCCACTTTGCATACCAGTTGTGGCATTCAAAGCATGGCCGCCTCCGCCACCGCCACCAAGAAATATTCTGGTATAAGCAATTGGGGTGTGATAATAGGAATTGGCCCGTAAAACATTTTTATTACCCACTGGGATTGTTGGATTTGTACCCCCTCCTAGTCCACCTCTGGTTATTTGATTATCACAACCAGTTACAGTAGTTGAGCATTTTGAATTGGCAACCAAAATATAACTTGAGTTGCCTCCGCGGCCTCCATCCTGCCAGTTTGCGCCTCCAGCTCCTCCGCCTTCAGGTTCCATTCCTCCACCTCCGCCAGTGGCATATCTGCCTCTTCCTCTTTGTACCAAATCTGGAATTATAGCTATGCCCTCACCTTTTTGACCTGCTCTGGAAATATTTGTCCAATTTAAACCATAGTCTGAAGTTGAACCACAATTGGCTGTTGCTGAGCCCTTATCACCAATCATTCCGCCAGCAAAGCCCATTCCACTCATTTTTATGGAATCCTGAAGAATTAAATTTCCGTTGATTTCAAAAACAAGAACACCACCTTTTTTACCATTCCATTGCATGCCAGTTAAGCCGGTTATGGCAACAGCTTTTGCTTTATAGTTTGGCAAATTGAATGGGGCAACAGTTGGATTTGGAAGTGTGATGGTTGGGGCACGTAAATAACCAGTTCCAGGGTTAATAATCTGAACCTCAGAAATCTGGCCAAGGTTGTCTGTCAATGCACGTAACTGCAAACCGCTTCCGCCATTGGTTGGTGCTATTGTAAAACCTGTTGCAATAATGGAATTGGGTGCATATCCCATTCCTTTTCTAATAAGTTTAATAGTGGAAATTGATGTTGAATTTCTTACCGTGTAGTTCCCTGTATATTGTGGAATTCTGATAAGCTGAACCAAACCACTTGTATTATAGGCTTTTAAAAGGCTTTTTCTAAATCGTATTCTATCTCCTTTTACTGAATCAATGTATAAAAATTCATGGTTTCCAGAATTTCCCATTTCCGTTATATATCCATAGGTTATATCTGTTGGGCTCGTAGGAAGGCTAACGCTTGCACCTTTCATTTGGATGATCATTGCCCGATCACCACGTGCAAACTGACTTGATTCTCCTGTAGCTAAGGTGCAATTAATGGATCCTACAGGAATTGTACCTGGCCCAACAACCTGAGCATATTTGTTGATTACACCCGTTAAATCATTGTTGGTTGGTGGTGTACCCGGTGTAACTGAGATGGTTTTAGAACCCGAAACTACCGGACAAACACCACCTGTACTTTTAATAGTTAAGGTTACACTTGTGGGTGAAGTGCTTGATGAAGTGAATGTTGTGGCTGCTGGAGTTGTGCCGCTATTGTTTGAAAAAGTCCCTGAGGTTGCGGACCAAACTGCTCCTGTTGCTGAACCACCAAAACTACCCCCAAGTGCAGCACTGGTGCCTCCCTGAGAAATAGAACCAATGTCTGAACCAGCAGAAACAGTTGGTAATGCTTGAACCGTAATCCCAGTTGCCGCAGAATTTGAGCTGCAAGTTCCAGACACAACCTTTCTTCTAAACCAGGTATTTGTTGACAATATTGGAGCCGTATAACCGATTGAAGTGGCCAATGATATTGGGCTAAAACCACTGCTGGCATTTGTAGTGGATGATTCCCAGGTATAGGTAAATGTACCAGATCCTCCTGTTGGAACTGAACCTGTCAAGGTTGCGGGTGCTGTTCCAGTACATATTGTCTGTGCAGCAGATATGGTATTATTGGCAATCAAAGGATCTACAGTTATCCGGATGGTATCTGAATAAACAGCCGGGCAAACACCTGAGCTTACTTGCCTTCTAAACCAGGTATTTGCATTCAAAGTTCCGGAAGAATAATTACCAGTATTATTGGTACCAATTGCTGCAGAATATGGCCCGGAAATAGCAGAAGCAGATTCCCATACATAAGAATAGCCAATCCCGTTCCCACCAGATAGACTTGGTCCGCTAATGAAAGTGGCAGGCGTGGTTCCAAAGCAAATAGTTTGCGAAGATGAAATATCGTTATTTATGATTGGCCTATCAACTGTAATGGCAACAGAATTAGAGATAGAACTGCATATTCCGGAAAAAACTTGTCTTCTGTACCATGTATTGCTTGTTAAAACTGGAGGAGAAAAGTTAGGACTTACCACCAAAGTTGAAGTAAAAGGACCAGCGGAAGAAGAAGCACTTTCCCATAAATATGTATAAACACCCGTTCCTCCGGTGGGCACTGAGCCCGTTAATGGTAATGGTGTATTTCCTGAACAAATGGTTTGTGTATTTCCAATTGTGTTGTTAACAGTTGAGGAAATTACATTAATAGATACGGGTGTTCTTAAACTTTCAAAACCGTTTGGCGATTGACTTACAAAATAAGTGCCTGTAGTTAAGGCCGTTGTTGGTGCCAAAGCACTTCCACCGGAAAGAGCTGAATACCATTTCAAGTTAGTGCCATTTCCAACCAAATTGGCTAATGTTGGATTATTGGATGCACAAAAAGTTTGAGCCGGTGCTGAAGTAACCACAGGAATTGGATCAACCAAAATATTATCAAGCTCAATGGTTGCTGAACCAGAAAGGAAAGTAAACTTTAAATTTCGCAACCATCTTATTGCGGTAACTGACAACATTTCATCAAATACCAATGTCGATCCTATCCAAACATCATCCCTGTCATTGCCAAGTGTTTGAACAATTCCATTTGGACCCATATAAGAAAGTGCAGCATCAGAGTTGTTTATGACCCAAGTTACAGTTTGAGTACCCGTAAAATTGACAGAACTTGCTGAATTGTTGGAGTTTCGTATTGAATATTGACCAGGTGTTGAAGTCCAGTTTATTCCGATTCTTGAGTGGGTGTTGACATCCGTTTCAAGTCCAACCACAGTTGGTGAAAATCCAAACCCTATTTGAAACACTGCTGCATTAGAAGAAGCTACAGTATTTCCACTAACATTTAAATCAAACCGGTACATCATTGTGGTTGGAATGGGTGCAAAATCAGTGGATCTTGCAAAACCAACCATGTCTGCCGTTCTTCGAAAAGTCAGGCGATTTGTTGCACCCGGAATTTCAAATCCTGCTCCGGGACCGGAAGAGCCAAAACTGTTTACCTGGGTGTTTGAAGGAGGTGTCCCACAAAATATTCCAGATGATAAGAATGTGTTTGAACTAACTGGTATAGTGTTGGAAAAATCCTGTTTATAAAGCTGAGCTTTCAAGGATTCTGAACTGCAAAACAGACCTGTTATAAGCAGTAATTTGAAGAAACGATATATGTCTCCTCGGGACGAAAAATACTTGTAAAACATTATTACAATTGAAAAAGGTTTGTTGTGGAAAACTACTGTTGATTTTCATCCAGTAATGCTGATCAGGCAATGCTTTTGAAAATGATTAAAGTACAAAGGAAATAAGATGGCGGGATAATGTAATGAATTCTTTGAAAAATTATATGAATATATAAAATAGTCTAGTTTTTGGTTATTTTTTGGATAAAAATTAATTGTTCCGTAAAAAAAAATTATATAAAATATTTGTTAAATGCAATTTTATAATTTACGAATTATTAATAAAATTGTATATTTTTATTAGAAAAGTGCAATTAATATATTGCTTTTTGTTTTTTTTACGAAAATCATTGCAGGTTTTTGTTTTCGTTAAATTCGTAAGTTTTTTAAAATCAAATACTTAGCATTTTTTTTTCATTGCTACTGAATTATTTTGATAGTAATCGGTGTAATATTGGTTCGAAACAAGCAGGAGTTTAAGTGATTTTTTACATCCAATATTTTGTAAAATGAAAATTTTCTTTAAAAATTTTACAGATAAAATCAGTGTTTTACTTGCTTAGATTTATATCGATTTTGCTCATAATAATCCCTTTCCTTTTTAACCTGAAAAATTAAAACATGGTGAAAGGTTTTTCTCCAATTGATTGCTAATCTTGCAATTCGATTTATTTACCAAAACTGATGTCCGTTACGCCTTTTATGAATGAGGATTTTCTCCTCCAATCCAAGTCTGCAAAACTGCTTTTTCACGATTATGCGGCCAAAATGCCGATCGTAGATTACCACTGCCATCTGCCGCCTAATGAAGTAGCTCAGAATAGGGTTTTTGAAAATTATGCCCAAATTGGATTGAACGGCGACCATTACAAATGGAGGGCAATGCGTACTTTTGGAATACCAGAAAAGTACATTACCGGCGATGCCACTGACAAAGAAAAGTTTTTAAAATGGGCCGAAACAGTACCCCAAACCATGCGCAATCCACTATACCATTGGACACACATGGAATTAAAAAACCCATTTGGTATTGAAAATCTGTTGAATTCTGGCTCAGCTGAGCTTATTTATGAAAAGGCTTCAGATTTATTGCAATCACCAGGATTTTCAGTGCGGGGGATAATGGAAAAGTTTCAGGTCAGGTTGGTTTGCACAACAGATGATCCAGTGGATACTTTGGAGCATCATAAAATTTTGAAAGAGCTTGGTGCTGATTTGATTATGCTCCCAACTTTCAGGCCCGACAAGGCAATGAATATTCGAAGTTCAAGTAATTTCAAAAGTTATGTGGCGCAATTGCAGCGGCTAACAAGTTTTGAAATCAGGAATTTGGCTACATATCAATCTGCATTAAAAGAGCGCCATGATTATTTTCACCAAATGGGCTGCAGGCTTTCCGATCATGGTTTGGAGAACATCAATTTCGTTCCGTATTCGGAAGGAGAAATTTCAAGAATTTTTGACAAAGCAGTAATTGGAGGGGAATTAGATATGGTCGAAATCCATAAATTTGAAACCCACATGCTCATCCAATTTGCCCTTTGGGACCATGCCAAAGGATGGACGCAACAGTTTCATCTTGGTGCTATTAGAAATAACAATACCCGAATGATGCGTCATTTAGGTCCTGATACGGGCTTCGATTCGATTGGTGATTTTTCTCAGATTCGATCCATGGCGGCATTTTTTGACCATTTGGATATGGAAAATTGTTTACCCAAAACCATTTTGTACAACCTGAATCCAGCTGACAATGAAGCTTTCGCAACCATGATTGGGAATTATAACGACGGTTCCATTCGTGGTAAAATGCAGTTCGGATCTGCCTGGTGGTTTTTGGATCAAAAAGAAGGAATGGAAAAACAAATCAATGCATTGTCAAGCCTTGGTCTTCTTTCTCAATTTGTTGGAATGCTCACAGACAGCCGTAGTTTTTTAAGCTACAGTCGCCATGAATATTTCAGAAGAATTCTTTGCAACCTGATTGGAAAAGATATTGAAAAGGGCGAATTACCTGCTGATTATGAGTTTCTTGGTAATATGGTGGAAAATATTTGTTACCGAAATGCAGTTGATTATTTCCAATTTGAAGGATTATCCAGAAATTAAAACCAACAGATCAAACAGATGAAAATTGTAACTTTTGGAGAAATTATGCTTCGGCTTTCTACGCCTGGTTTTGCCCGGTTTTCACAAACAAAAAATTTCAATGCAACCTATGGTGGAGGAGAAGCAAATGTAGCCATGTCCCTTTCTTTAATGGGATTTGAGGCAGAGCACATTACCAGATTTCCAGACAATGATTTGGGAAAAGCAGCCACGCAAATGCTTCATCAATATGGACTTAAAACTGAAAATATTGTTTTTGGAGGGGATCGTTTGGGTATTTATTTTTTGGAAACCGGGGCTATCAGCCGGCCTAGTAAAGTGGTTTACGACCGGGCTGGTTCTTCTTTTTCAAGTTTGAATCCCAAAGATTTCAACTGGGATAAAATTTTAGAAGGCGCTGATTGGTTTCACTTTACTGGCATTTCACCTGCCATTTCTCAGGAGGCGGCCAATGCTTGCCACGATGCCTTAGATGCTGCAAATGCCAAAGGTGTAAAGGTTTCATTTGATGTTACGTATAGAAAAAATCTTTGGCAGTATGGAAAAACGGCCCAACAAGTTTTCCCCGATTTGGCTGCCAAAAGTGATTTACTCTTTTGTTCCAAAGGAGATATGAAGGAAATGTTCTCTATACAGGCACCTGAGGATGAAAAGTTTGTGCAGGTTTGTCAACGTACAATGGCCTTGTTTCCAAGGGTTGGGAAGATTGTGAACTCAAAAAGGGAATCAAATTCAGCCTCCGATAATACCATTTCCGGTGTTATCTTTAATGGCACCGAGCAGTTTTCAAGCCCTAAGCATAAACTTTTTCCTATTGTGGATCGGATTGGAGGAGGTGATGCATTTTGTGCCGGGTTGATTTACGGGCAGTTGGTTTATAAAAACGATGAACAGTCTATCAATTGTGCTGTTGCAGCTTCCGCCCTGAAACACAGCATAGAAGGTGATTTTAATCAGGCTACTGTAGAAGAAATTGAAACAGTAATGCGGGGTGATAGTAGCGGGAAGCTGAGCCGTTAAATTGCTTTTTATTTATTCATCCATTTTGTTTTTGGATTAGACTTCATACAGTTTTAGGTATTTGATTGCCTTCCCGATCTTAATTCCTTAATTTCGCGGCTCATACACCTTTATTTAATGTCTTATCCAACTCCGGCACCTTACCAGCCAAAGCATCCAGTTAGAATTGTAACCTCAGCAAGCCTTTTTGATGGGCATGATGCGGCAATCAATATAATGCGTAGAATTATGCAAAGTACTGGTGCAGAGGTTATTCACCTTGGTCATAATCGTTCTGTTCAGGAAATTGTAAACTGTGCCATTCAGGAAGATGCACAAGGCATCGCCATTACCAGTTATCAAGGTGGGCATGTGGAATATTTCAAATACATGTTTGACTTGTTAAAAGAACAAGGTTGTGGACATATCAAACTTTTTGGTGGTGGTGGAGGAACCATTCTACCCGTAGAAATTGCTGAACTTCAGGCCTATGGCATTACCAGGATTTATTCTCCTGATGATGGAATGGCAATGGGATTGCAAGGTATGATCAACGATGTGCTCATGAAATGCGATTTTCCAACCAGTAAATTACCTTTGCCAATTCCGCAATTTGTTGCAGATCAGGAGGATGAAGAGCACTTTTTAGAAGCTGCAATTGAACATTTGGAAGAAAAGGACGCCAGGGTTTTGGGACGGCTGATTTCTTTGGCAGAAAACGAACCAGAAATGGCCAATATTCTCCAAAAGAAACTGGACCCAATTCTCAAATCCGGACATATTCCGGTTTTAGGAATTACCGGCACAGGTGGCTCGGGAAAATCAAGCCTGATTGACGAATTGGTGCGGAGATTTTTATTGCATTATGAAGATGCAACCATGGCCCTGATTTCTGTGGATCCCTCCAAAAGGAAAACTGGAGGCGCTTTACTTGGTGATCGAATCCGGATGAATGCGATTAATCATCCGAGGATTTACATGCGTAGTTTGGCGACCCGTCAAAGCAATTTGGCTTTAAGTCGCTATGTTCAGGATGCAATCAATATTTGTAAAGCTGCCAAGTTTGATCTGGTAATTGTAGAAACTTCGGGAATTGGTCAATCGGATACTGAAATTATTGAGCATTCCGATGTTTCTATGTATGTGATGACCAGCGAATATGGTGCCGCTACCCAATTGGAAAAGATTGATATGTTGGACTTTGCGGATGTTATTTCGATTAATAAGTTTGACAAACGAGGTTCTGAGGATGCCTTAAGGGATGTCCGGAAGCAATACAAACGCAACCATAATTTCTGGGCTGCAAAAGATGAAGAATTGCCAATTATCGGTTCCATCGCTTCTCAATTTAATGATTCCGGAGTGAACAAACTTTTTTCAGTTTTGATTGAAAAGATCGAAACTAAAATCGGCAAAAAGTTAGGTTCAGAAAATCCAATTTATCTACAACTTCCTGAAAAAGAAGGTAGAAGTTTTATTATTCCACCAGACCGAAGCCGTTATTTGGCAGAAATTGCCGAGTTAAATCGCATGTATCAGGATTATGTTGAAGAGCAGGCAAGTATTGCCAGACGACTTTACCAAATTGGCGGAACTTTGGAAGGGTTCAAGGAAAAACGATCCAAAGTTGAGGCTGATGAGCAGGTGATTAAAACACTTGAAGAATTATATACAAAGACCGAAAACGAACTTTCAGGCGAATGCCGTTCGGTGATTCAAAACTATAAATATCTGGTTACTAAGTATAAAGCTGATCAGTTTATTTATAAAGTAAGGGACAAGGAAATTCGCCAGGATTTATATTCCACCACACTCTCAGGTTTGAAAATTCCAAAAGTGGCCATGCCAAGGTTTAGCGATTGGGGCGATATTTTGAAATGGAGATTTACTGAAAATGTTCCTGGTAAGTTTCCTTATGCTGCCGGTGTATTTCCATTAAAACGGGAAGGTGAAGATCCAACCCGAATGTTTGCAGGCGAGGGCGGGCCGGAAAGAACCAACAAACGATTTCATTATGTGAGCAAAGGTTTGCCAGCGAAAAGGCTTTCAACTGCCTTTGATTCAGTGACTTTGTATGGCGAAGATCCAGCACATCGACCTGATATTTATGGTAAAATTGGCAATTCGGGAGTTAGTATTGCCACGGTTGAAGACGCTAAAAAGTTGTATTCCGGTTTTAACCTTTGCGCTCCGGCAACTTCGGTTTCAATGACAATAAATGGTCCGGCCCCAATGCTTTTGGCCTTCTTTATGAATGCCGCCATAGATCAGCAATGTGAGCTTTACATCAAAGAAAATGGCCTTGAAAAAGAGGTTAAGGAGAAGCTAAAGACCCTTTTTAAAAATGGCCAAATGCCTCAATATCAGAATGAAATTCCTGAAACTAATGATGGTTTGGGTTTGATGCTGTTGGGAGTTTCCGGCGATCAGGTTTTGCCAAAAGACGTATATGAAAAGATCAAAGCCAAAACTCTAAATTCCGTGAGAGGAACGGTTCAGGCTGATATATTGAAAGAAGATCAGGCCCAGAATACTTGCATTTTTTCAACTGAATTTGCCTTACGTATGATGGGTGATATTCAGCAATTCTTTATTGACAAGGAAGTTAGGAATTTTTATTCAGTTTCAATTTCAGGTTACCACATCGCAGAAGCTGGAGCCAATCCGATTTCTCAATTGGCTTTTACATTGAGCAATGGTTTTACTTTTGTGGAGTATTATTTGAGCAGAGGAATGCATATTGACGACTTTGCGCCAAATCTTAGTTTTTTCTTTTCCAATGGAATAGATGCTGAGTATGCAGTAATAGGCAGAGTGGCCAGGCGCATTTGGGCAAAGGCAATCCGGCATAAATACAAAGGCAACGAAAGAAGCCAAAAACTGAAATACCATATTCAAACCTCAGGTAGAAGTTTGCATGCGCAGGAAATCAGTTTTAATGATATAAGAACCACGCTTCAGGCACTTTATGCGATTTATGACAATTGTAATTCATTGCATACCAATGCGTATGACGAAGCCATAACTACACCAACAGAAGAATCTGTACGTAGGGCAATGGCCATTCAGCTGATTATCAATCACGAACTTGGACTTGCTAAAAATGAAAATCCGTTACAAGGATCATTCATAATAGAAGAATTGACGGACCTGGTTGAAGAAGCTGTTTTGGAAGAGTTTAAAAAGATTTCAGATAGGGGAGGGGTTCTTGGTGCAATGGAAAGGATGTACCAACGTTCAAAAATTCAGGAAGAATCACTTTACTATGAGACACTTAAACATGAAGGGAAATTGCCAATAATTGGTGTTAATACCTTTTTAAGTGCTGATGGATCTAAAACTGTGATTCCTGATGAGGTAATCAGAAGTACGATAGAAGAACGTGAATTTGCAATTTCAAGTCTTTCTGATTTCCAAAAACGAAATGCAGAGCGAAGTGAATTGGCTTTGCAACAGCTTCAAAAAGTGGCCATTACAAATGGAAATATCTTTGCAGAATTGATGGAAACTGTAAAATCCTGCTCACTTGGCGAAATTTCAAACGCACTTTACCAGGTAGGAGGACAGTATAGAAGAAATATGTAGGAAATATTTCCAAAATATTTGGAAAGACTTCTGGGAGGTAATATATTTGGGGGTGAAAAAGAAAAAAAATGATGGCTATCAGCCTTCTTTAAACGAAGATGAAAGCCTATTTGCCTCAGATACAATGACACATTATCAGCCTTCATCTTTCAATCCTGTGTTGCTCACATTTGCAAAAAAACCAAGTGAGGTTTCTCAAATTGCACCAAAAGGCGCTGGTTCTCTTATTTCACTCATTAAGTCAGGCATCACCCGAAAGTCTTTAGATGATCTTATTTTTGCTACTGGTCTTACACTTTCAGAAATGGCAGATTGTATGCACCTTAGTGAGAGAACACTACGCAATTATACACCTGCTACCCATTTGGGCCCTGATCCTTCCGAAAGAGCCATTGAAATTGCACTCCTCTACGAAAGAGGGAAAGAAGTTTTTGGCTCACTTGAATCTTTTAAGAAATACATGGATGTTCCTGTTTTGGCCCTCGGCAACAACAAACCAAAATATTACCTGGATACCTCTGTAGGCATCAATTTTTTGATGGAAGAGTTGGGGCGTATTCAGCAGGGTATCTTTGCATAGCCGATGCTGGTTTACAGAATTTGCCAGGAAAAATACGCTGACGATTTATCTGGTGAAGGTGCTGCTTTGTTTGGTGGAAGATGGAATTTTCCTAAAACCAGAGCGCTTTACACTTCCACGAATCCCTCATTGTGCTTGCTGGAAATGTTGGTGCATTTGCCTAATTATCAAATAGATATTCCTTTTATATTGGTTACTCTGGAGGTGCCTGAATCCAAATTCCCAAAACTTGACATAAAATCATTGAAAACTGGTTGGGACAGTTTTGCTTCTCTGGATATTTCCAGATCGATTTCAACTAAAGTGTTTCAAACAGAAAAATGCCTTGGACTTTTAACACCTTCGGTGGTGATGAATCTTGATTTCAACCTGGTCTTAGATCCTTTGCACCCGGATTTTTCAAAGGTCAGGCTTGTTGAAAAATTGCCTTATAAACTGGAAGAGCGGTTTATAAAGTAGCCCAAGGTTTGAATTGTAGTGCTTACAAATCTGTAAGCGTATGTAAAAAGGTTATGATAGAATTCTTTTCTGTTTGAGTTAGTTTGAGGCTTTGTTCTGCAATAGGGTCAAAAGATATTTCGTTTCTTCCGGCTGGTATCAGGATGTCCACATTGGGTTTGCTAAAAAGTGTTTCAGAATTATAATGGTCCAAAACCTGTTCTAATGTTTGAAACCTTCCATCATGCATATACGGAGCGGTTAATGCAATATTTCTTAAATCCGGCGTTTTAAATTTACCAAAATCTGCTGATTTTCCTGTAATGGCCTTTAAGCCAATATCATTGGAATTCAATTCTGTTAAGCCGGTATTGTGAAAGCCATCAAAATCATCCAATTTTCCTGAAAGAGTTTTGGGCAAATGGCAATCTCCGCAATTCCCACCCCGTACACTACCTGCTGTAGGATGCTGAAAAAATAAAGTCATACCCTTTTGTTCCTCAAGGGTCATAATGTATTGGCCTTTTAAATATCGATCATATTTCGAGTTGTGAGAAGTTAAGCTTCTTTGGAATTGAGCAAGAGCCTTGGCAACTCTATCAATGCTAATTCCTTTACTTCCAAAAGCCCTTCCAAACAAATTTGCATATTCTTTCTTTGAGTTAAGTTTGGTTATAAGTTGATCCAATTGCATATTCATTTCATTTGGATCCTGAATAGGGTGAAGGGATTGCTCTTCCAAAGAATTAACCCGTCCGTCCCAAAAGAATTTTTTCTGAATTCCCACATTAAACAAACCAGGAGTATTCCGTTTTCCGATTTTGCTACCAATACCCACAGCAAGAGGAATTCCATCTGTAAATGATTTTTCTGGCCTATGGCAACTGGAACAGGAAATGGTATTGTCGGCAGATAAACTTTTATCAAAAAACAATAATTTTCCTAAAGCTACACCCTCTAGTGTATTAGGGTTATCGGTTGGTTCTTTATAAATACTTTCAAAGTAGAAAGGTATGTTTGGTTTGGAAATAGTTGGCTGGTTAAAAACTGAATCAACAAGGCTTGAATCTGATATAGGGTTTGGATTTGGGTTAGGCTCTGGGTTAGGGTTAGGTTCTGTAGGTTTCTTTTCTGTAGATGGCTTGATTTTGTCAGAATTATCACACGCAAATGGTGTTATTAAACAGGCAAAGCAGATAAATCTATAAATGAAATGTGCTCTAACAATTGATATGTTTCGAGAAAATTTATTTATTTTAAAAAACGACATATTTAGTTTCGAATTTATTATTACAAATTTACAAACTCAAATTTAATAAAAAATGATTTTTATCTTTTTAGGAATTGCGGCTATTGTAGCTGGTTTTCAATTGGCTAATGCAAATTTTCCCACCAACAAATTTTCTAATCCCTTAAAGATCGGTGGTTTGGTTGTGGCTTTGGTGGGAGTTGCTACTGCATGTTTTATTACCATTCCTCCCGGAGAGGTTGGTGTTCAGGTTCTTTTTGGACAAGTTCAAAAAGGAACTTTAGAAAGCGGTTTGCATTTTATTAACCCACTTTTAAAAGTTGAACGTTTTGATGTGAGAACGCAAAACTATACCATGTCTTCCGTTCATGATGAAGGCGACAAATCAGGTGATGATGCCATTCGGGTTTTGGCAGCAGATGGTTTGGAAGTAACGATTGATCTAACCGTACTTTACAGAGTGGAAACCACCAAGGCGCCTAGAATATTAAGTGAAATCGGTCAGAATTATAGAGAAGTCATAGTGAGGCCGGTTACCCGAACCAAGATACGCGACAATGCTGTGTCTTATGACGCTGTATCATTGTATTCAACAAAAAGAGATGAGTTTCAGGATAGGATTTTTAAGGACATACAAAAACTATTTCAAAGCCGTGGGTTAGAACTGGAGCAAATTTTGGTTCGAAATATTACGCTGCCAGCTTCTGTAAAACAAACGATTGAATCCAAGATTAACGCTGAACAGGAATCCCAAAAAATGCAGTTTGTTTTGGCCAAAGAAAAGCAGGAAGCGGATAGAAAACGTGTTGAGGCACAAGGTATTGCTGATTATCAAAAGATTATTGCAGC
Organism: Catalimonadaceae bacterium; assembly: GCA_044379485.1. Taxonomy (GTDB): domain Bacteria; phylum Bacteroidota; class Bacteroidia; order Cytophagales; family Flexibacteraceae; genus CAMDMI01. The sequence goes on from JBIPOE010000071.1 coordinate 16,563, forward strand.
CAACCTGACCAAAGAACAACTTCAATATGAAATGATCAAAGCGCAAAAAGAACTAGCCCTATCTCCAAACGCCAAAGTGGTGATAATGGGAGGAAAGGATGTGCCCATTATGTTGAATCAATAGAACTATAATTTACTGAGGAATGGAATTTTCATTTCTCAGTAAATTAAATGAATTCTAAAGCATAGCTGCCCCAAAAACCCCGGCACTATCTCCAAGGGCCGGTTTTAAAAATATTGTATTAAGCTCCGGGTTAAAAACATGTTTTTGAACCTCCTTTACACCTTCGGAATAGAGTATATCAATGTTGCCTACACCGCCTCCGATTACAATGGCGTCCGGGTCTATAATATTTATCAGAACAGAAACAGCAATGCCAAAAAAATGAAGCAAACGTTGGATGGTCTCTTTAGCAAAAGGATCATTACCAGCCTCATAAGCACCTAAAATATCTTTTAGTGACTTTTGGTTACCCGCCTTTTCGAGGTAGAACTTTTCCAATGCCGGTCCGGCAATTACTTTTTCTACACAACCTGATTTTCCACAATAACAAGGTCCTCCACTTTCATCCAGGAAGTTATGCCCCCATTCGCCACCGATCCCATGTGCACCATTTATAACCTGACCATTTATAACCAATCCGCCTCCTACACCGGTTCCCATAATTATTCCAAAAACGACTTTTGCATTTGGAACCTGCTGTTTAACAGCGCCTAAAGTTGCTTCTGCCAAAGCAAAACAATTGGCATCATTCGCCATAGAAACTGGAATTTCAAGGGCAGTTTCCAGATCGGATCGAAATGGTTTGCCATTCAGGCAGGTGGTATTGCTGTTTTTGTGAAGACCCGATTTTGGATCTACTGTTCCCGGGGTACAAATCCCGATTCTATTGGCTTTTAATCCTGAGGCTACTTCCAGTTTTGTTCTGAGTTGAGCCAGTTGATTGACAATATGCTGGTAACCTTTTTCAGATTCTGTTGGCAACCTCAATCTGGCTAAGGGTTCAGTTGATCCTTTAAATGGTAAAACGACACCTTCCATTTTGGTGCCACCTAAATCTATTCCAAAAACGTGTTCCACGAAAGTGTTTGTGTTAAAAATTATGAATTGTTTTGGTTATACTTTCTCTATTCAACTATTTCTCTATAGACTTCCGCAATTTTACTTGGGATAACTTTTTCTCCTTTACGAAGTCCCACAACATTCACAACTTCAGCACCTAAGAAAAAAATCCAGGATGAATAATTGATCCAAACTATAAGCAAGATTACAGATCCGGCTGCACCATAAAGCGTGGTTATATTGGTGCTACCCAAATAAAAACTAATAAAATACCGGCCAATTAAAAAGAGAATTGAAGTGGTCATGGCACCAATCCAAACATTGCTCCATTTAATTTTCGCATCAGGCAGGTACTTAAAAAGGAGCGCAAAAAGAACTGTAGTTGTTCCCAAACTAATAATAAGCTGCCCGGTTTCAATTAAATAAATGGCATAGTCGGCAATGTATTGTTGGAGATAATCTCCAATAGCTACCCATACTGTATTGATAATGATGGTGGCCACAAGCAAAACCCCTATAACCAGCAGCATCAAAAGTGCCAGCAATCTAGAAATTACAAAATATATGATGCCTTTATCAGCCCTGATCCGCACATTCCAGATGGTATTCAATGAGCCTTGCAAGGCTGTCAAAACCACCGTTGCAGAAAAAACCAATACCCCAACAGATACCAAACCTGAAAGTGAATTTGGCTTAGATATGTAGGCATTTTTTACCATAGTTTGCAATCCGGAGGCAGCCTGGGCTCCAATAATATTATTTACTTTGCTGAAAATAACTCCTGTAATGGCCTGTTCTCCAAAGAAATATCCAGCAGTAGCAATTACTACAACCACCAAAGGGGCAATAGAAAAAAGTGTATAATAACTTAATGCAGCTGAAAGGCGGAAACAATTGTCATCACTCCAGGAATTAAAAACATCTGAAATAAAATCCCAACTAAGTTTGAGGCCACGCTTCATATTTTTATTGTTCCGGATCAGATTTTTGGCAAAGGTATAAGGAGAATTGAAAGTGAAAGGCATTCATTCCCCTATATTTGACCACAATTTTAACACAAGGAATGAAAAACATCCAAAACATAGTAATCGGGATTTTATCTCTGGCCGTTGTATTTTTACTTTATAAAGAGCTGAGCTCTAGTTCAAATGGACCGGAATCGTCTGAAAAAGTAGTCGGGATTTCAAAAAAACCGATAGCCTTTAAACCTGATACAGGCAAGACTTATGGGGCCGTAGCATTTGTAAATACCGATACTTTGTTGGCAAATTTTGAAACTTTTAAGAAAATGAAGCAAAGTTTCGAAAAAAGATCCAGTCAGGCAGAAGCAGAGATTGGTGGTCGAATGAGGGCATTGGAAACTGAGTATATGGAAACCCAAAAAAAGGTCCAGGCTGGAACAATGACGGAAACCCTGGTAAAAGATGCTGAACAAACTTTAATGCGAAAGCAACAGGATATTGCTCAGTTAAGGGAGCAAAAAACCGGACAATTGATGGAAGAGGAAAAGAACATGAGTAAAAAGCTGAATGACCAGATTTTTGAATACATGCAGGAATATGCACCCGCCCATGGTTATAAGTATGTTTTAGGTTATACCAGAGGAGGTGGTATTTTGTATGCCGCTGACAGTTTGGATATTACAGCCTCTGTTTTGCAAGGGCTCAATGAAAAGTATAAAACCAAATAGATGAGAATCTTTTGTTTGATCTTTATTTGTTTGGTTTCTTCTACAATAGAATCGCAAGCTCAAAAGTCAGCAAAAGTTAGTGCTGAAAAATGGATTTGCAAGGTCAAAATTCAAGACAAGACAATTGATTTTTATCTTGTCAGAAAGCATGGGAAAGGTGTTTCTGATCAATTCATTCTTTGGAATGGAAAAGAAAAAATTGATTTGAATAAAAAAACTGAAATTGGTGATAGTTTGAATTTTCCCCTTTCGGTGTTCGAGTCAAAACTTGTTTTTCCCAGGAAATTAACCAATAGTTTTTCGGGATTTTATATCAATTCTAAAAATCAGAGATTACCTTTTGATGCAGAAAAAGTATTTCAAAGCATTGATTTTCAGAAAGCTAAAAGTGCTATCAAGATAAAAAGAAATTGGAGAATCTACTTTCATGAGGGTGGAATGCCAACCGATAGCGGCTTACTGGTAACTCAACAAAATGGCGATTCAATTTATGGAACAATTCTTTCAGAAACAGGCGATTATAGGTTTTTGAATGGAAAAATTTCCAACAATGCTTTTTATCTGCAAACTCTTGATGGTGGTCATAGTTACCGTTTTGACTATGACATAAAAGGTGATAGTATTTTGGGTAGTTTTATTTATGGCCCAAAAGGAATCAGTCTGTTTTATGGGTTAAAATCAAATGAAACTGAATTGAAAAGCGGTTTTGAGATTTCAAAAGGAGGGGTTGGAAAAAAACTTCAATTTAGGGCTAGAGATGAATCTGGTAATGAGGTCAATCAATCACTTGGACTTTTGCAAAATAAAGCCCTTGTAATTCAAATACTTGGAAGCTGGTGTCCCAACTGTTTGGATGAGACCAGATTTTTAAGCGCAGCCTTTTCACAAAAACCAAAAGGTGTGGAGTTTATTGGACTTGCCTTTGAACGAAAGCCAGATCTGAAACAATCTTTTGACAGGATTAATGTCCTTAGGAGCAGACTCAAAGTTCCATATCCAATCTTTTATGGCGGTAGTGCCAATAAGGATTCAGCAAAAGCAGCAGTGCTATTTTTAGACAGGGTTTTTGCCTTTCCCACAACTGTTTTTGTAAAAGCAGATGGAACCATTTATAAAGTCCATTCCGGATTTTCAGGACCAGCCACAGGTAAAATTTATAAGGATTGGGAATCTGAATTCAATCGGATTTTGAACGCGATTGATCCTGATAAAAATTAAGAGTCCTAATTATTAGTTCCCATGTAAATGCAAAAAACCACCTGATTCTCCTGAATTCCATTCAATGAAATGAAATTCAGATGAACCAGGTGGGCTTTGATAAGAAAAGAAGAGAATTAACCTTTTGCTTTTTTCTCTCGTTTTTCAGCCTGCTTTTCTTTGGTAGTTTTGGCCGGCTTCTTTTTTACTTCTTTTTTAGCATCCTGACTTTTAGACATGGTTTCTCTATGGATTAAATTCGGTGGCATTTTAGGCATTTTTTATCAAATGAGAATATTTTAACCATTTTCTGGTTAATTCTTTTTTTGAGGTGCTGTATTAGATTTGCGGGATGAAAAAGCCCTCGCCAAATAAGGACGAATTATTGGCCGATTTGATTCGGTTCCATGTACCAGAGAGTTATCTGGAGTTTTTT
>JBIPOE010000072.1:0-20635 GCA_044379485.1 Catalimonadaceae bacterium
TGCCGTCTTTCCGAAGAAGTCCATGCAGGGCTTCTGGGGTATAATTTTTAACTTGTAATGAAATTTTGCTCATCCTGCAATATTACATTAATTGTAATTACTTATTGAACTTTATATAAAAATATAACCAATTATCATAAAAAGGACTTCGCCACAAGAAATTCTATTACTTCTTACGGCGAAGACTTAAGTTTTTATGTAGAGTATAAGCCTGAAGGTCTATGGGAAGAATGGAGATAGGACGGATATAGAAATTAAAAATTGTCTGTGATAAACAGAACAGTAACTTAGTATTAATAAATATATTACAGCTTTGGGATTCTTTTCGTCTGTTTAGAAATTATCCTTAATGCAGAAAATCAATTTCGTTTATTAAGCTCATCCCGAATTTGGGCAGCCTTTTCATAATCTTCATTGGTAAGGGCTTCTTCCAGCAATACCCGCAATTGATCAGAATTGACGTCCTTCATCCAATCTTTGCTTTTTTTACCTGGAACCGGTGCAGGAAGCTTTTCATCAAATGCCTCTTCTTCATCCACAAAGTCAGAAAGTACAATTCCTGCTTCGCTTAAAATATTTTCATAGGTAAAGATGTTAACACCAAAACGTAGACCTATTGCAATTGCATCAGAAGGTCGGGCATCTATTTCAATCTTTTTCAGACCATCGGTGCACACGATTTTAGCGAAAAATACACCTTCTCTCAAGTCAGATATGATGATTTCTTCGATCTCAAAATCAAAATATTGAGCAAATGATTTGAAAAGATCATGCGTCATAGGACGATTAGGAATGATCTTTTCTATCTCAATGGCGATGGCCTGAGCTTCGAACATACCAATAATGATTGGCAGCCGGCGATATCCGGATTCTTCACCCAATACAAGCGCAAACGAACCTGATTGCGACTGGCTGGAACTGAGACCGAGAATTTCGAGTTTTATTTTTTGCACAATGCGAAATAAACAGGTTTGTTTGAAAGGAATGGTATCAAAACTAAAAAGCCTGAACTTTTTTTAGGTTCAGGCTTTTAACTTCCTTATTGAGCGGCTTTTAGGGCTGCAGTTAATTTTGGTACAATTTCAAATGCATCTCCAACTATGCCATAGGTTGCAGCCTTAAATATGGGTGCATCTGCATCTTTGTTAATGGCTACGATCACCTTGCTGCTACTAATTCCGGCAACATGTTGAATGGCACCTGATATGCCGATGGCAAAATACAAATTTGGACTCACTTTTATTCCCGTTTGTCCAACGTGCTCATGGTGAGGTCTCCAATGCAGATCTGAAACTGGTTTTGAACAACCAGTGGCAGCACCTAAAACTTTTGCCATATCGGTAATTAAGCCCCAGTTTTCTGGTCCTTTTAGTCCGCGGCCTCCACTTACAACTATTTCAGCATCAGATAAAAGTATTTCACCGGTTGCTTTTTCAGAAGAAATGGTTTTTATGGCAAAAGCCTTGGAAGAAAGGTTTGGTGAAAATGAAACCACAGTTCCAGCTCCGGAAGATGGACTTGGTTCAACTGCATTCTTTTTTATGGAAATTACCTTTTTCTCGGAAGTAATTTTTAGTTGTTCAAAGGCTTTGCCTGTGAAAATGCTTCTTTTAACTGAGAACCCATTGCTGAAATCAGGCAAAGAAACCACGTTGGTAGCTGCTGCTGCATTTGTAATAGATGCAAGTTTGGCAGTTAAAGAGTCTGTTAAAGAGGACTTTGCCAACACAATAGTATTGACTGAATTTTGTTTTGCAGCATCTGCAATTGCCTCAGCGTAGGCTTGTGCATCCGTTTGGGCAAAGCGTGCATCTGTAATATGAAGAACCTTTTCGGCACCATAAACACCTGCTTCAGATAAATTTGAAACTTCGCCTACAGTTAATGCAATAAGAGAACCACCTGTTTTGGCACAAATATTTCTGCCATAAACGAGAGCTTCGATAGAAGATTTTTTTAATAAAGAATCGCTTGATTCAAGGAATACCAATACAGACATACTTCTTAAATTTTTAAAATTGGTGTTTAATTAAATAACTTTAGCTTCTGATTTTAAAAGACTTACAAGCTCTTCCACATTTGATTCTGAAATCATTTTGCAGCTTGTTCGGGGTGCAGGTAATTCATAACTTTCAAAGGAAAGTCCGGAATTAGTGGAAACTGGTTCAATAACATTTAAAGGTTTGGTTCTTGCGCTCATGATGCCTCTCATTGAAGGGATTTTCCATTCAGCAATTGGTTCCTGACAGCCTAAAACCAAAGGCAGATTTGCCTTTAGAGTTTCTTTTCCGCCTTCAATTTCTCTATCCATTGTAGCCTCATTACCACTTATTTCAAGTTTCATAACTGGTGATAGGGATGGAATATCTAAAAGTTCACCAACCAAACCATGGACAAGCCCAGAGTTGTAATCAATAGATTCTCTGCCCATTAAAATAAGATCGAAGTTTTTTCCTTTTGCGTAATGGGCAATCTGATTGGCAACAAAAAAGCCATCGGTGGCTTCAGAATTTACACGAACGGCTTCGTCAGCACCTATTGCCAAAGCTTTCCTGATAACCGGTTCACTTTCAGGCCCGCCAACGTGTAAAACAGTGATGTTTCCAGTACCAGCTGCTTCTTTTAACTCAACAGCTCTGGCCAAAGCGTAATCGTCATAAGGTCCTATAATATAGGTTATTCCAGTGCTTACAAATTTGGTATTGTTGTCTGAAAAGGAAATTTTGGAGGTAGTATCGGGCACCGAAGAGATGCATACCAAAATGTTCATAAGGTGTATAATTATTAAGTCTGCAAAATTCTAAAAAATGCTTGAATCACAAGGTTTTTATGATCAAAAACTCGTTTAATTATTCTGAATCAATATTCTGTCTTTTAAACTTCAGGATATAGACTGAATATAGAAGTGAAACCAGGCATTTCTGCTTTTGTTTTTTTAGTTTGGGATTTGAACAGGCATTTCCATCCTTTTTTTGATTCCCCAAAAACCCAGGGTTACCAAAATCGAAATCAATATAAGAACGACAAACATGGTATTAAACCCATAGTGATCAGCAATATATAAGCCTAAGATTGGAGCAACTATATTTGAGATTCCATAAGAAATCGCATATAAAGCAGAATACTCACCTCGCCGTTCTTTTGTTGGTCTGGAAAGGGCAATATTCATCATAAAAGGCATAGCCATGATTTCTGATAACGTGATTATAAGCGTATAAAGTAGAGACCAAAAAATTAAGCCTTTTCCAAAAAGCAGGATAAAAAAAGCGATTGGCAGGCAAATGGCTCCCCGGATTATGAAGGAAAAGGTTTTCTTTTTTCCTTCCAGGGCTGCTACCAGGGGCATTTCTATGAGAACAACAAGTAGTCCATTGAGACCTAAAAGTAGCCCAATCTTGTCTTCATTATACAAACAGACTTTACTGAAATATTGTGGCACAGAGGCGAATAGTTGAAAAAAACAGGTTCCATAAAGGGCAATAAGACCAATAAAAACCATGTAGGGAAGATCCCGATAGGCGGAACTTTCCTTTTGCCTTACCTGTGCTTTTATAGAAGTTTTTTCTTCTTTTGATTGCCTGGGTAAATACTTGATTAATAGTAACGCTGCACCAAAACTTGTACATGCATCCAATACAAAAAGCAGGTGATAGCCAAAATGCAAAGCAAGAAATCCACCAGCAGCTGGACCAACCGAAAAGCCTAAGTTTATGGCCAATCGAACCAAAGAAACCGAGCGGGTTCGGTTTTCCGGTGTACTATAAAGCGTAATTGCCTTTGAATTTGCTGGTCTGAAAATGTCAGAAACAAAGGCGTACAAAAAGATAATAGTTCCTATTAAAACTGGATTTTTTGCAGGAATTAATAAAAACAGAATTGCACCTGAAAGAACCAAAGAAGAAACCATAATGGTAAAATGATCCCTCCTGTCTGTTAACCAACCACCTGCAAAACTACCTAATACAGAGCCAATTCCATAAAAGCTCATGATCAGACCTGCGGTTCCAAATGAGAATTGAAGGTCCTTGGTTAGGTAAAGCGAAGCAAATAATAAAACCAGAGAACCACTTCTGTTAATAAACATGGCAATGGATAAAATCCAGATGTTCCTTTGGATATTTGAAAAGGAAGAGAAATAAGCCTGGAAAAACTTGTTGCTCATAGCGATACAAATTTGGGAGGAATTAGGATTTATACAATTGGTATTATTTCTCAACCAAGAATTCAAAAGGAAAAGAAAATCCTATTTTCATTTTGATCTACAAATGGCATAAAAAAAGCTCCGGTTTTTGACCAGAGCTTTTTAATTAAATAAATATTAAATTCTACTATCCTTTTGCTGCATCCAATTGCTCTTTCAATGAAGAAAGTGCCTCTAGATCTCCCAGAGTGGATGTAGCTGGAGAATTATTGGCAGAAGAATTGGATGACTCATTTTCGCCATCTTTTCCTTTTTTCTTAGCACCTCCAGCTGCTTTTCCTTTCTTTTCAGTTGCCTCTTCCGTTTGATAGGTAGCTGCATGCGAAACGATGATTTTCTTATCTTCTTTAGAGAACTCAACTACTTTAAAGTCAAGTGATTCACCTATTTCGGAATGGGTTCCATCTGCTTTCGAAATGTTTTTAAGTGAAGACAAACCTTCGATTCCGTAAGGAAGCTCAATGATTGCAATCTTATCATTTTTAGTGTTGATGGTTCCCTTGTGTGTAGATCCAACATAGAAGATGGTTTCAAATGTATCCCAAGGATTTTCCTCCAATTGCTTGTGGCCCAAGGCTAATCTTCTGTTTTCTACATCTAATTCAAGAACTTGAACATCCAAAGGCTCATTTACTTTTACTACTTCAGAAGGGTGCTTGATTTTCTTGGTCCAGCTAAGATCTGTAAGGTGAACAAGACCATCGATACCTTCTTCCATTTCAAGGAATAAGCCAAAGTTGGTAAGATTTCTAACCGTTCCGGAATGCTTGGTTCCTACTGCATATTTTGTCAATACATCAGCTTTTGTCCAAGGATCTTCGGTCAATTGCTTGATACCAAGCGACATTTTCCTTTCTTCTCTATCCAAAGTAAGAACCATTGCTTCCACTTCATCTCCTGCTTTAAGGAAATCAGATGGGTTTCTTAAGTGCTGGCTCCAGCTCATTTCAGAAACGTGTACAAGGCCTTCAACTCCTGGAATGATTTCAAGGAATGCGCCATAATCTGCAACGTTTACTACTTTACCTTTGATTTTGCCACCAACAACAACTTCAACATCAAGAGCATCCCAAGGGTGAGCAGTTAATTGCTTCATACCCAAAGAAATACGCTTCTTGTCCTCATCGAAATCAAGAACTACGACATTGATTTTATCATCTAATTTCAATACTTCTTCAGGATGCGTTACGCGGCCCCATGAAATATCAGTAATGTGAAGTAGTCCGTCAACACCACCCAAATCGATGAACACACCGAAGTTGGTCATGTTTTTAACAACACCTTCCAATACCTGTCCTTTTTCAAGATTGTTAAGGATCAATGATTTTTGCTCCTCAATATCTTTTTCTATCAATACTTTATGACTTACAACCACGTTGTCGTTGGTGTTGTTGATTTTCACAACTTTCACCTCCATTTTCTTACCAACGTACACGTCGAAATCACGAATTGGCTTCACATCTATTTGTGAACCAGGAAGGAAAGACTCCACTCCATAAATATCCACAATAAGACCGCCTTTTGTTCTTCTTTTAACAAGACCCTCAATAATAATGTCGGTTTCCAGCGCCTCTCTGATTTGGTTCCAGGCACTAACGATTCTTGCTTTTTTACGGCTGATAACAAGGTGACCATGTTTGTCTTCCTGATTCTCAACGTAAACATCAACTTCATCCCCAATTTTAAGACCTTCTATATCACGGAATTCTGAAAGAGCAACCAGGCCATCAGATTTGTAGCCGATATTTAAAACCACATCGCGGTCTGTAATATCAACAACAATTCCTTTAACCACTGATTTTTCTTCAACCACATAAAGGGTATCGGAATACATGGATTCCATTTTTGCATGCTCAGTTTTTGAATAACCTGAACCAAAACCTCTTCCGGACTCTATTAGGTCCCAATCAAATACTTCTGGAGTAACACTCATATAACTTGCTGGCTATTATACAGTTGGAGACTAGCCGACCCTCCAAAGGTTTAAGTGAAAAATTATTTTAACCTCCCCAAATTTGAGAAGGGCCGCAAAAGTAAGTAATTTATTATTAAGTAGTTGAAATTATAGGCAACATTTTAAGAAAAGTTTTCAAATTTTTGGGAATGGCTTACACGGTTTTTAACCTCTTGCTTTATTTTTCATAAAGATGCAGAAATGGTGTCGTTTTTTAGATAATTAAATGGAAAGTGTTACCACCTTTAAAATGAATCTGGAGTGATTTTCATTTTTTTTAAATTTGAAGGCCTTCCTTTCAGGCAGTATTTGAGACCGATCATACCATTTTAGAATTTGGCCCTATTTTAATTTTTAACCATTAATTTTGTATTAACTAACTGATATAAAGAATTTTAAAAGTTTGCTTATTAGTAATGGGTGCTAGGTACTATGTTATACATTGTAAAATAGTTAAACAGGTACTTGGTAATACAAAGTACCTGCCATACATTTGCATCATCAACCTTTAATAATTTTCTATGAACATCGATAACATTCACGTTCAGCTTCGGAAAGGTATTCTTGAGTTTTGCATCCTTAATATAATTTCAAGAGGGGAGGTATATACTTCAGATATGATTCAGGAGCTAACCCAGGCAAAAATGATGGTGGTAGAAGGAACGCTTTATCCACTCCTTACCAGACTGAAAAATGCTGGTTATCTGGACTATAAATGGGTAGAGTCTCTTTCAGGTCCGCCCCGCAAGTATTACATGCTTACTGAAAATGGAAATCTTTTCCTTCAGGAACTTGGAAATACATGGCTTGAGCTTTCAGCTTCGGTCAGTCAGATTATGACAAAAACAGACACACTTTCTCAGTTTAAAAATCCCACAAACGAATTGCTATGAAAAAGACAATAACCATCAACCTTGCAGGGGTTGTATTTCATATTGAAGAAGATGCTTACGAGATATTAAAAAAATATCTGGGTTCAGTGAAACAATATTTCCTCAATGTTGAAGGAGGTGTTGAAATTCAAGGCGATATAGAAGCCAGAATTGCAGAATTGTTTTCTGAACTCTTGACAGAATCCAAACAGGCCATAACCATTGAAGATGTGCAGACTATCATAAAACAGCTTGGTAGTGTGGAAGATATGATGAATGATGATGATGTTCCTTTGGATAAAAATGCTCAAAATGAAAAAGAACAAAAGTCTGAAAACGGACCGCAATCCGATAGCCAAAGAAGATTGGCCAGAGACTCTTCCAATGCAATAGTTGCTGGCGTACTTTCTGGTTTGGCAGCCTATTTTGGAGTTAATCCTCTTTGGGTCAGATTATTAGTTGTGGCTTTGTTTTTTGGAATTGCATTTTTCCCTGCTGTTTCTGGTTTTATTTTGGTCTCTTACATCATTCTTTGGATTGCCATGCCCGCTGATCCTTCCCTTGAAAACACTGGCAAATTCAAAAAGTTCCTTAGGAGCAGAAAAAACCAAATGGTGGCCGGAGTTTCAGGCGGATTGGGTGCCTTTTTTAATGTAGATCCAACCATTGTCAGAATCTTGTTTTTGGTGTCCACCTTTTTTGCAGGATCAGGCTTGATATTGTATCTGGTTCTTTGGGCTATTACACCTGAAGCCAAATCACTTACAGATGAAATTCAGATGGAAGGTAATCCAGTTACCCTGAATAGCATTGAGGATCAGATTCGTAAAAATGTTATTATGGAGGATAAAAATGCCCAGAACACGGTCATAAAGGTTGTTTCTCTGCCATTTAAAATTATCGCAATGGTTGTAGCTGCATTGGGGCCATTGGTAAAGTTTGCTTTTGATGCTGTTCGGGTTTTCCTGGCGATTATTGTGCTAATTTTGGGTGGGTCATTTCTGTTTGCTATCATTATATTGGCTGGTGCTGGTCTTGGATTCATTGAACCAACTACTTACAATATTCAAACAGGGGGTTTTCCATTGGGAAGAGTAGCTTCAGAAATTTCACCACTGATGGTTTTTTTCGCAGCGATTACCGCATTGGTTCCTGTAATTTCCATTTTGTTACTTTCCTTCAGTCTAATGACAAGGAGAAACTTAATGAGACCTTTGGTAGCCTTGGTTTTGGTAGGTTTATTTTTTACAGGACTTGCCGGTTCAGCAGTAACCATTATTCCTTTTGCGCAAAAGTTTAAAGAGGAAGGAAGTTTTATTGAAACAGTAGATTACAAACTAAAATCAGAAATGGTTACACTTAGTTTGAATCAATTGGACGAAGAAACAAATGGTTTTTATCCACTTGAGCTGCAAATAAAGGGTTGGGAAGATTCTACTTTTAAACTTACCAAACGCTTTGAGGCGCAAGGAAAAACAAGAAAAGAAGCTTCAGCAAATGCCCGCCTGGCGACATATAATATAGTACGTCAGGATTCCAGCTTAATTTTCGATTCCGATTTGGTGATTGATCCCAACATTCCATACAGAGCTCAAAGACTGGTTATGAAATTATATGTGCCTTATGATCAGAAGTTTCAAATGGACCCGGCTTTACATGACATGATTAAGCACACTTTGTATCCCAACGGTTATGACGTAAGCCAATTGGAAGGAAATATTTGGGTATTTGGAAAAAAAGGCCTTAAATGTTTAACCTGTAAGGAGAACTCAAGTGCTTCAGAATCAGAATCAAATCAAAATGAAGACGATGAAGAATTTGATTAAACCTTTCTGGATTGCCGTATTGGGTTTCTCCTCTATGCCGCTGCAATTTTGGATTCCTTCTGTTTATGGCTTAAGTAAAAGTTTAAAAACAAAACAGGTTCAAAAGCCGAAAAAGGATAAACTGCCTGGCAGGTTAGGTCTTGGTTTCGGACCTTTTTATACAAACTACGTCCTTGAAAAAGGCTTGAAAAAATAAAAATTTAGCCCACTTTTTTATTCGAACAGAAAGGCCAGCCAAAAAAATAAAAATTTTGTGCTGGCCTTTTCTACTTTCGCCCTATCAAATATGACAAAGAATTTGGCAATTGCGTCAACCGCATTTCAGTTTCCCGGGCAAACAGGTTTTTACAAGGGAAAAGTAAGAGATGTTTATTTTTTTGGAGATAAAATGGCTATGGTGGCTTCAGACCGGATTTCAGCTTTCGATGTGATATTGCCAAAGCCAATTCCCCAAAAAGGTGCGATTTTGAACCAATTGGCAGCATATTTTCTAAATGCCACAAAAGACCTGGTGCCCAACTGGTTGGAATCAGTGCCAGATCCAAATGTTTCTTTTGGCAAAGTTTGCAAACCAATTCCAGTAGAAATGGTAATTCGGGGATATTTAGTTGGCCATTCCTGGAGGGAATACAGTGCAGGAAAACGGGAAATTTGTGGCGTAAAACTTCCGGAAGGTTTAAAAGAATTTGATGCCTTTGAAACGCCGATAATTACGCCAACTACCAAGGCTAGCGAGGGGCATGATGAAGATATTTCAAAACAGGATATTTTGAAAAACCAATTGGTAAGTCCTGAAAATTATGAAATCATGAAAAAATATACATTTCTACTTTTTTCAAAGGGACAAGAAATGGCAAAAGAAAGAGGCTTGATTTTGGCAGATACGAAATATGAATTTGGATTAATTGATGGTCAGGTTACTCTGATGGATGAGATTCATACGCCAGATTCATCCAGATATTATTATTTGGAATTATTTAAAGAAAATATTCAAAAAGGATTGGTTCCTAAACAGTTGTCAAAAGAATTTGTCAGAACCTGGTTAATGAATAATAACTTTATGGGCAAAGCAGGACAAGTAATTCCGGATATGCCAGAGTCCTTTATTTCACAAATTACAGAGCGATATTTACAACTTTTCGAAACTTTAACAGGACATCTTCCAATTTTAAATTTGGAAACAGATATTGCCAATCGAATAGAAAAAAATATATTTGGCATTCTAAATCGCCAATAGAGTTAAAAATGATCAATATAGAGAGGAATCAAAAAGAGCAATACACTGTTGTAAAGCTTGGTAATGAAAAACTGGATGCTACCATTTCCAGTGACCTCAAGGCGTATTTCGTTACGCTTAACAACGAAGGTGTGAAGAATATTATTTTCGATATGTCGGGTGTAAGATATTCAGATTCAAGTGGTTTAAGTTCCATTTTGATTGGAAACCGCCTTTGTCAGGAAGCGATTGGATCATTTGTGCTCTGCGCCCTTTCTGAACATGTAGGAAAATTGGTGCGCATTTCTCAGCTTGATACTGTATTAAATATAGTACACACCATTGAAGAAGCTGTAGATCTAATACTTTTTAATGAAATAGAGAACCAGCTCCGGGCCGATTCTCAGGAGAGCTGATTTTGACTTTTGAAGTAAAAATATTAGGCAGTAATTCTGCCTCTTTTGCTTTTGGCAGACATCATACTTCTCAGTTGGTCAATAGCAATCAAAATCTTTTTCTTGTAGATTGTGGAGAAGCTACACAAATCCAATTGCTAAGGCATCAGGTTCGATACAGCAGGATCAATCATATCTTTATCAGTCACTTACATGGAGATCATTATTTGGGTCTCATCGGATTGATATTTACAAACCACCTTCAGGGAAGAAGTGATGATTTACATATTTATGGTCCAAAAGGCCTTGATGAAATCATCACGATTCAATTAAAATATTCAGATTCCAGATTATGCTATAATCTTCATTTTCATGAGATTAATGAAGAGAACCAGCTATTATTTGAGAATGAAGACATAGAAGTCCGGCCTATAAAAATGGATCACCGTATCTCTTGTTTTGGTTTCATTTTTAAGGAAAAACCAAGGAAATTCAAATTAAACAGGGAGATTTTGCCTGACAGTCTTTCAAAAGAAAATTTATTAGATTTAAAAGATGGTAAGGATATAGTTGATATTCAGGGTAAATTTTGGTCAAATAATCAATTAGCCAATCCACCTCACCTGCCAAGATCATATGTATATTGTGCGGATACCAGATTTCACGCCGAAATAAGGCCTCAGATATTGAATGCCAATCTTTTATATCACGAGGCTACATTTTTAAATGATATGCAAGCCAGGGCAGAAACCACTTTTCATTCAACGGCACAGGAAGCCGCCAGATTTGCTGCCATACATAATGTGAGGCAACTTTTGATCGGGCATTTTTCAAGCCGGTATTTTGATGTACAACCATTTTTAGGAGAAGCTAAACCAGAGTTTGAAAATACATTATTGGCAATAGAAGGGCAAACATTTGAAGTTACACCTGTTCAGCCAATTAAGGTTAAAGAAAATAATGTCGAAATTGTTAACCATTGAAAGGCAGGAGCTTAGCGAGCTTCTACCTTATAATTTGCTTTCAAATGAAGATTTACGGGAAATTTCTTCCCTGTTGGATTCTCCCAAGAAGATAGCAATAACCACCCATCACAAACCTGATGCAGATGCCTTGGGCTCTTCATTGGCGCTTTATTGGTATTTGAGAAAAAAGGGTCATGAGGTTCAAGTGTTAACCCCATCAGATTATCCATCTTTTTTGAATTGGATGCCGGGAGAGGAATTTGTAATCGCCTACGACAAAGAAAAACCTTCTGGGCATATCAAGCAGGCATTTATAGATTCAGATATTATTTTTTGTCTGGATTTCAATAGTTTAAAGCGGATTTTTGATCTTGGCGAATGGGTAAAAGAAAGCTCTGCTATAAAAATAATGGTAGATCACCATTTGCAGCCAGATGAATTTGCAAGCTATATGGTCTGGGATACAAGAGCGGCAGCCACAGCGGAATTGATTTTTGACTTTATCACCCTTTTGGGTGACCATGCACTAATTGATATTGATATAGCCAACTGCTTATATGCTGGTATTCTTACTGATACAGGATCTTTTCGACACCCGAGTACCAATAGAACGGTTCATTTAATTGTAGCTGATTTGCTTAGAATTGGGGTCAATCCATCGAAAATACATAAGCAGGTTTACGACAACAACAACCTGAGCCGCTTACGCTTTTTAGGCTTTGTATTGAAGGATAAACTGAAGGTTATTCCGGAGTTACATACAGCATTTATTTCCATTTCTAAGGAGGAAATCGCAGAATATCAGGTAGATACAGGAGATACGGAAGGAGTGGTTAATTATGCACTTTCGGTTAAGGGAATAGTGCTTGGTGTGGTCATCATTGAAAGAAAAGATATGGTAAAAATGTCATTTCGTTCGGTTGGTGACTTTGATGTTAATACATTTGCCCGCCAGTATTTTGAAGGCGGAGGTCATAAAAACGCAGCCGGTGGAAAATCGGAACATTCGATTGCAGATACTGTCGATCATCTTTTTAAATCAATAGAAGAAAACAAAAACAAATTGGCCGAGGCCTACGATTCTTATTTTAAAACACTTTAATCTAATGTTTATTAACAAATTACGTCTGTTTTCGCTCCTTGGAGCAAGTTCAATCATTTTTGCATCCTGTGATAAGTTTCCAGGTGGTGGCGGTGCCAAAAAAACAGACAATGGTCTTGAATACGAACTTCTTGACGACAAAGATGGCGAAACCGCCAAGCTGGGCGATTTTATTACCCTTCATATTTCATACAAGACTGAAAAAGATTCATTGCTGAATAGCACCTATACAATGGGTCGCCCTATCACAAGCAAAGTTGGACCTCCAATGTTTAAAGGTTCATTTGAAGAAGGATTGTTGATGTTGTCAGAAGGAGATTCTGCCCACTTTTGGATTCCAAGTGATTCCATATTTAAGGGCCAGCCTGCTGAACAAAGACCTAAGTTTTTGCCTCCAGGTTCAAAAATCAAGTATGCAGTACGTGTAGTAAAAGTTGAAAATGCGAAGAATATTGAAAGTGCGCAATCCACAGCCATTGCTGAGTATGCAGCTAAAAAGAATTTGAAACTTGAAAAAACCGAGTCCGGCTTATATTATGTAGTTACCCAAATGGGGACGGGTGTAAAAGCAATGCCAGGTGATACAGTTTCTGTGCACTATGTAGGAACAACATTGGCTGAAGGTAAAGAATTTGACAACTCAAGACAAAGAAATCAACCTTTTAATTTCCCTGTTGGTCAAGGCATGGTAATTCCGGGATGGGACGAAGGCCTTCAGTTATTTCCTGTGGGAACAAAAGCTACATTGGTGATTCCTAGTAAGTTGGCTTACGGTGAACAAGGTGCACCAGGTAGCCCTATTGGTCCAAATGCAACTTTAATTTTTGAAGTCGAGTTGCTGGATGTAAAGGCTAAGAAAAAATAATTATTTCTATTTGCATAAAAAGAAAGAGAATCCTATTTTTGCAGCCCATTCAAAAAAATATGCTTGTAATAACAATAAAAGAAAACGAATCTATCGACAAAGCCTTGAAGAGGTTTAAGAAGAAATTTGAGAGAACTGGTGTTTTAAGAGAACTTAGAAGGCGTTCTGCTTTCATGAAGCCATCTGTTGCCAGAAGAAATCAAGTGATTCGTGCGGTGTACAAGCAGCAAATGCAGGAGAAAGAAATAAACTAGAATTACACTGGTTTTTAAAAATATGAGTGGTCATCTTCGTAGCGGAGATGACCACTTTTTTTTTACGCCATTTACAATTCGAAAAGCGCAATAGTAAACACACTATTTTGGCTTATGAAAACGATCTTTTTCAGTTTTCTGAATTTTTAAAAACAAAAAGATCCAAGGATGATATTTTACTCTCTAATAAGTCTGATATCAGGGCCTGGGTTGTAGAGCTAAGCCAAGCTGATTTAAGTCCGAATTCCACGAACAGAAAGTTGTCATCGCTTCGTGCTTTTTTTCAATTTATGATACGTGAGCAGAAACTAGAAGAGAGTCCTTTGCAGGCCATTAAATCTCTTAAAAAGCCTAAAAGACTTCCGGTTTATGTAAAAGAAAAAAACATTGAAAATTTGTTTGATGTTATGGAAATTTCTTCTCACTTTTCTGACCTCAGAGACCGCCTTGTTTTGGAGTTACTTTATGGAACAGGGATACGGTTATCTGAACTTTTGGGATTGAGATGGGAAGATGTAAACCTGCATGAAGCGAAAATTCTGGTACTCGGAAAGCGAAACAAGCAGCGTTGGATTCCTCTTCATCAAAATCTGATAGAATTAATAAAACATTACAAAGTCTCTATTGAAACACAAATACCCGATCTTTTAGTTAATTCTTTGATTCTTACCGATAAAGGCAAGTCGGCTTATCCGGTTTTGATAGAACGAATTGTGAAAAAGTACCTTAGTTTGGTAACCACGGAAAAGAAAAAAAGTCCTCATGTGCTCAGGCATACGTTTGCAACCCACTTACTTAATGCAGGGGCAGAAATCAACTCCATCAAAGAGTTATTGGGTCATTCTTCTTTGGCAGCTACTCAAGTATATACACACAACTCAGTGTCTAAATTAAAACAAGTTTACCAGCAGGCCCATCCAAGAGCAAGAAAATTAACAGAGTGATTATATTTAAATTATTAACCTTAAAAAAAAGTATATGAAGTTACAAATGCATTCGGTTCACTTTACAGCTGACCAAAAATTATTGGACTACATTCAAAAGAAAGCAGAAAAATTAGATACTTTCTATGATAGAATAACCGGAGGTGAAGTTTTTTTACGACTTAACAAAGACACTGTTGCACACGAAAATAAAGTTGTGGAAATAAAACTTTCTGTTCCTGGGCATACTTTATTTGCAAAAGAAACCAGTGGAACATTTGAAGCTGCTGCAGATGAGGCAGTAGAAGCCCTCAAAACTCAAATTAAGAAATTTAAAGAAAAGACCCTCGAAAGAGCTTAGATTTTTAAATAAAAACCAATCAGAGCTGGAATTTTTTCCAGCTCTTTTTTTTGTGGTTTTTTGAAAAATTCAAGTTTTTTAAAGGAAATGTGATTCCCAAACCATTTCTTTTAGTCTATCAGTTCGGATTGGTTT
This sequence comes from Catalimonadaceae bacterium, assembly GCA_044379485.1. GTDB lineage: Bacteria > Bacteroidota > Bacteroidia > Cytophagales > Flexibacteraceae > CAMDMI01. Next base: position 15,070 of record JBIPOE010000072.1, read on the forward strand.
ATAGGGATTTATGTCATTTTCTACTGATTGATATGCGGACTATTTTAAGGTTTTTTTGAGAGGAAATTTTTACTCATGGATATATATCGTAATATTGCAATATAATAATTAAAGAAATGGGCGCCAGTAAAACAGATTCATATACAGAACTTCAAAATGAAACTGCATCTTTGGCAAAAGCTCTGGGACATCCTGCCAGGATAGCCATTCTGGAGCATTTGCTCAAAGTGAATTCTTGTATTTGCGGAGATATTGTAAATGAGCTTCCATTGGCGCAACCTACTGTTTCTCAGCATTTAAAGGAATTGAAATCTGCAGGAATTATTAAGGGAAGTGTAGAAGGTACTTCCATTTGCTACTGCATAGACGAGACCACCATTTCCAGGTTGTTAAGCTATTTTCAAAGCATATCTGCCCACCTCATTCGAAATAAAATCAATTGTTGTTAAATCAATCCTATTATGAAAATTTCTCAAGTAAAGTCCTTTTTAGGCAATGCTGAAACTTTATCTTTTCAACTGCCTGATGGTTCAATGGTCCCCGAACATTTTCATGTTACAGAAGTGGGTATCATAACCAAAAATTTTATCGATTGCGGTGGAACAGTTAGGGAAGAAAAGGTAGCCAACTTCCAACTTTGGGAGGCCAGCGACTACGATCACCGACTGAACCCCAAAAAACTGCTCAACATTATTTCTCTTTCAGAAAAGGTTTTGGGACTTGGCGATTTGGAAGTTGAAGTGGAATACCAATCCAACACTATCGGAAAATACGGCCTGAATGTAGTAGGAAGTAATTTTGTACTCACTTCAAAATTTACAAATTGCCTGGCCTCTGATTCCTGCGGCATTCCCACTGAAAAGTTAAAAGTTAATCTTGAATCAATAACTAAAGCTACTGCTTGTGTACCGGGTGGAGGTTGTTGTTAATCCATTCCCCAAAATGAATATGAAGAATTTGTTTACAATCATTGGAACTCCCCTTTTGTTTGGGAGTTTCCTTTTCATTAATTTAGGTTTTACTGATAAAAAAAAGATGGAACTCCTGGCAAACCTCCAATCCTATTGTGCAACGCTTCCAACTGAATTTAATCAGATTTCGGAAGAAAGAAAATTAGAACTCCTGGAAATCAGCGATTTTGTTACTGAGAAAAGGTCTGCACACCTGGCTGCAAATTTAAATTTTGTTTGTACCAGCAACTCTCGACGGAGTCATCTTGCCCAGATTTGGGCGCAAACTGCATCTATGTTTTATGGTATTGACAGCGTTTGGACTTTTTCAGGTGGAACTGAAGAAACCAGAGTGCACAAAAATACCATTGCAGCTTTGGGTCGGTCGGGTATGGAAGTGGTTTCTAACCAGCAATCAGACAATCCGATATGGTTGGTTACCATCGGAAAAGGAAATTCCTGGGCTATTTTCTCGAAAAAATATGACCATGCTACCAATCCCAAGACTGGTTTTGGTGCCGTTATGGTTTGTTCTGAGGCGGATAAATCATGTCCATCGGTGCCTGGAGCTGATTTTAGATTGGGTTTGCCTTATGAAGACCCGAAATTGTTTGATAAAACGGATCTACAGGATAAGAAGTACGATGAAAGATGTCGTCAGATTGCCAGGGAAATGTTTTTTGTGATGAAGATGGCAAAAAAGAAACTAGATAAAAAATAGACCTAGACTCTTTCGAAAAAAAATGGGTAATCAGTAAAACTTTTTTCTACTTACTTCATTTTTCCAAAACCACTTTTTTTGCCCAGCTTCCATTTTGGTTTGAATACTTTAATAAAAGAATTTGTGGTTTTATCGTTCTCAAATCCAAGTCTTTAGCCAGCCCTGAAATTAAATCTGTTTTTAAAAGTGAATGCCCAAGCAAATCAAAAATTTCAAGATTAAAATTATTTTCAATCTGAGAGAAATGAAGCGTTCCATTGGTGGGATTGGGGTAAGGCTCTGGTAAAGATTCTTCAAAAGAAGGCGAAATCTCTGTTGTGAAAAAGCAGCTTAACAAGGCTTGCCAACCAAGATTTGTTCCTGCCCAATCAGAATAAAACCTAAATGTAAGCGCACCTGATGAATGGTTGGAAGTAATTGTTCCAGGCGAACTTGTTCCACAATAGGTTCCAACCTTAAATGAATTTGCGCTTGGTCCGTTATAAATAATCAATCCATCATCATCACAATTGGAACTGGTTTCCAGGCGAAACGCGGTAAAGTTGGCTCTCAATTTTGAACCTGGAATTTTTGGATATAAGGTTTGGGTAATGTAGGCGTTATTCTTATAAAAAACATTTCCACCCGGGTCTAAATAACTTAGTTCACAAACAGAATCCTTACCCATTCTCATTTCCAACTGATCACCGATCAGGAATTTTCTTACGTAGGTCCGGTTTTTAAGACCCTCTTTTATTAAAAAGTTTATGGTCACCTCTTTGCCCATTTCGGCAAGAGCATTTATCTGGATAGGGAAGGTTAATGTAACTGCTTCATTTTTAGCTATTTTTGTAAATGTAATTAGTGGATTTGGAAAAGAAACCAAACCTGAGTTAGTACCTGATGATGATATGGTACCAGATCCCAGTTCGGTTGAATCCAGTCCTGAATTTTTGAGATTAAATGAAATTTGAACCAGTTCATTGGGGTCGAGATGCCCATTTCCATTTGGGTCGCTGGTCAAGCCTAAATAACTCGCCTCCAAAAGTCCTGTTCCAGGTGAAGCTCCGATTCTATAAGTCATGATTTGCTGAGGGGTACTGATTTCAGAAATTCGTAGTCCACTAAAGTCCTGATTGGTCCAACGGGAGGAGGCTGCGGAGGTAAAATTAGAAAACTCTGGCCTTGTGGGGGCTCCAAAACAAGCACTTGACTGGCTGGTGCCTGAACCATTGGCTGTAATCAATTTAACCTCATGAGTCGAAGTTTGGTTGCTTTCATTTCGGTTCATTCTCCAAATGGTTAAGCCCTCATCATCGATCACCATGTTTCGACCCTCCATTTTTCTGTTTTCCAACATAAAAAACTCATTGCTGTCTGAAGGGTTAACGTACTTGTAGCAAGTAAAAGAATTGGCTGTATCCCGGATCAGAACATTTTTTCCGGTGATGTCCACCGTTTTTCCCCAGTTGGCATTGCTCCAAAATAAAGGGTTTGGTGGAGGTGGGTTCTGGTTACTGCCGTAATTGCACATCAGATCGAAGGTTCCTATTCCATCGTCACCATTGTTTGATTTGTATTTATAGGTATCAGGCCACTTTCCAATCATGTGGCCATTTTCATGCGCAATGACCCCAATACCCAAGGGTTCATTTGCAGGAGAGCAGTTGTAATCGTATGTAGAAATACCACTGGTTGCACTTACAAAACCTGTAAAAGTTCCTTTATGATGCCACATTCCCTGGGCCCAAACAGGGGGAGTTCCGGTGTACATCAAGTTAATGGCCATTATGCTATTGTCCGGATTAAGAGTTAAAGTGGAGAAATCAAACCCTTGTGCTTCCAAAGAATCCATGGCATTTTTAAGAATGATTTGCGCTCCAGAGGCGTAAGGCAAAGAATCATAATAGCCAAATGACTTTGCTGCCCTAAAAAAACCAACAACAGAATTTGTATAATCTACTTTTCCGCCTGAAACATCTTTATAATAGGTTCTGAGTGAGCCATTGTTACCGAAATTGCTGTATGATAAATCGTTGCAAAACCCAACATATTCACTTTTGGAAAGAGTTGAGGGTTCATCCGAAAAATCTATCAATATGGTGAGGCCAACGATATTTCCCTCAACAGGAAATATTGGTGTTCCTAAAACCAAAGGGTGGCCAGGTCTTGAAGTGGCATTTTCAACTCCAGGGGATAATAGTTTTATGTTTTTCTGAACTATTGTTTTTCTGGCTTCGTCGGAAATATCTAAATGTTTCTGAAAATTTTTGAGGGTTAATAGCGAGGCTGGTGCAAATTTATTTTTCTCCAGTTTGAAACCGGAAGAGATCAACTCAGATTGGTCTTTATTTAAGATTCCATAACAAATCCATCCTGATTTTGAATCTCTTACCACTGAATATCCATCCGGGCTTTCTGCCCTTATGTAAAACTCGTTTCCAAAAAGCTTTACTTCAACTTTTGAGCCATCCGGTTGATTCATAGAATGAGTTTCTCCATGATAAGGCACAGCCCAAATATTGCTCAGGCAAAAAAGGTATAGGATGGTGAATAGTATTTTCATTTCAGAATGAGCTTTTAAAACATGGCCTTAAAACTAATAGATGATGGCTTAAAATCCAAACCATCAGTGTCTAAACAATAACCATTTGAAGTGTTCTCAAAAGTCGCAATTGGAAATTTGCTTCCAAAAGTGGCAGTTTTAACCATACTAAATTTTTAGGAGTCCTTTAAAAAATGGACTGAGATTGAACCGATGATTTTCAAACTGGTCTTTTATTTTTGTTTTTGGGCAATCAATCCAACAATGAGTTTGTCTCTCGCGGCTATTTTGCTAGCACAAGTCTGAATCTATACTATTAACGGTTTTATACAAGTTGTTATTCGACTTACTCATCTTGCAAATTGGCCTTATCTCCCTAGATTTCGGCTTCTATTTCAAATGCCAGGCAAAAAACTAATCTTCTTTTGGCTTTTATTTTTTTTCACGGTCAAGCTGTCGGCCCAGCAGAAATTTACGGTAAGCGGATTTATAAAAGACAAGGCCTCCGGTGAAGAATTGATTGCCGGTGCTGTGTGGGTACAGGAAGTAAAAGGTGCCGGGGCAATAGCCAATCAGTATGGTTTTTATGCATTGTCTCTTCCCAGGGGTACATACACAGTTCACTCAAAACTAACGGGTTATAATGAACAAACCCAAACCATTAGCCTGGATAAAAACTTAAAATTGGACTGGCTGCTGGAGGAAAAAGAAAATGTATTGAATGAAGTGCAGGTAATCGGTGAAAAGGACCAGCCAAGCATAGCTACAACCAGTATGGGAATTGAAAAGCTGGATAAAAAGGAAACTGCAAAAATTCCAACACTTTTTGGAGAAAGAGATGTGCTGAAAATGATTCAATTGTTACCTGGAATCAAATCGGCAGGGGAGGGCAACGGAAATTTTCATGTAAGAGGAGGTGCGGCAGACCAAAATTTGATTTTGCTGGATGAAGCGCCGGTGTATAATGCCTCTCATTTACTGGGTTTCTTTAGCACATTCAATAGCGACGTGGTTAAAGATGCCACCATAATCAAAGGCAATACGCCTGCCCAATATGGGGGGCGGCTTTCTTCGGTTCTTGATGTCCGGATGCGGGAAGGCAACAACCAAAAGCTTGAAACTTCAGGAGGTTTGGGTTTGATAGCCAGTCGCCTTGCGATTGAAGGTCCCATTCAAAAAAATAAATCCTCATTTTTAATTTCCGGGCGGAGAAGTTATGCCGATCTGTTTCTTAATCTTAGCCCTAAGTAGGGCTTGCTGAAAAAGTCAAAAGCTTTAAGTAATCAGTCAAAAGTAGTCAGTATTCAGTTTTTAGTTCAAAAGTAGTTGTAGCTAAAGTATTCAATTTTAAGCCACTAAAATATTTTCATC
>JBIPOE010000167.1:0-20622 GCA_044379485.1 Catalimonadaceae bacterium
TTCATTTTTTTGTATTTCATTTTTTCATTTTTTTTTGTTTATTTTTACAACACGATTACCAAAGTCCCGAAGTCCCAATAAGATTGCACTGAGACATTACGCGTGTCAATCCTGAGCCCTATCACGCTCATAAACATGGAGTACGCGGACCTTGAATGCAAAGAGGTGCTCACCCTCGAGAGTCTTGCTGCAGAGATGACCAGAATGCACCATAGTGACCACAATCATTCACTCGAGTCACTGCTGAATGATTGGAGGAAAGGGTGTGACGCGACGGTCATCACCGAGACCGCGCGCAAAATGCTCGACGCGTGCACAGGTCTTCGAGAAACTGAAGACACATGCATGAGCGACATCGACGCCGCCGGCTTCGACGACCTCGACGCCGCCGGCTTCGCCGACCTCGACGACCTCGACGACGCCGGTTTTAGCGACTTCTACGGCGCTGGCCACGAGGACCCGCCGCGTACCGGACACGAAGATCTGTCGAGCGCCTTCCCCTACAATGCTGGAGCGTGCGGGTCTACCGCCGCGGGTATTGGCACTGATATCACCGCATGCTACCGGGGAGAGCACAGACTGGCCATCGCCGCTCGGGGATAAGCACGCGCGTGCCTATTTAGCGCGGATGTGGCATGCTCATCGCGCTCGCTGTCCTTATTTTCAACATGCTCATGCTTGCAGTTGCGCTCGGCCTAGCTCCCCGCTCTGCGTGTCGTGTCACACTCGCGCACCAAAGAGATTTTTGGTTATGAGAACACAATGTGAGACAGATTGTGTAATAAAAACTTTCAAAAACACGGGATTAACCCAATTAAACACTGGCAACAGCGCGCTCAAGCTCTCTCGCCTTGTTCTTCAAGTGCACGATCATGTTCAACTGTGGTACGTCTTGGTACATTTTTGCGTAGACCCAGTTTAAGAAGACATTACTGGTTGTCTCTGGCCACTCCGACAGGCATTCCTGCACCATCTTTGCAAAGTTGCGAGAGCAGTGGCTAGAGAATATGTGATCCCAGCACATGTCACACTTAAGCCCACACATCATGCAGGTCCTCAGAGCACAGGGTTTGGTTTTCAACCACACAAAAGCCCTTTTCCTCTTAGTCGATGAGGACAGCTTTTCTTTGATTATGTGCAGATCCAAGATCATGTCTATCAAATAGACGATCATGAACGAAAGACCGTCATTGCTCAACTTTGCAAGCTCTTCAACGCTTGGAACTTCCGACGCGCACGTTGATTTCGTCTTCGAACTGTTTCCCAGACAGTGTTCAAAAAGCGCTTGAACGTTTTTGATACCATGAGAAGAAGCGTCGAGTTGATAAGCAAGCAGGGCCTTCGCTGCTTCCTTGGTAGGTTTTAACTTCGAAAAAGTGATTGTTTTGCAACCGTTGCGAGACGTGCAGTTCGAAAGATCCGTTTCAATTTTGAGCAATGCTTTCTTCTCGTTTTGCTTAGCCGCGTAGCATTTGTCATAAACGTAGTCGAACTTTTCTTGATTGAAAAACCAGGCGAGACTGACGTACATCTGTACCAGGAGACAGCAAAAGTTCTTGTCTCCCAACAAGGCTGGTCCTTGACGCATCTCAATTAGGGCTTTCATGTCATCAAGTTTGTCCGCGGGAGAACGTTTGCCCTTCTCAGGACACACTTTGAAGTCCCGAGGCACAAGGGTTTCTGATTTGTCATATGAAGTTGTGGAATTCATTCTTTTCTACCAATAATCTGTTATATACAGAAAAAGTAACTTTCAGTCGAACAGGATTCAGACTCCCTATTCACCCGACATGATCACTACAACTGAAGCCATCGCCAGAAGTGCCAGTAAGAATAGCGCCAGTGGAATCATGGGCCCTTCCTCATGCGACGTTGAAAGGTTCGCCGTAGGGGCTACAAGATCCTTGTGGGCACTTGACTTTTTCCTCAGTATATCTATCACCTTGAAAGTCAGCTTCCGCGCCCTCGCATACGTCTCAATGTGATAGACAGCAGACTCCAGGTAAAGATGCTCGGATCCGAGAAACTCGCGATTTCGATCCCACAACACGCCGCGCTGGAAAAGCTCTTCTTCTATCAAGTGCGTCTCACACAGCGCCACCCATTTCTCAATCTCCTCTATTTTCTTCATGTGCACGTACTCGGACACCCACACTGAAACCTGCGTAGTGTCGCTCAAATCATTCCAATACAATTTCATACCCGCGGCTTCTTAAATAAACAAACTTCAGTCGCAGGCAAGAAGCGATTTCCCGCTCTTAAAACATGGAATGTTAATTGTGAAGGATGATTATGAAGGGTATAAAAGCCGTGCTGGACATGGATCCGATCAAGAAGACAAGCCCCCGTGACCGGGAAACGTGTCCTTCGATATTCGGCCATGGAATCACGTGGTTGATCCTGATTTTTATTCTCGGAATATCAGCCTGGGCGAGCAGCCTGTATTTGATGCCTTTGGTGGAAAAGGCGCACACGGTCGCCGATGATGCGTATTCTTTACTCGGGAAGGCGAACGACAAGTTCTCTCTTGTTGATCTGATTGAGGAGCAGGTTAATGACATCGACAAACTCATGCCTTCGATACAAACCACTGTCGCTAACATAGACTCGACAGCGCGGAACATCGACAGCAACATGGACGCGTTCATGCCGCGTCTCGATAACACCGTCGAGGGCATCGACGCCGAAGTGCGCACTGTGCAGGCGATTGCGAACAGGACAAGCGCGCTCGTGGACAGCGCGACGCTTGTGCTCGCCACGATCCTCGACACCACCATCCGAGCCAACGCGACGCTCGCGGAGGTGCAGGCGCAGGCGCGCGCGCTGGACGCCATGCTTCGCGAGGCCAACCAGACGCTGCAGGAGATCAGAGCCGCACAGCGCGCGCTGCCGGGGGCTGGTGGCTGAAGCCGCGCGTGATCGCGTTTCTGTTTAATAAAGCTATCTTAATATATACAGCCTCGCCATCGTGTCCGAAAAGACTGTGCCGGACACGCTTTCAGTATAAGAGACTCCCCGGGCATGCGGCGCGCAGCCTCTCATCCGTGGGTGCTCGCCGTGCTCGCGCTGCACGCTTTGGCGGGCCGGTCCTCTGGGGGGCTCGTCGACCGCTTCTGGCGCGCCGGGAGCGCAAGAAGCACCGGCGCGCACGCGGGCGTGCGCCTGCACGTGCAGCGCCGCGACAACGGGACCGGACGCGCCGGCGGGCTCGCGCCAACGTCCGCGCCCTTCGCGGCGCCAGCGGCGCTCCGCGTCTCCACGCGCGCCGCGCCGAGCCCCCCGCAGAGCCCCGCCGCCGGCTCCGCCGCGCGCTTCCTGCTCGAGGCCGCCGACCCCTTCCAGTGCCGCGAATGCGCAGCGGGCACCTACTGCTTCCGGGACGCGCTCGCGCGCTGTCCCGAGCACGCGGACTCGCAGAACCGCTCCGACAACATCGAGGACTGCGTCTGTCGCCCGGGCTTCGCGCAGAACGCGTCGTGGGCCGCCGGCGGCGCGTGCGTCGCGTGCGCGCCCGGCTTCTACTGCGCCGGCGGCGACGCGAGCGTCGCGTGTCCCCCGGGCTCGCGCTCGCCGGCGGGCGCCGCGTCCGAGGCAGGCTGCGCGTGCCTCCCGGGCTTCACGGCTGGCGCGCTCGGCGCGCAGGGCGCCGCCTGCACTGCCTGTGCCTCCGGCTCTGCCAAGGCCGACACAGGGCCTGCCCCGTGCGCCGGGTGTCTGTCGGACACCTACGCGGAGACCGCCTCTGCCACGTGCTCGCAGTGTCCGACGCTCACAGTCTCCGACGCCGGCGCGGGCGCGCTGGCCCAGTGCGTCGCCGCCCCCGGCGCATTCGGTCCTGCCGGCGCCGCGGCGCAGCTCTGCACGCCCGGGTCGTACCAGCCTCTGCGCGGACAAGAAGCCTGCCTCCAGTGCCCAGCAGACCACTACCAGGACGAGCACGGCGCGACAGTCTGTCGCGCGTGTCCCGTGAACACACAGGCTCCAGCGGGCGCGGCAGCGCTCGCCGCCTGCGTCGCTGCGCCAGGATTCTTCGGGGCTCCGGGCAGCGCTGCAACACCATGCGCGGCGGGCTCCTTCAGCGCGCTGCCCGCGCAGTCCGCCTGTCTGCCGTGCCCCGCTGGCGAGTACCAGCCGCAGGCCGCCGCGACCGCCTGTCGCGCATGTCCTGCGGCAAGCGTGAGCCCCGAAGGCGCGGCTGCGGCAGATGCCTGCGTCTGCCTCGCGGGGCATGCGCGGGAGGACACGGACCCCGAGTGCGCCGGCTGTCCCGCCTTCCGCTGCGGCGCGTGCGCGCCGGGCACCTTCGCCGCGCTCGCGGGCGCAAGCGCCTGTAGCGCGTGCGCGCCTGGTGAGCATCAGCCAGCAAGCGGACAGAGCGCCTGTCTCGACTGTCCGCAAGACACATACGCGGGCCCGGGCGCCCCAGCCTGCACGTCGTGCGGCGCCCACGAGGTCGCGCCTGCGCGCTCCAGCCCGGGCGTTTGCCGCTGTCGCGGCGGCTTCGCGCGCAACGCCTGGCAGCTCGGGCAGGCGGGCGGGCTCCCCCAGCTTCTCCACCTGCCGAACCCCGACGGCGACGCCGACGGCGACGCCGACTGCGTCGCGTGCCTTCCTGGGTACTACCGCGACTTCGACGAGAGCGCCGCGGCGGAGTTGGCGAGTCCCACCGCCGCGCACTGTCAGGCATGCCCGCAAGGCTTTGTGACGCCACTCGCCGCGAGCGCGAGCGCAACCGAGTGCGCACTGTGCGACGTCGGCTCCTACGTCGTGAGCACCGGAGAGGGCCGCTTTTGCCGTTCGTGCATGCAGTACGCCAACACCTCCTTCGAGTTCCTAGGCGCCTTCGACGAGCAAGCCGCCGACGCCGTCGACCACCCCGACAGCCCGCTCTTCCGCGAGACCATCGGCCTCTGCCGCTGCGCCACGGGCTTCGAGCGCCGCGCCAGCGCGGGCGCGGCGGCCGCGCTCGCCGCCCTCGACGCCGGGTTCACAGGCTTCTCGCTCGCCGAGGCGCAGGCGCTCGAGGGCAACCTCAGCTGCGCCCCGTGCGTCGCCGGCAAATTCAAGCCCGCCCCCGGGAACGCGCCCTGCGCCGCGTGTCCTGCCGGCACTGGCCCTGCGCCCGCAGAGATAATACTCCTGCTCCCCGGCGGCGTGCGTGCACTCCCCGAACACGCCTGTGTCCAATGTCCAGCGCGCACGTTCTCGCGCCTCGGGCCCGCCGAGGACGGCGGAGAGGTCTTCGAGTGCGTCGCGTGTCCGGCGAATGCGGGGAGCGCGCCGGGGAGCACCGCGCCCGGGAACTGCTCCTGTGACTCGGGTCACGCCTTCGCCGGCGCGGGCCTTCCCTGCGAGCCGTGTGCCGCGGGCACCTTCAAGCCCGCGGGCGACGCCGCCTGCACGCGCTGCGCGCCCGGGGCGTACGCTCTTGGCGCAGCATCAGCGTGCACAGCGTGCCCCGCCAACTCGACGACGAACGGGGATGGCGCCGCGAGCAGCACAGCCTGCGTGTGCGCGCCGGGCTACTTCGGCGCGGGCGCGGCGTGCGCGCTGTGTCCCCCGGGCAGCTTTACGACCACGCTGGGCGCCGCCGCCTGCGAGGACTGCGGGCCGACACACTTCCTCGCGCCCTACGCCGCCATCGGCCAGCGCGCCTGCGTGCCGTGTCCCGCGAACTCGACCGCCATCCCGCGCGCGCTGGGCGTGCAGGGCTGTGTCGCGCGGGGCGGCTTCGTGCGCCTCGCAGGAGCCGGCGCGCGCGTCGCGCTCGAGGTCTTCTGGCCGCACGCCGCCGCCGGCCTGTTGCAGCCTGCCTTTGAGCGCGGCGTGGCAGCTGCCAGTGTCAGCGGCTGCAGCGGCTGCACGGCGACGGCGCGCGTCACACGCGCAGCTGCGGCCGCGACCGCGCGGCGCCGCAGCCGCCGGCTGCTCACAGAGGGCGTTGTCATCGCCCTCGAGATCTCCGTTCCGGATCTCCAGGCCGGGGGGCAGCTGGTCGCGGCGCTCAGCGTCGAGAGCATCAACGCGGGCCTCGCCACAGAGGACGTGCCGCCCATCTCCCACATCATCTCCGGGCCGACGCTCCTCACGACCGAGGCCTCCTTCGGCCAGTGCCCTGCGGACTCATACTGCCCCTCGCAGGAGCTCGTCATCGCGTGTCCACCAAACAGCTCGGCCGCCGAAGGGAGCTCGAGCGCCGTCGACTGTGCGTGCGTGCCCGGCTTCTTCGGGGGCTTCGCCGCGGGCGCGCCCGCCGGCGCCTGCGCTCTCTGCCCCGTCAACAGCTTCTGCCCGGGCGGCGCCCTCGCGCGTCCGTGCGCCGCGAACTCGAGCACCGCCGGGCGCGTCGGCTCGGCGGCCCCGGCCGCGTGCGAGTGCGGCGCGGGCTTCTACCGCGCAGGTGCGCAGGACGCGCCGGAGGCGCAAGACGCGCCAGACGGCTTCGTCTGTGTTGTATGCCCCGCCGACAGCTTCTGCGCAGACGAGCAGCGCGTCGAGTGTCCCGCCGCGAGCGCAGCGCCGCGGGGCGCGCCCAGCGCCGACGCGTGCGAGTGCCAGGCCGGCACGTTCCGCACCCCGCTCGCCGGTGCGGCGGCCGCTGCCGCCGCGGCCTCCGGCGAGGCCGCCTTCGAGTGCTCGCCGTGCCCCCCGACGTCGGTGTGCCACGCGGGCGGGGCGATCGAGGTCTGCGCCGCCGACGCGAGCAACGTCAACTTCGCCTGCCGCTGCGCCGCGGGCAAGCACTGCCTCGCGCCCAACGCCTCCTTCGGCTTCGGGCCCTCGTGCGACAACCGCACGCGCTGCGCGCCGTGCGCGCGCGCCGAGTTCTGCGACGGCATCGCCGCGCACGCGTGCGCGCCCGGCGAGGACGCCCCGCCGCTGAGCACGAGCCGCGCGAACTGCCGCTGCGAGCCCGGCTTCTACCGCACCGACGGCGCCGGCGCGCCGTGCGCGCCGTGCGACGTCGGCTTCGCGTGCCCGGGCGGCGTCGCCGACCGCCTCCACGCGGGCGCGACCTGGCTCGCGCTGCAGCTGCACGCCAACGAGTCGCGCGCCGCAGTCACTCTCTTCGACCCCTTCCTCACGACGCCCGGCCCGCGAACCCTCGACATCTCGCACGCCGTCTGCCAGGAGGGCTTCTTCCGCACCTCGCGCCAAGACACGTGCAAGCTCTGTCCCAAGAACTTCTGGTGCCCCCCCGAGAACGCCGACAGCGCGCTCCCCAACGTCGTCGCGTGCCTCGAGAACGAGGTCACCGAGGCCCCGGGCGCCTCCGCGGCCGACGAGTGCTTCTGCGCCGCGGGCTTCAAGATGGCGCCGCAGGACGGCGTCACGCGCTGCGAGGCGTGCAAGGAGGGCGAGCGCTGCCAGGCCGGAGAGGTCGTCGAGGCGCAGTGCCACGCGATGAAGCGCGTGCCCAACGCAGACCACTCCAAGTGCGTCTGCGACGTCGGGCACGGTGAGTACCAGCTCGCGTGCTCCGTGTGTCCACCAGGCACCTCCAAGCCCTTCATCGGCGACGCCCCGTGCGCCTTCTGCCTGATCGACGAGTACATTGTCGACCCCACCGGGCCGTGCCTCCCGTGCCCCGCGCACTCCTCGAGCCGCCCGGGGTCCACCGCGTGCACGTGCGCCGCGCCGTTCGTGTGGGTGCCAGGCATTCCAGGCACCCCCCCCTTCTGCGAGCTCTGCCCCGACGACTTCTTCTGGGCGAGCGCCACGACGCCCCCCAGCCGCGCGCTCCCGCTCGGCGCCGGCGCGCCCCCCGGCCTCTGCCTTCCGTGCCCGGCCGAGAGCCGCAGCAACGCCTCCGCGGCGATGCCGGCGGGCATCCCCGCCTGCCGCTGCGCCGCGGGGCGCGCCGCCGTGCCGGAGCTCCCGCGGAACATCTCGCTGCTTGGCGAGAACGTCACCACGCTGCACCCACTGCTCGCGTGCGCCGTCTGCGAGGCCGGGCGCTTCGAAGACAACGGCGTCTGCCGCCGCTGCGCCGAGAACGCCACGACCGCGCCCGGCGAGACCGGCGCCGCCGCCTGCGTGTGCGACGTCGCGGCGCCCGCCGACAGCTGCCGCACACAGCGCGTCGAGGGCTCCTGCTTCGGCGTGTGCGCCGACGTCCTCGAGAACTGCACTGCGTGCCCCGCCGGCCTCAGCAAGCCCGAGTTCTCCGCGACGGGCAACACCGACACCTGCGCGCTCTGCGCCATCGGCTTCTTCCAGCCCGAGCCGGGCTCGCCCGCCTGCGAGGCCTGCCCCGCGCACGAGACCACGCTGCTGACCGGGCGCGCTGCGCTCGCTGACTGCCGCTGCGTCGCTGGCTACGCGCGCGCCGCGCCCGTGCTCCCCACCGACGGCTTCGGCCCCTGCGTGCCCTGCGCGCCCGGCCACTTCAAGCCCGGCATCGGCGACGAGCCTTGTCTCGTCTGCGGCGAGGGGCGATTCCAGCCCGCGCCCAACGCCACCGCCTGCGCCAGCTGCGCGGCCGCGACCGCCTCGCTGTCCGCCTTCGCCGTCGCGCTTGCCGCTGAGGGCGGCAACGCGTCTCACCCCGTGCACCCCGCGCTCGAGGCCAACGCCACGCACGCCGAGACCAGCGTCAGCGTCCTCGACTGCGTGTGCGCCGTCGGGCACGAGCCGCGCACGGAGGCGGCGCTCGCCGCAGAGCTCGCGGCGCTCGCGGCCCTCGCTGAGCCCGACGCGCTCGCAGCGCTAGCCGAGGCAGATGCCCTCGCCGCCCTCACTGCGCTCGCCGCCGCCGCCCTCGCGCGCTCCGCCGAGCGCGCGCCCCAGCGCTGCGCCGCCTGCCGCCGCGGCGCCTTCAAGCCCGGCATCGGCCTCGCCGCCTGCTTCTACTGCGGCCGCGGGGACATCCCCGGCGTCGGCGGCAGCGCCCTCAACCACTACGGCGACCCCGTGCTCCCCGGCGACGACTTCCGCCACTGCGTGCCCTGCCCCGCGCACAGCGGGCAGGAGGCCGCGCTCGTCGGACCGGACTTCCCCATGGACGCCTTCGAGGACTGCAAGTGCTTCCCGGGCTTCGAGCAGCGCACCGCGCTCAGCTGCAGCATCTGCCCCGCGCACATGGTCCAGCCCCAGTACTCGGACGCCGACTGCGCCTTCTGCCCCGCCGGGCACTACTACGTCGCGCGCCAGTACCCGTGCGTGCTCTGCGACCTCGTCGACGAGGACAACCACGAGCGCCACCAGGGCCGCCTCGCGAACTCGCTCAACCTCAGTCTCGCGTGGGGCGTCGCCGAGCGCGACTGCCTCTGCCGCCGCGGCTACGAGCGCCTCGCCGAGAGCAACACCTGCACCAAGTGCCGCGCGGGCAGCTTCCACGCCGACGCATTCGACCACCTCTGCTCCGCGTGCGCCCCGGACTCCTACCAGCCCGCCGAGGCCGCGCTCGCGTGCCTCGCGTGCCCCCCGTACTCGACGACCCTGAACGCCTCCGGCGCGCCCGCGCTCCAGCGCTGCGTCTGCGACCCCGGCCGCGAGGCGCTCCTCGTCGCTGAGGACGGCGCCGCCTCCTGCCCCCTCTGCCCCGCCGGCAAGTACCGCTCCGAGCGCGCCGCAAACTTCGAGGTGGGCCCCTCTGGGGCCCCGGCCGCCACCGCGTGCATCCTCTGCCCCGCCGACTCCTTCTGCCCCGAGGGCTCCGTCGTCCCACAGCCGTGCGCGCCGCGCGAGGTCTCGCTCCCTGGCTCCACCGCCCCAATCGACTGCCAGTGCAGCACGGGGCGCGGCCGCCCCGCCCCAGACGCGCCCTGCGAAGACTGCGCGCACGCCTTCTTCTCCCCGGGGCGCACCAACGCGCCGTGCCAGCCCTGCCCGGCCCACAAGAACACCAGCGCCCCCGCTGCCAGCGCCATCGAGCACTGCGCCTGCGTCCCCGGGCACGGCGTACCCGCCGAGGCAGCGCCCGACCAGCCCTGCGCGCCCTGCGCCGACGGCTACTTCGCGCGCGGCGGCCTCAACCAGTCCTGCGTGCACTGCGGCTTCGGCGCCGTCACCGAGCCCCCGAGCGCCGCCACCGCCCCCGCCGCGTGCATGTGCGATGCGCGCCTCGGCCTCGGGCTCGAGAAGCGCTAGGCGCGCGCCAGGCGCCGCTAGGCGCGCGCCAGACGCGTGCCAGGCGTTGTCGCGCCGAAAAACGCCGCGCGCGCCCCGGCTATATAACAGCCCGCGGCCCATGCGCGCGGCCCGTCTGCCCGTCCTCGCCGTCCTCGCCCTCCTCGCCCTCTGCGCGCGCGCCCCCGGGGCCTCCGCCGAGCTCGAGGACGCCGTCGCCCCGTTCCTGCAGCGCTCCGGCTGCACCCCCGCCGAGATCGCCACGACCGAAAAGTGCGCGAGCGACGTCGTCGCGGCTATCACCGGCAGGGACACCTGCGACAACTTCGCGCATTTGTCGCCGTGCTGGCCAGCCCGCTTCTGCGAGCACCCGGAGGGCTACGCGAAGCTCGTGCGTGCCTACAAGCCCCAGTGCGCACACTTGCCGCCGTGCGGCGCGAGCCTCACCGGGGAGGGGAAAAATCGCGAGGAAACGCGCCTCAGGTCGCTCACCGAGCGCCACAGCGCTCTGAAAGCGGCCAGGAACCACACTATGCGGGCAGTGAAATTGAGAACCCTGCATACCGCTGCGCAGCACCGGGCTGAAAAGAGCTCTGCATACGAGAAGGTGTGGGCGCGCGTGCAGGCGCGAGAGAAGACACAGGAGAGCAAGTGAGAAGATTGATTGCCGTTTATTATATTGTCACTAGATTTTTAAATGAAAACAAGAATTAAGCGGTTTCATATTGTTCCACTCAGTCTGATACACAAGACCTTCTTCACTTATTGGATCTTTGCAACTTGGACAAAGTGGTGATATTCCACGCGAAAATTGACTATTGATAAAACCAATGATACAGTGTTCATGGAACCTATGACCACATGGAGTTACTACTATTAAACCAGTATGTGTTGAATCATTTAACTTATCAAAACAAACATCGCATTTGGATTCTTTATTCCCTTTAAGAAAATCTCTATTTGATTGGCTGTATGTTGCTTGAGCCCATGGAAGTTGAAGCTCCAAAAGTTTGTTTTGCAAAAAATCCTGAATACCTTTTATTTTAACATTAGTTTCTTGAATCTCGGAACTCAGTGCTTCATTCGCCTTTATATAATTAAACAAATGAAGAGAAACGTTTTTAATTTCTGATTCTAGATTATTATTAGACATTCTCATATTCCGAGCCTTGGTTTCGAGAAGTTGGAAGTTATCCAATTTGCCATCATAAAGTTGCCGAATTTCATTTTTAAGGCTCTCATTCGATAAATATAAATTTTGGATACTAATTCCCGACGGTATATTAATTTTCACATGGTGAATTAATTGGTTTTCCCATAGACTTAATTTTTTTTTAAGTTTATCCAAATCCGCTTGTAATACCTGATTTTTTTTATATTCACTCTGACTCTTCTCTTCTAATGATTTCAGTTCCTCCCTAAGCTTTGGATTGCGTTTAGCTTCCTGTGCTTCCCACAGTGCGAACAATCGCATTTTTAAAAGATGCTCATTTTCAACTTCTAGCTTCTGTGATTCATTATTATTTTCTTCCACAATATATTTACGATGTTGATTATACATAAAGAAACCATCCTTATATAAAGACATTAGCAAAGACTTGACTTCACTACGCAGTCCAATACAAGTACAGACCTTCCAATCAGTATTAAACAAGAGCCAGCCATGTCCCTGACGCGGATGAGCCTCTTGAGCGCTACGGCCCTGGTCAGCACCTCGAACATGGCCTTCATCTCGAGGGCTCGCGAAACGCCGACGATCGCTCCACTGATGCTTGCGCCGCTGTCGCTCATACCTCCGCCGCTCACGTCACGCGCCTCGCTCGCCCCGCTCGCACTGCCCGCGCTGCCCGCGCCGCCCGCGCTGCCCGCGCTGCCCGCGCTGCCCGCGCCGCCCGCGCCGCCCCCGAGCCCCTGCTGCCACCTGATGCGCCCCGAGTGCCAGGCGAGCTTCTCGTGCCTGGCGGGCCTCACGAGCCTCGAGAACCTGGGGCTGGAGCCCATGCCTGCTGCGGGCGCGCTCCCGCCGCGGCCGGAGACGCTGCCGGTTCTCTCCCGTCTTTCCCAGCTCCAACTGAGGGCCGACGACGACGAAAAGCACGCGCACGCGATGGCGAGCATGTACGGGTTCCACATCTAGAAGCCTCAACTAGGCGCTGAGATCTGCACACGCGCCGCGCGTTGTGGCGCGGACCCTGGCGGCTCAGGCCCTGGCGGCGCAGGCCCTGGCAGCGCGGGCCCTGGCGCTGCCGGCGTCCCGCCTTCGGGCTTCTTCGCGCTGCGCCACTTGTGCATCGTTTGACGCAACAGAGACTTGTCCTCGCCGTGCAGCAGCAAGTGCAGGCGCACGCCAAGCGGCGGGTGGGTTTCGGCGGCTGCCAGCAGGCTCTCTACCACCTTCAGGTCGCATTCCTGCATCTGCGCGTAGTACGCGTCGCCGTCGACATTGTCAAACCCACTCGCCATTCTTGCAAACGCCGTCCGCGCGGTCTTCTGCGCTTCTTCGAGTCCGAGCTTCTTCGTAAGCGCGCGGAGCATGACCGCATCCGCCGTAAGCTCCATCGCGACGAGGTACTTCTGGAACGCCCCCATCGCCTGCTGCGAGCGCGCGGCCCGCGCCTTGGTCCCGTCGTCCAGAAACGTTGCGTAGACCCGCATGGCTGTCTTGTATCTACTCTGGTCGAACAGCAGGTGCGTCAGCTCGTGCAGGAGCACCACGAGCGCCAGGTTCTCGTTCGCGGGATCCAGCATCCCCAGCAGCCCGATCAGAGCGCTGTTCAACTTGATCTGCGCGGGCTCGCCAGGCAGCCGGAAGGAGCCCGCGTTCGCGCCGGGACTGCTGACCACGTAGAGGTCCACTGCGTCGTCGACGTCGAGCAGTGCCTTCGCGTCTTCGAGCGCCTTCAGGAGCACCGGGTACTGGCGCCCGCCGACGAGCACCGCTTCGAGCAGACTCTCGGTGCGCGCGACCGGCTCCTGCATCTCGCACGCCTTGCAGATCGGGAAGAAGGAGCGCAGCTTTTTCATGATATCGCGCACCTCCGGGTACATCAGCACAGGGAGCTTTGCGGGCATGCTCTCAGACACTTTAATAAAGTTTCGACACTTGTGCGCATGCGTCGCGCTCGCCCGCGCGCTCCTGTCCTGTGCAACTACGTTTGTTCTCGGCGGACCCGGGAAGAAAAACTCGATTAATCATGTTACATCATGTTTATTGGTTATCGTAATAAAATGAATCTAATGAGAGCGACGCCCACCGCACACAAGACGGCCTTTTACCGACCGTCGTACATATGATTTTGATGATGACTATGATGATGTGCGCGATGTTTTCCTAATACTCCATTTTGGACCACTGTTTTTTTTGTTGAATTATACAGACGCAAAGGTGATTCAGTTGATTTCGCCTTTTCATTAGCATTTATTCTTTTCTGGTACTTTTCTTTCATGAGATTTATATTTTGTGCATAATCCTCATCAGGCATCCTTGTTGCTGAACTAACACTCGTCACCAAGTACGGATTGACTTCTTGAGACATGTCATTTACCTGTCTTATATATATTTACAATCAAAAGACGCATGGCTATTCGTGCTTTTGCGCATGTGACACAATGACAGACAGATCCCTTCTTGTAAAAAACAGCAAAATATAACTCACATGTTTGTCCGTCCTCCCCCTGTGCGCCTGGCAAGCATTTACAATCAGTAACTAATCCTGATTTTACGGACGAGTTGGAGTTTGCTGGACATATCTGGCACGTAGGGCTCCCAATCTCAGACCATGTGCCAGTGCTGCATTCTCTACAAGTTTCTGGCCCTGTCGCTCCCCAAAATGCAGAATAGAGACCTGCACCGCACAATGAGCACTCGTGTCTGTTTGTACTATTGTCCTAAAACCCAATGCACAAATGCAGTGACAACAATTTATTACTATAAGGGGAATGCAGGATTGAAATAAGACTCTACCCATGACCCAGTTGGCGCACAGTCACTTTAAGAAGCCTAAACGTTTCCTTTGGCAATTTAGATTCGAGCAAGGGATATATTTGTTTTTGATCTTCTACGGACAAACAAAAAGATGCATCCCATAATTTTCTAAAAATGTCTATTCCATCGTAACAATCAAGCCAATCCTCACGATTTTGTTCACGAATGGCTTCTTGCAGTTCCGAACCATTTTCATCTTCGAGTATCCTCTGCACAATTCGCTTTACGAGTTTCTCGTCATGATAACGACGCGAATCATACCATTGTTTAAGTAATTTTTTTAGACTAGATCCATCCTTTTGTTTCCTGAAATTTGTATTGTGTTCATAAGACCCATTAGGCATCATTGGTGCTGAACCAACACTCGTCACAAAGTACGGATTGACTTCTTGAGACATGTCTTTTAAATTTCTTATATATATATACAATGAAAAGCCGCATGGCTATTCGTGCTTTTGCGCATGTGACACAATGACAGGCAGATCGCTAAGCGAACACTAGCTCCAAAATACTCCTGATCCTCTCCAAAAGGTCGACGTACACAGGCCGTCTACCCGCAGTACGCGCCGCCCGCGGCCCGCTCTAGCAGCTGCAGCGCCTGCTCGGCGCGCTCGTGCGCGGGGGTGTCCTCGAGCTCCCACAGGCGGGCGCGCTCGAGCAGAGCAACCGCGCCCTCTGTGTACGCAGGGCCACCACAAGATTCTACACCGGATTCCACACCGGATTCTCCACCGGCAAACGCCTCCCCAAGCAGCGCCAGGAGCGCGCTCATGTCCACCGCCTCCTCGTCGTACACGCGATCCTCTTCGGGGACCACCTCCCCGGGGCGCACGTTCACCGGCTCTTCCGTCTGCCGCAGGAACACCAGCAGGCACGGGCCCCACACCGGGCGCCCGATCAAGTCCGCCACGTGCTGGTTCACCGGCGTGCGCGCCGTGCGGTCCAGGGCCAGCACTTGCGCGTACATCTCCGGCCGGGTCTGCAGCTGGTAGTGCAGCACGACGCTCACGTCGCCGAGCCCAAAGTCCCCTAGACCGAAGTCCCCGAAGTCCCCAGGCGCGCAGGCGCCCCCGAGCTGCCGGAAGCAGGCGAAGGCCGCCTCGTACTTGCTCGCGCCCGGCGGCAGCGCCACGCGCCCCACGCGCCCCACGCGCCCCACGCGCCTGTCGCCCGGGAACACGAACGCCTCAGCCGATGATGCCATGCTCGCGTGCTCTGCGACGACGCGGCCCGCCCGCGCCGGCGTCTTCCTAAATGCACAGAAGCTGCTCAACCGGACCCCAACCTCCGTGCCGTCTCCAACTCAGTCACCAACCTCCGCCCTTGCCCGCACGCGTCCCTATTTCCAGCCCCGTCCCCATTTCCAGCCGCCCGACACCGCTTACCGAAACCGGCCATGCCCGAGCCGCTCCCCGCGCCGCTCCCCGCGCCCGTCGTCTGGCTCCCGACTACCGCCGACGCCGCCGCCGCCTCGTCCGAGCCCCTCTGGCGCCACCCGACCCAGCGCGACACCTGGCGCGGCGCGCTGCGCGACGGGCTCCCGGAGGGGCGCGGCGTGTACACCTTCCACAAGAGCCAGCTGTGCCTCGAGGCCGCCGTGCTCCCGCGCGGCCAGAAACTCGTGTTCTCCGGCGACGCCAGCATGAGCTGGCCGGACGGCGCAAGCTACAGCGGCGAGCTCCTCGACTCGCGCATGCACGGGCGCGGCCGCTACGTCTTCTCCGACGGCGACGTCTACGAGGGCGAGTGGCGCGACCACCTCCGCCACGGCGCGGGCACCTTCGTGTCGCACCGCCCCGACCTGCTCGCGCTCCCCGCGTGCGGCGGCGCCGCTGCCGTCAGCGGCGCCCCCGTCAGCGGCGCCCCCGTCAGCGGCGCCCCCGTCAGCGGCGCCCCCGTCAGCGGCGCCCCCGTCAGCGGCGCCCCCGTCAGCGGCGCCCCCGTCAGCGGCGCCTGCGCCCGCGCGCTCCGCTACAGCGGCGGCTGGGAAGACGACCGCTGGCACGGGCAGGGCACGCTCGAGTTCTTCGCGGACGAGCCCGCGCCGGCAGGCGCCGCGCCCGGGCCGCCGGCAGGCGCCGCGCCCGGGCCGCCGGCAGAGGCCGCGCCAGAGGCCGCGCCAGAGGCCGCGCCAGAGGCCGCGCCAGAGGCCGCGCCAGAGGCCGCGCCAGAGGCCGCGCCCGCGCTCCTCCGCCGCTTCTCCGGGCGCTTCCACCGCGGCTTCCCGACGCGCGGCGTGCTCGAGACGCCGCCCGCCGCGCCCCTCGAGGTCGTCTTCGACGGCGCGACCCCGGCCGGGGACTTCGCGACGTGGTACTGGATGCCCGAGCTCTCGCCGCCGCCTTCGGCGCTCCGCGCGCTCGACCCCGCCAGCGAGGAGTTCGCGGCCGTCGCCTCGCGCTTCTGGGCCTCCATGCGCCGGCACCCCGGCGCGCGCATCGCCGCGATCGAGCGCGTCGAGAACCACGGCCTGCGCACCGTCTACGACGTGCAGCGCCGCGCCCTCAACCTCCGCCTCGCCGCGCCGCCGCGCAGCCTGCGCTGGGACCCGCGCACAATGGAGCGCTGGGCGTTCCACGCGCCCGGGCGCGGGCTCGGCGCGCACAGCGACCCCGCCCCGTGGGAGAGCATCGTCGCCGAGGGCTTCCAGGCCGCCTTCTCCGGCTCCGAGAACGGCCAGGCCTTCGGCGCCGGCGTCTACTTCGCGCGCGACGCTTCGCTCGCGCACAAGTACGCGCAGGCAGTTGCTGCGCCCGTCGGGGCCCCGGCCGCCGCCCCGGGCGCGCCCCTCCGCATGTTCCTCAGCCGCATCCTCACGGGCCTGACGGCCGTCGGCGCCCCGCGCATGCGCACGCCCCCGCTCGACCCGCGCGGCGCCCGCGGCGAGCACATGCACTCGCTCGTCGACAACGCCACCGCGCCCAGCATCTTCGTCATCTCCGACAACTCGCGCGCGTTCCCGGGCTACCTCATCACCTACGCCGCCGACGACGTATGGCGGCCCGCGGCGGGGCGCGGAGCGCCGGCGGGGCGCGGGGCGCCGCTGGGCGCGCGCGGGGCGCCGCTGGGCGCGCGCGGGGCGCCGCTGGGCGCGCGCGGGGCGCCGCTGCCCCCCCCGCAGCTCGCGGCCGGTCCCCCGCAGCTCGCGGCCGGCCCGCCGCAGCCTGCCGCCGACTCTGCCGGCCGCGCCCACGCGGCGGGGCGCGGCCTCCCGCCGCCGTTCCCGCCGAATCCAATGACACAGCCCCCGGCGCAGCCCCCGGCGCAGCCCTTGGTGCAGCCCTTGGTGCCGCCCGCCGCCCCCGCCCGCACGCGCGCGCAGAAGCGCAAGCGCGCCGAGGTGGTCGTCATCTCGGACGACGAGGGCGCCTGACAGATGTATCTTTCAGATGTATCTTTTGTTTCTATCTTTTGTTTCTGTAAGGGCAAATAAAAACATCGTCATCGTCCTCAATCTTCTCACACAGGAAATAAATCACGCGACCACGGGGCATCTCGATCCCCAGAGTCCGCCGCCCCGCGCGACCCGCCCGAGCCCTGCCCCTCCGAAGACTCGCTCAGCGATAGCATCAGATACTGATTGCAGCGGCTGAGCACCGGGAGCGGCTTGTCGTGGTAGAAGAGGATCATCGTGCGCACCCCCCTGCTCTCGAAGCACTCGAGCCACGTGTTTCTCCCGCGGTCCGCTGGAAAGCAGCATATGTCGTAGTAGAACTTCTCGTCGTGCTTCGCCGCCAGAACAAACATGTCCTTGATGCCCCAGACCCACCCGACAACGAGTTGCGCGAGATCCAGCGAGCACATGTCGAATTTCCGCACATCGCTGTCGACCTCTTGCAGGAGCCTGATCTTCAGCGTGTCTACTGACAGCACAAATTTGACATCCAGGCGCTTGGGAGACTTCGGGAAGGAACTGATTGTCACACTGCCTACGACGTGTGCCCCCTGTGTCTGTGCAGCCGCCTTGCGCGCTGACATAGATCCGGTCAAGTCGAAAGGCTCGGACGCGACGCGCCGCATGTTTTTGGACATATTTTTGGACACATTTTTGGACATGTTTTCGGACATGTTTTTGGACATGTTACGTAGTGCTCTAATACGAAAATTCTTTAGAGTTCGAACACGATGTTTTTTCACGGCCACCCTACAGTGCCACTGCTACGCTCACGACCCTTCACTCCGCAAAGATGAGTCTCTCGTGCAAAGCGGCCACCAGCAGCGCCCACACCGCGGGCACCAGGTGCAGTCCGATCGGGTGCCAGCGATCGTAGAGAGCTTTGTTCTCGCATATGAAAAAGCAGGAGATGTACGTCGACACTGTGACCCACGCACAGAGCGCCTCACCTGCGAGCACCAGGACACTGGGGGCGTAAAAGCACTGGGCGATTCCGTACACGAACAGCGTGCATGTAGAACACAGCTCAATCTTCGCTACCAGCGTATTTTTCTCCGCCTCTCTGTGATACCAGACGGAGAGGAAGACCATCACCGTGATCAGCACGAGCGCGTCATAGACGCCGCGCACCAGAGCGACAACAATCGCGGGCGCGAACGCCAGGTGCGAAGACACTACGAAATCATTCCAATCGCGCATTGGCTGCAGCGACATGGAGACTGGGGCAGGCGACCCCCGCTCGAGCGCGATGTTTTTTCAAACCAACGCCCTTCAAATCTGCTACGTGACTCAAAAGGCAAATCTTTATTCATCATGATCAAAACCCTCAAATTCCCCGACCCGCCTGTCGCTGCTACCACCAATCTCTCATCATGCACTTCATCTCGTGCAGCATGTCGCTTGGGACGCCCGCCCCAAGTTGCAAAAAGAAACTAAAGTACATGAACCAGGGGCGGGCGACCTGGAGGGTTCGCTAGTTCGTGTATACATAAATCGGGTTTTGACTCGTGTTTGTCTGACGCCATCTATTCTCTGGAAATCTAGTACGATATGACTCGAATTTCCGCGAATACATACCAAGTCTTGTTTCACAAGACGTGCAATAATTGATCTTTTCTTCCAAATTTTCTATGAGTGATTTACCATTTATTAGATTTTTTTTTAACGTCATTTGCGCTGATTTAACTTCCATTTCAGCTTCTTGCCAACTCTTCATTAACGCGGCTTTTTGAGCTTTCTGAAAATTATATTGTGAATTTTTGAAATAATAAATGAATGTGAACAGTTCCTTCCACTCATCATCATCATCAAATGGTGAAATTTCAACACTAATGCGAGCCCCATTACGAAGACGGTAAGACGTAGGGGAGACGCACCTGGGCAAGATAATACCATCTAATTTTACGCGGATCAATTTCCCGTTCCTCTCATCGGGTTCTAAATTAAGATTATCTTCTTTGATAATGAAAGGAGGTGTTTTATTGCTCATACACTTCCAAAACTCAGTCTTGTTCCACGTTTTCAGTATATTTAACACGTTTAATCTAGAGAAATAGGCATTGTTCCTCCGTGAAACATTTGTTACGTACATGTCAGCTTGCTTATCGTTGAAGATTATGATGTAACGATCGTCTTTATGAGACTTCGTGAAGAAATCTTCCTCGTTCGTACAAAATACTTGAGGCTCGTCAGGTGACAGATTCTGTAACACTGTTTTCAGATCTGAAACTTTGTATATAATGCGGAGCTCCTCCGGATCGTCACTCAATTTCTCCAATTGCTCTGGCAAAGACCCTTGTATTATATTGATGCATGTATCCAGTTCCTGTTTAATTCGTCGAGTATCGGAAATTTGAATGTTGTTTGGCACCACTATACTGGAACACGATATTGGCACCATGTCGGAACTGTCACACAAGCGCGACGAGTGCGTGAACGACTTAGGACCACTTTCGTCTGATTGGACTATATATTTTGAACACGATCTCTCATTACAGTGATTTCTCCTCGGCATATCTTATCATTCGTATATAATAACTTTCTTGTTTTTGATGTGGAACAAATGACGCACATGGACCTCAGAGAACGACCTGCGGCTCCGCGCATGCATCGTACATGATTCACACTTGTTTTGTAAAAAAGACATACCCCAAAAACGCCAATATAATCAAACCCAATACAGAAATCTGGACTGAAGTAAATACGCCCATCTTTATTCATCATCATCATCAAAATCCTAACATGAGGCGTGTGGACATGACCAGTGTTTACTCAAAATCCTAAAATAAGCCCTCTGCAAGCCCGCTGGCGTCGATCCTTGTCGATCTCGCCAAGGGCGTCACCCTCAGACGAACGTGACTCTGGGCTTTCCCTTAGAGTCACAGCCCGGCATGAGACGATACGACGCCCTGTTCCACGACTCGGGGTCGAACTCCCACGTGTAGATGCCCTGGACAGCCTTCGAGCGCATGCCGATGGTGCACAGAAGTTGTCTGAAGCGCTGTTCCGGGTCCTTCACATACCCATACACCTTCTCCACGAGCTCCTGCCGGACCTCCGCCTTCATTCTGGCGCACGAGATGCGCAGAATCGGGTGCTGAAGCCCTTCGACTTCTTTCTCGACTTCGGGGCGCTGCAGAAACTCGGCGACAGCGTCAATCTTCTTCTGGTA
>JBIPOE010000073.1:0-20501 GCA_044379485.1 Catalimonadaceae bacterium
ATTCCTCTAGCTCTATATCACCCGATAATGGTGTATTTGGCCTCGCCACGAGTTACCCAGCCTGCTTTTAGAGCAATTCAAAATTGCACTTTTTTACGATGCTAATTCTGAATTACAAAGATGTGAGCCTCGCCCGATTGAGATCAGGGGCTTGACTTATTATTTCGATCAGCCTTTAATATTTCTGCTGTCCGCCATGTTAGCAAAGCGCATGTCGGACTATTGATAAAGCCGATTTGTAATCGGCGAAAAGTTTCTATCCATCAGCTTCCCGTTTGGCGAAGAGTTACGATTCATCACTGTGTCTGAAAATCTTAGAGTCGGAACTACTTCCTGTCCCCAGCCTTTTTCACCCCGCCACCTGCCGCAGCCCCCATCTTCAAAGCAATCTGTTTGTTATCAGCAGTCACCACCTTGCGATAAAACAACTGGAAATCCTTCATTTCTTCTATGCCAATGCCATCCTTTTTAAACCGAAACTTTCGGCTAAGCAGCAGTTTTCCAGGCACTTGCTTATAGGTCAAACTATAATCCGCCACCGGATTGCTTATCTGCACATTGGCTGGCAACTCAGCCAAAGCCATTTTGGGAGGAAGATTCAATTCAATGGTTTCCTCTTCTCCATCGCTTTCATAGTTCCAAAGGTCGATTGGAAATTTACGGTCATCGGTAAAGTTAAAATCAGTCGCTTTCGACCTTTCGCTCCAGGGCAAAGGCAACAGTTTTAAACCACCAATTTCAGAAACCGCATCTGGTGCCTCAAAATTATAACTGTAGGAGACAGTATCCGAAATCCCTTCCAATCCTTTAAATTGAATAGACTTAATGCTGGTTTGGTTGTAGTCCCCGGCTATGGCTCTTTGCATTTCTTTCAGCTGGTCCGTTTGGCCCAGATTCCGATAATTCTCACGCATATTGGATGCGTAAACCCCTGTTTTTAAGGTGGTTTTTTTCACTTTTACATCGTTTCCATCCAAACTGATGTCCGTTTTTCGCAACACCATATTCAGATTGCGGGTTTCAGGATTCAGGTAAACCAATTCCGCCTTTTGCCCACTTTTCTCAGAATTAATCAGCAAGGAATTGGCATTTTTCAAATTGTCATAAAAGGTATTAAACGGCAGTTTGTCAGAAGTCAGCTCTATAAAATAGGTTTTACCACCTGAAGAAAGCCTGGCTATGCAATGGTTAAAATCGATGGTCGGTAGCAGCATTTGATATTTCCCCTGATTCCGGGTCGCTATCAAAACCAGATCAGCCTGAATGCCAACTTCACGACACATGGCCACAAAAAGGGTGGAAACATCCTTGCAATCTCCCAGCCGGGTGTTCAAAGTATGCGAAGCCTTTTGCGGAATCAAGCCGCTTTGCAAAAAGGCAACTGACAAATATTTAATATTGGTCACAATCGATTCATAAATCATTCTGGCCTTCTGCATTTCGCTCAAACCGGTTTTGCCTTCAAACAATTTGGCAACCGCTTCTTTCACCTCCAGATTACCTTTTGACTTGGAAGCCGCCAAATCATAATACCAGTTGGAAACAAATGTCCAGTCTGGTATCGTGCTAATATACAGTGCATTACCAATGTCAGAAAGCTCTGGCATTTTATCTTCAAATGGCAAAGAAGGTTGATTTAGCTTTTCCCAGGTGAACATTTCAAACTCGTCCAACTTCTGAACTTTAGGTTCAATTTTTTCTTTGGAAAACTTATGATTGAAAGTAACACCTTGCTCCACCATCAGGCTGTAACGGGTAGTTAAAAACGGCATATAGTGAGAAAACTGGAAGGTCTCCCAGAAATGCCTGGCAAGTTTTCCACCGTTAAAACTCTTCAGTTTATAACTCACATGAATGGCATCGCCCACCTCCAGATTGGTAAAAACAATTTCTGAACCATTGCTGCTGCCTTCCACTTTAGAACCATTTGCCTTCACCACTTCGGCCTTTTCAACATCGAAATTCTGCATGGCATAGTGCTGGATGTAGTATTGTTTCCAGCGGTTTATACCATCTTCATTCATGATTTTCACTACAAAAATCCGCTTTTCTTCCGAGGTTCCACCAGAGTAAACCACCTTCTGCACTTCATCCAGAAGCACCAAACTATTGTCATCCGGCGTAGAGGATGGTGGCGGGGATTTTTTCACAATTTCATACACATCCAGCTTAGGGAAATATGAAAAAACCTCCTTTTTATTTTGCAGTTTCCTCAGCTGTTCCCTCGATTCAAAATCAGCTGGGTTCAACTCCAATGCTCTTTGGTAGGCCTCTATGGCTTTGGCTGAATTGCCTTTTTCATTGAAGTTTTGCGCCAAGGCAGACCAGAAATAAAATATATCTGGCGCATTGTTGATGCATTGCTGATAGTAAGATTCAGCTTTGGTATAATCTCGTGTTCCAAAATAATATTTTCCCAGATTGAACTTATAACCAGGTGTATAAGGCGCATTTTCTACGATTTTGTCGAACGTAGCAAGCCCCTCTGTTGACATTCCTTTTCCAAAGTATAAGTCAGAAATGGCCTTTTGGGCCTCGTAGCTAAAATTAGTTTTCAGGTATTTTTTCAAAATCGAAATGGCGGCATCAAACGATTTGTTCATCGATTTTTCCACGTCCACTTTCAAGGACACAAAACCAAAGTTTTCAGGATACTTCTGGTAAGCCTGTTCCACTAATTTTACCAGCAAATCCTGTTTTTTCTCTCTCGATGCCAGACCAATACGTTTTATCATAATATCTTCATTGGAGCCAAACAACAACTCTATTTTATCGACTATTTTGGTTGCAGCTTCAAAATTTTCTTTCTCCATCTCTTCCTGATAAAAAAGGTTGAGGGCCAGCAAACATTCCGGATCCTTTTCTTTCAAGGCTTCTATCGTTATTTTGGCATCAGTTTCGTTTCCTGATCGATTGTAGGCTTCTATTTGTTTGATTTTTAAATAGCTACAGTTTGGGGCCAACTTTTGGGCCGTTTCCAAAGCTTTTCTGGCTTCGTAGCCTTTGTCATTACGCAAATGCGCATTAGCCAAAAGCAAATAATCGATTACAGAGGCTTTTCCGGAATTTACCTTTTCCTCAAAAAAGCTTTCAGCAAATATTGGAATCACCTTTGGCAAAGTGGCGTTCGATTTGGTATAGCTTTGAAATCCAGCCGAATAGCTTAGTCCGGAAATATTGTTTCCAAAATCATCGGTTATTCTGGCCAGAAAATTAGACCGGTTTATTTCGCTTGAACCGATCTGAACCAAAATTCTATTAAAGCCTTTGTTTAATTTCACTTTAGCCTGATAAGTATCCAAATCATTGTTTCTCTCCTCCGATTCGCTGAGTGCCAAAGCATCATTTATCCATACTTTCAAAGACCCGGATGTGCCAATTCTGAAAACAACTTCCTGATCTTTTAGACTGTTGACAAATGTCTGGGCATAGATTATGGAGTTTTCATAAAAATAATGGAAAGTAAAATCCACCCATTTGTCATTTCTGTTCCCCAACATTTTAAACCACTTCACTTTTGCCCCATTTTTATTGGTGAAAGTGGCACTTTCTTCTGGTCTGGAAATCGGTTCAAAGGCTTTGTCAAATCCTGATTCTGAAATGTTTTCGAATTCTCCAACCATGGACCAAACATCCAAAGCACCCATTTTTGCAAAGTTTTCTTTGGATTTGGCCAATTGGTTACTGGCGTTAAAATGGTCACCCAGAGCCGCATAAGCCATAGATTTTAATGTGCCATTCGCCTTTGGATCTGCCGCCAATTGGTTAAAAAAATTAAGACGCTCAGGCGATTTTTTCTGGCTGGTTCCCATTACAGATTCCGTACTCCAAAGCGAAAAAAGGTATGGATATGGATTTTCGGATGATTTAAAAAAGCTTTCAAATTGGGTAAAAGCCTCTGTTTCTTTTCCCTCCAAAGTTGCCAGAAGTGACAACATCAAATGGGCCTCCGCTTTTTCCTTTGTAATCAAAACAGCCTTTTGATAAGCAGCTTTTGCCTCCGCACGCTTATTCGCATAAAATGATTTGTTGCCATTTTCCAGGTCAGAATCTGCAAAGGCATGGCATGAAAAAGCCATTACCAAAATAATGGCAATGGCTTTGATTTTATTGTTGATCCCCATTTTGACTTTATTTTATACCCAAGCCGGGTAATTTTTTCAAATCTTATTTGGCAAAACTAACCGCCCTTTTTTCTCTGATCACGGTAACTTTTATTTGACCAGGATATTGCATTTCATTTTCGATTTTTGAAGAAATCTCAAAGGAAAGCGTTCCAGCCCTATCATCGCTAACTCTGTCTGCATCAACCATTACACGAATTTCTCGACCAGCCTGAATGCAATAACATTGGTTTACGCCTTCAAAAGAAAGAGCCATGTTTTCAAGGTCTTTCAATCGTTTGATGTAGCTATCCATCACCTCTCGCCTTGCACCAGGTCTGGAACCAGAAATGGCATCACAGCTTTGAATAATTGGGGCAATCATACAGGTCATTTCAATTTCATCGTGGTGAGCACCAATTGCGTTTATTACATCCGGATGTTCCTTAAACTTCTTGGCAAGCTCCATGCCCAGCAAGGCGTGTGGAAGTTCTGCCTCTTCAGGCCAAACCTTTCCAATATCGTGCAGCAATCCAGCCCGTTTAGCTAGTTTGGCATTCAAACCAAGTTCTGCCGCCATCGTTGCGCAAAGTCTTGCTACTTCACGACTGTGTTGCAATAAATTTTGCCCATAAGAAGAGCGGTATTTCATACGGCCAACCATCTTAATTAACTCTGGATTTAGTCCGTGAATACCAAGATCAATAGCCGTTCTTTCTCCGTTTTCTATGATTTCGTCATCAATATTTTTGCGGGTTTTATTCACAACTTCCTCAATACGAGCTGGGTGAATACGTCCATCCTGCACTAATCTGTGTAAAGAAAGTCTTGCAACCTCCCTTCTAACCGGATCAAAACCAGAAATAATAATCGCCTCGGGCGTATCATCCACAATCAATTCTACACCAGTTGCCGCTTCAATCGCTCTGATATTTCTCCCTTCTCTTCCGATGATTTTACCTTTGATATCGTCACTTTCTAAATTAAAAACCGACACACAGTTCTCAATGGCCTGCTCATGTGCAGTTCTTTGAATCGTGGTCAAAATGATTTTTCTGGCTTCTTTTGTGGCCGTTAGTTTGGCCTCTTCCATCATATCTTTGATGTGCGAAGCAGCCTTTGTACTGGCCTCATTTTTAAGGCTTTCCACCAATTGGTCTCTGGCTTCTTCCAAGGATAGATTGGCTATTCTGGTCAACTGCTGTTGCTGTTGAGATAGCAATTTTTCAGCCTCGTCCTTTCGCTTGGCAACAATTTCAATTTGTGCATCCAGGTTTTGCTTGCCACTTTCAAGTTCGGCTTCCTTTCTGCTTACTTTCTCCTGCATTTGCGAAATCTGCTGTTGCTGTTGCTTCAGTTTATTTTCGTTTTGCGCCATTGCATTTCGTTTCCTATTCGCATCATCCTCAAATTCAGACTTTTGCTTTAAAAAAAACTCCTTTGCCTCCAGCATTTTATCCTTTTTGGTGGCCTCGGCATTCAATTCAGCTTCTTTGATAATGCTGTTTGCTTTGCTTTTAGCTTCGTCCTCAAATTTTGTGAGCGAGCCCTTAAAAACTGTTTTAGAGGCAATAAATCCTGCAGCGCCTCCTGCTGCAATTAGTACAATCCAAATGATTACTTCCATTTATGTTATATGTGTATAAAGGTTAACGGTGGAAACCTCCCGAAAAACCGATTACGCAGGAAAATGAAAATTGGAAGAAATGAGCTGGCCCCCAAATAAAAATCTCTGGCCCTGAAGCCGAAAATTTTGTCTTTTTTTGAAAGACTTTATTTTATAATTCAGATAGTCAACAAGTTGAC
This sequence comes from Catalimonadaceae bacterium, assembly GCA_044379485.1. GTDB lineage: Bacteria > Bacteroidota > Bacteroidia > Cytophagales > Flexibacteraceae > CAMDMI01. The sequence goes on from JBIPOE010000073.1 coordinate 5,910, forward strand.
TATTCGAAATTTATTTGGTTTGACGGAGAATCAGCCATCCAATTGACCAGCGAGTGCCTCTATTTCAGCGCAAACACCTTCTATCAATTGCGTTTTTTGCTCGTTGGCACTTAGCTTTGAAAAAATTGAATCAAAGGCTACCATGGCAAGCAAATCCTGCTTTTCTATAATTCCGAAATTTTTATAAGATTCAAGTTGAGTAGCAAGCTGCCGGGCTGCTTCCCGCACCCGAGGCTCATCAGTGGCTATTACCTTCATTGGGTAATCTTTGCCCGCGATTTGAACTACAACTGAAATTTTTTCCAAACTCCTGTAAATGAATACTTTATTCTCCGAGATGGGCTATACATTTATCGATTTCCTCCACATATACATCTATCTGCTTTGTAATTGCGGCTACCTTTTCGGCATAGCTCCCATTTTCAATCGCAATGTTAGGCTTTTCAGACGGTAAAGGAAAATTTTTCACAGCTGTTCTTTCTTTATTCAGCTCCAATTTTAGCTCACGGTTCTCTGTTTGATAGTATCTGATTTCCTCTTTCAAGGCTACTTTTTCTGCCAATAGCGCATTTATCTTGCTGGATAACAGCTCAAGTTTCTCTTTTATCAGGGCGTCCATCATGGCAGATTCAATTATTTTTTTTACAAATGCAAGTATAAATTTTATTTTTCAAAAGGTCCCAAACTTGCCATATTTTCATCCCTAATATCCCAAAACAGGTGGAAATCATTTCTTAGATTTTTATTTGGGCGGGATAATCCTGCTGGCAATGCCATCAACCTCCGCTTCTCAGCTCGGTTGTGCTAATAGTCCTCGCTTCGGTCGTGCCTCCCTCGCTGTGGGCTACCGCTGCCATCAGGCCCGCTCAGCATGTCCCATAAAACTCAAATTATTGAAAATCGTATCTAACAAATCAAGGCATTTGAAAAAATCCATCTATTTCAACTACCAAAATCTGGTCACAAAAAGGTGCTTCAAATTGCCATTCAATTACCATTCAAACAAGGCACTTTCGATTTACCACAAAGTGTCTCTATCAAAAAAATTATTGGATGCCGCTAGCCTAAATCGATTCCTTTTTCCTATACGTCCTGATTAACAGCCAAATTCCAGCCAAAACCATCGGTATGCTCAAGAACTGACCCATATTAAGCGGCAATTCAGATTCAAATGAAACCTGATTCTCTTTTAGAAATTCATAGAAAAATCGAATGGTAAACAATACAATTACAAAAATTGAAAAAAGCCTTCCTTCAGGCAATTGGGCTCTCTTTTTGTTCCAGATTAGATACAAAAGAATAAAAAGGATAAAAGTGCTCATTGCCTCATATACCATAGCAGGATGTCTCGGTAGGCCAAAAACCTGAACCTGAAGCGTTTTTTTTCCATCCTGGGTATAACCTTCTTTTACCTTGGCAAGGTTTGGATCATAATACACATGCTTTTCATCCCCATTGGATGCTTCCACTGCATTTGGAAGGGTACTATAAATAAATGCCTGAACCGAGGTTCCCTCCATTTTATCCCTTCCAAAAACCACATCAAGATTCAAGGGAAAATACTTCTGACCACCTATTGATGTATCACCTTTAGCTTTTGAAATGGAAAGTTTTTCTATTCGGTCTTCTTCCATTGCTAAAATTCTCGTTTCCAGAGGATTGACAAAAACCATAGACCAAGGCAGATCGGCTGGTTTACCAATTATTTCAGAATTCATCAGGTTGCCCATTCTGATGAAAGATCCACCCAAAGCCACCACAATCACAATTCTATCTAAAATCCAAAGCCATGATTGATCGGGTCTTTTTCTGCTGTATAGCCACATAGCCACAATAATTCCTACTGTAGCCCCATGAGAAGCCAAACCACCTTCCCAGATTTTAAAGATTTCTATCGGATTGGAAAGGTAATATTCAGGTTGATAAAAAAGGCAATGCCCTAGTCTGGCACCTATTACAGTAGCAGCAATCATAAAATAGGTAAGCGAATCAACATCACTTTCGGATTTTCCTTCGGCTTTAAAAATTTTTGTAATCACTATTTGACCGAGAAAAAATGCCGCAGCAAAAAAAAGCCCATACCATCTCACAGGAATTGAACTATTGGGCCAAATCTCAGGAACAGTATCCCATAAAATAAATAACAGGCTATAAATCATATTATTAGCTCATGGAGCCTTTTGTTGGAAAGTTCAAAGTAAAAGTATTGCAGTCAGCCTTTACGCTTATCGGTATCAATTTTTTCAAAAAAGATGCAATCAGTCCCTTCTTTCGTCAATTTTCAATATGCTATATTTGGCCGATTATGTTTATCGAGCCCCTTTTTACACCAGGCCACTACAAAGAAAAAAAAACCGCCCATGGATGGATAGAAGTTATCTGTGGATCAATGTTTTCTGGAAAAACGGAGGAGTTAATCCGAAGGTTAAAAAGGGCATCTCTTGCAAAACAAAAGGTGGAAATATTCAAACCTTCTATTGACCAGAGATACCATGACGAAAATGTAGTTTCGCACAATCAAAATTTTATACGCTCCACACCCGTTAGTGTATCCAGTGAAATACTTTTGCATGTACATCAAGGGGAAGTAGTGGGCATAGATGAGGCACAGTTTTTTGATAATTCATTGGTTGAAGTATGTCAAACCCTTGCCAATCAAGGTACCAGAGTTATAGTTGCCGGTCTGGATATGGACTACCTTGGAAATCCTTTCGGACCTATGCCTTCTTTGATGGCCATTGCCGAATTTGTAACCAAAGTCCACGCGATTTGTATGAAATGTGGATCAGTAGCTTCTCATTCCTATAGAACCACAGTGTCAGATGAACAAGTTTTACTTGGGGCAAACGCAGAGTATGAAGCCAGATGCCGAAAATGTTTTAATGAATCAAACTAAATCCTAAATGAGATTTTTAATCTTCTTTATTTTATATTTTGGAATAAATATTTCCTTATCTGGGCAAAGTGGCAAAGCTTTGCCGCTTGGAAGCTGGAGGTCTCATCTTCCTTTTACCAATGCTATTGGAATTGAGCGTTTAGGAGACAAACTTTTTGTAGCTTGCAATAGCGGTATTTTTACCTACGATTTAACAGATGGTTCTATAGGGGTTTTAACAAAAGTTGAAGGTCTGAGTGATGCTGGTATTTCGACAATTAGAAAACATCCTGGTCAGGAATTGTTAATGATTGGATATGAAAACGGGAAAATAGACCTGATTCAAAATGGAAAAATCACTTCAATTAAAGACATTTTTATAAGCAATGTGACTGAATCCAAACGTATTAACTCTATCCAGATGTCAGGCAACCTGGCGTATATTTCCACCGATTTTGGAATAATAATATTGAATATCTCTAAAAGGGAAGTTTTTGAAAGCAACCTAAGCATTGGAGCCAATGGAAATAGGATAAAAGTAAAAGATTGTGTACAGTTCAAGGATACCATTTATGCGGTAACAGAGCAAGGGTTTATGTCTATCTCAATTAGAGATCAATTTAGAAACACAAAAAGATGGAGAGTTTACCCTAATAGTGGAAATTTACCTAGTAATCCAGCCTTATTATATAAAGTAGACTCATTAAACAATCAAGTGATCTTACTTTCCGAGGGAGGCCTGCATTTATCAACAAATAAATTTAATGTAAAAGTTATTACTTCTCTATTCAAAAGGGATTTAAAGTATTTTAATGGCAAATATATAGTTTGTGGAATAAAAGATATACTAGAAATAGATACTGGCTCAATGAAAGTAACGGCAACTTTTGATTCTTTATACGAGAAAAAAGCTTCAGACCCGACATCAACATATTATGTTGACGACTTAAAATTTATTACCGATTCCAGGTTAGGTCTTTTAAAAGTCTCTCCTGGAGAAACAACAAGGATTCTCCCAAATTCACCTTTACATTCTTCTTTTGCTTTATCAAGTCATAAGGATGAAGTTGTGTTATTGCCTGGTGGTTATACTTCTAATGCTGGCGCTGGAATCCCAAATTCTTACAGAGGATTTTCAATTTTTTCAAACAATTCATGGAAGACTTATAGTCCATTTTTTCCAGATAATCCGGTTGTTGTAAGCAATCCATTTACCAGATCTCCAGATCAATATTGCCGAAGTTTTTTTAACACCATAGATCAGAAGCTCTATCTTTCCACATTTGGGTATGGCATCGTGGTTAAGCAAGGTGAAAATTTTTCCATCCTAAATGATCTTACAACTTCAGGAGGACTATGCAATTTTAGCTTTCAAGGTTTTGATTGCAAATATGATGACCCCAAGTTTGAATTAGCTTATGAATATATTAAAATTGGAGGAAGCACCATGGACAAACTTGGAAATCTTTGGGCCAGTAATTTTGAAATTGCCGATGTTCCAATCAGAGTTCTGCCTTTTGGAAAAGATTCAAAAATCGATACCAACTGGAAAAAAATTCCCTTACCAGGTGATGGATATGCACAATATCCCTTAGATATTGTGGCAGATCAAAACAATTTTAAATGGATAAGAATGGCTCCCGACCGAACTGGAAATGCCTCCATTTGGATTTTCAACAGTGATGGTACGAAAAAAATCGCATTGAATACCGGTGAAAAATCTGGTAAGCTACCCGGGAAGAATGTATATGATATTCAGGAAGACAAGTCGGGTTACATTTGGGTAGGTACAGATAAAGGACTGGTGGTATTTTATAATCCAATTAATGCTTTCGCACCTGGTGGTATTACAGCTTCATTACCAATTTTTCCTCCTGAGGCAGGCCGACCTGTTTTAGAAAATGACATTGTTACCACCATTGAAATAGATGGAGCTAACAGAAAATGGGTAGGCACAAAGGACAATGGCATTTGGCTTTTTAATCCAGATATTACCAAACTGATCTCGCACTTCACTACAAAAAATAGCCCTTTGGTGTCGGATAATATCTTTGATTTGGTAATAAACAAACCAACCGGAGAACTTTTTATTGCCACAGATAAAGGCTGTGTTTCTTATCAGACTGATGCCAATGAGAAATTAGATTCCGAAGGAAACTTAGTAGGTGTTGAGTGCGCAAATCAGGACATAGTTGTTTTTCCGAATCCTGTTAGGAAAGGATATGAAGGAAATATTGCAGTTTCTGGTTTGGCTAGTAATTCCTTTGTTAAATTTGTAACCGCCTCAGGCAAATTGGTTTATGAAACTACGGCCAAAGGCGGCCTGGCCACCTGGGATGGATTTACTTACGATGGCAGAAGAGCAAACCCAGGGATATATATAATCATTGCGTCCACAGAGGATGGCGTAATAAATTGTTTTTCAAAATTAGCCATACTTGACTAGTTTTCAAATGATTAGCTATGAAATTAAGTAATTTAAATCCAGGTTCACTTTGTTGAAAATTCACTTTTTGTTTTTGGCTTTTTTTGTGGTGCTTGGCTGCCATAAAAAGGTTAATCCTACCCCCCAATTGGCTTCAGGTAAGTCTTTTGTAATTCCATCAGATTCAGTAATTAACCTGTTTAAGTCAAAACCAGTGCCTACCTGGGCTCCTAAGAAAAATGGGTATAAGCCCTCAAGTACCCGGTTTTGGGATTTGATTCACACCAAACTGGAAGTAAAATTTGACTGGAAAAAGCAGCATTTGATTGGAAAGGCAGTTTTAACTCTGGAACCATATTTTTATCCGCAGAACGAACTAATTCTGGATGCCAAAGGATTTGAAATTAATTCCGTGGTCGTTTTAAACAACGCAAGGATTTTGGATTCAAAGTATGCTTACAGCGGAAATAAGCTTCGTATATTCGATTTTGGATTACTTGGGAAGGGCCAGCAAATCAAAGTTGAAATTTCTTATGTAGCCAAGCCAAATGAATTGCCAGAGGGAGGAAGTCTGGCCATTACCAAGGATAAGGGTTTGTATTTCATCAATCCTCTAGGAGCTGATTCAACTATTCCACGCCAAATCTGGACCCAAGGCGAAACAGAGGCTGCTTCTTGCTGGTTTCCAACATTTGATACTCCTAATGAAAAATGCACACAGGAAATTGCCATAACAATTGAAAAAAATTTCAAGACTCTTTCCAATGGCGTTATGGTTTCATCCAAAGAGGAAGCCAATGGATTCAGAACAGATTTCTGGGAAATGAAACTACCGCATGCTCCCTACCTTTTTATGATGGCAATTGGGGAATATGCGGTGGTGAAGGACAAGTGGGGGAAAGTGCCAGTTAACTATTGGGTGGAACCCAAATTTGAGAAGTACGCCCGAAAAATATTCGGAAATACCCCAAAGATGATGGAGTTTTTTTCCAATAAACTTGGCTATAAGTTTCCATGGCCAAAGTACGACCAGGTTGTAGTTCGGGATTTTGTTTCCGGTGCAATGGAAAATACGTCTGCCTCCACTTTCATGGAAGCCTTGCAATCCACAGATAGGGAGTTGGTTGATAAAAATTGGGATGATATCATCGCACACGAACTCTTCCATCAGTGGTTTGGAGATTTGGTTACCATTGAGTCATGGGCAAATTTGCCTTTGAATGAATCCTTTGCCAACTATAGCCAATATCTTTGGGATGAATACAAATACGGAAAAGATGAGGCAGATTATCAGGCACTTAGGGAGCGACAATTGTATTTTTATGAAGCATCGCGAAAAAGAGAGCCCTTGATCAGATACCAACACAACAAACCGGACGATATGTTCGATAGCCATTCCTATGCAAAGGGTGGTAGGATTTTGCATATGTTGAGAAAGGAAGTTGGTGATGAGGCATTTTTTCAATCCTTACAACTTTATCTCAAGGAGAATGAATTTGAAAATTCAGAGATCAATCACCTTCGCCTGGCATTCGAAAAGGTTACCGGCAGAGATTTAAATTGGTTTTTCAATCAGTGGTTTTTATCAGCGGGGCATCCTGAACTTGTTATAAAATCCCAGGTGGAAGGTGATTTTGTTAAACTGTATGTGCAGCAGGTTCAGGATACAAATTACGCACCTCTTTATCGAATTCCGCTTAAATTTGAAGTTTGGACTGAATCAGGCTGTGAAACCATTTCAGCTGAATTAAAATCTATTTCAGACACAATTGTATTTAAAACCAATGGATTGCCAGAAACCATTATTTGGGATGCTGAAGCCTGTGTTTTGGCAAATGTAAAATTCGATCAAAGCTTAAAGGGCTGGATGGCACAATATAAATACGCAAGCCAGGGAATTCACAGATATGAAGCACTCCAAAAACTAAAATCGGAATTTGGAGATTTTCCACACACCCTTTCAACCATGAAACTTGCTTTGTCTGATCCTTTTTGGGTAAACAGGCAACTTGCTCTGGAGTTTATTTTAGAACAGGATTTGCTTATCCAAAAGACAATTTTGGAGATGGTTATTAAAATGGCTCCATCGGATCCAAAGCCACAAGTTCGGGCCTTGGCATTCAAAATTTTAAACCAAAATTCATTTGATAGAAAAAAAGCAATTTTAGAAATTGGAATAAAAGACTCTTCTATTGTTGTTTCTCAGGCAGCCTATAAAGCTTATATCAAAGAGGGCTATCCGGATCTTGCTGAAAAAATCAGTTCGATTCCAAAAGAGGAGCAGAAGACTTATGGAAACATAGTTGCGGATTTCTATGCAAGCAAAAAAGGTGAAGAATCTTTTTTATGGTTTAAAAAATCTATGACCGATGTCTCATTTTCAGATCCTTACGAGCTTATTCAATCATTTGGAAGGTTTATGCAAATTTCTGACTCTGCAACAACAAATGAGGGATTGAACTTTGTTTACAAGCTCAGCATGGAAAGAAAAAAAGCTGAAATTGTAATTGCAACTTATCAAATCTTAAAAAATTTCCAGAATTGGCCGGATATAAAAAACAAGCGAAAAAAAATAAAGGAGGTCAATAAAAACGAGGATTTTGGTGAAGTATTGGATTATTTGGAATAAAGTTTTAGTAACATTGGAATAATACCCCGTTTATTGCAAGTTCATATATGATGGTTCCAAAAGGAAAACTTATTGCTATTGGTGGAAATGTTGACAAAGGGACAGATCCTGAAAGTGCCATTTCCTTTAATACCCTTAACTTTTTTGAATTTGGTATCCTTCAAAGAATCCTTTCAGAGGCCAAGGGAAAAAACTCCAGAATAGAGGTTATAACCACGGCTTCTATGATTCCAGCCGAGGTAGGCGCTGGTTATATGGAGGCGTTTGCGAGATTGGGCTGCCATAATGTTGGAGTTATCCATGTTCGAAACCGGGCCGATACCAATGTGCAGGATTACCATGATAGGCTCAAAAAATGTGATGGTGTTATGTTTACAGGTGGTAACCAATTGAGATTGAGTACTATTTGGGGTGGAACTGATCTTTTCAATATAATAAGGGACCGATATTGGAATGACAATTTCATGATTGCCGGAACCAGCGCAGGAGCTATGGCGATGAGCAATACAATGATTTATGAAGGTGATAGCGCAGACGCACTTTTAAAAGGAGCAGTAAAAATCACCACTGGATTGGCCCTTATCCACAACGTTATTATTGATACCCATTTCGACAAAAGAGGTAGATTTGGAAGATTGGCTCAGGCGGTGGCTTCTAATCCGGGCTGCATTGGTTTGGGTCTAGGTGAAGATACAGGCGTTTTGATTAACGGTGGTAACTTTATGGAAACCATAGGATCGGGCATGGTTTTGATATTTGATGGCCATAGGATTCAACACAATACAATCGCTGATTTACCGGAAGGATTCCCAATCAGCATCGAAAACCTGATTGTTCATGTTATGGCAAAAGGTTTTGGATTTGATGTATCCAAGCGGAAGTTTTTAGCCCAGGCTGAAGTAATTTAAAAACCAGGGAGCCAAATAATCTTTTTGAATTTTAAGACCTAATTTCCAATTCGCTTGAAGATTAAAAACCTAAACCTCAATTTCTGGTTTTAATAACCATGACATCCAAAAAAGAAATCTCTGTTTTCTGGTTTCGAAGAGACCTAAGAATTGAAGACAATACCGGACTTTTTCATTGCCTTCAACAGGGAATCCCGGTAATTCCAATTTTTATTTATGATACAAACATTCTGAGTTTTCTTGAAGATAAGGCTGATAGACGATTGTCTTTTATACACAAAGCACTATCAGAAATACATGAAAACTTAAAAAAGGAGGGTTCAGGTTTAAAAACTTTTTACGAAAATCCTGCCTCTGCTTTTCAGAAATTGGCAAACGAATTTGAAATCAGATCGGTTTATTGCAACCACGATTATGAACCATATGCCATCAAAAGAGATAATGAAATAGCTGATCTATTATCGCAATCAGGAACTTCTTTTCATACTTTTAAAGACCAGGTTATTTTTGAAAAAGATGAAGTAATGGCCAATGGTGGCCAGGCATACACTGTTTTTACCCCATATAGCAAAAAGTGGAAGTCTCAGTTAAGCAATGATTTACTAAAGGAAAACAACATTTCCCTGTCAAAACAGAATTTTTTGAAATGGGAGGCAAAAGATATCATTTCCTTGTCTGAAATGGGATTTCAGGAAACTGAGGTCACTTTTCCACCAGCAGAAGTAAAAGAAGAATTGATCAGAGAATATGCTGAAAAGCGAAATTTTCCTTCGCTTCCAGCCACTTCCAGGTTGAGTGTGCATTTGCGCTTTGGAACCATAAGTATCAGAAAACTGGTTCAATTGGCCTTAAAGAATAGCGAAACCTGGCTAAATGAACTTATTTGGCGAGAGTTCTATATGAGCATTTTGCATCATTTCCCAAAAGTTGGGGAAGGAAAAGCATTCAAAGCAGCCTACGATTTTATTCCATGGAGACAGGATCCGGGATCATTTCAAAAATGGTGTGAAGGCAAAACCGGGTATCCAATTGTGGATGCTGGTATGAGAGAATTGAATGAAACAGGATTTATGCACAATCGTGTCAGAATGATTGTTGCCAGTTTTTTGGTTAAACATTTATTAATCGATTGGCGGCTTGGAGAAGCATATTTTGCAAAAAAACTTTTGGATTTTGACCTTTCAGCCAACAATGGTGGATGGCAATGGGCAGCAGGATCCGGATGCGATGCAGCCCCATATTTCAGGGTTTTCAACCCTACTTTACAAACCGAAAAGTTTGACAAAGAGCTGAAATATGTCAAAAAATGGGTGCCTGAATTCAATACCCTAAGTTATATGCAAAGCCAGATTGTAAACCATGAATTCGCTAGAAACCGGGTTTTGGATGTGTATAAAAAGGCTTTAGAATCAGCCAAATGATCTTAAAATGGTCAATTAAAGATCTGATTTCTTCTTTTTCAAAATGCAGTTGACATGGTTTTCTCAAGCAAAACTTTTGAAAATCAAGAAATAGTTTCAAACCGAAAATTTTATACTCAATTTTCCAGCCTCAAAAACCACTGGCCTGATTTTGGGTTGGTTTAAGCAACTATGGAAAATAATATTCCAGGAAAACGCTCTTATTCATCTGTATTCGTCATTCTTATCTTTTTGTTTGGAATGGCGGCACTTATTTTTTGGAAAATGAACCAGGCAAAACCAGGTTCAGGACCACATGGTTCAGCTGGACCAGGAATGAAAGCACCTCCTCAAAAAGTGACCGGATACATAGCCAAAGTAGAAAATGTTCCTATGAACATTGAAAGCAGTGGCACTTTGCTGGCATGGAATGAAGTGCAATTGATGGCAGAGGCAGCAGGAAAAATTGTGCAAATCAACATTACAGAAGGTGCAAAAGTTACCCAGGGCCAGGTTCTGGTGGCTCTTTTTGATGAGGATTTAAAAGCCCAGGCCAAAAAACAAGAGCTTCAGGCAGCGATAGCAAAAAAGAATGTTGATCGGCTTAAAGAATTGGTGAAAATAAATGCTGCCAGTCAACAGGAGTTGGACAATGCTGAAAATCAAGTCAATAACATTGTTTCTGATTTGAATCTGATTCAGGCAAATCTGAAGAAGACAAAAATTCTGGCACCATTTTCCGGCACTATTGGACTTACCAATGCTTCTGCCGGAACGTATGTAAACCCAGGAAATGCCGTGGCAAGTTTACAAGAAATGGAGGTTTTAAAACTGGAGTTTTCTATTCCTGAAAAATATGTTCACCTTTTAGGGTTGGGAGATAAAGTGACATTTACTACTGAAAGTCAGGCTGATACTTTTTATTCTTTAGTTTATGCCTTTGAACCTAAAATAGACCCATCTACCAGAACTTTAAAAGTGAGAGCAAGGTTTGATAATCGAAATGCAAAACTTTTGCCGGGTACTTATGCCAAAGCATTGCTTAAACTGCGTGAGATTAAAAACGCGGTTTTAATTCCCACACAATCTATTATTCCAGGGACAAGAGATAAAAAAGTCATCGTTTCACGAAATGGTAATGGTGAGTTTATTTCGGTGGAAACCGGACTACGAAACAAAGATAAAGTCCAGATTTTGAAAGGTATATCTGAGGGAGATACTGTTTTGACAAGTGGACTTATGTTTGTTAAACCGGGAGCTGAGCTTATTTTGACCAATGTAGAATAGGGTTCAAAAAAAAGGGCCCAATCAAAAATGGAGCCCTCTTTTAAGAAACCTTGTACTTTTTATTTCACAACCAACTTGGTTGAATATTTACCTCCATTCCTACCTTCAAAACTAACCTGATAAATGCCAGGTGTTTGTGGTCCATCAAACTGTGTTTCTATTGCGGAGTTTAAAATGGACTGTGTTTTAATAACTCTTCCAACCACATCGCTAACTATCAATCTACCAGCGGTATTTCCTGTTTTAAGGGTTATTTTTCCACCTTTTGAAGGATTTGGATACAGATTAAAAACCTGGCTTCCAATTGCTTTTGTCGATGTAATTGCCTCTGGATTTGCAAAAATCAATTCAAATCTGGAATTTCCCTGACTAGATGGATCACCGTTTATTTCAAAGCCAACGGTTTGGTTTCCATTAATTTGGGTGAGCTGACCAAGATAGTTATCTCTCAGATATACTTCAAGATTTGATTCTTCCAGATTTGCTGGCGAAATATCAAGGGATAAATTTCCACCCTCAGCACTTCCAATGGAAAGCGGTATTATTTTTTCTGTTACCACATTCGCAATTCCATTTATTCCGTACTTTGAATCATTCAGAATAGATGAAAGATTGATGCCCGGACTTTCAATTTTTGCAGCATCCATATAACCATCAAAACCATCCGTTGCACCTTCAGTGAAGTGGATTATGGTTTCATCGGATTTTTCGTTTTGTTTCAGTTTTAATCTGAATGACAATGTGTTCACGGCTGTTCTTAAGAAATTTTTAGCACTGGCGGTTTTTGCATTTTCATTAACAGAAAGTGATGGAGAAGCAGTAGTTCTAACCATAAACGCCTGACTTGAAGGAATGATATTGTCAACACCATTGATTCCAAATCCCAATACATAAGAACCGTATTGACCTGTGGCACCTTTAAAAATGTAGAGTGCGTTTTGGACATTGGTTTTGGTCCATCCTGGTCCATTGTCCCAATCTATATTACTTGGAAATGGATTGGCTATCAGGTTCCAGCCTCCATTGTCATAGCCCGCAGCATTATAGGTTACATTCAATGGCGTGTTTCCAAAATTCAGGCCTCCGGTATTGTCAAATGTACTACCATTTTCAAAAAAGTTGGTTTTCAAATAAGCCCGATATCCTTCACCCGGATTAATGGAACAGGTTGATGGAACCCTCCATCCATTTCCTTCTTCCGGACTTGGACCATTTACAGGAACTGCATTACCCTCAAATTTAAATACTGTGTTCCTGTCGGTACTTCCAGTAAAAGTACCTGAACAAACCAATGGTGTGGTTAAATTAAAATTATCTCCCCAGTTTCCAAGTGTTTGTCCTGTAACGGGTGTTCCTAAAAAGTACCAACCCAAAGAGCCTCCGTTCACAAATCGTTGAACAGTGAAATTACTTCCGGCAAGAGCTCCTCCAAGCACTGCACCAATTCGGGCTGTGCCTGATGCATTTGAAACCAAAGTCAAATTACCTGAAACTGTAGTAACAAGATTTGCAGTATTGGTGGCTGGCATATTCACAGACCCAATGATTTTTATTTTTCCACCTGAAATTGTAACAGCTCCTCCTGTTTTATTAATGGTTAGGTTATCAAGCGTTAAACCTGAAACGGGCCCAACTACAGATTGTGCATTTGCCCCGGTCAAAGAAACAGTTGCCCCGGAAAAATTAGTAGTTCCTGCTGTTGAAGAAATATTTCCCTGAATTATTGTCGGATTTGTTGGACGGTTAAATGTTCCATTGGTTTGTGTGAAATTACCCGCTACCGTTACTGAACCTGTATTATTTAAATTCACCGTTCCTCCTGAAACATTGATACCACCTGTTGAAATCAAAGCAAGGTTTGAGCTACCACTCATTGCAAAAGTTCCTCCGGTAACATCTATTCCACTTACCGCAGCACTTCCAGCGGTAATTGTGCCTGTTCCAGTGTGGCCAAAGGTGCCATTTGAAACTGTTATTTTTTCTGTGGCCGTTAAGTTTTGCGCAGCTGAAAGGTTAAGAGAAACTCCGGGCCGGTTGATGGTCAGGTTTCGGATTTGAGAAATGTTTTCAAATAAACTACCAGAAACTGGACCTGTACCACCAATGGTAATATTTCCCAAATGAACCGGCCCACCATTGTTTCTGATATTATTTAAACCAGAAATTGCACCTAAAAGGGTAAGGCTAACAGCTGGGTTAACAGTGTTATTTCCAAAACTAATGACATCGTTTGCTGCTCCGCTTGTGTTGCTGAGTGAAAAAGCACCATTAATTGTGAAATTTATTCCAGGGATTAAATTCCATCTTGAATTTGCACCTGTATTAACCAAACTAAAATCTCCGAATTTTGAACCAATAGTGGCCTCCATCACCGGAAAGTTCATGTTGTTGTTGTTTTCGAGGTATCCGTCATATGAAATCCGGTCTGTGCCCAAAGTTCCCCATTTCACGTTATAGGCATCTACAACTCCTGCTACAGGGAAATTGGTCCAAACTCCTGGACTACCGGTAGAAGATCCGGATGGGAAAACCAAACTCATTCTGGAGCCATTGGTAAATTGCCAAACTGTGCCTAAAGATGGCGCTGGTTTCACATGAGACCGGCCTCTATATCTTCCGCGGATGGTAATGGTTTGACCAGGGCAGTTTACGTATCGGTTTATATCTGTAGAAGCACCAACACGACTATCCATCATGTTTAGATTTGCATAACTGGTGGCAGCTATGGTTTGGTCTGCATTGGAATTGTTATAATTTACTTTGCTCCCTGTTTCAAAATTGGTTGAGGCAGTTCCATTTGGAACTATTGCGGAGGAAACCAAAAAAGGCTGATTTGTTACATTGTTTAAAGCATTATTTACCAAAAGCAAACTGGTTGAACTTTGAACATAAGCAACTATACCTTGTAAAATATTGGCGCCAGTGTAAAGCATTCTACCATTCAAAGCAGAAGTAAAACCAGTTCCAGTTACCACTTTGGAGCCTGTAGAAGCGGTTATGTTCCCTCCTCCGGCAGATATTGTGGGAACAAGAATATTAAATGTTGAGCTATCCGGAATATTGATAGG
>JBIPOE010000074.1:0-20492 GCA_044379485.1 Catalimonadaceae bacterium
TTCGTCGGCTGGTTTATCCATGGTTGCCCGCCTCCCACAACAGACAACTTCTCTTTCAACACAGCAACAGCAAATTTCAAGGCCTTTTACTATATTTACAACCTGTCTAAATTCTCAGCCACTTACCTACTAAATTGTATGATACAATCCAAATTTTTAATGGACTTTAACATAAAATCTGAAAAACAAATTCTGATTCAGAAAGAAAAAAAGCTTGATTTTGAAAATTTTGTAAATGGTTTATTCAGGACTGAATCATTTAAAACTAAGGCCTTGAAGCGGGAAATTGGTCAGGCGGCAAAAAATGTTGCAGGCTATCAATCTTATCCTGATTTGTTGGTGCGGTTTACAGAAAACGAAAAATCAATCATGTTTGCTGTAAAATGTAAATGGTCACCAAAACTATTACCCAGTCAAAGTTGGAAATCGCCAGGAAAAATTCAAAAACTATTGCTGTTTGAAGTTGAAACCCAAATGCCAATGTTTGTGGTATTAGGATTTGGGGGTACGCCTACCAATCCAGAGCAAATTTTTTTGGCACCCTTAAAAAAGCTTGAAAACTGCATGGTGAAATTATCTTATTTACTTAACTTTAAACGACAAACACCTGAAAAAGAGTTCGTTTTTGATCCTGACCGGATGGTTTTGAAATAGTGTGATTCCTTTCATAGATTTCGGGGAAATAGGTAATCATTAGGTTTTAAATATTATATTGTATAGAATTTGACATTTAAATTTTGAAAAACTTCACTTTTATGCGATTTCATTAAGGAAAAGGCACCGTTTTGAGTAAGCTATTTCGATTTTTAATTGAAAAATTTCTGTTTTTGGAACTAAGCAAAAGAAAATACTTAAGGAATGCAGGTGGTTCAATAAACCTCTAGAATTTTATAAACCTTGATTTGATCTTCTCACGGTTCCTTGGATAAATAACAATGATATAACTTCCTGGAGGCATTCTTTCTGTTTTTAAACCTGTTTGATCCCATTCCAGATTCTTTAACCTTTTACCCGTTAAATCCAAAACTTCGATGTCTTTAATATCGTTTTGGATTTTAAAATTCAGCCGATCTGCACAGGGATTTGGGAATAAATGGTTTTGGTTTTGTTGCAGTTCCAGATTGTAAGTAAATGGCAAAATGGTAATAGATGTTGAAAAGCTGTCTTTCCTACAAATATTTTTAGCCACAAGTTTTACCAGATAATTCCCTGGTGCTGAATAAACATGCAGGGGATTTGAAACCGCAGTTTCAATTCCATTGCCAAAATCCCAGGTGAATTGTGTGGCGGCTAATGATTTGTTTACAAATTGAACTGAATTTTGTTGGGTTGTAAAAGAAAAATCAGCCTTTGCCAAATTGCCTTTATTGAACCATTTTGAGGCAGAATCCAGAATGATTTTGTTTGATAAAGTGGTGAAGAAATTTGCTATACTATCTTGAATTCCAGCTGGTTTATAAATAGGACTTTGAATAGTCTTTCTAAAAATTGACTGGTAAAAAACCACGGATGAAAGAAAAGTTCCAGTTACAGACGGATGACTTTGGTCTGAGCTAAACAATTCTAAAAATGGTTTTTGGAAAATTGAATTTCTCCATGCCTCTCCAACTGGAGAAACAGAGCCATTTGATACTTCAGACATTTTTAAATATCTGTCCCTGAGCAAGTTTTGCATACCTGTAAAAGTACAAATCGGTGGATATCCTGGACAATTGGATGAATCTCCATTTTTTCGTCCCCAGGTCATAAAAAATTGAGTTTCAGTGCAGCTATTGGCAACGTTTACCAAACTATCAAGCTTTCTTGCAAATGGTATCGTATTTTGGTTGACCTGCCAATCTGGAAAGGCTGGTTCCTGGCTTTGGGCCTGAATGATTACAAAATCCCAATTGCCCAATCCGATCTTTTGCCTGGTTATAGCATTTGTAAAGTGGTTTGCCAATGTAAATCCTCCTATCAGATTACCATCCCAAATCATTGTATCTCCCTGGCTGATTGCTACTTTAGCTATCATATCAGGGAGATTATTTGTATAAATGTAACTATTTCCAATAAAAAGGACTTTCAGTTTTTTTCCTGTTGTTTCTAAGTTAAAGAGCCCAGTAAAAACCAGAAATAGAATTTTTGACAGATTTATTTTCATACAAATGAAAAAGTCAAATATAGGTACCAAAAATATTTGAGGTGCATACCATTTTGATTTTTCTGATTTTCTTTTTTTAAAATAAGGTTGAAAAACCAAAAGCTCAAGGCTAGCCTAATTACTAAATCCATACTTAAAAATTGGGCTTTAAATCAAAACCGGTTTTTTATTAAAATCTCAAGTTATTTTTTTGAAAAAAAATAAAAAAAGGTATCATTTTTTCCCATAACCAAAATCAGAATGGAATTCACGCCTATATAATTGGTGGAATTCAAGTATTTCTTAATTGGTTTTGAATCAAACCTTACCACCAGTTTTTAAATCAAATTTCAAAATTTCAATTATTGAAATTCTAAGCTTGTTTTTGACTTATACATTTTTTTTAAATTAAACTATTTTTATTTTTTAATATGGTTTTTTTAAGATTTTATTTTTGTTTTGAATTCAAATTGAACTGATATTCAGCGAATTGGACTTGTAGTGTTAAATTTAGTTTTTTGTCAAAAAATCAACATTTCATATACAAAAACTACAATATTCTTTAAGTGTAAACTTTGTTATATCAAGACTAAGAGCATATTTTCTTTTCACTTTTTATAATAAATCTAATTTGTAAGAACATCGCTTTCCTCGAAGCAATATCCATTTTATCATTATCAATATTTGGATGTTCATAAAAGCGAATCGCATACCCATTTAAAAGGGTGTATCCGAAACTGCTCCTATGCGCATTCTACCCTAACGAAAGACTTATTTATTTATGCATATTTCAACTTCGATCAAAGGCCTTTTTCCATGGCAATCTTTTGTTATTTTTACCTTGCTTGCATTGTCACTTTTTATTGACATATCGGCCGACGCACAATGCGTTAGAATCAGAGATAGAAGAAGAAATAATCAATGGACTTTTACACCAAAGAAGGATTTTCGTTGTTTATCGGCAGGTCAATCGCCAATAACCCCATTTACGATCACATTTGAATCTCCGGTTTCAAACCTAACTATTAACTGGGGAGATTCAGTTGCATTTTATGCAGGTCCACTTACTAATATAACCAGAAGTTATAAAACAGCAGGTATCTACAATTACACCATTACACAGGCAGGATGTTCTGATCAAATTAAGGGTATATATGTAAACGAATACAACACATCTTGTCCTGGTGTGGGTTGGATTGCGCCACCCAACGATTCTGCAAGATGTTTGCCTGATACCATTATTTTGAAGAATTTGTCTCCAGGTATGAATGGCTTCACCGAGTGGATTGTAAACTGGGGAGATCAGGATAAAGATACTGCTGATTATCCAAGTTTTAACAAAGATTACAAGCATAAATATCGATCAGGTAAAAAATTATGTAATGCCACAATATCAGTCACATACAGAAATACATGCAACATAATTCCTTGTGGTCAGGCGCTTGGAGGAACCTTTGGTCCTTACCGTTTTATGGAAAGAGATTCTGCGATAGTAGATAACCCAACCATTTTTATTTGTGGACCAACTGATGTCAAAATTAAAGATGTTTCAAAATTAAACTGCAAAGATACAGCTGCCAGAGAAGTTAGCTGGACGGCATTAGATGGATTTAATCAGCCTTTGCCAAATCCTGGCAATGGAATCTGGAGGCCCAGAGGCCCAGTTAGGAATCAAATGATAACCATTCCTGCAGTTATGTTTACTGTTGTTCCTCCTGATAGTATTTTTAAACTGAGATTGAGAATAAAAAATAAATGCGGTGATGATTCTGCTGACGTTCAGGTTAAAGTAATACCTGTTGCAACACCTTCATTTTCAATTACAAATTCAGGAGCCTGCGTTGGTACTCCAATCCAGTTTGTGAATAATACATCTAATCCATTTGGCCTTATAAATTATATTTGGGATTTTGGGGATGGCACCTTTGATTCAACTAATTCATTAAATGTTGAACATATTTACCTGAATGGTGGTAATTTCTCTGTAACATTAAGGGCACAGACCAAAGGTTTTGGCACTCAGATTTGTGAAAAAACCATTTCAAGCCCGCTTTTTATTAAGCCGGCAGTTTTGCCCAAGGTAACCATTAGCCCTAATAAATTAGGTTGTGAAACACTTACAGTTACAATCAAAAATAAATCACTTAATCCTGAAGATGCAACCTGGAAAGGTTGGGAATTAGGTGGAGTTCCTTTGGTAACTGCGGGTACAAATTATTTTCCCGGACCAATAAGTTCTGATCCGGCCCAGGTTACAGTTTTAAATTCTAATCCCGTTGACTCATCCTCAATAGTTCAATTTTTACAACACGGTCAGTATATAGTAAAACTGAAAGCTCAAAGTACCGGATGTTCTGAGTATTATGGGACTGATACGGTAAGGGTTTATCCTTCCGCCACTTTAAGATGGAAGCTAAGTAGTTTGAATTTGTGCCAGGGTGAGCCATTTTACATCAGAGATAGTTCAAGGGTAATATCAACAGATGATAGGGGATTAGGGGCGAGTTACAACCATTTAGAATGGAAGCTGCAAGTTGGGAACGATACAACAATTACTTCCCAGGAGCCAATAATTACCAATTTTGACTCTCCAGGCCTTACAAATAGATTTAACTTTGTAAAATTCAAAAATGCTGGGACTTTTTGGGTTAAACTTTCGGTTAAAGTTAGAAATGGTTGTTACAAAACAGATAGTATTCAAGTAACAGTAAAACCAAGTGCTATTCCAAAATTTACAATTACCAAGGCCAATTGTGATAACTCTAATCTGACTTTGTTTAATCTAACATCAGAAAATGCAAATAAATATATTTACAAGATTTATAAGGGAAATGGAATAGTGCTGGGTCAGGAGTACGCATCTTATGAAAGAACAGACAAGAATCAACAACCTGTTTTCCTGCCATATGCTCCTCCAGGTGATTCAACTTTCTACTATATAGTTTTAACCGCTATAACCATTACCAATGGAGACTCATGCGTGATTACCTCTGCCCCTCAAGTGGCAAAAATTTCTCCAACCCCTATTCCTAGCCTGGCAATATTGCCCGCCAGCGATGGTTGTAGTCCCTTCAGCAATGTAAATATTTTAAATACTTCACTTAACCTTCCCCAAAGTGGAAATACAACCTTCAATTGGACTTTGGGATCAATTGGCACTTATCAAGGTCCGAATCCGCCACCAACAACTTTTGTAAATAATACCAATGTAAATAAAAGAGACACCGTAAAACTTTGTGTTGAAACAGGAGGTGGCTGTAGTTATTGTTCAGAAAAGGTGGTGGTTACATATCCAAGTCCAAAAGCTGAAATTCAAATTCCAGATAGTATCTGTTCAGGGACATCAATTCAAATATCAGCCAACACCATTGGCGCAGTCAGCTATGTTTGGGAGTTTATAGATTATGATGGGTCCACTTCTAATCAAACAACGTTTTCAAAAGTGATTAACAATCAATCCAATGCACCTAAGTGGTTCAAAGTTGGGTTGATAGTTCGATCCCAGTCCAATTGCCCATTTTGGACAGAAAGGTATATCAAAGTAAATCCAAATCCGGATTTTGCATTTCAGGTTAGTACAAGTCAGGATGCCAATTGTGGTCCTCTCCAAGCCAAGTTTTATTATATTTCTCCTTTCAATTCACAGAAATTTTTATGGAATTTCGGCGGGAATGATACTTTATTAACATCAAGCCTGGATACAATTCAAAAAACATACAACAATGAAACACAGGCGCCATATCAAAATCAGGTTTCTGTAAAAGCAACTTCAGCTTCCGGTTGCACAACTACTAAACAATCGGCATTTACCATCAATCCTTTGGTAAGGGCAAGATTTAAAACTTCAGTTGATTCGGGATGTACTCCTTTGAGAGTTCTTATTGAAGACAGTTCTACAAGTGCTTCAAATATTCGACGGTGGATCGTTAATGGAATTCCAATTTCAGGGCAAACCCAACAACTGGTTTACACATTTACCAATAACAAGCTGACAGATACGGTCTACACCATAAAACTTGCGGTTAGGAATAATCAGGGCTTTAACTGTGTAGATACAATGGTTAAGAAGATAAAAGTTTATCCTAAACCAAGAAGAAATGATCTGATTGTGAGCCCAACTGAGGGATGTAGTCCTTTAAAAGTAACTTTTAAAGGTAATGTTGAAAATGCTGTAACATACAAATGGGATTTTGATGATGGCTCCGATACTACATTAGCTGTTCAGCAGTTTTCAAGGACATTATATAATAGTCATCCAGTAAACAACAAAACCCATATAGTTACCAGATATTCGAGTTCAGTAAAAGGTTGTTTGGATACTACAAAGACAAATGTTGTGGTTAAGCCTCAAACTATTGCAGTAATTTCTGTTATCAAACAAACTGGATGCACTCCATTTACTGTCCAGTTTTCGGCTCTTAACTCAGTAAATGCCAATGGTTTTGAATGGAATTTTGGAAATGGAAGCCCTGGAAATACATCTGCCACACCAAATTATACATTTATAAATAATTCTGATACGGTTCAAAAGTTTAAAGTAAGGTTGATTGCAAGGAAATTACAAGCCAATACTTGCCCTGACACTGCGTATTTTTATGTTTCTATAAACCCAGCTCCGCAAGCAAATTTCGGAACCAACACAAGCGCAGGTTGTGGCCCACTTCCTATCACTTTAACCAATACCTCCACGGGTGGTGTTAGCTCTTTTTGGGTTTTGAGTTCAGGTGGAATAAGCGATACCTTAAGGCCAAATGCACAAGGAAAGCATGATACCATTATAGACAATCCTAATTTTGCCAATAAAACTATTAAGGTTGATCAAACGGTAACTACTCAATTTGGTTGTATTGCAGTCAAATCACAAAATATTCAGATCTACCCAAATCTAACAGCAAAGTTTGAGGCAGATTCTTTAGGATGCCAACCACATGTAGTTAAGTTTAAAAACATAAGTGATAACTTTCAGGGAACCTATAATTGGAACTTTGGGAATGGTAGCACCTCAACAGATAAAAATCCAATTCAGATTTATGAAAATTATGGAGGAAAGGATACCAGTTACAAAGTTACATTGACATCAAAATCATGGTTAGGAAATTGCATCAGAACCAACTCAGTTAATATTAAAGTGGTTGCTACTCCAAGAGCTAATTTTAGATTCTTAAGCGACTCATCCATTCAACTTCCTGTTAATACGGTAACTATTGGAAATCGTACAGGATTTAGATCCAACTGGACTTATAAATGGACTTTTGATGATGATACAAAAGATATAAACGGAAATGAAAGCTTTGAACATACATTTTTATTGGGTTCTGAAGATTTTACAGACACTATTTTTAACGTAAAAATGATTGCTATAAGTCCGAATGGATGTACGGATACTTTGATCAAACGAATGGTTATCAAGCCAGGTCAGCCAATTGCAGAATTTGAGGCAACACCAAGGGAGGGTTGCAGGCCATTGGAAGTCCAGTTTACCAGTCTTTCAAAATATGCGAAAAGGTTTGAATGGTCGTACGTGGATAAAGAAGGGGCACCCCCAATAGTTATCACAGATAGAAATCCGGTTGTATTTTTCGAATCATCCGGCCTTAAGTCTGTAAAGCTAAAAATAAGAGGTCTTGGTGGACAAGATTCCATTGAAAAGATTGAATACATTAATGTTTTGGAAACTCCAAGAAGCTCATTCTACGCAGATCCAACCCCTCCAAAAACTGTAGTAGCCCCAGAACAACCAGCCTATTTTACGCCATTTGAAAACCGGTCAGATTTTCAATACACCTGGTACTTTGGAGATGGTGATTCTGCTATAACCAGAACTGCTCAGCATAAATATCAAGATGCGGGTAGCTATGATATTACGCTAAAGGTTGTTGCACCTAGTGGTTGTATCTCAAGTGATACCATTAAATCTGGTGTAATAGCCAGAGGGGAACAAATATTGATAGCGCCAACAGCATTTACCCCAAATCCAAATGGATCGAATGGTGGAGTTGTAGGTGGAGATGGAGACAATGATGTGTTTTATCCTTTCGTACAAGGCGTTCAATATTGGACCCTTCAGATTTTTAACCGATGGGGTCAACCTTTATTCCAAACCTCTGAGCTTAACCATGGTTGGGACGGCTATTTCAGAGGAAAAATAATGCCAGCAGATACCTACATCTATAGAATAGAGGCAGGATTTTCCAACGGTGAAGCACAAACATTTCTTGGTGATGTAACCTTAATAAGATAACAAATGAGAACCTTAAACCTATTTGGCATGAAAAAAATAGTATTTCTGATCGTTTTTGCCGGAATGGCAATTGAAGCGATAGCTCAGGATCCGCAATTCTCTCAGTTTTATGCGGCACCTCTTTATCACAATCCAGCTTTTACGGGCGCAGCTCATAAAGGAAGGATGGTGGCAAACTACCGAAACCAATGGCCATCCATACCGGGGGCTTTTGTTACTACTGCATTTTCGATAGATAATTATTTCAAATCCTACAACTCCGGATTTGGATTATCCGCCTATCGGGATCAGGCTGGTACAGGAGGATTAAGCACTACCTCGCTTTCCATGAATTATGCATATGAAGTTAATTTTAGTTCTCAATGGAGCGGAAGAGGAGGTCTTGCTTTAGGTTATGCAAACCGAAATGTAGATTTCACAAAACTTACCTTCAGAGATCAGCTCAATGCCAATTTCATTCCAATTCCAACCAGCGATCCTGCCCAGGCAAGTATAAACAGGGCCTCTTACTTTGATATTTCATCCGGTTTTTTGATTTATAGCCGCCACATTTGGGTGGGGGGAAGTATCCTTCACATGAACCAGCCCGATCAATCTCTTTTGGGTCAAACGGCTAAGTTGCCCATGAGAATTACCTTGATGGCTGGTGCCAAAATACCTTTGCAAAAAAGAATGTATGGCTCAGATTATGGCAATAAGGAAGTCGAAAAAAGTATCAGCCCTTCTATTCTTTATAAAAGACAAGGCGACTTCCAACAATTTGATCTTGGCGCATACCTCACTGTAAAACCACTTATTGTAGGTATGTGGTACCGAGGTTTGCCAATAGCAAATACCACCAGAGGTTTATATAACCAGGATGCCTTGGTTTGGCTACTGGGTTTCAAACATGATTTTTTCAGCCTTGGCTACAGCTACGATCTTACCATTTCAAAACTTGGCCCAGGCACAGCTGGCTCTCACGAACTTTCAATGTCTTATGAATTTGATAATCCTAAACGAAGGAAGAAAAGGGTCTCTCCTATTCCTTGTCCAAAATTTTAAAATTCAAACCTGGTTAATGTTGCTAACAAATTAAAAATTTTAGTTCTCATAATAGTTTAGGGTTAAATATAAAAGGACACCTTCTTTGGAGGTGTTTTTTTCATTTACAATTTCCAGATGTCAATTTCCTGGTAAAACTTTGGATTGAACTTTACCTTTTTTGCCTGAACATAGGCTCTGAAGATATCCAGAAAAAACTGAGGTAATATATTTTTTATAAGCTTACGAGAAGAAGTCTGATCATTACTTTTTTGAACTGAGTCTCTGTCCTGAGCCAGTTTGGAATAATAGTTTTCCCTTCCTTCCCATGCATCCTCGTAATCGCTTTGTTGTGGAAAAACCTGTAAAATGGGTTTCAGACTTGTTCTTTGGGCTTTCACACACAAATAGGTCGCACTGCTATTCATAAGCTCAACCCTTTGTTTTACGTTTTTCGGGTCTTTTACAGAATACCATTTTTCTTCAGGAGAATATTCGAAGATGAGCATTTCCTGTAATTCAAAACCATTTCGTTCTCCTAAAACCCTATAAAACACCTCTGGGCTGAATTGGTAAAAACCATGGCCCATAATGTTGTTAACCGGGGTGATTATCAATAAATGACCATTCAATGCGGTCATTTCCATGCAATTGCCAATGGAAGTTGGAAAGTTGAAAATATGTTCCAGTGAGCCACTTTCCAGGACTGTGCTAAACTTGCCTTTCAATTCAGGAGGAACAGGCAAATTCATGTCATGCAAAATATTAGCACCTTCATAAGCGCTGTAATCCAGAGAATCAATGGTTTCTGCACCCAACATTTCCAACATTGGTTCTGCATATCCCCCCTTTCCATTTAAAAGATTTTCAACTTGTGTTTTTGACTTGAACAAGTTAAAGCCCTGAAGATTTTTCTCCAGTTCATAATCCTCGGTATTGAGAATTTGCCTGCCAATCATGAGGGTATTTTTTAAGGAAATACCCTTTTTGTGACAAGCAAAAAGAAATTTAATACCGTTGGTGTCTAATCCCATAAAAGGCTAATGCTCAGAATTCTAAACTTCTTTTAATTTAAAAAAGAATTGTATAGTAATCGTTTGCTGTAGGCGATGATTTTTAGAATGGAGCGTAAAACTAGAAAAAAATAATCAGGAATGGTTGTTTTATGGTTTTATTAACAGGGAATTCGCATTTAAAAATTTTGTTAATTATTTAATTGATAGTATATTAGTACAATATTCTGGCTTCAAAAAAAATGAAAAATTTTGAAGCCAAAAATGATAAAATAGCATTAATTTTAGGTTTAATTTCATTATTGAAAGATCACAGGATGGTTAGCAAAGGTAATATTCGCCATTCCTTGCCTGAAATATTCTTTTTAACCCTTGCCGCTGTGGTAAGCGGTTGCAATACATGGGAAACCATTGAAGAGTTTGGCAATCTTAAGATTGATTGGTTTCGAAAATTCCTACCCTATAGGCATGGAATAGCCTCTCATGACACCTTAGGTGCATTTTTTGCAGTCTTTGACCGCAAAACCTTTTCAAGTTTTTTTATGGATTTTACCCAAAAGTTAGCTCAAAAAGATAGTCGTGTCCTGGCTATTGATGGAAAAACTGTTCGAGGTGTTGCATCTCAATTTGGCGATTCGCCCTTACATATTGTATCGGCATTTTGCACCCAAAACAGGCTTACATTAGGCCAGGAAATTGTTGGTGAAAAGTCAAATGAAATTACGGCAATTCCTGATTTGATCGACCTCTTAGATTTAAAAAATACTGTCATAACCATAGATGCGATGGGATGTCAGAAAGCAATTGCAGAAAAAATAGTAGATAAAAAAGGAGACTACATACTCCAGGTAAAAGACAATCAAAAGGAATTAAAAAAACAGATTGAGAAAATATTTAATAGTCAATCTTTTAATAATGAATATATTACCCGAGATACCGGACATGGCAGAATGGAAAAAAGAACCTGCTCTGTGATAAACAATCTTACTTTTTTGGATGGTAAGCAAGACTGGAAAGGTTTAAAAACTATCGTTGAAATTAAGTCTGAAACGTATCAAAAAAAGACAGAACAAAAGTCTGAAAGTACTCGCTATTACATCAGTTCTTTAGAAGCAAATTCAAAACAAATAGCTCAGGATATTAGGTCACATTGGGCAATTGAAAATAATTTGCACTGGAATCTGGATGTGATCTTCAAAGAAGACTTTGCATTAAAACGAAAAGGCAATTCTTCTGAAAATTTTAACATGGTAACAAAACTGGCCTTGGGCTTGATTGAAGCAGAAACATCAAGAAAAAAATCCAAAAATCCAAAAATATTAAACGATTAATCGCTTCAATTGATGATAGTTACAGAGAATTAATCCTAGGTCTTTAAATGCGAATTCCCTGCATGATTTTAATATTTGCCAGACAATAGCCTCCCACCCATTGGAATCTTTGTTTCCAGGTTCAGTTTTTTAAGCATTTCCCAGGTGGTGCACACGGCTGCCGAGGTTACCGGAATCCCAACTTCTTTTTCCAAAAGATCAATGGCGTCAAGCGAAGGCATCTGGACACAGGCCGAGGCAACCAAAACATCAACATCCTTCAGATTCAGGCGTTTATAAATCTCCAGAAGATTGAGAGGATTTTGGGCAGCTACTTCCAGATTGTCAGGAATTTCAAGGGCCACCCAATCCAGAATTTCGAAACCCTGGTTTTCCAGATAATCGACAACTTTTTCAGCCAAAGGCTTCATGTAGGGCATGATCAGTGCAATTTTTTTTGCGCCCAAAGCCTGAAGTCCTTTTACCAAAGCCCCTGCAGAAGTGACAATTGGGGTAGGCGAATCGTTTTTTACAGTTTCTTCATGTAGATTGACTTCAGAAACACAGTGATATCCCCTGCCCATACTCATGATGGCCACCAGGCAGGCATAGCCCATAATATCGACCCGGGCATCAGACAATTCTATGGCGCATTTCAGGGAAGCAGCATCCATTGCGGCCAATTCTTCCTGGGTAACTTTTTTCATCCGCATCCGGCTGGAATGAAATGTAAATCGCTCACTGGCAATGGTTTCTCTTAATCGGAACAAGGCTGGGATTTCCGTTTCCATGGTCACATTGGAGGACGGAACCACCTGACCAATCCTGTATGTTTTTTTACTGGACATATTAGTTGGATTTAATTTCCTGAATCGTATTTCTGAGGGTACCAATTTTTTCTACCGTGGCTTCGACCACATCGCCGGGCCACATCCATTCCGGCGGGTTTTTCCCTGCACCTACACCAGCAGGAGTACCTGTGGCAATGATGTCACCGGGTTCAAGGGTGAAAACTGCACTCAAATCTTCGATTAAATCGTTGATATTGAACAGCATAAACTGGGTGTTTGAATTCTGTTTTTCGATGCCGTTGAGCTTAAGGGAAAGATTAAGATTGTGCGGGTCAGGGATTTCATCTTTTGTCAATAAAATCGGGCCCATCGGAGCAAACGTATCCTGCCCTTTGCTTACAATCCATTGTCCTGCCCTGCGGCAATCCCGGGCGCTGATGTCGTTGATGATGGTGTAGCCAAATACATAATCCAAAGCATCTTCCTTTTTTACATTTTTTCCTTTTTTTCCAATGATCACCGCGAGTTCTACCTCATGGTCAAGTTGTTGGGTTATGGAAAGATTGTGTAGAATTTCATCTTCCGGACCAATGACGGCCGTTGGCGGTTTAGAAAAAATGACAGCCTTTTGTGGAAGTTCTTTGGCCGTATCCAATGTCCTCGCCGATTCAGCCACGTGTTCCGTATAATTCAGGCCAATGCCGAAAATGTTTTTTCTTGGTTTTGGAATCGGTGCCAGAATTTTGGCGGATTCTCTGGGAACAAGGCAATCATCCAATTGTTCCTTTTTTGCGGTTTGGAGAAGTTTACTGATTTCTGAAACCGCATTTTCTCCCATATCGATCAACTCCAAAAGAGAAGATGGAATGGGATAGGAGACGATTTTTCCGAATGCTTCTGCATCCACAATCTGGTCGTTGTGCAGAAATCCCAATCTGGCTTCGGAGGTTTTGGTTTGATAGCTAAGAAGTTTCATGTGTTATTACGTTAAAATTTGAAAGCCATTGTTGTCTTCAAGTTGTCTTTCCTGGTATAGACCCAAGCCCTGGATTACCGGTAAATCATGAAAACTAAACAAGCAGGCATCGTCTGTTTCAGAAAGGTTTACATGCTCATGCCATGCCCAGGAAGGCACGCAAAAAATATCTCTTTCGGCCCAGTCAAAGCGTTTTCCGCTGATGATGGAATATCCTTTTCCTTTGGCACATTGGTACACAAAAGAACCGGTATGCCTATGCGCTTTTGTATGTTCTTTTGGCCTGAGCATTTGCATATTTGCTCCCATGGTTTGCATCACATGGCCACCGGTTAATGGATTGGAATATTGCATAATGATGCCATCAAATGGAGAGCCGTCACTCACTTTAGATGCCTGAATCAATGCATCATAGGTTGACTCCCAGGAATATTTAAGAAGTGGAGAATAGGGCTTAACCCATTCTCTGTCAGCAGGAATAAGTCCTGAACCTGAATAACTTAAAGGGGAATAGTCCACCGGTTTTGACAAGGGTTGTTTGCCATCGAAAACCGCATAATCATTTGCCTCCAGTGCATTGACCAGTGGAATATCCAGGCCATCCTGCCACAAGCAGGTTTTTCCATCCGGCTCTACCCCATGCTCATGCCAGGTTGAGTTTGGTGTGATGACAAAATCATTTACCCCTAAACTTATTTTGTTTCCATCGACCACCGTGTAACCGCCACTGCCTTCCATGATAAACCGCAAAGCAGAAGCCCGGTGCCGGTGCGCTGAAGTCGATTCCCCGGGAAGTGTGGCCTGAATTCCGGTGTACAACCAACCAACGGCGGCACTCACGTCTTTTCTTTTGTCATTCACCAAATAGACAACCCTTCTTCCGGCTTGTTCTGGAGTTACCAAATCAGTAGCCTTTAAGACAAGGTCCCTGAGATCTTTATACCGCCAAAGCATGGGTATTGAATTTGCTCTGGGCTCCCAGGGTTCAATGTCATTGGCCACTGTCCAAAGTGCCCCGGCCCCAAGTTTTTCCAATTCCTGGTAATAGGCTTCCAGTTCAGGCGAGGTACCAACCCTGGCTCTGCCTATCACATTGTCATCAAATTTCGAATCCATATTTGGTTAGCCGTTGTCCGGCATATTGGTTGTTAAACTATTAAATTCTGTACGCTTATCAATAAAGGTTATGGGTTTATGCGGGGCTATATTCACCCGCAAATCAAAAATATCGAATCGGTTGTAGTGGCCGAGAATGTCATGCATTTGTTTGGGTTGAATGCATTTGTTCAGGTCAATGTCTGCATAAACGATGCCTTCATCATCAATCAATGGGTCGCCAACGGTTGCTCCGTTTGGCCCGATGATGCCGGAAAAAGCAGAGTCCTTCCGGCTAAACATGGTCTCAATATCCGGCATATCTTCCTTTAAAATTTCAATCATTTCTTTGGAAATGGTCGAACAGGATACGATGGTAAAGAGCTTTCCTTCAAATGAATGTGCTGCTGCCCGGATTTTAATAGCCTCAGCCATGTTGTAATCCGGCGGAGCTACCGGCAGAGAAATATAACTGGCAATATGAATCAACTCGCCCTGCGCAAGAAGCGTAAAACGAGCCAACGTGTTGGTGTTTTCGCCACAGGCCAAAACTCCGATTGGGCCGATTTCGGTTGGATATACTTTTAGAGAAGAACCATCTCCTCCGGTCCATGTTAGTTTTTCGGCCCAGGTTGGCACCAGTTTTCGGTGCTTTCCTATCAGATTGCCAGTGGAATCTATGATTAAAATGGTATTGTAAATCTCGCCGAGGCTTTCTCCTCTTTCATTAATGCCCATCACCACATGGATGCTATTTTCTTTGGCCGTTTTGCACAAAAGAGCTACTTCTTGTCCTGGAACGGTTATCGCACTTTTATACAACCTTTCATACCATTTACTCCCTTGAATGGGGTTCAAAACCCAGTTCCAATAGGGATATCCGGCAATAAAAACCTCCGGAAAAGCTATGAGTGAAGCACCTTTTCCAGCGGCTTCTTTGATTATCGAACATGCTTTTTCGGTTGTGGCTGTCGGGTCGAGGTACACGGGGCAGGTTTGAACGGCTGCCGCTTTGAATCGGGGTAAGTCTTTCATTTTCAAATTTTAGCTGATTTCTGAAAAGGAATCAAGAATAATAAATTGTTCCATTTTATCCCTGATTTCCGGCAAAAATGCACTTGATTTTATGTCATTTCTATTTTCAGAAATAACGACATTGACGAGAACTACTTCGCCTTCCAGGCAGATATTTCCGGTTTCATCATCAAATCTGAATCCCAGTTGGACAGATGAACCGCCAAGCGATTTCACCCAAAGATATTTCGAAAGTGTTTCTCCCAACCTCGCCGCTTTTCTGAACTGGACTTTTAAATCCACGGTCGGTATGCCGCCTGTTTTGTGCATCTGGCTGAAAGGTCTTTGAAGTGCCTCTTCAAACCAATCTTCTACCAGTGCATTTAACATTTCGAGGAAACGGGGATAGAATACAATACCCGCATAATCAACATGTTGAAACCGGATTTTCTCTTCTTTTTTGAATGCTTTTACAAGATTCATTGAAATGTTTCTTTTAATTTAAAATATTGAATTTTCCCTGTTTCTGTTTTTGGAAGTGCTTCCATAAATACAATTTTTCTTGGATATTTATAAGGAGCAGCCTCTTTTTTGAACCAATCCTGAATTTCTTTGGCAAAAGTAACTGTAGCCAATTCCTGATTTTTCAAAATCAGACAGGCACAAACCACATGACCTCTGTCTTCATCCGGAAGTCCAAATACCGCACATTCAGAAATTTCCGGATGGGCGAAAAGCACAGATTCTACCTCTATCGCTGCGATATTGTACCCGGAGGAGATGATTAAATTATCGCTTCGGGATACAAAGAAAAAGTAGCCGTCCTCATCTTTTCTGAACAAATCTCCGGTCAAATTCCAGCCGTTTTTTACATATTCTATTTGCTTTTCCCTTCGCCCGAGGTATTTACATCCGGTAATTCCCCGGACTGCCAAATGGCCAATTTCGCCAACCTGCGCTTCATTTCCATCGTTGTCTAATACACAGGCCATATATCCGGGAATGGGTTTCCCGATGGCTCCAGGTTTTTGATTATCCTCCGTGGAAGAGATGAAAATATGAAGCAATTCAGTAGCACCAATTCCATCAATTATTTTAAGGCCAGTGGCTGAATACCAGTCTTCTCTGACTTTGACAGGAAGGGCTTCTCCGGCTGAAATGCACTTCCTCAAAGAGGATATATCGCAATCTCTGACTTTTGCTGTTAGCGTTTTCCATGCGGTTGGTGCCGTAAAACAAATACTTGCCTTGTATTTTGAAATGGCCTCCAAAAGGATGTCCGGGCCAGGTTTCTCAATCAAAAAACTGGAGGCACCATAATACAGAGGAAACAAAACCAGACCTCCCAGACCGAAAGTAAATCCAATAGGAGGGCTTCCGGTGACAATGTCTTCGGGTTTGATCTGCAAGGCAAAAGGCGGAAAGGCCTTGCAAATCAAAAGGACATCCCGATGGAAGTGGGCTGTCATTTTTGGTTTGCCCGTGGTTCCGGATGTAAAACCAATCAAGGCCACAGATTCAGCCCCGGAATCAAAGTTTTGGAATGCCTTGGGCTTGGTTTCTGACAATACTTCAAGTTCTTGTTTTGTTTGGCCGGTACCATCAAACTTCAGCACTTTTTTCAGAAAACCGGGCTCCACCAAATTCAAGTCCTCGCTGAGTCTGTAATCGCAAAGGGCATGGCTTATTTCACCGCAATCAATAATGACCGAGAGCTCTTTACTTCTTAAAAGTGGCATGGTTGAAACCGCAATTCCACCTGCTTTTAAGATGGCAAACCAGCAAGCCACAAACATGGGATTGTTGTAGGAACGGATTAAAACCCGGTTTCCTGAAACCAATTTTAGATCTTCCACCAGGACATGGGCTATCTGGTTTGCTTTGTCGTACAATTCCTGATAGGTCCAGGTTTGTTCTGAAGTCCTGAGGGCTATCCTTGCTCCATTTCCGGCTGCGATATGCTTGTCCAGAATTTCCGAAACACAATTTAAATCAGCCGGAAATTCGAACCCAGGCTGGTCTAACAGATAAACAGGCTGGTCAAGGGCATCCGGTAAGTTTCTGTTTGAAAAGTCATCTTCGAAATTTTTCATAAACAATTTTGCTATGATTTTTTATGAGAAGCGGGTTTCAACTGTTTTTTCATGCCGTCCATTGCTTTTCTTTCGCTGGCCACTATCGAAAATTGATGGCCAACTGCTTGTTGATACTGGATTGGAATGCCGGTTTGTTCCTCAGCCATTCCCTCCCAGGCCTGGGCATGAATGGCAAAAGAAGGGTCTAAAAGTAAAGGCCTGCCAAGTGCAATCAAGTCCGCCCTTCCATTCAAAAGCAATGTGTTGATTTGGTCTATGGATTGGATAAAACCAGTGGTAATCGTTGGCACTGAAACCGTATTTCGAACCGCATCAGAAAAAGGAGTTTGCCACATTCTACCAATCGGTGGTTTTTGGTTTTCCACGGTTCCTCCACTTGAAATATTCAGGATATCAGCACCTGCATCTTTGAATGCCCTGGCAATTATCAAAAGTTCATTTTCTGACAGGCCATTTTCTGCCCAATCACTTGCCGAAAGACGAACCGAAATGGGTTTGTCCTCCGGAAACGATTCTCTGATGGCTTTAAAAACCTGAAGAGGAAAACGAAACCGGTTTTCTATGGTTCCTCCAAAGGCGTCTTTTCTTTGATTGGTTAAAGGTGAAAGGAAGGAACCCAGCAAAAAACCATGATGCGCCTGCAGTTCAATCATATCAAACCCAGCTTTTTCTGCATTTTTAGTTGCGTTTACAAATTGTTCAAGGATTTGCGCCATATCCTTTTCATCCATTTCCCTCGGTGTGGCCATTCCCTGGTGATAAGGGATGGCAGAGGCAGAAATCAGTTCCCAGGGGTTTGATATGGGAATATTTTTTCCTTCCCAGGGTTTTTTAATGGCCCCTTTCCTTCCGGAATGGCCCAGTTGGATTCCTATTTTTGATTCTGTATTCTGATGAATGAAGTCCACAATTTCTTTCCAGGCCATGGTTTGTTTTTCTGTCCATATTCCGGCACAACCGATGGTTATTCTGCCGGTTTCAGATATGGCGGTCATTTCGGTGAGGATGAGTCCAACCCCTCCGGTTGCTCTGGCTCCGTAATGCACCATGTGCCAGTTGGATACAAGACCTTCATTTGCTGCGTATTGGCCCATCGGACTCATAACAATCCGGTTTTTCAGCTCGAGTTTTCTGAGTTTAAAAGGAAGAAATCCGGCAGGGGTAAGGCCATTTAAATTCCCGTTTTGCTTATTAAAGTGTTCTAAAACCTTGCGGGTAAATCCAGGGTCTCTGAGCGCAAGATTCTCATACGTTACCTTTTTGGATCGGGTCATCACTGAAAAGGCAAAAGGCAAAAAGTCATGCTTCATGTGCCTGTCCATTTGTTCGAACCAATCCAATGAGACATTGGCCGCATGCTGGATCATAGAAACTGGGCTTCTTCTTTTTTTCTCGTACGCAAGAAAGGCCGACTGCACGTTGTCTCTGTTTTGCAACACCGCATCTGCCAATCCGATGGCACATTCCATCGCTAGTTTGGTGCCCGAGCCAATGGAATAGTGTGCCGATGCTTTTGAATCTCCCAACAAAACCATATTTCCAAAGCTCCATTTTTCATTGGTCACCAACGGAAATTGCCTCCAGTTCGATTTGTTGGAAATGAGGGGATGACCTTGCAGTTCTTCCTTAAAAATCTCTGAAATTCTGGTGATGGTTTCTGTTTCGTTTTCTACCTCAAAACCAGCTTTTAGCCAGGTTTCATTTGTAGTTTCGAAAATCCAGGTGCTTTTTCCTTCTTCATATTGATAGGTATGAGCCACGAATGTGCCCCATGGCGTAGAGCGAAAAAAGTAGGTAAATGCATCCAATGGGCGGGTGGACCCGAGCCAGACAAACCGATTGCTTTTTAATTCAATTTTGGTGTTGAAGTCCTTGTTCAATTGTGAGCGGATTCCACTTCCGATCCCATCACAAACAACAACCATATCAGAATCTGAAAGGGTAGATAAGTCTTCTACAAAGGTTTCAAACTGAAGTTCAACCCCAACTTCTCTGCATCTTTGGTGGAGCAACTGCAACAAAGTTTTTCTGGAACAACCGCAAAACCCATTTCCTGTAATCCGGATGGATTCTCCATTTCTGGCCACATCCAGATCATCCCAATAGGCGAAGCGGTTTCTGATGAGTTCATATAATTCCTGGTCCCGGCTTAAAAACTCACTCAAGGTTTCATCTGAAAAAACCACGCCAAAGCCAAAAGCATCGTCTGCTTTGTTTCTTTCTAAAACCTTAATTTGAGATTGCGGCCATGCTTTTTTTACCAGAATGGAAAAAAACAATCCACCCGGACCTCCGCCTACGACGGTTATATTCATTTGATTTTAAATTTAGTGTATAAGCCTGACTTCAATTTCATTGAATCCAATCCTAAACTGAATAGCAATAAAAAAGCAACCTAAGCACCTTCTTAACAAGAATTTTTTGAAAAGCAGGCGATGCAATTAACATGGAAAATAATTGTTTAGCAACTGATAATTGATTGGGATTTGAGAAGTATTTTGAGTGGAATTTTTTGGGTTAGACAGACTGGAACTCCTTTCGAATTTTCGGTGCTTCCTTTATTCAAAAATCAATTATGCCTTTGCAAAAACAACCTTTTAGATTAATGCGTTTCAATACGAATCTTCCAAATGAAGCAATTCGAATTTTAATTTGGAACCCAAAATTGCCACAATATCAAACCTGATAAAACCATTGTAATTTTTTAAAATCTGATATTCAACAGAGGCAATTTTTATCCGGTCGGCCTTTGATGAATTCACAAAGTCTTCCGGATTTCCAAAATTGGAATTCTTTCTGACTTTAACTTCA
>JBIPOE010000075.1:0-20323 GCA_044379485.1 Catalimonadaceae bacterium
AGACGGATTCCCAGCCGGGCACGGCCAACACCAAGTAAGCAAAAGCCCCCAATCAGATCTCCGGTTGGGGGCTTTTTTGTGGGGACTTTCGCCTACTTGGATGAATGTTATAGGCAGTGGTTCTTGTCATAGTGATTGTTTGTTTAGTCTTAAATATTTAACATCAATAGTCCCACCGTTTTTAAAAATTCTCGCAATGATATATTTGTCACTTGCTTGTTGTTTGTCTAAGAAAGTCCACTGTGCTGTTCGCATAAAGAAAGGAACATTGTCACTGTTAGCAATGCCTTTGCCTGTTGTCTTTGCGTCTATGAAGTATTTTGTTGTAGTCAAATCCTTTTCAAGAACTCTAAAATCATATTCAGATTTGTCTTCCCAAAGCACTCTGTTCTCTCCAAATATTTGGCAAAGCTGGTGATATAAAAATTCTTCTCCGATATTTCCTAATTCTTCGTCAGGGTTATCTTCTTGTTTACTGTTCAGCCACTCAATAAAATTTGAAACCAATTCTGGGTTGTCCGCAATTATTTCTAATTCATTCTCCGATAGTGAACTGTTAGCAAGTTTTGCTAATACTTCACTTTTACCGCTTATCTCAATATCAAAAGCATATTCTAATTCTTGCGGTGTTTTTGTGTTGAGATATAGTTGTGATTTGTTGAGTGAGAAATATGGAAACAAGTTCATTAGTGTATCATCTGAAAGTCCACAGGTTGTATACCAATTAAAAAGGTCTTTTAGAATGAGCAAAAAGTTTTCATCGTGAAAATTACCTTCAAAATTTCTCAATTCTTCATCTGTGTCTTTTGCCAATTCTTTAAATTCAAAGCTGTCATCTTTGTCAATAAGTTCATCAATTTGCTCAAAATCTTTATGAAGTAAAACATCTCGGCATTCAGTATTTGATAAGGATTGATAAATATCTTTTAATTTTTCATCATAACCTTCGTTTAGCCCTTTATGAGCAATTAGGTCTAATTGCATTCCTTTCAAAAAGCAAAGTTGTAAACTTTGATTAAGTATTAACTTGTAATCATCAAGCAGTTCTTCTTCGTCTTGCTCTAAAATGAATTTTATAAATTCAATGAGAAAATCAATTGCATTTGTCTCATCCATTGAGTATTCAGAACAAAACTTTTCAAGCGTATCGACATCTTCGCATATTTTTTTTGTAAGTTCTTCTAAGTCAAGCTTTTCTCCTACAAATATTTCAAAGTCTAATATTTCAAACCAATTTAGGAAGTGTTCTCTTTTTGGTAAAATAGTTGGAATGGTTTTAAATGCAAAATTGTAAATATCTGTCGCTAATTCAGCATAATTTTTCACCCGCCTATCTGCATAAGGAATGTATATTTCACTTAATGAAAGCCTTTTGTTCTCTGTTGTCAAGGATTCATCTAATTCGACCATTTTAGTTTTATGTATTCCTTCTTTAATAGGTTTGAAAATCGAATTTGTAAACCAAGTCTTTATTGAAGATTCATTAAATTCAGGATTATTAAGAAAAGAAACATTGAAGGCATCATTCCATTCATATTCTTCAATTATTCCTAATAATTTTAAAAATGCTTCCTTAGCTTCAATTAGTCTATCTCTATTTTCCGTATCATATTCAGAAATCTCAATTCCGTCCCGTTCTCTATTTGGAACGAACTTCTCACTATGAATAACTACTGGAAAATTAAAATCGCTTGTCCCTATCATCGGAAATGCACAAAATAATAAAGGACAATTATCTGGAAATGAAAGTAATTTATATTTTTCTTCTTCTATTTCTTCAATTGGAAAAGCAATTTCGGTTTCATCTTCAATAATGTTTCCGATTAGTATGTCTTCAATGTGTTTGCCATTTTTATGGCAAACTGTTTTAATGATTATAAGGTCTTCAATATCACTTTCAACTTCTTCACGTTTGAATGTCAATTTGGTTGTTTTAGTCCTGCGGTCAATAACTTCAATTTCTTCTAATTGAGGTCTAAAAGTCAAAACGTATGGGATTAACTCTTTGAAACTTTCAATTCCGTCATTTACAATTTCTTGCCCTTTCAAAGAAGAGTAGGTGTTGTCAATGTGGTAAGTAAATGAAGTTTGAAATTCATCTTCTGGAAGTTCGTCAATTTCTTCAAGGTTTTCTCGATACTCCGCTTCTGCGTCTTTAATTGATTGAATTAAAAAATCCTTGTCGTTTCTTTCGCTTCTGTCAAGGTGAAAATTGAAACTGTAAAGTTGTTCGTCATCTTCTATTATTCCTTCAATTTGAATAATCTTGGAAAGAATGTGTGTTGAAATAAACCCTGTTCCAAACTGTCCGATAACACTTTTTTTGTGTGTTGTTTCGTCATCTTTGGTAGAGTCGGGCATAATTAAGTTATATGCTTCGTCCAATGAGAACGGCTTCCCATTGTGGCTAAATTTAAGTCTGTCAGCAGTTATTTCAAATCTTGCTTTTACATTGTCGCCTAAATCACTTGCATTTTGAAGTAATTCCCACATCCATCTTTGTCGCAAGTCGTTTGATTTGCTTAGAATAGGTTTCAAATGTTCCATTACCCTTTTGGCAGGAATACTATAACTCTTTTGGTCTTTAAGGTCTCTAAGTTTATTCTGTATGTTCATTTGTTGTCGTGTCGTTTTACCATTGCCTATAACTAATTAATAGGCGAAACTCCTCACTCATTTTAGACCTTCGCATATTTCTGCAAAACTCTAAAAAACAAGCAATTAAAAAAATAGTCGAAACCCGTTTTTTTCTCTCTGAAGTTTCGCAAAGCCACCTTGTAGTTTTGAGTTCTGTTTTTTTGCAAAGGATATAAAAGAATGACACACAGATTTTGAATGGTATTTTGCTCAAAAAAATTATTCTAAGCCAGGCATTCAAAAAAAACAAGTTCAGTTTTTTGGATTTGTATTAAGCCAATTTCAATTGCCAATCCATTCTGCTGGCAGTAGCTGCTTTCGAAATAAGACTTCCATTTTTCATTCGTTTTTTCCTAAACGAAAATACCATAAAAAAAGTAGTCGCCATATTGGTAGTCGATACTCTTGTCTACCAAAGATAAGACTACAAATTGGTAGTCATAGATCCTTGGCAAATGTCAGGTGACTACAAATCGTGGCTCAGAAATTTTAATAAAACCAATTCAGAGTCATTAGAAATTAAGTTTTTTACTGCTTCTTCTCCCTGGCCTTTTGCATCGGATTTGGCATAGAAACACCAGCATTTCTTCCTGCCCTTCCGCCTTTAAACAATTGAAACTTGGTAGGCATTTCCCTAACCGGCCACATCCCATTTTCCTCATTGATGTCTGCTGTTTCTTTGAAAGGGTCCATTTTAATGCTTTCCACTTCCTTATCCTTCATAAAGGTTTTCTTCACCTTTTCCTCGTTTTTACGCCAGATATAGGCTGGAATTCTATCCACTTCTTTTGTGCCATCTTTGAAAGTGAATTCCACAATGATTGGCATTACCAATCCACCTGCATTGCTAAAACTGAGCTCGTAAAAGTTTTTGTTTGCCCATTTGGCTTTCAGGCTATCGCTTTGTTTGTCTGCTGATACAGGAGCTGATGTATTTTCCCGCATCCGTCTGAACATGGCTTCATCGTCATCTCCGCTGCGGTTGAAATAATAGAAGTCACGTAAACTGGTATCCTGATCCACAGCGAATTTCATATTTTTATCAGCCGCATTTCTGGTTTGCCCCAGTGGCTTAAAAGCCTGTTTTTTAAAGGCCATTTCATTGGCTGGTGCATCCAGTTTGTACCATTTTACGGTATCCAAGCTAATATCGCAAGGATCGATTCCAAAAAACCAACCTCTCCAGAACCAATCCAAATCAACAGCTGAGGCATCTTCCATGGTTCTGAAAAAATCTCCAGGCTGAGGATGTTTGAATGCCCATCTTTTGGAATAAGTTTTAAAAGCATAATCAAAAAGCTCACGCCCCATTACCGTTTCCCGCAAAATATTTAAAGCAGTGGCAGGTTTTCCATACGCATTTGCACCAAAGTTGGCGATGTTTTCGGAGTTGGTCATTATAGGCTCCAGTTGGTCTTTTGAAAGGCGCATGTAACCCGTCATTTTATGAGCAGGGCCACGGCTGCTTGGATAATTGTTGTCAAATTCCTGTTCGGTCAGGTATTGCACAAAGGTGTTTAAGCCTTCATCCATCCAGCTCCACTGGCGCTCATCGCTGTTGATAATCATTGGGAAAAAGTTGTGGCCAACTTCATGAATGATTACGCCAATCATGCCGTATTTAATTGCTTCTGAATATGTTCCGTCCTTTTCAGCACGACCGTAGTTGAAGCAAATCATTGGGTATTCCATGCCACTACTTGCTTCTATACTTTGCGCCACCGGATACGGATAATCGATGGTAAACTTGCTGTAGGTTTTGATTGTGTGGGCCACCACTTTGGTTGAATATTTTCGGTAAAGCGGGTAAGCTTCCTTTCCATAAAAACTCATGCACATTACTTTTTTACCCGCCTGATTAATTGCCATGGCATCCCAAACAAACTTTCGACTACTGCCCCATGCGAAATCACGTACGTTTTCTGCCTTAAATTCCCATGTTTTAGTGGCTTTTGATTTGCTGCCACCTTTGTTGTTTTCTTCTGCTTTTTTGGCCTCTTCCAGGGTGACAATTTCAACAGGCTCTTTTGCGGTTTGCGCTTTTTGCCATCTTTCCAATTGTGCTTTGCTTAAAATTGAACTGTAATTCTGACCCTCGCCAGTTGCACAAACCTGATGGTCAGCTGGAACGGTCATACGTACTTTATAATTTCCAAAAGCCAAAGCAAACTCACCCCGACCTGTGAACTGATGATTTTGCCAGCCCTGAAAATCAGAATACACACAAAGCCTGGGAAACCACTGTGACATGGTAAAAATATGGTTGCCATCTTCAGGGAAAAACTCCAGACCACCTCTTCCGCCAAGTTTCATTCGGTCAATGATGTTGTAATACCATTCTACCTTAAAAACGAATTTTGCACCCGGCATCAAATCCTTTGGCATATCAATCCGCATCATGGTTTGGTTGATGGTATAAGCCAGTTTTTTGCCGGAAGCATCTGTAACTGAGATGATTTTATCTCCATAATCCGCCAAAGTGCTTTTGTAATTGAAGTTGTTCAAATCGCCATCCGACATTTGTCCATTCATACGGCTTCCATCAAAACGATGGTTGTCAGAGTTTGGATCGTGCTCATTTTCATCCAGCTGCAACCAAATGTATTCCAGTGGACTTGGGCTATTGTTGTGATAGGTTACCGTTTCTTTTCCCCGTAACTGTAATTTTTGCTCGTCAAGCGTACACTCAATGTCATAATCAGCACGTTGTTGCCAATATCTTGGACCGGGAGCGCCACTTGCGGTTCTATATTCGTTTGGTGTAGGAATAAGATAGTCAAGCTGTTCAAACTTGTTTCCGTGGTTTGAACCTGTTTGGCGATAGGCTTGTGCAAAAGAAAGGCTTTGAATCCCGAAAGCTGCAAAAATTGAAAGGCAGTAAAATATACGCATGGGGCAAATATAGAGGACTTTGTTTTTGGGAACGCAGGACTTTTACAAATGGTAGAATGAGTGGATAAATCGAAAAAGTGTATTTCAAATTCTAATTGTTTGGCTTTTAGATCATAATGGTATTATTTGTTCCAAAGATAACTGCAATGCTTTTAGCTATCCATTCATTTACCTTTTTTCCTATATATGCCTTCATCTATGGAAAATTTGCTTCAGCGGATTACACACAATCCAAATATTTGTCACGGAAAACCCACTTTAAGAAATCTTCGGTATCCGGTAGAAAATATGCTTGAGCTAATGGCTTCTGGTATGACCATTGAGGAACTTCTGGAAGATTATCCTGATCTTGAAAAAGAAGATTTTCTTGCTTGTCTCCAATATGCCGCCCAACTCACACAGATTAAAAGTATTTATCGAATTGCTTCTTGAAATTTCTCGTAGTTTCCAAAAGTCGCAAATAGTATTTAACTTTTTGATTTTCACCTTGAAACATTTCTCCCGGCTGTGTTCGCCAAAGGCGAAAGAAACTGGAATAGTTTATCCCGTTAAAGCGGGAAGGCCATAAAGAATAGAAAATCAAAAGGTTAAAGAGGTAATTGAAAATTACTTGCGACTTTTGGGTTTTGTTAAAAATCTAAAACTTTTTGATAGAAAAAATATTATAGGTTTAACAAAGCTAAGTTTTAAATGCGCTGAATTTCAACAGTTTAATTACATCAAATAGCTCCATTTAATTTTTAGATTTTTTGATTGAAAGCAATTCTGGAAAAACCGCTGTCTAATCTTTAATTTGCAGCGATTTTTAGCAAAGAACCTTGAACGAAGAAAATACCGAAAACCAGAATAATGGCCTTAGTTCCGTTGATCACATCGACGGTTTGTATGAAAACTGGTTTATAGATTATGCATCCTATGTGATTTTGGAGCGGGCTGTCCCGGCAATTGAAGATGGTTTGAAACCTGTGCAACGCCGTATCATGCACGCTATGAACATCATAGACGATGGTCGATACAACAAAGTTGCCAACATTATCGGGCAAACCATGCAATACCACCCCCACGGCGATGCTTCTATTTATGAAGCCGCAGTAAACATGGGGCAAAAGGATTTATTAATTGACACACAAGGTAATTGGGGTGATGCCAGAACGGGAGATGGTGCAGCAGCTGCCCGATATATAGAGGCCAGATTGAGCAAATTTGCCATTGATGTGCTCTTCAATCCACAGACAACGGAGTGGCAAATGAGTTACGATGGGCGAAAGAAAGAGCCTGTTACACTGCCGGTTAAGTTTCCTTTATTGCTGGATCAAGGCGTAGAGGGCATTGCAGTTGGATTGGCTACCAAAGTTATGCCTCATAATTTTATTGAGCTTTGTGAAGCCTCGGTGGATGTTTTAAATGGCAAGCCAACCAATATTTTGCCAGATTTTCAACTGGGAGGATTGATGGATGCCTCAGCTTACAATGAAGGTAGGAGAGGAGGTAAAATCAGAGTTCGGGCAAAGATTGAAGATCTGGATAAAAAGATTTTGATTATCAAGGAGATTCCTTTCAGCACTACTACTACTTCCTTAATGGAAAGTATAGTGAAGGCATCCGATGAAGGAAAAATTAAAATCAAAAAGGTAATTGACAATACAGCAAAAGATGTTGAAATTCAGGTACATCTTGCTCCTGGCGTTTCTCCCGATGTAACCATTGATGCCTTGTATGCCTTTACCAATTGCCAGGTTTCCATTTCGCCAAATGCCTGCATAGTTATGGATGATAAACCGCATTTTATGTCGGTTAATGAAATCCTGAAAATATGCACCATGCAGACTATGGCGCTACTGAAGCGGGAATTAGAAATCCGGCAGGCAGAATTGAAAGAAAAGATCCTCTTTTCATCTTTGGAAAAGATTTTTATTGAAAATAGAATTTACAGGGATATTGAGGAATGTGAAACATGGGAAGATGTCATAAACACAATTGACAAAGGTTTAGAACCTTTTAAGCCACAGTTTTACAGAGAAATTGTAAGAGACGATATTCTAAAATTAACTGAGATTAAGATCAAACGTATTTCAAAATTTGACGGTTTTAAAGCCGATGAAATGATGAAAGATCTTCAGGCTGAGCTGGAGGAAGTTGAAAATAATCTCTTGCACTTGAAACCATATACCATTCGTTGGTACCAGGGTTTACAAAAAAAATATGGAAAAGGCAGGGAGCGTAGAACCGAAATAAGGGCATTTGATAACATTCAGGCTCAGGCGGTTGTGGCCAATAATGCAAAATTG
Organism: Catalimonadaceae bacterium; assembly: GCA_044379485.1. Lineage (GTDB taxonomy): Bacteria > Bacteroidota > Bacteroidia > Cytophagales > Flexibacteraceae > CAMDMI01. The sequence continues at coordinate 7,818 of JBIPOE010000075.1, forward strand.
TATGTAAACAGAGTTGAAGGATTTGTGGGACTTGGTTTAAAGAAGGATGAATTCGTTTCCGATTGTTCAGATATGGATGATGTGATCGTTTTCTTCAAAAACGGCAAAATGAAGGTTATCAAAGTGGAGGAAAAAACCTTTGTTGGTAAAGATATTCTGCACGTTTCTGTTTTCAGGAAAAACAATGAACGCATGGTGTATAACCTGTGTTATCTGGATGCCTTGTCTGGAATAACCTATGCAAAACGATTTGCAGTAATGGGCATTACCAGAGATAAAGAATACGACCTCACCAAAGGTACAAAGGGCAGCAAAATCCAATACTTTTCAGCCAATCCAAATGGTGAAGCCGAAGTTATTTTTGCACTGTATCCACAAGGAACCAGAACCAGAGCAAATGGAATTGATTTTAATTTTGCAGACCTTGCCATAAAAGGACGTGAAAGTCAGGGCAATATTCTCACCCGTTATCCGGTTAAAAAAATAACACTCAAGTCGCAGGGAATTAGTACTTTGGGTGGAATAGATCGCTGGTACGATGCAACCATTGGAAGGCTTAATACAGATGGAAACGGTATAAAACTTGGCAATTTTGAAGGTCCTGATAAGATTTTGGTATTGTACAAAGATGGTAGTTATGAACTTACCAGCTTTGAACTCTCCAACCGCTACGAACCAGATCAGATTTTAAGCATTCAAAAATTTGAACCTGAACAAATTTTAACGGCGGTTCATACAGAAGGCGACTCCGGAAATACTTTGGTGAAAAGATTTAAGATTGAAAACCAGACCATTGACAAACGTTATCTATTTATTTCTGAAGCCAAAAATTCCAAACTTTGGTTGGTAACCACTCAAAAGCAACCCCAGATTGAATATGAATTCAAAAAGGATAAGAAATCACCAGTTGATAAGCAAGTGGCTGATTTGGATGTGGTTGTAGATGTAAAAGGTTGGAAGGCCATGGGAAATAGACTAAGTTCAAGTACTGTTATTTCAGTAACCTTGTTGCCAGAAAGAGCAGCCCCGGAAGTTGAAAATGAGCAACAATCGGAGGATGGACAAATTTCATTATGGTAGAAAATACATATAGCCTGAAAATAGGAATTTTAGGTACAGGAACTGTGGCCCAAACTATTGGTGCTGCTTTGATTGAAATGGGTCATCAGGTAAAAATGGGCTCCCGGACTACAATCAACGAAAAAGCTTTGGCTTTTGTTGAAAAATATAAAGATCGGGGCGCATCCAATGGCACCTTTGAGGAAGCAGCTGCATTCCATGAAATTACTTTTAATTGTGTAAAAGGTGAGCATGTTTTAGAAGCCCTTTCTCTTACAAACGGAGCTCTATATGATAAACTACTCATTGATGTAAGTAACCCTTTGGACTTTAGCAAAGGAATGCCACCAAGCCTTATTCCAGCACTTTCAAATACCAACTCCCTGGGTGATGAAATTCAAAGATTATATCCGGTACCCTGGTAGTAAAAACTCTTAACACAATGTGGTCTGGCCTGATGGTCAATCCAAATCTGATAGGGGATGGTAATCATGTAAATTACATTTGTGGAAATAGGTATGAGGGTAAATTTATTACAAGAGATTTGCTAAAACAATTTGGCTGGAAGGATGAAAATCTGATAGACCTTGGAGATATTACCAATGCCAGAGCAACAGAGGCCATTTTGCCAATTTGGTTGCGACTTTATGGGGTTCGGAAAAATGGAGCTTTTAATTTTCAGATTGTGGGATAGTATTATAACAAAGGAGCTTATTGGATGTTGATTTTTTAAGACAGATTTAAAGAAATAAAAAACCCTAAGGTAAATAAGCAGGATTACTTAAACTTATCGGCCAATAGATCTTCCATTGTAAATACCCCCTTTTTTCCAAAAAGCCATTCGCCAGCTTTTACTGCACCACTTGCAAAACCCATTCTGGAATGGGCGGTATGACTTAATTCAATTGTATCTACTGCAGAACTAAATGAAACAATGTGTGTGCCAGGGACATCGGGCTCCCGAATGGCTGAAATTTCAATTTCATCTGGTTTAGTACTTCTGTCCAAAACCCAGGATTTTTTCCTATCCAATCCAGAAATCAGTTTTTGAGCCAGAGTTATGGCAGTTCCGCTCGGCTTATCCTGCTTTTCTAAATGATGAATTTCTTCAATTTCGACATCATAATCCGGCAATTCATTCATAAATTTAGCTGCTATTTCAGTTAGATGGAACATGAGATTCATGCCTAAAGAAAAATTGGAGGCATAAAAAAAAGTACCATCCTTTTCTTTTACTTTTTCAATTATAGAATTCCAATGATTTAGCCAACCAGTTGATCCACAGACTATTGGAATTCCTGCTTCTATTAGAGATTCCAGATTCCGAACTGCTGAATCCGGAGAGGTAAATTCAAATGCAATATTTGGTTGGTAAGCTTTACAAATGTGGGCGAGGTCCATTTGTTTGTCGCTTATTATGGCTGAAATGCTGTGTCCACTTTTTACTGCTACAGATTCAATGGCTTTACCCATTTTACCATAGCCAATAAGTAAGATTTTTAGTTTTTCCTTCTCTTTCATATTATTTAAAATTTAAGGCAAGTCCAAGTCCTACAATGGGTTGACGACCAGCTAAGAACAACTCCGGCTTCCAGTTTAAGCTTAAATCATCGCTTACGTCAAAAGAGCTGAAATGGGCATCCACCGCTGCATCTGCAATATTTAGAAGATAAGTTAGAGCAGAAATAATAATTAAAAAGTCTCTGTTTCTTCTCCAATATTCCCTTAATCTAACCAATTGCTCGGCATTGTAACCGGTAGTATTTTGTTTTCCATTTTGAATAAGCAAATACTCATTCCTGAAAATTCCATAATTTTCGTTGTTTAATCTAATATAATACCCAAGGGCAAAAGTTCCTCCCCAAACTATCGGGAGTTTCCAATACTTTTTATTATACAATTGACCTGCACCTGGAAAAACAGCAGCAAGTAGTGAGGCTCTTCTTGGATCCCTAAGTTTGTTAGCAGCCTTTTTTAACTTTAGTAAACTATCTGGCGATATTTTTAAATCATTTGAAACTTTTTGGCCAACAGCTAATGAATCGGGCTTTGTATAGGAAGTTTTGGAAGAATCCTTTTGCCCGTTAGACAAAAAAACGAATCCCAAAAATATGGATATAAAAGCCAAATAAATTTTCATAGAGATATCTTAAGCAAATCCAGAATACGGTTTAAATCATCTGTTGAAACAAAAGGAATTCTAATCTCACCCTTTTCATCTTTCCCAGACTTGATCTGAACTTTGGTTCCAAAATGCCCTGCCAGTTTTTGCCTTACACTTGAAAGGGCCGCTGATTCGCTTTCCGCTTCCGACTGATTTGCTTTTTTATCAGGTGTTTCTTCAGAAAGCTTCCGAACCGCTTCCTCAACTTGCCTTACAGACCATTGCTCTAGAATGATTTTATTGTAAATAAATAGCTGATCTTCAACGAACTCTACATTTACCAAAGCTCTGGCATGACCCATACTTACCAAAGCATCCCGAATACCCGCCTGGATTTCTGGTGGTAGTTTTAAAAGCCTCAAATAATTGTTTACAGTCGCTCTTTTTTTACCAACTCTATCTCCAAGCTCCTCTTGTTTAAGATTGCATTCCACCAATAGCCTCTGATAGGAAATTGCAATTTCAAGGGCGTTAAGATTTTCCCTTTGAATATTCTCAATCAAAGCCATTTCCAGCATTTGCTGGTCATTGGCCTTTCTTATATAAGCAGGCACATGCGTAAGCCCTGCAAGTTTTGATGCTTGTAATCGTCTTTCACCAGAAATTAATTGATACTGATTTTCTGATAGTTGACGAAGTGTTATTGGTTGGATAATACCTTGGATCCGTATGCTTTCAGATAGTTCTTTCAGGGCTTCCTGGTCAAAATGTGTTCTGGGTTGATAAGGATTGGTTTCAATAAAATTTAAGTCTATCAAATCGATACCTGAATTTTGAGCAGCCGGCAAAAGCGAAGTCTCTGACTGAACCTTAGATTCACTGCCGCTATCGCTTAACAAAGCACTTAAACCTCTTCCAAGTCCGGTTCGCTTTTTCATTGAGTTTTTTTCCAATTTCTTATTCTGGTCTGAGTTTCGATACAATCAGAAAATCTAAAAGTATCAGAAAATTTACTTTTTCAGCTTATTTTTATTTATAATTTCCTTAGCTAGGTTCAGGTAACTAATTGAACCTTTGCTATCTGCATCATGAATAATAGCAGGAACGCCAAAACTTGGTGATTCACTTAGTTTTATATTTCTTGGAATGATTGTTTCAAAAACCATACTCTGGAAATGCTGCCTAACCTCTTCAACTACCTGATTTGAAAGGCGCAATCTTTGGTCATACATGGTTAACAAAATACCTTCCACGGCCAATGCCGGGTTTAATCTTGTTTGGATGATCTTAATGGTATTGAGCAATTTACCCAATCCTTCCAAAGCATAAAATTCAGTTTGAACTGGAATAATTACAGAATCTGCTGCGGTAAGGGCATTTACTGTGATGAGTCCCAAAGAGGGTGAACAATCAATAATGATAAAGTCATATTTTGCTTTCAATGGAGCTAAGGCCACTTTCATTCTTTCCTCCCTTTTCTCGAGATTAATCATTTCCACTTCCGCACCAACAAGGTCAATGTGGCTTGGCAAAAGGTCCAGAAACTCAATTTCAGTTTTAATAATTATTTTCTCTACTGGCACATTGTCCACCATGGCCTCATACACTGAATTTTCAATTTCTTTTGGATCGAAACCAATTCCGGATGTGCTATTGGCTTGAGGATCAGCATCTACCAATAATGTTTTACAATCCAGCGCAGCCAAACTTGCCGCCAGGTTAATGGCAGTTGTTGTTTTTCCTACTCCTCCTTTCTGATTGGCTATGCCTATTATTTTTCCCATTAATGGTTGATTGTCAATTAAAATGCAGAAATCATTTCTGCTGGTTTTCTTAGATTTAAATGGAAAAAGTTTCCCCCACTTTAGGCAATATTAGGTCTATTTCATTGAATTGAGCAAGAAGTCGAGTTTCTTCATGGTCAATTTGGATATAGGGAAAGGTATCAAAATGCATACCAATCACCTTTTTTACTCCCGTCCATCTTGCAGCGGTAACGGCCTCACGCATGCCCATTGTGAAATTGTCTCCAATTGGGAAGAATGCAAAATTTGGCTTGTCAAAATCTCCGATAAGCTTCATATCGGAAAAAAGCCCGGTGTCACCACTATAATAAAAAGTATTTTCATCACTTTCCACAACAAAACCGGCTGCCTGGCCACCATAAGATCCATCTGGAAAAGAACTTGAATGCTGAGCCATTACCATTTTTACTGTACCAAATTCGAAAGGCCATTTTGCACCAATATTCATCGGATGTGTTTTAAGACCAAGGTTCTGATACCAGGCATGTATTTCCCAAATTCCAACTATGGTTGCACCAGTTCTTCTGGCAATGCTTTCAACATCTGCTGTGTGGTCCTGGTGGGCATGGCTTACCAGGATATAATCAGCTTCAATAGCCTCAAAATCAATATCTTTAGACATTGGATTTGAGGAAATAAATGGATCAAAAAGTATTTTGTAGCCTCCTATATCTACTAAAAATGAAGATTGTCCGAAATAGGTGATTTGCATATATATGATTGTTCTTAATTTTGTGCAAAAGTAAAATATTGACACCAGCATTCAAGTCTAGATACAATTTCAAAGAAACAATATTTTTTTATGCATTCTATCTATTTGATAATCAGGGCAAAATATTAAAAAATTAAATTCCTTTTGTAGTAATTTCTTTCTAAAAAGTTTTAGACATATTTTTGCACCCCAATTTAAAAAAAACGAGTACCGTAATACTTTATGAAGTTATCCGAGTTTAACTTTAATCTCCCAACCGAACTAATTGCATTTTACCCATCAGAAAACAGAGACGAGTCTCGATTGATGGTTGTTCACAAAAAAACAGGATTAATAGAGCACAAGATTTTTAAGGATGTTTTGAATTATTTCAATGATGGTGACACCATGGTTGTGAATGATACCAAAGTTTTTCCTGCAAGAATGTATGGAAATAAAGAAAAAACTGGTGCCAAAATTGAGGTTTTTCTCTTAAGAGAATTAAATAGAGAATATAAACTTTGGGATGTTTTAGTTGATCCAGCCAGAAAAATCAGAGTTGGCAATAAGTTGTATTTTGGTGATTCTGATCTGGTTGCCGAAGTAATTGACAACACAACTTCCCGTGGAAGAACCATTCGTTTCTTAACAGATGCCGTGGGCGAAGACTTTTACAAGCTAATTGACCAGTTGGGTGAAACTCCTCTTCCACGTTATATTAAGCGTGATGTTGAACCTGCAGATAAAGATAGATTTCAAACCATTTTTGCCGAAAACAAAGGTGCAGTTGCAGCTCCGACTGCTGGTATGCACTTTACCAAACAGTTGGTTAAAAGGTTGTCTTTAAAGGGAGTAGAAGTTACACCATTAACACTTCATGTAGGTCTTGGTACTTTTCGTCCTGTGGATGTTGAAGATTTAACAAAACACAAAACTGATTCTGAGAATTTTAATATTCCAGAAGTTACAGTTGATAAAGTAAACGCAAGTTTGGATAGAAAGGGAAAGGTTTGTGCAATTGGTACAACTTCCATGAGGGCTTTGGAATCTTCAGTTTCTTCTATTAATCGCTTGAAAATGAATGCAGGCTGGACTGACAAATTCATTTTCCCTCCATACGATTTTAAAATTGTAAATGCTTTGATTACCAACTTTCACATGCCACAATCAATTTTATTAATGATGGCCTGTGCTTTTGGAGGTTACGAACTTACCATGAAGGCATATGAAGAAGCCATAAAGGAACAATACAAGTTTTGTACCTATGGTGATGCCATGTTGATTATTGATTAAAAAATAATATTTTATATAAAGCCACAGCGAAAGTTGTGGCTTTTTTTTTTGATGAAGACTTGAAACGTAAATTATGAATGAAAAAATATTAGAAGCTACGATCGCCTATGTGAAAAATGAGTTAAAAGGAGCAGAGGCAGGACATGATTGGTTTCACATTTACAGGGTCTGGAATAATGCGAAGAAGATATCTGAAAAAGAGGAAGTAAATGTTCTTATTGTTGAACTTGGGGCTCTACTTCATGATATTGCCGATTCAAAGTTCCATGCTGGGAATGAAAAAATCGGACCTGAAAAGGCAAGAACTTTTTTAGAAAGTCTTTTCATTGATAAGGCCATTATATCCCATGTTGTTCAAATTATTGAGAATATTTCCTTCAAAGGAGGTAATTTTAATCAAAGCTTTTTTTCTCCAGAACTTGCTGTTGTTCAAGACGCTGACAGGTTAGATGCAATTGGGGCAATAGGTACTGCAAGGGCATTTCATTACGGAGGATTTAAAAACAGGGTGATTTATGATCCAACAATTCCACCAAATCTTTTAATGGATAAAGAGCAATACAAGAACTCAGATGCTCCAACGATAAACCATTTTTACGAAAAGCTCCTTTTATTAAAAGATAAAATGAATACAAATACCGGAAGAATTTTGGCTGAATCCAGGCATACATTTATGCAGAATTTTTTAGACCAATTTTATCAGGAATGGAATGCTGATTGAATTCAAGAAAAAAAATGAAATCAATGCAGGATTTTTTTTCAGGCAAATGAAAATTCAATAAAAAAAATAATTTTGCGGCACAATCGGGATGTAGCGCAGCCTGGTAGCGTACTAGCATGGGGTGCTAGGGGTCGTGGGTTCAAATCCCGCCATCCCGACCAATAAAAAAGGCCATTGAAAAATGGCCTTTTTTTATTGGTTAGAAGTTAATCTTAAGAAATGGTTTTCAACATTTCTTCAACCTGACGAAGCTTATCCATTGGTAAACCTTTCAATATTTCTGGAAGATTCAATGAATTTTCATTCTTTCTGATCGCTTGAAGTGGATTAGAAGCTACATCTTCTTTTCTGTCGTTTGGAGTCCACTCGAACAAATCATTAGGTAAGCAATTTAATAAAGTGCTTAATCTTTCTATGTATTCAAGACGAAGGTATTCTACTTCTCCTTTAGCAATTTTTGTGGCGGTTGTTGGTGTAAAACCATTTCTTACCATGAATTTGTATGGAGCGAAGATTCCTCTGGCTTCCATTACTTTCTTAACGTTAATCTTAAGCATGTAAACTTATTTTTGAATGTTTGGCAAAAGTACGTTATTGATTATTGCCAGCAAATTAAAATTTCATGAGTATAAAAAAATAACTTAAAAAAATAGATAGAATTCAATAATAATTAGATATTATAGTCGATTTGTATCCTTTAAATTTAAAAAAAATGTTTTGTAGAAGTGTTATCGACTTAAATCTATAAGTAAAAAAAATGCTATCTACAACACAACATAACTTGTAAATTAAATATGTCAATATGACAAAATCAAAATCTCACTTTGTTTAGCTTGATAATTTTGCATTATACCCAAAAGTCGCAAATAGTATTTAACTTTTTGATTTTCACCTTGAAAAATTTCTCCTTCGAAGAAACTGGAATAGTTTATTCCGCCAAAGCGGGAAGGTCATAAAGAATAGAAAATAAAAAGGTTAAAGTGGTAATTGAAAATTACTTGTGACTTTCGGGATATATTCATTAATTTCTACTTTTTATAAAATATGTACAAACCTTTCGAAGCCCTGGGCCTGTTTATCCTAAGTATTCTACCTTTGGTCGCAAGAAACGATTCCAGGCCAGGCTTTTTTACTTAAATCCGGGAGGTTGCATAAGTGGCACCTCTTAAGCTATTTAAACAATTTTCACCTACTATGCAACTGAGGAAAGTCTGGTCCAAATCTGATTTCATAATCTTTGTTTTGGCTTTAGCAATACAATAAAGAAATTGAAAACCCAGGAACGAAACGAAGCCAAGGCTTTTTTAATTCATGAAATTAAATTTTGAATTGTAAATAACTGCAAACTTATTGGGGCAATATTGACAACTTTTTTTGAAAAACAAGAATCATACTTATTTCGTTTCAGCCATAGGAACCGACTCCGGTAAAACTTTGGTTTCTGCTTTATTGGTAAAAAAACTATCAGCGACCTATTGGAAAGCCATTCAATGTGGCACACCAACAGATACCAATCAAATTAAAACATGGTTCGGTAAATCTGTTAAAACGCTTCCGGAAAGATGGTTTCTTTCAACCCCTGCAAGCCCACATTTCGCTGCTGCACAAGAACATACAAAGGTTTTGGTTGCAGACTTTACAATTCCGGAAATTGATGGAAATCTAATAATTGAAGGTGCCGGAGGATTAATGGTCCCATTAAATTATGGGGAAACTACAGCAGATTTGATCTGTCATTTGGGGCTTCCGGTTGTTTTGGTTATCAATCATTATTTAGGGAGCTTAAACCATTCATTATTAACCATTAGTGAATTGAATCGAAGAGAAATTCCAATTGTGGGGATTGTATTTAATGGAGAAAATTTTCAAGATGCTGAGGACATCATATTAAACCTTGCCGGATGCAAATGTTGGTTAAGATTGCCGGTTTTGGAAAAAATTGATGCCGATGTAATCAGCTTTTGGGCAGAAAAATTAAACATGGATATTTGATGGATTCGAAAATCTGGCATCCTTACACACCTGGAATCGGAGGAAGGGAAATTCAAATTGAATCTGGAAAAGGTGCCTATTTATACACAAAAGAAGGTAGAAAAATTCTGGATGCCATTTCTTCCTGGTGGGTAAATGTGCATGGTCATGGCCATCCATATATTGCAGAAGCCATTGGTAATCAAGCCAAAAAGTTAGAACAGGTCATTTTTGCAGGATTTACGCATCAACCCGCAGAAGATTTGGCCACGCGTATTTTGAATTTTTTACCAGGCAAAATGGGGCGTGTGTTTTTTTCGGACAACGGGAGCACAGCTATTGAGGTGGCAATCAAAATGGCACTTCAGTATCATCATCTTTCGGGAAAAAAACGGAATAAGGTTTTGGCCCTTCAAAACGCCTACCATGGAGATACTTTTGGAGCTATGGCAGTAGGTGCCCGCAGTACATTTAGTGAAGCTTTTAAGGATTGGCTATTTGAAGTGGATTTTGTAAGCCCACCTTATGGAAATGGAATTGATTCTTTGAGAAATGCCGATTGGCAAAAAAGTTTGGCTTTAGCTGAGTCTATTTTGGGCTCACAGGAAGTGGCAGCTTTAATAGTTGAGCCACTTATTCAAGGTGCTGGTGGGATGTTGATGTATCCAAAAGAATGGCTGGATCAATTGATTTTAATCGCCAAAAGGTACGGCACTATAGTGATTTTAGATGAGGTTTTTACTGGATTTTATCGTACCGGAAAACCCTTTTCAAGTTCACATTTGGAACAAAAACCTGATATCGTTTGCCTTTCAAAAGGTCTGACAGCTGGTTTTTTGCCAATGGGACTTACTGTTTGTCAGGAATTTATCGCCAAGCCATTTTATGAAACAGATTATAAAACTACGCTTTACCACGGACATTCTTTTACAGCAAATCCACTTGCTTGTGCCGCGGCATTGGCCAGTTTAGATTTATTTGAATTGCCTGAATTTCTACCAAAACTGGAGTCGATTGTATCCTGTCAGAAAGCATTTTTCGAAACGCTTCAAATACGATTTCCGCAATTTTTGCCGAGAAATCTGGGTACAGTTTTGGCTGTGACACTTAGACCAAATGATGGCCTTGATTACACCCATTCCATCAGAAAACAGATTTATGAATATTTTATAGAAAGGAATTTGTTGGTGCGGCCTATTGGAAACGTTTTGTATTTGGTTCCACCATATTGTATTGAAATCGAAGATCTTGTAAATTTACAAAACGAAGTTTTACTCTTTTTGGAAAGTCCTGATTTGTAGCCGAAACCCCGTTTACAAACAATGAAAGTCTAAACAAACCAAGGTTTACATTTATACTTGCACCATGATGAAATGGGAGAATTGCTTTTCCAGTGAACGCTTTGGGGTTGACAACAGTTTAAGCAAACAAAGAACTGAATATGAGCGGGATTGGGACAGATTGGTGTTTTCAAGTGCATTCAGGCGGCTTCAGAATAAAACCCAGGTTTTTCCTTTGCCAGAAGAAGTATTTGTGCACAACAGGCTTACGCATTCATTGGAAGTAGCCAGTGTTGGACGCTCTTTGGGCAGTATTATTGGTGAAAAAATTGCACAATTACCTGAAATCAAGGTAAATCCGGATGCTCAGGAATTTTACAGCCAACATTTAAAAAGCGTGATTTCCTCTGCATGTTTGGCACATGATTTGGGAAATCCAGCTTTTGGCCATTCCGGTGAGGATGCGATTTCGAAATTTTTTATAGAAAAAGCAGAAAAAGAACCAACGTTTAAAACACAGTTTTCAAATACAGAATGGTCTGATTTAGTGGCCTTTGAGGGAAATGCAAACGCTTTACGTATTTTAACCAGAGATTTTCGGGGACGGCTACCTGGGGGATTCAGGTTAACCTATTCCACTTTGGGTGCCATTTTGAAATACCCTTGCAGTTCTGAAAATTCCAAAGGTAAAAAAGGGCCAAAACATCTGTCCAAATATGGATTTTTTCAGTCGGATAAGGCTGTTTTTGAAGATATTGCAAAAAAACTGAATCTTATCCCGGATGGAAATTTACCCTTAACTTTTAAAAGACATCCATTTGTATATCTGGTGGAAGCGGCTGATGATATTTGTTACAACATTATCGATTTTGAGGATGCCCATCGACTTCGGATTTTTTCTTCAGAAGAGGTGAAATCAACTTTGCTTTCCCTTATTGAATTAAATAAAAAGGAGGATATTGGGAAAATAAAAGAAACCTTGAAGCTTCTGGAAGAGGATGAAAATGAGGCTATTAGTTATTTGCGAGCCAAGTCAATCAACTATTTAACAACCAGATGTGCGGAAACATTTTTAGAAAACGGCCAAAAAATTTTAGAAGGGACTTTTAACTCTGACCTGATTTCTGAAATATCTGAGGCATCTGAAATATTAAAAAAGATCAAAAAGGTTTCTGTGGAGAAAATTTATAACCACAGCAGTGTTATAAAAATTGAATTGGCTGGCTTCCGGATCATGTCTGGCTTGATTGAGGATTTGGTTACAGCAGCTCTAACTCCAGAAAACAAAAGACAAAAAGTTCATAATAAGGTAATTGCATTGATCTCACCTCAATATCTCTTTAAAGAAACAGATTCTCCTTATGAAAAGGTGATGTGTATTTTTGACTTTGTAGGAGGAATGACAGACCTTTTTGCTTTAAAACTTTACAGAAATTTACGAGGAATAGAAATTCCAATGGTAAGTGGCTGAGAATTTAGACAGGTTGTAAATATAGTAAAAGGCCTTGAAATTTGCTGTTGCTGTGTTGAAAGAGAAGTTGTCTGTTGTGGGAGGCGGGCAACCATGGATAAACCAGCCGAC
>JBIPOE010000201.1:0-6100 GCA_044379485.1 Catalimonadaceae bacterium
CTCCCGACCGTTCGGGACGGCAAAGATAGGTTAATTTGAAAATTAGATAATTAGATAATTTAAAAAATTAATCAAAATTTGAAAACGCAATATAGTAAGGATTTCCATACCCTTTTAAGAATCAAACTAACTCGCCGTTATCCGACGAAATCCAATTTATTACGATATGCTACAAAACACCATCGATAAAGAAATTGAATATATTGAAGCTTACGGTTAATCATTATAAAACAATAAAATGAATACAGAAACAAAGTACAAAGAATTATCGCAACCTCTTTTTGTTGCGGCAAAACTTTATTAAAAAAAAACGATTAATAAGACCAATATTTCCGAAGTTTAAAAAAAAAATATATTTTTGTATTTGGACGTCCCCGAAATAAATTACAAATAACTTTTGGAAAATAAACCTACTATATCTCAAATAAATCTCGTTTTATTTTGCCAAGGAAACAATAACGCTTTGGGAAAATTATACAAGCAATGGCTTCCAGAATTATATTTGATTGCTTTTAGATACTTGAAATCTACTCAAGAAGCAGAAGATGTTGTGGCTGATTGTTTTGAAAAATTAATAATGATGCCTGTCGAAAAAAGGCAAGAAAAATTTATTGAAAATCAAATAAACATAAAAGCTTTAATGATTGTCATAGTAAAAAATAAATGCCTTGACCATTTAAAAACTACTAAAAACAGAATTAGAATTATTGACACAATCAAGAATTTACGGTCTTCAACAACAGCTAATTTAGCCAATCAAAAATTTGTAGAAGAAAATTTCGAATCCTTATTTATTTGTTTGAACGATAAAGAACAAATAATTTTAAAGCTAAATATAGATGGTTTTTCACATCAAGAAATTAGTGCTCAACTGAATATATCAGAAAAAACAATAAGCAATATACTCTCTATTTCTCGTAATAAAATAAGAGAATTGTGGGTAGTATTTATGGAATAAAAATTAATTCGGGAAAATTATTGAGTTGAGTCGTTATACTAGAGAATATATGAATAACAATAATAAGCATATTACATTAGAACTTCTGTTGCAATCATTAGAGAATGATTTCGACAAGCAAAAGCGTGGACAAATTTTAAATGAATTAAAAAACTCTACCCCTACTGATGATGCATTGCTAGGTGCTAAATTGATTTTGGAACAAAACAATTGGGATTATTTGGTACTAAAAAACATACTTACAAAAGCTGAAAGTAGAATAGAGAATTTAAGCACCAAAAAGTCAAACCAAAAATCTAAAACTAATTATTTAAAATATGCAGCCGTTCTTATTCCAGTTGCATTATTAATTGGGTATTTTATCAATCAAGCCAACAAAGATTCAATAGATAAATATTACCTAAAGGAAGCAGGACTGCCAAGTTTGATGAGCGAAAATAAAACAAACTGGGATGAGTTGATGCAATTTTATAAAACCAATCAATTCGAAAAGGCTTATACACTTACCGAAAAGATAAAAGTCCAAAAACCGGAGAATGATACTGTAAATTATTTTCAAGCTGTAATCGCTTATGATTTAAAGAAATATAACGTTGCCAAAGATGGTTTCGAAAAGGTGACTAAAAATAAGCAAAGTACATTTTATAACGAAGCTGAATTCCGGTTGGGATTTGCTCTAAAGTATCTTAACCAAGATAAAGAATCTAAAAGCCAATTTGAAAAGGTGAAAGTAAATACATATAATCCCTACAGTGATGAAGCTGTCAATATTTTGAAGATTCTAGATTCTTCAAAATAATCCTGAAGATTTTCCTATTTAAAAAGGAAATAATTTAGTTACTTTTTTTTCTTCTTCTGTAATACAAAAAACCTCCGGCAAGTAGAAAAACGAACAAAACACTCCACCAATAAATACTATTATTTTTTCTTAGTTCAATAGTATCATTATTACCAATAATATTCAAACCAGCCCAATAAATTGGGCTTGCTGTTTTTGGATTTGCTGAGGCTAAAAAGTCCATTTTTGCTTTTTGCAACGCTTCTGATTTAGTCAATCCTTGACTTAGATAATCAAAAAAGGAAGTTATAATTTGGGTCGAACTCACTTCGTCAATTTTCCAGGAAGACAGCATCATGCTTTTGACTCCAATAGCTGTAAACGCTCTAGCCAAATTAATGTTGCCTTCACTGTTTTCTTTATACCCTTCGCCAGATTCACAACTGCCTAAAATTAAAAACTCGCAATTAGATTTTAAATTATAGACTTCGTTGAGAGATAAAAAACCATCCGATAAATAGATTCCTTTTTGGGTTTCATCCTGATCTATACTGGCTCGCCCATGAGAAAGTAAGGTTACTACTTTGTCCTGAACTAGGTGTTCAGAAAAACTTTTTTTGGTTGCTTTTGTATCTTTTATTAAATCAGCATTGTATTCATTTGTTATCGTTTTGGCGCTCTTCTTTGCAAAAGAAAGCTCGGATAATTGGGCAGAATCAAAACTCGGACTTATAACCGAAAAGTTATTGGAAGGCGCAACGGTTTTGTTTGCAAATCGCGAAATGGATGCCGAAAGAGCATAACTAAATTGGTATTTTTTGCCCAAATAAGCCAGTTTTCGGTAATCGTTAGTTGGTGATTCTTGGTTTAAAAGAAGATCAAAAGGTAAATTCGAAAAGTTAGAATTGGGAACTATTTGAATGTGTTTTACTGTTTTTGGAAGGTATTGCTCTATTGGCTTAAAGTAGTTTTTGTAATATTTAAAAGCTATTTTTTTATAATTATAACGGTCATTTTTATTCAAATACAGTAATAATGAATCTACTTTTGGAATTTGTGCATCATAATCTCTCTCTGGTTTTAAATCTATTATTTGAGTTTTAAATTTGGTAATCAAAAACACATAAGGATAATAATAAGATTGAATTCCGGTCATATTATAAGATAAAATGGCTTCGTTTTTCTGAAGATTTTTTTGAACTGTTTGAAGTGGAATTACGTCCGAATTACTAAATAAATCATTTTGTTTTAGGGTTGCAGAATAATTTCCAAAATGGGTCTCGAATCTTTTTTTATAGGTTTCTTCAGTGCCCTTTAATTCCAATTTATCATTTAATTTTAGAGTCAAATCTTCAAAGGACAGGTAGGTTAATTTACTGATTAAAAGCTCTTTTTTATTGGTAAAGCTGGATTTTTTTTCTTTGTATAAAGTTTCTAATAATGCCGAATATTTCGATTTTTCATCATATTTATAAAACAAATCGATGTATTTCTTTTGACCTGTAGCCTTATACAAATTATAATAATTTTTAACTAAATTAGAATAAGGAGAACTGACATATCCACAGCTATTATATTGTTGTTTGTTTTGAACGCTTTCATTGGTATAGCGCACCCAAAGATCTTCCATCAACAATAAGGTTTTTTCAATTTCATATAACAATTTTACATCCTTATTTTGAATATACATTTCATCCAAACACCATGCTTTCCAGTGTAATAAGTCCGCTAACATGGGATTGTTATTAGTGAACGTATTATTTGTAACCAATAATCGATTAATCCCTTCATCGTAATTTTCTAAAGTAGATTTATAGTCTTTTTTATAAAAATAAATTAATCCTTTTAATGAGTTCAAGTTGGCTGAATTCGAATAATATTTTCCCGCAAATTTTTCATTCATTGCTAATGCTTTGTTATAAAAAGCTATTGTTTTATCCGCATAATAATTGCCTTTAGACAAGTTCTTATACTCAGGATTCTTTAGAAAAAAAAAGGCGTTATCTAAATCCATTGCAGTAATCGAAATATAGATTCTCGCTTTTTTTAAATTGTCATAGGGAAACCTTTTATTTAAAAAATAGTGTAAACTATCGGCATACTTAATTTTTTCTAATTGGGTTGTTCGAAGATAATTCCTTAACGTAAAACAATGGGCATTGTAAAATAAATAGGCGTCTATTAGGTGTGCTTCTTTTTTGTTTTTATGGTATATTTTTAAAGCCGAATTGGTGTAATAAAAAGCCTTTGGAATCAAATAACGCATATTGTAATAACGCCCTAAATAGGTATAATATAACGCTTTGTAAATTTCGTTATTCGGATAAGCTTTTTTGTAATAGCTGTAAAAAGCATTTGATTCTTTCAAAAAATCCTCTATCAAATATAATTTATCATAACAATTGGCAAGCAGCTGATGAGTTTGCGCTAATAACAAGAAGTCCTTATTTGGTTTCTGGTTTAATAAAGTGACATTTTGTTTTAAAAGGGCCATTGCTTTATAGCTTGCGCCTAAATCCAAATAACAATCCGCAATTCCATTTTGTGCTTTTACAAATGTCGAAATATCTTTGGTCGCTTTTGCTTTTTCGCTCAGTTGTTCGTACAGGGGAATTGCCTTTTTATAATTAGAATGGTCTAAAAAGTATTGGGCTTGGGGTAGTGTTTGTGCTGTAAGTACCGAGCTAAAAAATAAAAGGGCACTAATTTTTTTATACATACTCGGTAATTACTTTTTCATTTTAGTTTGGAGTAAAAATAGGATTAAATTTTATAATTTAATTAACTTTTTAGTAACTGTTCCTTCTGTTGTAAATATTTTCAAATAATAATCGCCTGTAGCAAGATTTCCTAGCGAAACGATATTGTTAGTACGGCTGGCTATAAATTGCCCTAAACTATTATAAACTTCAATCTTTTCTAAGACAGCCATATCAGGAATAGCGACCGTTATGTTATCATTTGTAGGGTTTGGATAAACTTTCACAGCATTCAATAACCAAAATGTAGCATTTGATAAATTTTCAGCTACTGTTATTTTTCCATCTTCTAATATGGTACTGCTAACATTTTGATTTGAAGTGTTGCTGATCACCACATTGGAATAAATAAAAGAATAGACTCCAGTGTTCATTGTTGAACTCAAAGTAACTGGGAAATTTAAAATAGCCCCGTTCCCAACACTCATTGATGAATTTGATACACTATATAATAAAATACGATAAGTATTTCCGCTCAATAAAGATGCAGAAACCGTAAATCCAGCACTTCGCGTAGTTATAGTACAATTTGATGGTATTAAAGTAAATCCAGCTGGTAATTCAACATCAAATTGCACAGCTCTTACTGCATCATTGTTCTTTAATACTATTGAAAAATTATTCAGTTGGTCTTTGTAACCCGATTGATTTTGAACCATAACGTAATTCGGAGAAAAAACAGTTGCCTGAACCCCAAGAATTTTTTGGAAGTCCGAGCCATTGTATCTAAAGGAAACCGTTTCAGAAAAACTACCCTTGGAAGTTGGATTATAATTTAATGTCACCATTTTATTTCCTCCAGGTACTATTTCTATTGGCAAAGTGGTATTTATTGTGGTTTGACTAGTTGAATTAACAATTGAATCTATTATTAGAAGCGAAGTACCAGTATTGTTTAATGTCACATTTGTTGATCTTGTTTCTGTAATAGGAACATTTCCGTAAGAGATGGAAGAGGTACTTAAACTAAGATTAGGGGAATTAATTTGAATAGAACCATTGAAAGAATCGGATATAATATTACCCAAAGTGGCATTGGAAAGAATTGAATTTGAAATAGCCAAATTATAAGTTCCTGAAGATACTGCTGGTTTTAATTTGAACCGGAACAATTCGCCATTGTTTCCGTTAAAATCGGCATTTGAACTGGAGTAGGCAATTACCCTCAGTATATTTCCATTTATAATAGATGAAGTAATAACATGTTCATTAAACCTCGATGAGGGCACAATTGAATTCTCTACGAAAGATATATTGGCAGGTAGCAAAACATCAAATTGAAATCCGTTAATGGATTCCATATTATTAACTGAAACAGGAATTTCAACTTCCGAATTAATAACTCCACTTCCGCTACCAATATGAATTTCATTTACAGCATATACGTTTGCTGTTAAGGAAATAGATTGAAGGTTTCTAATCGGGTCAGGGTCATTATTTTGAAATGCTAAATTTACCGTTGTATTTATCTTGGCAGTAGTATTTAGTCCAATAGTTAAGTTTTTAGTTTCATTGGGATTAATGCTGACTGGATAGGCATCAACAACAGTGAAGGGAACTATCGCATTATTTCCACTCAAAACCAAGGGAAGATTCCCGGTATTT
>JBIPOE010000131.1:0-6068 GCA_044379485.1 Catalimonadaceae bacterium
GGCCACTTTTGATTTGAATTCTGCGCTAAATCGCTGTCTTGTTTTTGCCATTTTTCTTGCTGTTTCCAGCCTTTAAAAGTATGGCTCTTATTTTAATTCACTGGGCCAGTTTTGGGGGAGTACTTCACTAATCTTGCTCCTGCATCCGCAGATACAGTTGCTTGTTTATTGATTCTAAAAAATAAAGAAATAAAGGCCGCCGAAGTTGCGGCAAAAATAATGCAATTGTTTCCAAATCCAGGGACTGGATACTTTTCGGCCAATGTCAAAGTTAAAAAACCAGGACTGGCTAAAATCAGCATTCAAAACTACCTGGGTCAGGTTGTAGAAATGAAAAAAAATTCTCTTCCGGAAGGGGAATCAAATATTCCATTTAACCTTACTATAATGAAACCAGGAATTTATCTCTTGAACATTGAAATCACTGGAGAAGTAATTAATTCCAAATTCATAAAAAAGTAATTTCTTTTCTTTACTAAAAAGAAGAGCCGGACAAATTTAGATTATCCGGCTCTTTTTTTGGAATTGAATTTCAGAATTATTCAGCCCCTTTTACGCCTTTCGCATAGGTGGAATACAAAAAAACTTCCGCACCACAATTACCTAAATGATTTTCGATCAAAGGTTTAACCTCCGACCAATCCAATCCACCAACACCCGTTGAAAGCTTTGGAATGGCAATAGATCTGATATTTTCGGCCTTGATCATTTTGGCCAACTCTTTTAGAGAATGGTTCACATTAGATACAGTTGCCTTTCCAGGGTGCCCGCTGTGCTTTTCCCCTTTTGGAGCTTCCTGAGTCATCAAGTTAAAAATACGCTTCCTTCCTACTCCTGACCAAACCCATGCACTACCTGGTTCCGGATTATATAAATGGCAATAATGTTTAAAATCTTTCACCATGGAAGGCCATTCTTCTTTTAGACTATAGGCCAAACCATTTTCAAAATGGTCGAATGGAGCAACGCCATGTGCAATTGCCTCAGCTCCACTCAATAATATATCTCCACTAACTTCTTTTATCATAATTTCTAATTTTTTAATCCTCAAATCAACAATGAACCCAAATTCAGACAATTGATCTTTGGAATTTAAAAACCTGATTTTGGTCAGGACTTCTTAAAAAACAGACAAAAAAAAAGGGGATTAAATCCCCTTTCCTTGATTCTTAATATATATATCTTATCCAAGCACCTGCTCCACAGGCGTGTAAGGCAATCCCCAGGCATCCGACACGCCTTTATAAACGATTTTGCCCTGCACTACATTAAGGCCGAGTTGCAGCTCGAGATTGTCTTTGCAAGCAGCTTTCCACCCTTTATTGGCGAGTTGCAAACCATAAGGCAAGGTTGCATTTGTTAACGCCAAAGTTGAAGTATATGGAACAGCTCCAGGCATATTGGCCACACAATAATGAACCACTTCATCAATAATAAAAGTAGGATTCTCATGTGTAGTTGGCTTACATGTTTCTATACAACCACCCTGATCTACAGCCACGTCCACCAAAACAGTTCCTGGTTTCATGGTTTTAAGCATGTCTCTGGTAATCAAATGTGGCGCTTTGGCACCCGGAATTAAAACCGCTCCAACAATCAAGTCCATATGTTTGATATACCTACGAATGTTAAATTCATTGCTCATTACGGTATTTACATTTGCAGGCATAAAATCCGCAAGGGCCCTTAACCTCGGCAAGCTTACATCCATAATGGTTACATGGGCACCTAAACCTGCGGCCATTTTAGCTGCTTGTGTACCCACAATTCCTCCACCTAAAACCAGAACATTCGCAGGTGGCACTCCCGGAACACCACCTAAAAGAATACCTCTTCCTTTCATTGGTTTTTCCAGATATTTGGCGCCTTCCTGAATAGACATTCTTCCAGCTACCTCAGACATAGGCACCAATAAAGGCAAGGATCGATCGGTTTTTTCTACGGTTTCGTAAGCCAGACAGACTGCTTTTTTTGCAATCATTGCATGGGTTAATTGTTCGGAACTGGCAAAGTGAAAATAGGTAAACAGAAGCTGATTTTCCTTAATCATCTCATATTCAACCTCAATTGGTTCCTTTACCTTTACAATCATGTCTGCTATTTTATAAACGGCAGCAATGTCCTGTAAAATTTCAGCACCAACTGATTGGTAATCTTTGTCTGAGAATCCACTGCCGTCACCAGCCGTTGATTGAACATAGACTTTATGGCCTGCTTTGTTAAATTCAGCCACTCCGGCAGGAGTTAAACCTACCCTGTTTTCATTGTTTTTTATTTCCTTAGGAACTCCAATAATCATGGTGTATAAGTTGATTTTTATGGCGGCAAATTACATTTTTAGTTTACCAACCGCGAAGAATTTGAATAAAAAAGGCCACACTTTTAGTGGCCAAAATGTTACAATTATAATTTCCTGTCAATATCAAAGGCCTCCAGATAATCTGCCACCCTTCTTACGAACATGCCACCCAATGAGCCATCCACAACTCTGTGGTCATAGCTATGGGAAAGGAACATCATTTGGCGAACGCCAATCATATCGCCTTGCGGGGTTTCAATTACAGCAGGTTTTTTTCTTACTGCACCCAATGCCAGAATTCCAACCTGAGGTTGCATTATAATAGGTGTGCCCATTACATTTCCGAAAGATCCAACGTTTGAAACAGTATAAGTTCCATCTGAAAGATCATCTGGAGTCAGTTTGTTTTCTCTTGCCCTTTTGGCTAAATCGTTTACCTGCTCAGTTAATCCAATTAGGTTGTATTTATCAGCTTGTTTAATGTTGGGTACAATCAAGTTTCCACTTGGAAGTGCCACGGCCATTCCCACATTAATGTTTTTCTTAACGATAATTTGATCTCCCTCAACAGAAACATTCATCATTGGATAGTCCCTCAAAGCCTTTATGACTGCCTCAAGAAATATTGGTGTAAATGTCAAAGTCTGGTTGTATTTCTTTTGAAATTCACCTTTCATTTTGTTTCTCCAAATGGCAAGATTGGTCACATCAGCCTCTACAAAAGAGGTAACGTGCGGTGCGATTCGCTTGCTATCTACCATGCGCTGTGCGATCATTTTTCGCATGCGATCCATTTCAATAATTTCATGCTCACCAGAATAGGATTTGGCTGGAGCCGATGAAATTGCCGCTGGTGCAGAATAACTTACTGATGCAATTGTGCTTCGATTCTTGTTTTCCTCAAGGAAATTTAATAAGTCAGCTTTGGTTACTCTGTTATCTTTACCTGATCCTGGAATTTTATCCAAAGACTCAATACTTAAACCCTCCTCCTTCGCAATATTTCTCACCAAAGGAGAATAGAATCGGTCTGAATTAGAATTACTTACAATTTTTACTGGCTCAATTGGAACTGCAACTTCAACTTTAGGACTGGCTACCTGAGCAACTGAAGCTGGAGAAGGAACAGCCACAGCCGCACCATCACCTTCTGTTTCTATAATAAAAATGACCTTTCCAATTGGAACTACCTCACCCTCCTTGGCGAGAATTTGTACAATAGTCCCTGCATGGGTTGAAGGCACTTCGGTATCCACTTTATCGGTGGCTACTTCTAAAATAGATTCGTCTTGTTCGATCCTATCTCCGACTTTTTTGAGCCAATTCAATATGGTGCCCTCCATAATGCTCTCGCCCATTTTCGGCATAACCATTTGTATCTGAGCCATTTTAACTAAGTTTTAATTGAAAATAATGTATGGTGTATCTGTATAATAGAGTGCAATTTTAGCACTTTCAAAGGGTTTTTAATTTCATTTTTTTCGAAAATTATCAATCAACATTAGCCTGGCCATATTCAAGGTCCATAAGCTTAGCATATTTTGATTAATTTCAGGTTTTGGAAATGGCCGCAACTCTTTGATCCCTTCCGTTTTTTTACCTTTTATCTGAAACTGAACTGTAATTCTTTGCATGAATTCGGTTTCAGTTTCCAAACCATTAATGGAAAGCCACAATGCAGTTCCATTTAAATTATCAGATGGTTCAGTTTTGATTTTCTCCAAAGGAATACCACTTGAAATTAACAGATGGAGCAATCTGCCTTTCGTAAGTAGATCGTTCAAATAAATCAATGACTTTTTTTCTTGCCAAATTTTAAAAAATACCTGTTCCAATTCTATATCCTCAGTTGCATACACATTTTCATGAATCAGAGGCAAAAGTGTTTCCATAAATTGATCAAGAACTGCTTCCAACTGGTTTTGGTCATTGCCTCTTCCAGTTAACCTTAGTTTTACCTGTCCACCACCAGGGAGATATGCCAGCTTTAGGTTTGTAGGAAGTGTTTGTTCCCATTCATCAATTTTCTGTGCTAAAAAAGTTTCAGGTACGCCGACTGTCCGAATAAATCTATGCCTGATAAAGTCCAATTTTAAGGTGGTTCTGAATCTTGGAATGACTTCATCCTTGATAAGTTGCTTCATTTCATATGGAACTCCGGGCAATGCGATAGCAATTTTACCGTTTTCAGAAAACCACATCCCCGGCGCTGTGCCTACTTCATTGTGTAAATAGGTCGCTTTTGTGGGTAATTCTGCCTGTTTGGCTACCAATTCATTTATTTCCCTTCCTCTTTTTTTCAATAATTCACTTAAATGATCAAAGGCTTCATTTCTAATTTCCAATGTATCATGAAACCATTCGGCCAATAATCCTTTGGTCAAATCATCTTTGGTCGGACCTAAACCACCTGTAATTATCACAATATCAGTTCTTTGAAAAACAATTTGAAATGCATCCAAAATAGTTTCTCTGGAATCACCCACAGTCAATTTTAAAACCACATCTATTCCCAGGTCCGAAAGGATTTGGCTCAACCAGGTAGAATTTGTATCCTGAATCTGCCCGAGAAGAATTTCATCCCCAATGGTTAAAATACTGGCTTGCTGCATAGAAATATTATTACTCGAAGATTAATTTGGATTAAAATAATAACAAAAAATTACATCCATTTTTAGATACCAAAAAGTCCTAAAATCAAGGTGAGACAATATTGATCAAATATTCGACAAAAATACACCAAGAAACTTACATGTAAATCAAAAGTAAATACTGGAATAATTAAATCAAATATTTGTAAAGTTAAATTATTATTTTTCTTTTAATTCTAAATAAGAAAAAGTATAATTTTTTCAATCCAAATAAATTCAAAAATGACTACCACAACTCATAATTCTGACCACATGAAAACAGGTAATTCTTCCACTTTCAACTCAATAGTCCTAACAGCATTCTCTGTTTTCAGACTGGTACTTATTGTTTTCTATTTCATGGCTGAAATCGTGAGCCAGAATATCTGGTGTATTTCGCTCCAAAACTCGGTCTCATGTTTTACTGCATGAGACTGTTGCACAACCGGAGCAAATCAAAAATTGCCTCTTATTTGGGGATCTAACCAATCGTTTTATTTGTCTTCAATTTTGAATTCTTCATTTTCTATTGTCCGTATGCATTAATTTCTGATTTTTAGACTCGATTGGACACACTTATTATTCTATAAGTCCCTGTAATTTTGGTACTTCAACTTTCATAAGCAGTTTTGGAGTTCGCTTTAAATAGTATGCTATAGATTCCATTACATGCTGTCCATGAGTTTTTGCCTTGCCTACGTATCTGGCTACTCCTGCCTTAAACCATCTGATCTTACTTCCAAATGTTCGTTCTACCATGTAGCGTGTTTTGGACACCAATTTGTTGAATCTCTCCTGGATATTGGTTAGCTTTTTGCCTCTAACGGCCTTAAAATGAACTCCATTCTTGATTTCCTTGCCTTCTAAATATACATCATGAGCTTCACTTTTGTAGGCCTTATCCGCATAAACTCTTGTCCCTTTTCCAATGCCAGCCTTATCAATCAAAGGCTTAAACTCTTTACTATCATGCACATTGGCCGATGTGGTAGTTACCGATATTACCAGACCTTGATCATCTGTGGCTATATGTTTTATCGAAACGCCCACTTGTTTACAGGCAATAATTTTTGTAATATTGCCCTATCAATCAATTAATTATGAAAGAAATATTCACTTTTAAAGGACAAAACGAAATT
>JBIPOE010000076.1:0-19683 GCA_044379485.1 Catalimonadaceae bacterium
CTACATAGAAGAAATGGAAACTCGAATATTGGCTTTTAGATCTCTAATGAAGGAGTTCGAAGTTCAAAATGAACTTGGTAGAAATCTGAGTAATTTAATTGTAAATATATAATGAACTTTATATAAATCGGTAAATGGAAATGAAATCAAAACCAAATCGCCCTGATTCATTTATACCTTTCTTTCAAGTCTGACTTTGTATAGATTTCTTGCTATTCAGCAAGAAATTGAAAGGATTCAGATTCCTCAGTCAATTTTGCTATACCCTTTTCCAGGATGGTTTCTTCAAATTTTTTGGTCAGATATTCTATATAGTGTGCGGCTTCCATCAAGTGTTTTTCACTTAGCTTTTCCAGATTTTGGATGGTGCCTTTAAGAATATCTGATCGGCTCATTTCAATTTGTTCTGGCGTAAAAATAATAGATTGATAAGAATTTTAGAGTATAGGGAAAATAAATTGGGTAAAATATAATGAGATCTAGAATCCGGTTTTTATGTATAGTAACTTCCTCCTCATCAAACCCCAATAAACAACCCCACTAACCCCAAACCCCACAAACCAGGCGTAATTATACAAATGGTTCACCCATTCCGGGAATGCATTAGCGGCAATCACCTTAATCTGCAACAAAAACCCAGGTAGGTTAGGGAGAATGCCAAGCAGCAGGGCAAGGATGGCTTTTGAATTGAAACCGCTACTGTAGCTGTATTGTCCGCCTTCCCGGTACAGGTCGTCCACGTTCAATTCCTTTTTGCGAATGAAGAAATAGTCCACGATCATAATGCCTCCGACGGGGCCAAGTAAACTTGAATAGGCAATGAGCCAGGTAAAAATATAGCCATTCGGATCGGCAATCAGTTTCCATGGAAAGATCAGTACGCCAATGATGCCTGTGATGTAGCCCCCTGTTTTGAAACTGATTTTCTGCGGTGCCAGGTTGGCAAAATCGTTTGCCGGACTCACAATGTTGGCGGCAATGTTGGTGGCCAGGGTGGAGATGATGATTCCGACCATGGCGAGGGTCACCATCAGTTTGTTGTCGAACTTACCGGCCAGTTTTACAATGTCCCATTCGGTTTGTCCATAAATAATGGCAGTTGCCGAAGTCACAATCACTCCTACAAAAGCAAAAAAGGTCATGGAAGGCGGCAAACCAATGATCTGTCCGTTTACCTGCGCTTTCTGCGATTTGGCATAGCGGGTAAAGTCCGGAATGTTTAAAGACAGCGTTGCCCAAAAACCCACCATACCGGTTAAAGCCGGAAAGAAATATTTCCAGAACTCCTGGCTGGTGGCAAACCTGGATGGCTGGCTGAGGATTGGGCCTAAACCATCGGCAGCCACAATGGCCCAGCACAACAAGGCCAAAGCGGCCACCGGCAAAAAGAAGGCTTTAAACACCAGCAGCTTTTTTATACTGTCAACCCCAAGGAAAATGATGAACATGTTCAAGGCCCAGAAAGCTAAGAAACAAACCATAGGCAATGCCTGCGGAAACAAGGCAGTACTGTCTATTTCAGCCAGAGACGGATTCCACGCCCGGAAAATGTTATACAACGAAGCGCCCCCAATCCAGGTTTGAATGCCAAACCAACCGCAGGCCACAATGGCCCGCAACATGGCCGGGATGTTGGCACCTTTCGTTCCAAAACTAGCCCGTACAAAAACAGGAAACGGAATCCCATATTTAGCCCCAGCATGTCCGTTCAATATCATGGGAACCAGCACAATACAGTTGCCTAGAAAGATCGTAAGGATGGCCTGCCACCAGTTCATCCCCCCGCCAATAAGCGAACTGGCCAGCATATAGGTGGGAATGCACAAGCTCATGCTTATCCATAAAGCAGCATAGTTCCAGGTATCCCATGTGCGGTTTGCCAATTCAACGGGCGCAAGGTCTTCGTTGATCAGAGAGGAAGAAGCGGAGTCTTTCATACTATTTGAGTTCAAAGTTTAGAGTTCTGAGTTCAAAGTTGAGAATACAGGTATATGCTCTAAATCTCCCTAATTGAAAATTGTATTAACTCTAAACCTTAAACTCATAACTCTGAACCAGAAATTAATAACAGTATTCATCCGCAATTGAAATTGCTTTTGAAATAATGTCCAAACCTTCGTCAATCTGGTCTTTGGTGATAATCAATGGAGGGGCTACGAAAATCCAGTTCCATCTGACAAAAGTGAAAAGGCCAAGTTCGGTGAGTTTGCCTGCTACTTTATTCATGATTTCCATTTCAGAAGGGGCAGCATTCCATGGGGCCATTGGTTCTTTGGTTTTTCGGTTTTTGACCAACTCAATACAACCCAACAATCCCGTATTTCTAAAATCTCCGATACTAGGATGCTTTTCAGCCAGTTTTGCTACTGAAGCCTCCATGTATCGGCCCATTTCGGCGGCACGGTCCACCAGATTTTCTTCATGGTAAATGTCGATAACGGCATTGGCCGCAGCACAAGCCACTGCATGTCCGGAATAGGTTAATCCAAGCGGCAAAGGTTTGTCGTCAAAAGCCTGAATGATTTCTTCTTTGACAATCAATCCACCCAATGGAATATAGCCGGAAGTAATGCCTTTTGCCATGGTCATCATATCCGGTACCACATCATGATGTTGAATGCCAAACCATTGTCCGGTTCGGCAAAATCCACTCATCACCTCATCGGCAATGGTTAAAATGCCATATCTGGCTGCGATTTCTGATACTTTTTTCCAGTAACCCGGCGGATATTTGATACAACCTGAAGTTCCACTTTCACCTTCCATTAAAATGGCAGCAATATTTTGTGGGCCTTCATATTTAATAATCCTTTCCATATGGGCAACAGCACTTTCAGTACATTCTTCCTGCGTTTTGCTGTTCCATGGGCAACGGTAGAAAAATGGATTTTCAACATGGATTATGTTTGGAACTCCCTGACTGTCATGCGGCAAACCTCTTGGGTCTCCGCCAGCGGAAAGTGCTCCGTAGGTTGCACCATGGTAACTTTGATAAAGCGTAATAATTTTATGTCGGCCGGTGTGCATTCTTGCCAACTTGATGGCATGTTCAACCGCTTCTGTGCCACCATTGGTGAAAAAAGTACGGTTTAAGGTTCCCGGGGCAACTTCTGAAAGCTTTCTACCAAGTTCAGCCCTTACTACTGTGGTCATGCCTGGATGTACATAACTCACATCCTGCATTTGGCGCATTACAGCTTCTGTAACCCTTTGGTCTCCATGACCAATGTTTACGTTCATCAACTGGGATGAAAAATCAATGATTTTCTTTCCGCTGCGGTCGTAGATATAAACACCCTTGGCTTTTTCGATGTTCATCGGGTTTAGGCCTTTTTGTTTTGACCAGGAAAAAATGGTGTATTTCAGACTGTCCTGGAGAATTTGCTCAGGACTGATTAATGTGGCACTTCTCATTTTTTTGAAATATTATTAATTAATAAAACCGGTAGGTAGTTTTTTGTTTTAAATTAATGGTATTGAATTAGTTGGCAGGTAATTTTACTTTATTTCTCTCCATATAAACTATGTAACCATTTAAAGTTCTTATGGCTTCTTCTATCAAAACGGAGACCTTTTCAAGCTGGTCTTTTTGAATATAGCCTTCATCATAACTGGTAATTAAATCATCCCAGATTTCATACAATGAGCCCCTGGCCACTTTACAAAACTGGATGTTTTCCTGAAAATTGAATCTACCATATCCTTCAGAAATATTTCTGGTAATGGACCTTGCTGCCAATCTGATATTTTCTGTCAAATCGAAAGTTTCAAATCTGGGAAATGTAGTAATCAAATCCCGAACAAATACCCGCACTTCCCTTGCTGCTTTCCAGCATTCCAGGTCTTTAAAATTTCTGGTTGAATCGGCCATTTTTTTAGTTATGAGTTAAGAGTTCAAAGTTATGAGTTGAAAATGAAAAGTTAATTATCAATATTATTAGTCGACATTGATTTTTCTAAATACCTTTTTTTTGTGGTCAAAATAATACTCATTAAAATTTTAGAAATTTCTGAACATTTAAAGGAGAGCAATTCGAATGTTTCATTTGTCAAGTATTCACTGTCTTTAAGTAAGTTCAGCCAATATAATGCCTCTCTTGATTCTTTTAATGAAATATTGAGCTTATGAATAAAATCACGCTTCGATTCGGCAGATAAACCTTCATTCACATTTGCACCAATTGAAGTTCCGCATCGCAATAATTGTTTGGAAAGTATAAATTCTCGCTTTTCAATAGTAAGTTGTTTGTAAGCTTTAATTATCTCCAAGGCAAACTGATATGATATATTAGCAATTATACTCTTACCCTCCATTAAATATTATATTTTATTAAGCTAAACTCATAACTCTAAACTTATAACTCATAACTCCCTCTAGCTCATCCAATTGGTTTTGCCTTCAGGATTCCATTTTACTGAAGTCTTTTTTAGTTTGGTCCAAAGCTCGATTGAACTTTTTCCGGTAATGTCATTTACCCCAAACTTACTTTCATTCCATCCACCAAATGAAAACGGCTCTCTCGGAACTGGTACGCCAATATTGACGCCAACCATTCCTGCCGAAGCATGCTCCATAACATAACGGGCAATGCCTCCACTTTGGGTGAAAACAGAAGCTGCGTTTCCATATTCTGAAGAATTTTCAATTTCCATGGCAGACTCAATATCTTTTGCCCGCATGATGGCCAAAACGGGTCCAAACACTTCTTCTTTTGCAATTGCCATATCTGGAGTTACAAAGTCTATAACTGTTGGTCCTACATAAAATCCACCTTCTGCGCCCTCTACTTTCCAGTTTCGGCCATCCACAAGAACCTTGGCACCAGCGGCTTCGGCTTCTGCAATGTAGCGTTCGA
Source organism: Catalimonadaceae bacterium (assembly GCA_044379485.1). Taxonomy (GTDB): domain Bacteria; phylum Bacteroidota; class Bacteroidia; order Cytophagales; family Flexibacteraceae; genus CAMDMI01. The sequence goes on from JBIPOE010000076.1 coordinate 4,857, forward strand.
TTCTTTGTTTTGCTTCCAATGAAATCACAGAACCAAGGTTTTTACCTGGAACGATTTTTCGTGCTTCATCGCATATTTTACTGATGATATGGTCTGTACTTCCAACGGCCACCATTGCGGAAGCAGCCATACACCTTTGTCCGGCGCAACCAGCCATCGAAGCAGTAACGTTGGTTGCCGTCATATCCGGATGGGCATCTGGCATTACCATCAGGTGGTTTTTTGCACCTCCTAAAGAGGTACATCTTTTTAGATTTGATGTGGCTCTTTTGTACACAATTTTAGCCACTTTGGTTGAACCTACAAATGAAACCGCTTCAATTCCCGGATGGTCACAAATGGCCTCTACAATGGTTCTATCGCCGTTTACAATATTGAAAACGCCATCTGGAAGTCCGGCTTCTTTCAGCATTTCCGCAATACGGTTAGAAGAAATCGGCACTTGCTCTGAAGGTTTTAAAATCATGCAATTGCCTAGAGCAATGGCGTTTGGAATTGTCCAATGTGGTACCATGTGAGGGAAATTGAAAGGTGCAATACAAGCAACCACGCCAAGCGGTTTGTGCTCTACTCTGCATTCAACCCCACGGCTAACCTCCAGAATTTCGCCAAAAACCATTTGCGGCAAAGAGCAGGCAAACTCTGTGAGTTCGATACTTTTTTCTACCTCCGCTTTAGATTCGTCATAGGTTTTTCCGTTTTCATCCCGCACCAATTCAGAAAGTTCAACGATGTGCTTCTCCATCAATGCTTTGTATCGATAAAAGATCTGAACACGCTCTTTAATAGGTGTTGAAGACCAGGCTGGAAATGCTTTTTTTGCTGCCTCCACAGCCATATCCAAATCTTTTGCTGTTGAAAGTGGAACTGTAGAAATTACTTTTCCTGTTTGTGGGTTCACCACATCCATTGCGGTTTGTCCGTTGCGGGAAAACTGCCCGTCTATGTAGTTTTTAACTTCTGGATAAGTTGTCATATTTCTTTAATTGATGATTATTCTTGTGTACAGGTAATTTTTTTGTTCAGGGTTGAAAGTTATGGGTTCAGGGTTACAATACAAAACTTCAAGAAAACCTTAAGTGAGAATTAACTCTGAACTTTAAACTCATAACTCTAAACCCAATGCACTACAGCCCAATGTCCTCATTCCAAAGCTCTGGTTTTTCGGTGATGAATTCCTCCATCATGGCTACGCAGGATGGGTCGCTGAGGTCTATTACTTCAACTCCATGGCTGCGCATAAATTCAGGTGCGCCGGGAAATGTTTTAGATTCTCCAACGATTACCTTTTTTATACCAAACTGAACCACAGTTCCTGCACACATGTAACAGGGCATAAGCGTAGAATATAGGGTGGTGTCTTTGTAAGAGCCAATCCTACCCGCATTTCTGAGGCAATCGGTTTCTGCATGAGTCATCGGGTCATCTTTTTGCACACGTTGGTTGTGGCCACGGCTTATAATTTTACCATCCTTAACCAGCACAGAACCAATGGGTATTCCTCCTTCGGCTCTGCCTTTTTTTGCCTCGTCAATGGCAGCTTGCATGAATGCGTCCAAGTTCTAATCGATTGATGAACTTGCAAGGTGAAAAAAAAATCAGGAAATACAATTTCGTTTAAAGAATTTCCGATTGGGCCAGGTCTGTTTATTTTAGATAAATTTCATAAATTGAATTCTATCTAGTTTAGATCAGGAAATAATTCATTCAATTTCAGAAATGTAAAATTTGGGATTTTAACTTTTGAAATTGAATTTAAACCCCAAACTGCCCCAAATGATGATCTAAATATTTATAAAAAATGTTGTTTCATTCTTTAGAATTTAGCCGGCCAAAAGAATGGGATTCTTTGCCTTAGAAGTAACTGGCGCCTAATTGTTGTGTCTTATGAACGTAATCAATTAATCGTGCTTTTTATTTTTCAAATTCCTTTGTTTCTGAGATGACAAACTGTGGAGCCGTTCTGCTATTTTTTGGATAAGGAACCTCATTTACCACTCCCTTTTTTACAAAAAGCTTGAGCATAAATTTTACCAAACTATTTTGCCTCCGATGTTTATTTTCATACAGCATTTCGTAGGTCACATTGCAATGGGCCAACATTTGTGCTACTGTCATTTTGCCCCATTCAGGCATTGAGTCGGCTTTTAATTGGTTGATTCTTTGTATAATTTCTTCAGAGTCTGAAGCAAGAAAGACATTTTTCATGATGATAAAAAAGCAAATGATGTAATAGAAGGAAATGCAAACATACTGTAAAAGAAGGTTTGTCTAAGGCATTGGCGTCATCAAAACTTTACTTTTTTGGGTTACTTCCATGCCCATCATTTTGGTTTTCGAAATAATGTCTCCACTCATTTTGTTGAACATCCCCTTTCCATTATCAAATGTGAGCGTAATATCTCCGCTGGTTTCAGCACCCATATCAGGCGTTCCTCCTTCTTCCATTCCTGGCATGCCCATGCCTTCCATTCCCATATTCATTTCACCCATTGAACCCTCTTCTTTTTCACCCTTTTCTTCGGAATCATCATCTCCTGCAATTTTCTTGGCATCCTTTTCAAATTTTCTGGAGTTCAGGGCAGACTTGATGTCGTAGTTTATCGTGGCTACATTGTTGGTAAAGTCAACAATCTTTTCTGTGATTTCGGTATCGTACATTTTTACTTTTAGCACTTTCCCAGTTGATATAGGCCCTTCTGGCAATTGTAACAAATCGAGAAATGCAGTTGGTAAAAGATCCAGGGTTTCATCGTCTTCTTTTACAGTTACAGCCTTCGGTTTTGGTTTGGCAATTGTGGCTGCCGTATATCCAGCTTTGAGGCTTCCCGTTTTTGGATTGAATTCTGCAAAAAGCGTAACCTTTTCTCCATCTGCCTCCGCGGATACAGCCATTTCTCCTTTTTCAACTTTGGTTTCAACCAATAATGTGTTTCCTTCTCTGCACAAAAGAATCGGGATTTCGGTAAAAGTGAAATTCCCCTTTTTATCAACCTGAAAATCGGCCTCAATTGCTTCTTTTGGTAAGTTAGCCATACTTGCCAGTACATTTCCTTTGTTGTCGGTTGCCTTAAAGTTGAGCAAATAAAAACTTCCGGTAGCCGATCCATTGGTCATAACCTGATCTATTTTTAAAGCAAAAACGGATTCTGTTTTAAATTCCATGTCGCCAGCCATGGCCATCATTCCCATCATGCCACCGCCTCCCATTTTGACTTTATCGTTTTGTATGGTTTTAAATTTATAGGTTGAATTTGGTTGCCATTTGTAGGCCAATGTGTTTTGGGCAAAGGTATAATTGGCCAAAAGACAAAATAACAAGCTGATTGTAAGTTGGTTTTTCATAAATGATATAGATATTGAATTGCAAACTAGAACCAAATTTTAAGATTGGGCAAATCAATTTTGGTTAATAAATGTGAATCCAATTTCATCCAAAATCGAACAATGAAGGCACTTTCAAAACTGGAATGAAATGTATTGATTCAAATTTATTTCCTTGCGGCTCTTTTAAAATTGACCAAGCTTGAAAAAACACCGACTTCTGGCAATTGCTCTGCTAAGTATAATTTCAATCCGTTCATTTTCCCAATGGAATGAAAAAGCGTTAAAATCTGTTCCACTTCAAAATCTTGATTTTTTCAAGCCCGCTGCCTCAAACTGGAAAATAGAAGGCAAGGCAAATGCGCTGAGGGATATCAACCTGAATATGAGCACTAGTCCTGGAGCCGGAGTTTTGGTGAATAGAAATACCGCCACCGAAAAGGACAACCTGTTTACTAAGGAAGAATTCGGGGACATAGATTTTCAATTTGATTTCATGATGCCAAAAGGTTCCAATTCAGGTGTTTATTTTTTGGGCAGATACGAAATTCAACTTTTCGATTCCTGGAAAAAGGAGCATCCTGCCTTTTCAGATTGCGGAGGCGTTTACCAAAGATGGAACACCGAACGCGGAAAAGGAAACGAAGGTTATGAAGGTGTGGCGCCTCAAAGCAATGAAAGCAAGGCACCAGGACTTTGGCAAACCCTAAAAATTTCATTTGTGGCTCCAAGATTTGATTCGTCAGGAAAGAAAACAAGCAATGCAAAATTTGAGGGTGTTTGGTTAAATGGGGTAAAAATTCATACCAATGTGGAGGTTTCAGGCCCAACCAGAGGTGCTGCTTTTACCAATGAAGTACAGAAGGGACCCATCATGTTTCAAGGAGACCACGGACCTCTGGCAATACGCAATATAATGATGTCTCCGGTTGGAAATCCCGAAATTCTGTGGAAATCCCTCTCTTATAAATCCTATCAAGGTCAGTTAACAAGCATTGATCAATATGAAAAGCAACCCATTTTGCAACAAGGAAATGCAACATTATTAAATGCAAAAGATGCAGGAACCGACGACGAATTTATGCTCCATTATTCCGGAGTTTTTCAGGTGCAAACCTCTGGTCAATACGATTTTATTTTTGATGTGAATGGAAAAAGCAGAGTTTTGATTGATGGAAAACTCCAATTGGATACAACTGTTGGTGGGTTTTGGTGGCAAAGGCGGGATTTTAAAATGGACCTTGAAACCGGTGAACATAGCATTGATATTAAATACATTAAGAAAAATCCAAAATCAAAAGGAGCTATGGGTTTTTATTATTCCGGCCCAGGCATCAAACAAAAGAGACTGCATGCTGAAGCATCCATGTCAAGTAACTTATCGGGTGGTCAAATGGTGCTCAACAAAGAAGCTGAGCCTTATATCCAACGGAGTTTTCTATTGCACAAGGGCATAAAAAAAGCATATGGTCTTAATGTGTGCAATCCTTCAGGAACGCATTTTACCATCAATGTTTCCACAGGTAAACTGCTGAGAATGTGGCGTAACAATCGTTTTGGCGATATTACAACCATGTGGGTGGACAGAGGAAGTCAACAAAACTTTTATCCAGCGGGGGCTGCCATTGAACTGAATGATGGTGCCCTTTTTGGTTTTGGCCAAACTGCAGATATATATCCTGACACGCTTACCGAAGAAATGGGTTTTAAATATACAGGTTACACTGAAAAGGCTGGCAGCCAACCCGTTTTTCATTATAAAACGAATACGGGAAAGTGCGACAATCGGATTTTACCTACAACAAGTGGTTTAATGCAGGATTTTCAAATGATGAATGAAACCAAATCAAATGGCCCAATCTGGCATTGTTTGGCGGAAGGTAATACCATTGAAAAACTAAGTGATGGCAGTTATTTGATTGATGATCAGTATTATCTCATTATCCAGAAAGAGCTGGAAACGATGGCCAAACTAATGACCGTGAATAAAAAGCAAAGGCTTATTGGCCAGTTTCCAATAAAAGATGGCAAGGGCGAAATTAAATATGAAATTATCTGGTAATTGAATAAAGCAAAGACAATGAAGAGTTTACAAACAATTGCCGCTGTGATTCTGGGTTTGATTTCAATAACAACATTTGCCCAGCATGACCATACACACCACCAAGCTGCTCCTTTGGTAAAAAAACAAATAGGAGTTCAAAAAGCTGAAAAGCAATACAAAGAGGAAGATTATTATAAAATTATCAATATGGGACTTCCTGCCGATGTAATTCTTGAAGCGGGAGGCGTTTGCACTTTGCCAAATGGAAAACTGGCGGTTTCAACCAGAAGGGGAGAAGTTTGGGTGGTTTCCAGTCCTTATGGAATTAACGATGCTAACAAACCTACATATAGCCGCTTTGCCAGAGGTTTGCATGAGATTCTGGGTTTGCGCTACAGAGACGGCAGTTTGTATGTGGCCCAAAGAGGTGAGCTTACCAAACTGACTGATACTGATGGAGATGGCGTAGCAGATAAATATGATGCCATCACCCGATTGCCAACTGTGGGCCACTACCATGAATACAGTTTTGGACCGGTTTTCGACAGTGAAGGCAATATGGTGGTTTCCCTAAATGTTGCCTTTGGGGCCACAGATTGGTACAATGGCAAAAGTTATGCACCATGGCGGGGCTGGATTATTAAGGTAACACCTGAAGGAAAAGTAATGCCTTGGGCAGCTGGGGTTCGTTCACCATGTGGCATTGGTATTGGTCCCGAGGGGAAGGTGTTCTATACTGAAAACCAAGGAGATTGGGTAGGTTCTGGCTATATGACGGTTGTAGAAAAAGGTGATTTTGTTGCCCAACCAGCAAGTTTGGCCTGGAGCGAAAGTCCCGAAAGTCCGGTTAAGGCAAGACTTGCTCAGGCAAAAGGAGATGGGCGGCCATTGTATGAAGTAAAAAATGAAATCACAGGATTGCGCCTGCCTTCCGTTTGGTTGCCACATGGGGTTTTGGGAGTTTCAACCTCTGATTTTGTGCCCGATACGGTGGCTGGAAAATTTGGCCCCTTTGACGGTCAGTATTTTGTGGGCGACCAGGGCCAAAGCAAAATTGTGAGAGTAGCTTTTGAAAAGATAAACAATGTGTGGCAAGGTGCGGCTTTTGGTTTTAGAGAAGGATTTTCTTCAGGTGTTTTGCGAATGGCCTGGGGCACAGACGGTTCTATGTTTGTTGGCCAAACCAACAGGGGATGGGCAAGCACAGGCCCTGCTCCGTTTTCTTTGCAAAGATTGATTTGGCTGGGTGCAACTCCGTTTGAAATGCATCACATTTCTGCAAAACCAGATGGATTTGAGATCAGCTTTACTCATCCGCTTGATTCCGTTTCGGCAATGAATCCTGCCTCTTATTCGGTTTCTAATTTTATTTACAAATACCACAATATTTATGGCTCTCCGGTGATTCGGGAGGGTAAAAATCCATTGAAAGCCATCATTTTGGCAAAGGACCGAAAGTCAGTTCGTCTGGTGGTGGACAGTTTGCATCAATTCCACATTCATGAAATTGCAGCAGAGGGTTTACTTTCGGAAAAAGGACTCCAGTTGCTTCACCCGCAGGGATATTATACACTGAATGAAATTCCCGCCGGGGAAAAAATCGACCTGAGCAAAACTGCCAAACTGAAGTTTGAAACTCCAAAGGTGGCAAAAGAGGAAAAGGTAATAACCAAGACTTCGGTGGCCAAAACAGCTCCGGTTAAGTCTGGAATAAGCAGTTTTGAAGTAGCTTCAAACTTTAAAAAGGTAAATACAATGCCAGCAAGCTGGAGTCGGGGACCTGACAAAACCATCACATTGGGAACCACGCCGGGAATGCGCTACGACCAGGCAACCATTGAGGCAAAACCTGGACAAAAAATAAGGTTGATTTTTAACAACTATGACGACATGCAGCACAATCTGGTGATTGTAAAACCAGGTGCCACAGACAAAGTGGGGATGGCAGCGGCCAAGTTAGGAATCAAAGGCAATAAGGTAAGTTATGTGCCCTCAGACAACAATGTCCTGTTCCATACCGGGATTTTACAACCCAGCAGCAATGAATCCATTTATTTTGAGGTGCCACCATTTGAGGGGCGATACGGATTTGTTTGCACCATGCCAGGTCATTATGTGATCATGAGAGGGGAGTTTGTGGTGAAGAAGTAAAATTTTTATTCCTTAGTATTACCTTTCCTAAAATCAAGTTTTAGATATTGATTATTTTGTTTTTTAACATACTGGATAATATAAGTTCTTCATTCTTCGTGGAAGTATTTAAAGTTCAAATCAATTTTATAAAGCATCAAAAAAGGATTTTTTTTGCGGAAAATTTTAAGCCCCAACTAATCCCTTTGCCTTTACCTTTGCACTATGCCCAAAGGCAAAATATTCTATTTACTTTTCTTCTCTTTATTTTGGGTTTTTGGAACCAAAGCCCAGCTAAAGGTAGATGCACAAATCAGCATTGAAGCTGCCATAAATCGCCTGGTAGGGCAGGGGGTTAAGGTTTCAAATGTCCGGGTTAATTGTCCATCTGAAGGTGGAAGACCTTATGGATATTTTACTGACAATACAGGCACACTTGGCATAGACGATGGTTTGATTATTACAACAGGTTCGGCTACCAATGCAATTGGCCCAAACAATTCTGGTGCCATTAGCCAGTCCAATAAAAATGAGGTACAGGATTCTGATTTACAGAATATTATCACTTCCGGGGAAAAGCAGTTTGATGCCTGTGTGATTGAGTTTGATGTAGAGGTGTTTGCCGATACCCTCACCTTCGATTATGTTTTTGGGTCTGATGAATACCTGGAATTTATCAAAGATTACCACGATGTTTTTGGCTTTTTCATTTCAGGTCCTGGTATTTCAGGGAAATTAAATTTGGCTACCGTTCCAGGTACATTTGACCCCGTTTCAGTCAAAAATATCAACAATGCCAAAAACAGCAATTTGTATATCGACAATGGCACAGGGACTACAGCCTTTGATAACCTGTTTGTGCAATATGATGGATTTACCAGAAGACTCGAATCAAAAGTGGCCGTACAACCTTGCCAGATCTATAGTTTAAAACTAGCCATTTGTGACATTAAGGATGATATTTATGATGCAGGGATTTTTATAGCGGGCAAAAGTTTGAGAACCAAAGCCCCAAGTCTAAGCCTACGCTATGAATTTCCGAAATTTCCAACAGCAATTGAGGGCTGTAATGGCGTATTTGTGAAAATCAAAAGGCAAAGTCAGATCAACAAACCCATAACTTTTTATTTGGCTTACAGCGGAACTGCCACAAATGGGTCGGATTATGGAAATGGGCCGGACTCGGTTCGCCTCGATTCCGGACAAGCTGAATATGAGTTTTTTATTCCCATTGGATTGGATAAAGAAGCAGATGACAACGAAACTATTTTGATTGATTTGCTGAATCCTTGTCCTGGTTTGCCCCAAGTGGACCAACTTTCAATTACGATTAGGGAAACCTTTGATTATCAACAAAAGGATGGGAAAATCTGTCTTGGAGACACCATCCAACTGAACAAAACACCCAAGTCAGGCTTCCAATATGAATGGTTTCCAAAAATAGGATTGAGCTGTTTCGATTGTCCTTCGCCCATAACTTCTCCAGATTCATCAAAAAAATACCTAAGCAAGGTAAAAGATTTGGAAAGCGGCTGTGCCGCTCAGGATTCCATGGAAATTCAAGTTAAACCAGTTCCAACAGCGAATTTTTCTTTTGAATCCAATGAAAACTATACCTCTCTGGATGTATTTTTTAAAAACAAATCTGAAAATGCAAATGCATTTTCATGGTCATTTGGAGACGGAACAGAAAGCAAAGAAAAAGATCCATTAAAGGCGTATGCTATTGGTTTTGATAGGGATACCCTCGTTTATTCCATTAATATGAAAGCGAGCAATTCTGAATTGGGTTGTTCAGATTCTTCCTCAGCTTTTGTCAAAATTGGAAAACCCTTTTTTATTCCAAGTCTTATAACAACAAACAACGATGGCTTAAACGATGCATTTTTTATTCAAGGTATTACAGCTGGGAAATGGAAATGCGAGATTTATAACCGTTGGGGACATTTGGTATATGAAAACAAAACCTACAATATGGACTGGAATGCGGAGGAAAACACGGAAGGTGTATATTTTTATAAAATTCAAAACCAACCCGGCGACCGCATTTTTACTGGTTGGCTAAAAGTTCTGAAGTAACGTTTTTTACCAGGACAGCCTCCTTTAAAAGATTTTGTATATATAATTTCTTTGCAGGGTTCAACATTCTTTGAAGCACTTAAAAACGCATCTGAAACTTTTGGGTACCGTACTTTTTTCAATCTTAAGGAATACAGAATAAGATATGAATCAGGAAAAATTAATCCAGCTGTAGTTGAGAGTCAAACAATTGGCTTTTGGTCTGCATTCAAACTTTTCCTCAGCATATTTAAACCAAGTATGTGCACTAATGGAACTACTTCATTAAGGCATATGGAAAAAAATTCAACGCTTGCTATAGAAAGCAGAAACCCAAAGCAAAAGGAAGGCGATCTTCAAATTGATTTTACAGTTGAAGAAATGGCAATACGGGTAGAAAATGTTTTAAAAAGTATGGGTCTTGTTAAAGATTTAGGGCCTGTTATTTATATGGTAGCATGGTGCCAGCTCTGTTATATTAAGGCTATTAAAAAATTGAACATGCCATAATTCATTTCTCTGGCCTTGTCCGCCTATGGAGGATGTGTTCGCTTTGGCGAAAGAAACCGGAATAGTTTATCCCTCCCCCGCCAATACGGGAAGGCTATAAAGAATAGAAAATCAAAAGGTTAAAGAGGTAATTGAAAATTACTTGCGACTTTTGGGGTATATAACAAAGCAGCTCATCTTATTCAAACAGCTACCTCTTCACCAACCTTTCCACAGCCACACCCGTACTGGTTTTGATTTTCACCCAATACAATCCAGGCTTCAGACTTCGAATGTCTATTGCATTAGCCTGCCCTCCGGGGAGGTTGGTGGGGCCTTCCTTGCCCAGGCCATCAACCAAATTCACTTGTAGCACCTGCCTTTTGCCAGCCAGAGAAAAGCTTTCTTCTGCAGGGTTTGGGTAGAGGGAGAAGGTTGGAGAGGAAACGATGGTTTTATTGGTGGTGATTTCACCTCCGGTGGAGGAATGCAAAAGGGTTCCATTGAAACCAGCAGTCCAAATATGATTCTCAACAATGCTTATAGAAACTAATTCATTTGATTCGTTCACCTGTAATTTTCTCCAATTGAATCCTCCGTTTGTAGATTTTAAAAGACTTCCAAAATCACCAACTGCAATTGCTGTTAAGGTATCAAAAACATGAATATCTCTTAAAGTATTACCTTGAGGCAATGGATTCTGCCACTCCCAGCCATTCCCTTGCCCGAAGACACCAAACGACAAAACACAAACCCATAGTAGGATTAGCTTTTTCATAAATAGATTTGAAATAAGATTTTGAACTGTAAGAAAGGAATAATGTCTGAATCAGAATGTGAGATTTTCCAGAATTAAATACAGATCAGCGGCTGTTATTTTGCCAATCCTGAAAGCCTGATAATTCTGATGCAGACAAATTTATCTCCACCAGGGTAGTCTGGGTTTGAATTGTTTTCTAATCTATTTCTAATCTTTTGCCCTAATTGCCCAAAATTTAAAAACAATCCAATTAAAACCATGCCTCAGAGAATTTTCAATTTGAGGAAAGACTTACCCTCAAGTCTGGCCGTATTTTTTGTTGCCTTGCCGCTTTGCCTAGGTGTTGCCCTGGCCTCCGGTGCGCCTTTGGCCTCCGGTCTTTTGGCTGGAATCATAGGCGGCATAGTCATCGGATTTATAAGTGGATCCGAAATTTCAGTTAGCGGCCCTGCTGCGGGAATGGTGGCGGTGGTTTTAGCAGCCATCACCAAACTTGGATCATTCGAATCGTTTTTACTGGCCTTGCTTATAGCAGGTTGTATTCAGGTGCTTGCAGGTTTGTTTAAAGTGGGTTTTATAGCTTCTTACATTCCAAATAATATTATCCAGGGCTTGCTCACTGCCATTGGGCTTATTTTGATCCTAAAGCAAATACCACATGCAGTAGGCCTTGATGGAAATTATGAGGTCGATTTCTCATTCTTTCAGGCCGATGGTGAAAACACATTTACAGAGCTACTCGGGGCCTTGGATTTCTTTACACCCGGTGCAGTTTTCGTTTCTGTCTTTTCTATTTTGTTCCTGATTTTCTGGGAAAAATCTCCACTTCAAAAATTCAAATATTTGCCCCCTTCCCTGGTGGTGGTTTTGACAGGCATTTGTATCAATTCATTTTTTTTAAGGTTTGTTCCAACTTGGGCCATCAGGTTGGAACATTTGGTTTCAATTCCCTCGCTTCACAATGGAGATCAGCTATTTATATTTCCGAATTTCGCTTCCATAAGCAATCCCCAGGTTTGGTTTACAGCCCTTACCATAGCCATTGTGGCCTCGCTTGAAACTTTGATAAACATAGAGGCCATGGATAATTTGGACCCTCTTAAAAGATTTACGCCTCCCAACAAAGAGCTTTTTGCCCAAGGCATTGGCAATGTGGCAGCAGGTTTTTTAGGAGGTATTCCCATTACATCTGTTGTAGTGAGAAGTTCTGTCAACATTCAGGCAGGTGCATTTTCGAAAATATCTACCATTTTGCAAGGCTTCTGGCTATTGATAGGCTTGCTTTTTCTTTCTGGCTTTCTCAATCAAATTCCACTTTGCTCATTGGCTGCTATTCTGATAATGGCTGGTTATAAACTGGCAAAACCTACCATCTTTAAATCTATGTTCAAAAAGGGATATAATCAATTTATCCCTTTCCTGGCAACAGTGATTTCTATTGTTTTAACCGATTTGCTCACGGGTATTGTTATTGGTTCGGGTGTTAGCATATTTTATTTGCTTAAAAGCAATCTGGAGCATCCATTCCTTCTGATTGAAGAAAAAATACATATCGGAGATACTTTGCGGATTACACTTCCTGATCAGGTTTCGTTTCTTAACAAAGCCAAAATAAATTCTCTGCTAAGGAAAATCCCTCAAGGTGAAAAGGTGATAATAGACGCCTCCTATAACCATTATTTGGATCCGGATGTGGTGGAGATTTTTCAGGATTTTGTTTTTACAGAAGCCCATAAGAGGAGAATAAAAGTTAATGTGTTGGGAATGCCTGAACTGGGTGAGGAAAACGACCATTTAGAGTTTACCAATACCCTGGACAAGGAAAGGCAGCAAAGCCTTAGGCCTGTAGAAATTCTGGAACTTTTAAAAGAAGGCAATCAGCGCTTTATGGAAGGGGCGCCTTCTTCTAAACAATTTGATCGCCAGGTTCAGGACACTTCCGGTTCACAAAACCCGATGGCAGTACTCATAAGTTGTATTGATTCCAGAACCAGCCCGGAACTAATTTTAGATGCAAGTCCCGGAGATTTGATTTCGATTAGAATAGCTGGAAACATCGTAAGTCATGGTATTGTAGGCAGTGTTGAACTTGCCTGTCTTGAAATGGGTGTGAGGCTTATAATAGTAATGGGTCATAGCAATTGTGGCGCCATTATCCAGGCTATGAAACCAGAGCAACCAGGAAACCTAAAATGGATAAGCGATGAAATAAAACCTGCCATTACCTCCGCAGACATTAGAATTGTGGAGTTAGAAGGGCAAACAGAAGCATTAAACCAGATTTCAATGCTCAACCTTAAGAACTCTGTTAAAAAACTAAAAGTGATGAGTCCATATATTCAAACTGAAATGGAAAATGGAAATTTAGGCCTAGTGGCCGCTTTTTATGATACCAAAACAGGAAAGGTTACATTTGATAAACTTGAAGAGGTAAAGGCTACTGGATAATGAATTGTGGATTATAAGTCTTATTAGCCTGATATTTTAAACTTTAAAAATTCTGGAATTTGAAGTCTAAATTCTTTCCTTTAGATTTTTTTTGAGCTCCGAAAAAATCATTAATTCGATTGAATTATGCCATTCCAAGTATTAAGATCTTTTTATAAAAGCTCAATTTTTCTTTTTTTTCTCGTTTTTTACATGGACGTATTTGCCCAATCAAGGCAAAGATCCCAAAATACCTTTCTAAACATATCCCTTAACAATTTGCCGGAAAGGGATTTAAGTAAGGACACCGGTGTTTTTGGCTATTCAAATGTAGGAATCGGACTTAACCAGAGGCTTTGGAAAAAAAGAACCAGTACCAATAGAATTTTTTCTTTGAGTACAAACGCTTCTTATGAATTCCGAAAGTTGAAACTTGCAGAATTTGTAAATAAGATTGAAGTCCATAGAGCAACGCTTGGGTTAAGGGGTATTTATTTCAACGGTTCCAAAAATCTGTGGCTTGCCACGCTTAATGCGCATTACTTTGGAGATCAATATCTTTTCTCGGCTGACAATTTTTTATATTCAGGTGGATTGATATTCTACCGAAGGGTAAATCCTGGTTTTCAATACCAAATCGGGTTGATCTATTCTTTTGTTTTTGGAAATGGATTGCCTTTGCCAACGCTTGGATTTACATGGAGGTCAAAAGATGAAGTTGGCAAAAGGTCTTTTTCAGTTCGATTGCCATTTAATCTCACTTTTAGAAAAGTAATAAGTTCGAAATCTTCCTACTCAATTTTTCTTCGACAAAATGGGGGCAATCAGTTTATCCAAACCGACCGATATGGGAGAGTATTCGCAGATGCTGGATTTCCGGATCCAATTCAAAGACTCCGATTCACCCAAACCCAGTTGGGTGCCAGGTTGCTGCTTATGCCATTTAAAAATAGTGGAGTACGATTAGAAGGACTTTTTGGTTTGGCTTTAAGGCGATCTTACAAGTATTCAAATTCAACGATATCGGAAAACAATTTAGTAAAAAATGGGCCATTTTTTGAGCTAAAAGCTTTCATCCTAATATCTTCTCAATCAAAGGATGAAACCAAAGAACTTACTGAGGAGGATGTGATTGAATATTTAGATAGAGATTCAGATCGCCTGGATTTTTGAAATTCAGACCATCTCCAATTGAGTGACCAAAGAACAAGGAATGTGGGTTTTTTAAAATTCAAGCCAATTCAAGAGAATTTATAAATTTGTTTACATTTGGTCAATGGTTAGCTTAACGCAAATATAATCTTGAAATATTGCCATCCTTAACCTTTCTAAATCTACAAAATAAAAAAAAACACCTGCCAGATTATGGTTGGCCAATGTCGTTTACTTTTTCCGGAAGCCTGGAGTATTTGATTAAATAAAAAATATTTGATGCAAAAAAAATCCTCTGTTTTGTCAGAGGATTTTTTTTGTTTTTTAAAATGATTTATAATTCAATGTCGTTAAGTTAAGAATCCTTTCCAACAAATTGAATTGCATGCAATTAGGTTAAAAAATATTTTTTCGACTTGTTTTTTTTTCGTTTCTTGTTGCGG
>JBIPOE010000077.1:0-19435 GCA_044379485.1 Catalimonadaceae bacterium
GACTCATCATTTTGGAAACTGAGGATGTTTCAGGAACAAGTGATAATTTTAAAAATAGTTGGATTAAAATTAGTAGTTATGATGCCAGAGGAGAAGAAGTATGGCAGGTTTCTGGAAAAAGTGAAATGCAATCAAGGCTCTAGGTTTTTGCATAAATGCAAGTGGCTTAATTGTGGTGTCTGGGAATTATTTTCTTAAAATGGAACTATCTACAGGAGAAAAGCTTAGCTATCCATGTAAAAAAGATTGTTACCAAAAGCCGTTTTTAATTCAGATTTCTTCCAAAACAGGGCATGTTGTTTTAGCTAGTACAATCAAAGATCAATCCTTAGCAATTGGCCAGATTAGATTTTTTGGGGAGGATAAATTGATAGCAGTATTTACAGGATTTAGTAAATACAATCCCAACTATTGGGAACCGCCAAAGGATTCTGCGGGAATAGGTATTTTGAATTTGTTTGGTCAAACAGAAAAAGTTTATTCTTTGAAATACAATGCACTTACTACAATATCCTTTTCTTCAAATTTGACCATTGATCCAATGGGGTTTTTACTTTTTTCAGGTAATAACTTCCTGTCTTTTAATGACAAACCCAATCTTCCTTATTATACTGGAGTGGCTGTTTTAGCGAGAATTAAAATTGACGATGAAAATTTCAAGCCAGCAGATCCAATCCAAAGTTCAGGCAATACTGGTCCTTTTTTTGCATTCCCAAACCCTTCAAGTCAATCCTTTTGGCTAAAATCAGCAGAGCCAGGTCGAAAACCGGAAAAAATTTTCCTTTTTACCATTTCAGGCAAAAGAAAGGAATTGGCATTCAGAGAAGAAGAAGGGCAGTTTCAATTGATAAATTTGCCTGATTTGAAGTCAGGACTTTATTTTATCGAAATTCTTTCAAAGGGTGAGCTATTCAAAATCAGGCAAATAATTTTGAATAAATAGTAATATTTATAGTCCTACTTTGTGGTGAAAGTAATTTCTTTGAAACACAAGTAAAGCTTTGGGTTTTAAAGAATAGATCCTTAGAAACTTTCCTTCATAAGTCAATCTACCCTTAAATGAACTCAAGTTTTACCATTTAGAGGAAAATCACATTGCTCTATGCCTCGTTGTTCCCTCTTATTATTTTTTCCTGCAATTCTATAGACTGCAAGTGAATCAACTCATACAATTGGTGAATTAATTCTTCAGTTAAACCCATGCTGAGGCCATTTTTAAGCCGGTTTTCGAAAATATCACTCCAACGGTTGATCTGCAAAACGGTAAGTCCGTTTTCTTTTTTGTACTCACCAATCGCTCTTACAACGTCCATCCTTTCAGCCAAAATTTCCAGAATTTTTGTGTCGATCCCATCAATTTTTGCTCTGAGAAGTTCCAGTTGATTTACCAGTTCAGGTGTTTCCACCACCTTTCTTTTAAAGCTTAGGTTGCTGATCATCCCTGCATAATCTTCAGGTGTGATTTGTTGTTTGGCATCACTCCATGCCTCGTCTGGTCTTGGATGCGTTTCAATCATCAAACCTGAATAATCCAGATCCAATGCTTTTTGGGCCACATGAAAAAGTAATACCCGGTTTCCAGCAATATGGCTTGGGTCACAAATTAATGGAATGCCAGGCATCAAACGCTTAAACTCAATTGGAATGGACCATTCAGGAGAATTTCTGAATTTGGTTTTTTCAAAAGAGGTAAAACCTCTGTGAATCGCCGCCAAATTTGTAAGCCCCACATTTTGAAGTCTTTCCATTGCGCCAATCCAAAGTTGTAAATCCGGCGTTACCGGATTTTTAACCATCACCGGTATATCAACACCCTTTAAGACATCTGCAATTTCCTGCACGGAAAACGGGTTAACCGTGGTTCTGGCACCTATCCACAAAATATCCACACCCGCCTTTAAAGCTTCTTCTGTGTGAGCTGCATTGGCAACCTCAGTTGTCACAGGCAAGCCAGTTTCTTCTCTAGCTTTTATCAACCATGCCAAGGCTGGTCCACCATGCCCTTCAAAGGCATTTGGTCTTGTGCGTGGTTTCCAGATTCCAGCTCTGAATGCTTTTACTTTTGGATTTTTGGCAAGTTCTCTGGCAGTTTCCAAAACCTGTTCTTCGGTTTCTGCACTGCAAGGACCTGCGACTAAAAATTGCTCATCCAGCTGATTAAAATTGACAACAGGATTGGTAGTAGCAGATGGTTGCATCAATTGGTTTTTACTATAGGAGAACGAAGGTAAAGGAGAAAATTGAATTATCTATCAAATAGATAGGAATTTATTTTTGCCAATTTTTTGATATTTCGGCCAAAACGGTGATGCGAGGTAGAAGCGGCTCCGATGGCAACAGAAATCCTTTTTCCTGCTTTATGCCCTGAATTTATCGAAGGGTGAAGGCATCAAAAAGCCCCGATAAATAGGGATTCCGTTTCATTTCAATAGACTTGTCCAGCAGCGGGAATTGTCCGCCCAAATTGGTTTAAAGCTGCTTCATTAGGCGTTTATCCAAAATTCTAGAAAAAGCCGCAATTCTTTCTACACAAAATGCAATTTATAGACAGGCTTTCTTTGTTTATTTGCGCTCTGTAAATGCAGAAATGAGAGTCGCAGCCGTAGATATAGGATCAAATGCCATTCGGCTTCAGGTCTCAAGCATAGTTCGGTACAACGAACGTGATACCATCAAAAACCTTGAATATGTGCGTTTTCCACTTCGCTTGGGTCAGGATGTTTTTAAAGAGGGGCGAATATTAGAGGAAACCGAGGAGAAGTTTGTGAAATTGATGAAAGCCTTCAAAATGCTTTTGGACTTGTATGAAGTTTCGGCCTATCGTGTTTGTGCCACTTCAGCTTTTCGGGAAGCAGCAAATGGTTCTCAAATCGCTTTAAGGGTTTTTGAGGAGTGTGGAATGCCTCTTGAAATTATTTCAGGAGACGAAGAAGCCAATCTGATCAACAAAGCTATTTTTAAGTTTCTGGATGAAAAGTCCTACCTCCATATCGATGTTGGTGGCGGTAGTACGGAGCTGAATTTCTATTTCAACAGAGAGAAAATAGCATCAGAATCTTTCCAATTGGGCTCTGTGCGAAATATGACTCTGGCCGAATTTCCGGAAGCCTGGGTCAAACTTGAAAAATGGATTTCCGAAAATGTTAGCAAGGAGTTTTTTCCTATAACTGCCGTGGGAACAGGGGGAAACATCAATAAACTATTTGAACTTTCGGCCACAAAAAACAAAAAGGCGAAGTCTATTTCCCTTGCGGAATTAAGTGCGGTCCATTTCCTGATTTCCAGAATGAGTATTGAGGAAAGGATCAACCAGTTGATGCTCAATCCGGATAGGGCAGATGTAATTGTGCCAGCCTCTGAAATTTATCTGCATGTGATGCAAAAGGCAAAAGCAAAAAAAATAATAGTACCTGATCTGGGCCTGAAAGATGGCATAATTAACTCTCAATATGACAAGGTTAAAGATCAGATTCCTCACGTTTTATCATCAAATTAATATATACATATGAGTCAATTTAAAGCCGTTTATATTGTTGCGGCAGTGCGAACCCCAATCGGAAGTTTTGGAGGTGTACTTTCTTCATTTACAGCTATCCAACTTGGTAGCACGGCAATAAAAGGTGCTTTGGAAAAAGCTGGAATCGGCGATTCTGAGGTAAATGAAGTCTTTTTTGGAAATGTAGTCTCCTCAAATCTTGGTCAGGCTCCAGCCAGGCAGGCAGCTTTGGCAGCAGGAATTCCAGATTCGGTGCCATGCACAACCGTTAACAAAGTTTGTGCTTCGGGAACAAAAGCCACCATGTTTGGTGCTCAATCCATTATGCTTGGGCAAGCCGATATCGTGGTTACAGGGGGCATGGAAAGCATGAGTAACATACCTTATTACATTCCAAAAGCAAGATTTGGATACAAATACGGAAATGGAGAATTGGTGGATGGTTTGGACAAAGACGGATTGCAGGATGTGTATCAACGCAAAGCCATGGGCGTTTTTGCCGATGCAACTGCTGCCAAGTATGGCATAAGCAGGGAAGCACAGGATGCTTTTGCGATTAATTCCTATAAAAAATCTGCAGCATCTACATCAGCAGGTTTGTTTAAAAATGAAATTATACCAGTAGCGATTCCGCAAAAGAAAGGAGATCCTATTTTATTAGGTGAGGATGAGGAGTTTAAAAACGTAATGTTTGAGAAAATTCCAGGTTTACGGCCAGCATTTACTCCGGATGGAACAGTAACAGCTGCAAATGCTTCTACCATAAATGATGGAGCTGCAGCTATTATTTTGGCCAGCGAGGAAGCTGTTAAAAGGTTGAATTTAAAGCCGATAGCCAGAATAGTTTCATTCTCTGATGGCGAACAAGCCCCGGAGTGGTTTACAACGGCACCAACCATTTCGGTTCCAAAAGCCGTGCAATTGGGTGGTTTAAAAATGACAGATATTGACTATTTTGAGGTTAATGAAGCGTTTTCGGTTGTGCCATTGGCATTTGAGCAAATTTTAGGAATTGCTGATGAAAAAGTCAATATTCATGGAGGTGCAGTTTCCTTGGGCCATCCACTAGGCGCTTCGGGAGCAAGAATAATTACCACACTTTGCCATGTGTTGCAGGCAAAAGGAGGTCGATATGGTGCAGTTGGAATCTGTAATGGGGGCGGGGGTTCATCAGCGATGGTGATAGAAAAACTCTGATAAATTATGGATACAACTAATTGGAGAACAGGCCGTATAAGCCACAACCTTTGCCAGTTAGAATACAAATTTAACAGCCACCCTGGATTATCCTGGGTGGTTTTTTTGCATGGATTTGGACAAGACTTTCAGGCTTTTAATGAAGTTTATGAAACATTGGAAGGCAAATGTTCCTTTCTAAGTTTACATATTTTTTTTCATGGTGAAAGTGATATTGATTTAAATGGTCCCTTGGAATTGGCTGATTGGCTAGGAATTATTGAAAAGTTGTTTGATTCTTTAGAGATAAAAAAAGCCCATTGGATGGGTTTTAGCATGGGGGGCAAATTCTGTTTGGTTTCATTACAAGTAATGCCTCAACTTTTTTCAGAATTAACCCTATTGGCTCCGGATGGTGTGGTTATGAATCCCTGGTATGGATTTGCTACTCAGAATTTTATAGGTCGGTTTTGTCTTCGGCTTTTGCTAAGATATCTGCCCTTTTTGAGGTTTCTTGTTGTGGTTTTCAGCAAAATGGGTTTGGTTAAATCGTCACTTGGCAGGTTTACAGAGCATCAACTTTCAACTGCCGAAAAAAGAGAATTGGTTCTGAATGTATGGATAAGGTTTAGAAAGATCTGGCCAGTTGAAACGCTCTGGAGGCGAAACATAAAAGATCTAAAAATCCCAGTTGGAATAGTTTTAGGAAAACATGACTCGATTATCACTGTCAGCAAGTTTAGACAAAAGAAAAAAGAGCTAACAGAGGTTCACTGGGTGGAGCTAAATGCAGGCCATAGCAATTTAATTGAGAAGTTTGCGAAGACGCTGAAGGATTCCGTTAGGTTGGATAATTGAAGTAAAGTTGAACAGCATTTTAGGAAGAATTTTATTAATATTTCATTTTAAGCCTTTACCATTTTCATTTTAGGGTTAAAATTATTACCCATTTATTTTGGGTTTGAGTGGCGTAAACAAAAGTGATATCAAAATCTTGGCATCTTGCTTCAAAATCCAGATATTTGAATTCTAAAAACCACAAGGCATATGATTACAAATATTTCAGATCTGGATTTGAACGGCACTTATTCCTATGCGGATTATCTGCAGTGGCAGTTTGAAGAAACTATTGAACTGATCAAAGGCAAGGTTGCAAGAATGTCGCCTGCTCCAAAACGTATTCATCAAAAGGCATCATTAAATTTTGTACCGCAAATGATCACTTTTTTTAAAAATCATCTATGCGAAATTTATTTTGCTCCTTTTGATGTACGATTGCCAAAAAATTCAAATGATAGTGATAAAAAAATTTTAACCGTTTTACAACCAGATATTTGCGTAGTCTGTGACCTTTCCAAACTAGACGACAATGGCTGCAATGGTGCTCCAGATCTTATAATTGAAATCACTTCAAAAAGTACCCGTCAACGAGATTTTCAACTTAAATATTCGGTTTATGAAGAGGCTGGAGTTTTTGAATATTGGATTGCAGAACCAATAGAAAAAGTGATTTATCAAAACTTTATGATTGATGGGAAGTATGAATTGGTTGCCATTTTAGGAGAAGGAGAGATATTGAAGTCCAGGCATTTTCCAGGATTAGAAATCCCTGTTTCTGATGTGTTTAGAGATTAAAAACCCCGATTCTCAAAGCAAATTTCTCTCAAATTCTACCCAAACAAAAACTCCACATCATCCCGTGTCAGTTTCTTTACAAAGCCAGATTCTTCAGTAATCAGATCTGAGGCAAGGTCTTTTTTCCTTTTTTGAAGCTCAATTATTTTCTCTTCAACCGTGTCCTTGCAAATCATTTTGTAGGCAAACACATTTTTGTTCTGTCCAATCCTGTGCGTTCGGTCTATGGCTTGTTGTTCTGCGGCTGGATTCCACCATGGATCAACCAGATAAACATAATCGGCAGCGGTAAGGTTGAGACCAACTCCGCCAGCCATGAGGCTTATCAGGAAAATCCGGATTGTAGGATCATTTTGAAAATTATCAACTGCCATTTTCCGGTTTTTTTGCGATACAGATCCGTCCAGGTAGCTGTATGTCAGGCCTTTTGCGCTTAGTTCTTTTTCGATCAAAGACAGCATGGAAGTGAATTGCGAGAAAACCAAAACCTTGTGGTCTCCTGTGTTTTCTTCCAGTTCCCGCATCAGTTCTTCCAGTTTCACACTCACATTTGGGTATTTTTCCTCCTCCGAAAGTAAGGCCGGACTGTTGCAAACCTGCCTCAATTTCAGCAAGCCCTGCAAAATATAAATCCCGCTTTTGGCCATGCCATCCTCCTCTATTTTTCCAAGAACTGCACTTCGGTATTGGTCTTTTATGGTGTTGTAAATAATCCGCTGTTTTTTTTCCATTTCACACCAAAGGATCATTTCTGTTTTCGCAGGCAAGTCCTTGGCTACCTGGTCTTTGGTTCGCCTAAGCATGAAAGGATTGACCATTTTTCTCAGCAATTCTGTTTTATCTTTATCTCCGTTTTTATCAATCGGATTGGCAAATTCATTCCTAAAGAATTCCTGAGAACCCAACAAACCCGGATTGAGAAAATCGAACTGAGAGTACAGATCAAAGGTATTATTTTGAACCGGCGTTCCACTCAAAACCAAACGGTTATCAGCTTTTAACAATCTGACCGCTTTGGAAATTTGGGCAGCCGGATTTTTGATTGCCTGACTTTCATCCAAAATCACATATCCAAATCGAAAAGCTACAAATTGCTCTATGTCAGACCTTAAATTGCCATAACTGGTGATCACGATATCGTGCTTTTCAAAATGTTCATCATTCCATTCCCTGTCAGCACCATAGTGGATATGAAAACCTAGTTTTGGCGCAAACTTTTTCAGCTCATTTTCCCAGTTGAAAATAAGTGAAGTTGGGCAAACGATTAGGTGGGTTTTTCCTGGATGTTGATTTTGAATGTGTTGCAAAAAAGTTATCGTTTGCAAAGTTTTCCCAAGTCCCATATCATCAGCCAAACAACCAGCCCAGTTCATTTCATGAAGCAGTGAAAGCCACTGAAAACCAGAAACCTGGTAATCTCTCAACTTGGCCTTAATCTGTTTTGGCAAGGCAGATTCCTGAATGGTTTCAATCGATTTTAGCCTTTCCTTTTTATAGTTCAATTCCTCCAAAGTTGCCGCATCGTCTATGTGGGCATGAAACTGATCGATAATGGTCCAATGCAGCTTTTTAACCTTAATATCTCCCGTTTCCTTGTCCAGTTTGCCAAGTTTGAAAATGGATGAAAACTTTTTGAGCCATTCATCGGGCAGCATTCCAAAAGATCCATCACCAAGCACCACGTATTGACTACCATTCGCAAAGGCCTGGCGCAAGACTTCCAGAGGGACAATTTCATCACCATAACTCACCTCTATCGAAACATCAAACCAATCTATTCCGGAACTAACGCTGAAGTTAAGACTGGCCTTGTTTTTATTGTATTTGAATTTCTTGAGCTGATCAAAACCCAGAATTTCAAAACCCGCCTCTGATAATTGTTGATAGGCCTTCAAAAACCAAGGGCCACTTAGGGCATCTTTAAAGTTGACATAAAACAAACTATTTTGCCCTTTTGATAGGTTTGGGTGAACACTTTTCAAAACATCAATATAATTTTTCTCCAGCTCTGGTTTTCGGATGATTTTGAGCATCTTTTCATCCCACTCCAACACTTCAAATGGGTTGGGTTTATTCTCAATTTCTACCTCCCCATATTTCCATTTAGGTTTAAAAAGTAAAAACTTTTCATCCATTTCGGAAAGATAAATCCGGGCCTGAGGCTCCACATCCAACACTTCTTCTTTTATAATGCCGTTAAAATCGACCTCTACATTTTTAGAAAGTGGAATTGCGATTTTTTGGATAAAATTTTTCTTTTCAGCTTTTGAAATACGCAAAATCCCACCGGGAATTTTTGCCAATATTTTGGAAAGTTCTTCGGGAATTAAATGAATTTGATTATCAACATGCGCAAAAAAAGTTCCATGAATTTTCGGTTCCGACAATACCTTTTCCCCCAACAAAAGAACCAGTTTTAATGAAATAAGCTTTTTATCCTCTTCCAGTTTAAATTTATAACCAACTGCCTGAGCGGAATATTGAACATGGACAAGGCTTCGGGTATTTCCAGACTCTCCTGCCGGTAAGAGGTACAAATTTTCATATCCTTCCAGACCTTGATTCATACCGATAATGGCCTCCCGCATAGTTCTGTGCCAGGAATCTTTATTTTGGCCTGAAAGATTCATGATATCAGTAGCATTTGGAATGTTATAATAGGATCTACCCATAAAGGCGATTTCCCAGGTCACTTTCCGCAAACCGGAAAGCAAGGCCCATTCCATAGTACTGATTTTTTCCAAATCGGATTTTGACCTTAAAGTTACCCTTGTGTAGGATAATCCTGCTGTTTTTTTAGGCTTTAGAATAAGTCCTTCTATCAGAAGATCTGCATCAACTCCATTATTAAAATTGAAGCAGATTCCTGTATCTGAAAGTTCTGAGCCTATTTTGATTGTATTCAAGTTTTCTTGAGGTTTTTCTATTTCTAAATTCAATACCGATTGGAAAGCCTCCATATCTCCACTTTGGAACTTCGTAAGTCTCAGCAATCCTGGTGGCGTTTTGGAAGTTTTAAAGTTTCCGTAATAATCCATTTCAAACGCAAATTCCTTTGCCAGGGGGTCATCAACATCCAGGCCGTATTGTGCCAGAATTTCTGCTTTTTCTTTGGAATAGTCATTAAATTGCTTGTGCCATTTTGAATTTTTGACTTGCAGTTCCATTTCAAGCTGTAAGGCCAGCATAGCGATTATCCCCTTTTCGGGCTGCGAGCCATAAATCGAGTTGGTGATGCGAATGGTATTGTTGCCCACCATTTCTGCCTCTGTCTCCACTTCCTGATTCTTTTTATTTACATGCTGCCAAATTTTCCCGTTTTCTTTAAGGACGAGGGTATAATTTTTGGTGGGAAATCTACTGACTTCGTGCCTATGCTTAAAGAATCCATCCATGATTTCCCAACTGGTAAAACTGTTTTTATAGACAAAATCTTTGGAGCCCTTAATAGTTACAGAAGAAATCACCTTTTGAGTTGGTGTTAAACCAGTCAATTTTTTTTCCAATTCCGTTTGGGAGAGCCTCAAATTGTCTAGAGACAAGCCATTAATTTTATCGGGGATAAATCCAAAAGCTAAAAAAACAGCGCTTGCATTATTGTCTTCTAAAAAAACAGCTATTTCTCTATTGAGATATAAAATGGTAGCTACAACATGTTTACAAGGGCTAAATGTAAAGTCATCAAACTCTGGGCAATCGCATAAAACCTGAGGCTTAAAATTTTTTTTAGAAGGTGAAAAGCCAATGTTTACATAGTAGGGATATTTTTTTTTTGACTCCGGTGTTACTTCCATTTCAAATGCTTCATCATATTTTGTGGAAGCAAATTTTTGAAACTCTATGCTTATTTCATCAAGGCTGATTACTAAACCCTTGTCGTAAACATTTTGGCCTTTTATATTTGTATAAATATCTGATTCTTCCTCCAAAAATTGGTTTAATTCATTTTTGAATGCTTGGGCATTTAATATGGTTTCAAGTTCTTTTTTATTCAATGCTCTGGATTTTTAAATGTGAGAAAGAAGAATACCAAAAGTAATAATTGGCCGTAAAACAAAAAATGCGATTCTTTTGAGATCGCATTTCTAATAAATAAATTTGAAAACTTTAAAACGTAACTGTAGGAGCCTTTTGAGCGGCCTGGTCTGCCTCGAAGTAACCCTTTTTAGCAAAATCGAACCATTTGGCTGTCATATTGTTGGGAAACTTTTGGATGTAGGTGTTATAGTCCTGAACAGTTTCGTTAAACTTCATACGTTCAACTGTAATCCGGTTTTCGGTTCCTTCCAATTGCGATTGAAGTTCCAAAAAGTTTTGGTTGGCTTTCAGGTTTGGATAGTTTTCAGAAACCACCATCAAACGACTTAAAGCTGAACTCAAACCTTGCTGTGCTTGTTGATATTGTTTTACTTTTTCAGGACTCAAATCATCGGCCTTGATCGTAACCTGAGTTGCTTTTGCTCTGGCTTCCATCACATCAGTTAAGGTTTTTTGCTCAAAATTGGCGGCTCCTTTCACGGTATTCACCAGATTTGGAATCAGATCCGACCTTCGCTGATACACATTTTGCACCTGGCTCCATGCACCAGAAACGGCCTCTTGTTTGGTTACCATGTCGTTATATCCACAAGAGGACATTGAAACCGCGACACCTCCAATAAGAAGGCTTGAAAAAATACGATTGAAAAATTTACTAAGAATCATTTGAATGAGAATCGATATGTTTGAAATTGATTGCACCAAAACGGTGCCAGACCTGTTGGCCGAGCAAAAATTTGGATAAGTGGCAAATAAACAAACAAATGAGCGTTAATTTTACAGTTGAGCGAGTTGTCTTTTGTTTTTTTTTGATTCTTTGGTTGGGATATGCCTTTGCGCTTTGCAAATTGGGTTTTGGGGAAGATACCGATGCCTGGCTAATGGCCCAAACGGCTCAAAAACTTTATTTTGGTGAAACTTATGACCCGGCCAGATCTTTTGGGAATCCTGTTTATGAATTCTTGTTGGTGTTGATTCAACCTAATCAAAACTGGTTTTGGAGCAATTTTTTTAATCTTTTTCTTGCATCGGTTTTTTTGTGGAGACTGGGAAAATACTTTCCATTTCTGTCTGGTTTTCAACTGCTTATTGCCAGATTGACATTGATGGTTTTGCCAGTATTTACCGAAGCAGCCAGCTCATCAATGGAATATATGCTCGTCTGGGTTTTATTTTTTGAAGCACTTCAGGCAAGAAAAAATAGGTTTAACTGGCTGTTTTGGGGCTTCTCATTTTTCATAGTTTTTACCAGGCTGGAGTTTTTTTTGTTTTTGATTCCTTTCTTTTATTCAAAAAATGCAAAGCCACATTTTCCTTTTTATGTACTGGCTGCCTCCTTTGGATTTTATCTCTTTTGGTCTTTTGGTAAAAATCCTTCCCCATTTACTTCTTTTGAAACCGGAATTCAGTTTTACGCTGGCCGAATTTTCTTCCTTTTCAAACAGGCAGGTCCATTGCTGACTGTTTATTTGTTCCTTTTGGCAGGAATTTTATCAAACAGAAAAGCCCTAACCGAATATAAGAAATCTGGAATTATTGCTTTGGCCTTTTTTGTTTTTTTTCCATTTGAATGGGCTTATGCTTTTCCAGCTTTACTTTCAGGACTTTTAGGCTGGATTTCAATCTTTAGAAAACCAGTACAAGTTGCCATCCCAATAAGTTCTTTTTTACTTTCAATTATCCATTTTGAAAACGATTCGTTTTTGAGCTTTCCTTCAAATTTTAGGAATAGAAACGAAATGATAAAAACTTATACGACAGCCCAAGTAATTGATTTTAAACGACCTACTCTAATTTTAGAAGGCGCAACATATTTACCAACCAACACCAGAAATTGGGATAAGTTGATGAACAACCGCCTTTTCCACAAGAAAAGTTCCAACCTATTTATCGGTGAAAGATTAAGTGAAAAGGAAATTGATTCCTTAAAACTTTCAGGAATGGCTGTACATCAGAAATTTTCTGAAATCCACTCTTTTAAATTTTAAGGAACCATTGGTTTTAAGTTCATGGCTTGATTTTACCAGATTTGAATTCTTTCCTCTGGCTTTTTATACAATTTGTCCCCAGGTTTTACGCCGAATGCATCATACCAGGCATCCATGTTTACAGGTGCACCAATTGTTCGATATTCCCCTGGTGAGTGGTTGTCGGTAATAATAAATTGAGCTGCTGTTTGTGGTAAAATATTGCCACGCCAAACTTGGGCCCAGGAAAGGAAAAACCGTTGGTCTGGGGTAAATCCATCTATTTTTTCTGATGAAGATCCTTGGGGAGTCATTTTAAATGCCTCATAAGCAACGTTCAATCCACCCAGATCGCCAATATTTTCCCCTACGGTCAACTTGCCATTTACATGAATGGTATCCAAAACCGTATAAGCATCGAATTGCTTTACCAAAGCCACAGTTTTAGCTTCAAACTTTATTTTGTCTTCTTCTGTCCACCAGTTTTTCAGGTTTCCATCTGCATCATATTTGCTGCCACTGTCGTCAAATCCATGCGACATTTCATGGCCTATTACAGCACCAATTCCGCCATAATTTACGGCATCATCAGCCTTTGGGTCAAAAAATGGAAACTGCAAAATGCCGGCAGGAAATACGATTTCATTCATAGTTGGGTTGTAATAGGCATTCACTGTTGGTGGTGTCATATTCCATTTTTCTCTGTCGATTGGTTTGCCCAACTGACTGATCATGAATTCATAAGACCATTTTCCAACATTTAATGAATTTTCAAAATGTTTGGTTCTATCTATCACTAAACCTTTATAATCTTTCCATTTGCTGGCATAGCCCACTTTTGGTCGGAATGCCGCTAGTTTTGCCTGCGCTTTTTTCTTGGTTTCTGCGCTCATCCAATCCAATTGGTTTATTCTTTTGGCAAATGCCTTCCGTAAATTTTCAACCAGAACATCCATTCTTGCTTTTGCCTCTGGTTTAAAATATTCCTTCACATACAATTCCCCTAGTAAATCGCCTATTGAACCATCTGTGGCAGAGGACATTCTTTGCCATCTGGGTGTTTGTATTTTTTGCCCGGATAAAACTTGTGAAAAAGAAAATGAGGCGGTACTAAAAGCGTTGTTCAACAAAGACGCCGATCCTTTCAGCACATTCCATTTCAAATAAATTTTCCAATCCTCTAATGAGGTTGTGTTTAATAAATTATCCACCGAGGCAAAAAAAGCCGGATTGCCTACCAGAATGGTGTCTACCCCATTTACTTTAAGCTGACCTAAAATTTGTGACCAATTAAAATTGGGAGTGGTTTTACTAAAATCTGCAATCAAAAACTTGTTGTAAGTCTTATAAGGATCCCGCATTTCAACTCTGGACATTTGGGCTGCAGCTAGTTTTTTCTCAAGTTCAAATATTGTGTTGGCGTGGCTTTGAGCCTTTTCCTCTTTTTCTCCAATCAAAAGAAACAAGCTAAAGATGTATTTCTTAAATGCTTCCTGAATGGCTGGGTTTCGCCCATCAGACTTTAAATAATAATCCCTATCCGGAAGTGAGGTTCCACCCTGCCCAAGTTGACAAGCCATTTTTTCTACATTTTTCCTGTCCTGCGCTACATAAAAACCAAACATTGGACTTGCCAAACCAATGGTCCTCATATAGTTAGATTCTTCAATTATGGCTTGTTTGGTAGAAAGTTTATCTATTCTTGAGAGATAAGGCTGTATTGGACTATACCCTAATTTTTCCAAAGCCAGACTATCCATTCCTGCTGCATAAAAATCTCCAACCCGTTTGCTGGATGATCCAATTATGGCATTTTTATCCGCAGCAGTGGCTTCAAGAATTTTTTTAACAGCCTGAATGTTAAACTCCCTGAGCTGGTTAAAACTCCCCCATCTGGTTTCTTTGGCTGGAACCGGATTATTTTTTACCCAGGTTCCACTACAATAATTGTAAAAATCATCGCCAGGTTTTACAGACAAATCCATATTGGCTTTATCAATAAATTTAACCTGATTGGTCTGTGCGAAAACGGATGATGCATTTGAGGCCAATGCCAGAATGGCCAAAGCAATTGTTATTTTTCTAAGGTGCATGAATAAATAAAATCAAAAGGCAAAGCTATTCAAAAATGGACCGAATGGCTTTTTGTTGGCAAATCAATGCCAAATCATTTCTTTTTTCTGTTGAAATGATGAATTGTTGGAATTCAATTTCAAAATGTCTGAGGCCCGAAAATTGATTTCGCTAAGTTTGCAACTGGTTTTAGCCGAATTAATGAAAAGATTTTCTCTCGAAAGTAAGCACCTCCAAAGAGAGGTACTTTTGGACATAGTAATACCAGATTTTGAAGCTGGAACACAATTGAAGCTATTGGTTTTGAACGACGGTCAAGATGCAAGTTCTTTCCAACTTCCAAATGTGATGAACGAGGCGGTGGCTACCGGCATTATCCAACCCACGCTTGCTGTAGCGGTACATGTAGGAGAAAGAAAACAGGAATATGGCGTTTCTCACAAACCAGATTTTGCAAAAAGAGGTGCAAAAGCAGCAGACTATTCAGCATTTATTGAGTTGGAATTATTGCCTTGGATTAAGGCACATTTTCCTGTAAGTCAGAATGCGGCAGATAGAGCCATTGCAGGATTTTCCCTGGGTGCTTTGTCTGCATTTGACATCGCCTGGCATCAATCAGAGGTTTTTGGAACAGCTGGCTTGTTTTCCGGAAGTTTCTGGTGGCGCTCAAAATCTTTGGAAGAAAATTACCAGCCTTCAGATCGGATTGCCCTGCAACTTGTAAAAGAATCAAACACCAAAAAGGATCTGAACCTTTGGTTTCAAATAGGTTGGCTGGATGAACATGCCGACAGAGATGGCGATGGTTTGATAGATTCTATTGGCGATACCCTCGATTTGATTCGGGAATTAAACGCCAAAGGCTACGAATCCGGAAAAGAAATTGAATATGTAGAAGTCGGAAACGGACATCATGACCACAAAACTATGGCCAGAGTTTTTCCTAAATTTCTCAAATGGTGGAATGCCAAAATGCTAAGCAGTAATTGATTTAAAAAACATATTCCCTAAATCTTGAACAACAATCCACAATGTTATTAACACCAGACAATAAAATCCGAAAATTCATTTTGGTTGGCGACAAGGTCCTGATCCAACCCAAAGCATTTTCAGAACAAACCAAATCGGGTTTGTATTTGCCCCAAACTGTGGTAGAAAAAGAACCCATTCACAGCGGATATGTACTTCAGGTTGGGCCTGGTTATGCCATTCCGTCTTCCGATGAACAGGAAAGCTGGAAGCCTGAAGAAGAGCGACTTCGCTACATTCCCCTTCAGGCCAAGGAAGGCGATGTGGCTCTTTTCATGGCCAGAAACATGTTTGAGGTGATGTACGAAGGCGAAAAATATCTGATCGTTCCCCATTCATCCATTTTAATGTTGGTTCGGGAGGAGGATTTGTAATTATGGCGGACAATTTCCGCTATCCGTTCCAATTGTAGTGTAGCGAAATCCCGATTCATCGGGGCTTTTTGCGCCCTCAATATGGTATCTATAACAAGCCTGCCGAAGGGCGCAAAAAGGATTTCCACTTCTATCGGGACCGCCTGGCCCATATCTACAAATACCGCCAGGCACTCAAGCGATTGATTTACACCACCAATCCGATCGAAAGCTACCACCGAATGATCCGTAAAGTGACCAAACCAAAGGGGCTTTCAATTCAGAAAAGGCAATCCTAAAGCTCATCTATCTGGCAGTGCCAAATGCCCAAACAAGGTGGAATGGCCAGATCTTTAACTGGTCTGCAATTCAACAGGACATATTCATTAACTTTGACAACAGATTCAACACCTGACACAGTTAGTTGAACATTCCCAGAATTTGAACTTGGAAAACGAATAAATCTAATGTTCAGCTTAGATCTATTTCTAATTTTGTCAAACAATTTAAGAAAGAAACAAAGTGTTCTCTTTGTTAGTGTAATTTAAAAACAACATAAAAATTATAATCTAACAAATTAATAGTCAATTATTTAAAAAAAATGTAAATCTCATTGCACCATAAAGCTTCATTTTATACTATTTTTACAACTGACTCACTTTAAAATAATTTCAAAAAACAAACATAAGACATCAAAAAACAACTTGCTCTAGGCAAGACAAACACTCAGTATGATTTTTAACTCCATAGACTTTGCAATATTCTTACCAATCGTTTTTATTCTTTACTGGTTTGGGACCAGAGGGAATTTAAAACTTCAAAATATTTTACTTCTTATATCGAGCTACTTTTTTTATGCATGTTGGGATTGGCGGTTTATGTTTCTATTAATTTTCTCGACTTTCTTAGACTTCTTCACAGGTATCAAAATTTATGAATCATCAAATCTAAGGTCAAAAAAGTTTTGGTTGTGGTTTAGCATTGGAATTAACCTTGGTTTTCTTGGAGCTTTTAAATATTATAACTTTTTCGCAACTTCATTTGCTGATGCCTTAACACTTTTAGGAATTGAGGCCAATCTAGGTGCATTGCACTTGATTTTGCCTGTAGGCATTTCATTTTATACTTTTCATGGTTTATCCTATGTAATTGATCTCTACAAAAACAGAATTGAACCTGAAAAGAACTTCATTGTATATTCAGTTTTTGTTAGCTTTTTCCCTTTGCTTGTAGCCGGTCCAATTGAAAGAGCCACCCATCTGCTGCCTCAGATTCTTAAAAAAAGGGCCTTTGATTATTCAAAGGCAGTTGATGGTTTACGGCAAATTTTATGGGGGCTATTTAAGAAAATTGTAATAGCCGATAATTGCGGAGAATATGCAAATTTGATTTTCAACAATTCTGATGAATACAGGGGCAGTACTCTTGGACTCGGCGCTTTATTCTTTTCTTTTCAAATTTATTGCGACTTCTCCGGATACTCTGACGTTGCGTTAGGTACAGCCAGACTGTTTGGAATAGACCTATTAAGAAACTTTGCTTTTCCATATTTTTCACGGGACATTGCTGAATTTTGGAGACGTTGGCACATTTCACTATCATCTTGGTTTAAGGATTATATCTACATTCCATTAGGCGGTAGCAAAGGAGGAATAATGATGAAAATACGGAACACTTTTATTATTTTCTTAATTAGTGGTTTTTGGCATGGTGCAAATTGGACTTTTATCATGTGGGGTTTTCTAAATGCTTTATATATAATGCCTTCGATAATATTTAAATCCAATCGAATAAATCTAGATATTGTCGCCAAAGGAAGAAACTTGCCGACATTAAAAGAGTTTTTTTCAATGTTAATTACTTTTAGTCTTACAGTTTTTGCCTGGATTTTTTTTAGATCAGATACTATAAATCAGTCATTAAGTATTTCATACAAAATATTTTCTGATTTTTATCAGAAAAGTTCTTACATCGAAACTTACAACTTTTTATGGGAAATCGGATATACTATACCTTCCTTAGTTTTACTTTTTGTTATTATCGAGTGGTTTGGCCGAGAACACCAATATGCAATCGCTAATTTTATCATTGGCTGGTTCAAACCATTTAGATGGATATTTTATTGTGTTATTATATTTTTTATTTTCATATTTACGGGAAATGAACAACAATTTATATATTTTCAATTTTGAACCAATGAAAAAGTTCATAATATCTACTATCCTATTTACTTTAATTATTCTCTTGCTATATAATGTTATTAAATTCATTTCTATGCCTAAAAATATTGCATCCAACGACTATATAGCTGCAATAATTGATAAACATAATAGACTTAACAATATTAATGGTCCAAAAATAATTTTTTCTGGTGGATCAAACTTAGCATATGGATTAGATAGTAAAATGTTAGAAGAAGAGTTTGCTGTACCTGTTGTCAATTTAGGTCTTCATGCCGGCTTAGGCTTAAACTTTATTTTAACCGAATTGAAAAATACAGTTAAAAATGGTGATGTTGTTTTTTTATCCATTGAATACTTTCTGGATTCTGAAGGATCTTATGGGCTTAAAAAACTCTGCAGTAAATATTATAATGAAGCTTTTAAGTACTACAACTTTAATTTGATAGAGGAAATATCTTATGAGATATATAAAACCCGAAATAACATTAAGTCATATGAAAAAGACCAAAAAAGTTCAGACATGAAATTCAAGAAGTCAACTAATAACTTAAAACGAGAAATTCAGATATATTCCAGAGAAGCCTTTAATAGCCACGGAGATATTATTGCTCATCTAGATTTAAAACTTCCAATTTTTGCGAATGTAAACAAAGGTCCAGCAGACGATAATGTTTGGCCTTACCGGATATGGAATGGCGTCAACGAGCTAAACGAATTTTTTGATTTTGCAAAATCAAAAAATGTGAAAGTCTATTTTCTTTATCCTGTTCTCCGAGCCACCGAGTTTAACCGAAATCAGGCAGCTTTACTAAAATTATCAGGTGATATATCCAATAATCTAAACATGGAGATTTTGAATAAGCCGATTGATTTGGTCTTTAATGATAGTTTATTTTTCGACTCTCCATATCATTTAAATAGGAAAGGGCGAGAGTTAAGAACAAAAAGGGTAATTGAATTTATTAAAAAAAATCCAAACTCAAATCAAAGACTAATTTCAATGAGGGTTAAACAAAAAATTTAGGTTACAAAAAAATCCTTTTCTGATCAGGAAAAAAAGTTGGATTAGATACCCCTATTTGAGTTATCTCCTATCCTGAGAGTTAGCGCAGCGCTCTCACATCTTTGTAATTCAGAATTAGCATCCTAAAAAAGTGCAATTTTGAATTGCTCTAAGAGCAGGCTGGGTAACTTTAACTGCGCTCTAAATACGCTTAATTAGTGATATTGATCCTGAGGAATATCCCAGCCTGTTTCTTTTGTTAAGACTGAACAGTACCTACGGACGTTTTCATTGTATTTCGATCCAGAATTAATCGTGAGTGAAGTTTATCAAAAGTGCTTAGAGTGGCTTTAAATCAATTTATTAACAATTTAAAAAGATGGAAAAAACACTTCGATACTGCATCGGGACAGATGTGGACAAAAAGGAGTTCAAAGCCAATTTGCGGTCCTTGGATTCTTCTGGAAAACAAAAAACTTTGG
>JBIPOE010000009.1:0-74081 GCA_044379485.1 Catalimonadaceae bacterium
CCAATAATGCTCTGCAAACAAGGCCTCAGAATCCTAGTCTATTTTCTACAATAACAACGGATGAAAGTGGTCAATAACGGTCAACAATTTTTAGGCATTGACAACTCAAAACTCTGAACTCTGAACTCATAACTTTGAACTAATTCAAAACCATCAGCTTAGCAAAACCTAAAATCAGCGTTTTCTCGCCATTGTTATCAAAAAGGATTTTAGCTTTTTTATCCGGACTTTGGATATCCAGTTCCTGCACAACGCCAAAGCCAAATTTCTGATGCTCTACCCGAAGCCCAACTTCTAACTTTGATACGTCTGTTGGTATGAAATTAGCAGAAGGTGTATGCGCTACGATTTGTGGTTGTGCAGGTGCGTTTGTTTTGCCAGATGGCCTTTTAAACTGATCTGAAAACCGGATCCCAGAAGACTCCTCCATGTCCAGCTTTTTACTCACTTTCAGATATTTGGCATCCACTTCATTTAGGAAACGACTTGGCTCCATAGAACGAACTGTACCAAATCGAAAACGACTTCCCGCATAGGAAAAGGTCAATTTATTTTCAGCACGGGTTACAGCTACATAAAACAGACGGCGTTCTTCCTCCAAATCTTCCCGGCTGCCAGTCATCATCATGGATGGAAAAAGTTCTTCCTCCAAGCCAACCAGAAACACATTTTTAAACTCCAAACCTTTGCTGGAGTGTATGGTCATAAGAGTGATGGCATCTTCTTCTTTTTTATTTCTGTCCTCATCGGTCAACAAAGCAACATCAGAAAGATAAACCGCCAAACTTGGTTCTTCCGTCTCAGGATCATTGACAAACTGCTGAACACCAGATAGTAAACTTTGAATATTTTCATAACGGCCAATACCTTCAATACTTTTATCTGCGGTTAGATCCCTGATAATACCAGAAGCTTTGACAATATGGTCCACCACCTCAAAAGCATTTTTGGCCGTCGCTAAAATAGAAAAACTCCTGATCAGGTTTACAAATGATTCTATTTCACCTACTGCTTTTCCCTGCAATACCAACTTGATATTGGAAACTACATCCCAAATAGGCACACCATTATCATTGGCCACAACTTGAATTTTGGCAAGGGTCGTATCGCCAATTCCTCTTTTGGGATAATTGATTACCCGCTTAAAAGCTTCCTCATCATTCTGGTTAATAGCCAAACGTAGATAGCCCATCAAGTCTTTAATTTCTTTTCTGTCATAAAAAGAAAGGCCACCAATGATCCTATATTTAAGATTCAGTTTTCGCAAAGCCTCCTCCAAAGGCCTGGATTGGGCATTGGTTCTATATAAAATGGCGAAATCTTTGTTTTTGCAAACAGATTTTACTTTTTCCTCAAAAATAGATTGTGCCACCATTCTGGCCTCTTCATTGTCTGATTCGGCTTTTAAAACTTCAATTGGTTCTCCCTGAGGATTGGAAGTCCAAACGTTTTTTTTCAATTGGGCTTTGTTGTGGCGAATAACCGAATTGGCAATCTCCACTATGTTTTGTGTGGATCGATAATTCTGCTCCAGGCGGAATATCTCAGCATCTGGATAGTCTTTTTCAAAATTCAGAATGTTGTGAATGTCCGCACCACGAAATGCATAAATACTTTGTGCATCGTCTCCAACCACACAAATATTTCTTCGAACCGCCGCCAACTTTCTGGCAATCAAATATTGAGCAAGGTTTGTATCCTGGTACTCATCAACCAGTACATGGTGAAACTTTTGTTGATACTTATTGAGAACATCCAAATGATCCCTGAACAGAACATTTGTAAAGAATAGTATATCATCAAAATCCATAGCTCCAGACCGAAACGCTCTGGTTTGATACATTTGGAAAATTTTGGCCATTTGGGGCTTTCCGGTTGCCTCGTCTTCCATCACCAATTCCGGATCTTTGGCATATTGATCCCAGGAAATCAATCTGTTTTTGGCTGATGAAATCCTTGAAAGCACCTGGCCTGGTTTGTAGGTTTTATCGTCCAGGCTCATTTCCTTCAAAATACTCTTGATTAATGACTTGGAGTCATCTGTATCATAAATTGTAAAGTTTTGAGGAAAATTGAGTTTTGGCGCCTCAGTTCGTAGAATTTTGGCAAAAACCGAGTGAAAAGTACCCATCCAAAGGCTTTTGGCATGGCTTCCAACCAGTGCTTCCACCCGATTGCGCATTTCTTTTGCCGCTCTGTTTGTGAAGGTTAGCGACAAAATGTTATACGGTTCCACTCCTTTTGAAAGCAAATATGCAATTCGAAAAGTAAGTACTCTGGTTTTACCTGAACCCGCCCCTGCAATGATCATACTTGGTCCTTCCGAATGGGTAACTGCCTTTCGTTGAACGTCATTGAGCTGGTCCAGAAAATTTGTCATGCGCTTTTTATACTATTTTGAATCAATAACCTGCAAATCTAATGCCTCGAAGGTCTAATTTTTTTAAGGAAAAGAAAAACAAAGGATAACTTGCTGAAAAACAAAGAGAAAAAATCTAATCCCTAGCTTTTGAAATGGAATTCAATGGATTTTTAAACTATTTTTAAGCCGAGGTTTTGTTCGAACCAAAATTATACTACTTTTGCGGTCCGAAAATTTTTGACGATGAAAGCCGATATCCATCCTAAATATAATCAAATCGTTTTTGCAGATTCCTCAAGCGATTTCAAATTCCTTACCCGTTCAACAATGACCTCAGCGGAGACCATTGTTTGGGAAGATGGCAACACATATCCAATGGTAAGAGTAGAGGTTTCTTCTGCTTCACATCCATTTTACACAGGTAAAAAGCAAGCTTTCAACGCTGCTGGCCGCGTGGAGAAATTCAACAAAAAATACAACCGATAAAAATTGGTTTAAATATTTGCAAAGCGGCTTTCAAGTCGCTTTTTTTTTGCTTAAATTTATAAATATCCCTTTGACATTAATCTTATGAAACCACTTGGTACTTTTTGGATTCTAGGTTCTTTTCTTGTAGTAGTGAGGGCAACCTGCAAAATACTTTTCGGCTAAAGTTTAAGCATTTCAATTTTATTGCGTGGCGGAGCAATTCTTGCTTTTGGGTCAACGGTTGGTATAATTATAAAAATTTTCATAAGGATATACAAAAGAGGACCTCTACAACTAATTGAAAACAGCTTTTAGTTTCTAAAATAAATTTTAGGCTCGAAATATCCTGGATAATTTATAATGATTAAATCGCGTTGATTCAATCAATTTGTTGTATACTTTAGCATCTTTTGAATCTTAATTCCTTTTAAGCCACAATTATTACTTTTATTGGGCTTTTCAGAAATGCCATTAAAATGGACAGTAAAATAACCCAAACCAAAAAGTTGAAATAATAGATAATCAGGTATTTGCAGGTGGTAATTATAAAATTGGCCTTTTTAATTTCAACTTTATTTTCTTCCTAGGTTCCTTTTGGTTTTTCCTATTTTAAAATGAATATTTAAATTCTCAATTTTCTTTTCATGTTTTCATTCGAAATAATTCCATATACACTTCATTTTCAGTTTGATGCGGGTACAAGTCGTGGCGTGCTTACCGAAAAGAAGACCTGGTTTATTTGTTTGCGACATTCTGATTTTCCAAACGTAATTGGTTGGGGAGAAGCAGGATTATTGCCAGGTTTGAGTCCGGAAAATCCAGATACTTTTGATGAACAATTGAGAAATCTTGGCGATTTTCTTTTGCCAAAACTTCATACCAAACCCAGAAATTGGGAAAACATCAGTTCAATTTGGATGGAAGGTTTTGCGGGAAACTGGATGCCAGCTGCCTGGTTTGCCTGGGAAACCGTTTGGCTGGATTGGGAAAACGGTGGTACTCAATTGATTTGCGACCCGGTTTTTAAAGCCGGAGAATGGAATGTACCTATAAACGGTTTGGTCTGGATGAATCCAATAAAAACCATGGAGCAACAGGCAAGGGAAAAAAGAAATGAGGGTTTTGAAACCATCAAATTAAAAATCGGGGCATTGGACTGGTCTGAGGAATTGGATATGATTTCAAAAATAAGATCGGAAATGCCTGCTTCTGAGGTGAAAATCAGATTGGATGTTAATGGTGCCTGGCCTGCAAACAAAGCCTTCAAGAAATTGGAGCAATTGGCACCTTTTGAAATAGAATCCATCGAGCAACCCATTGGAATTAATCAATGGGAGGCAATGGCTGATCTTTGTAAATCTTCGCCTATCCCAATTGCTTTGGATGAAGAATTGATTGGGAAACCACTCGATCGACATAAGTACAGCTTACTGGAAGCAGTTGAACCTCAATTTATTGTCATCAAACCTTCTTTAGTTGGCGGATTGGGTCAAAGTAATCAATGGATAAAAATGGCAGAAGATTTTGGAATTGCCTGGTGGATTACCTCAATGCTGGAAAGCAATATTGGTTTGAATGCAATTGCTCAATTGGCTGCCCAGTACCGGCCAACTTTGCCACAAGGTTTGGGAACAGGAAAAATCTATTCTAACAATATTAACTCGCCCTTGTCTCTTAAAAATGGAGAAATATTTTACAACAATTCTAAGTCCTGGGATTTTTCCTCCCTACAATAATACCTTACTTTTTTGCAGTTAATATCTGCTGGTATCTGACTGGATCATTTAGAATTTTGATGGCTTCCTTAACTTCAGGATCATCATCAAAGGAAGCTTCTTTTGCCCCTTTTTCGAAATAGTAACGGGAAACGATCTCCTGTTCTAAAACTTCTTTTATTTCAGCTTTATGTTTTTCAAGATCGTGTTCTTTGTTGTGGGCCATTCTGATTTTCAAAACTTCCAATTGGTCCTTAATTTCATCAAAGTATTTTTCTTTTTGAGCTGTGGCAGTAAGATCTTTTATAGTGGTTTCAACTTTTGTAGTGTAGTCATATTCTTTGTTTTTCAACCAATTTGTG
The DNA here is from genome assembly GCA_044379485.1 of Catalimonadaceae bacterium. Lineage (GTDB taxonomy): Bacteria > Bacteroidota > Bacteroidia > Cytophagales > Flexibacteraceae > CAMDMI01. The sequence goes on from JBIPOE010000009.1 coordinate 4,908, forward strand.
AATTCAGCAAATTCAGCATCAGTTATTTGAAAATCAAGTGGTTTGGCAATGCTTGCATGTGCCAGATAATATACAGAAGCGTAATCAAAAATTAAATCTTTACTAACCAGACTGGTAGTTATGGCAGCATATGGTTCTCGTTTTACATCTACATCCGGACTAACGCCTCCGCCATCGTAAACAGGTCTTCCATTTGCGGTTTTAAAGGCAATCCGAAGGGAATCTGCCACCTTTTTTGCTGAGCCATCAGCACCTCTGTTAGAATAATCGATAGCTTGAATACATCTTCCACTTGGAATATAATATTTGGCCGTAGTTACTTTTAATTGGCTGTTGTAGGTAAGTGGCCTGGTAGTTTGAACCAAACCTTTTCCAAATGACTTTTGTCCAACTAAAACGCCTCGATCATAATCCTGAATAACGCCTGAAACGATTTCCGAAGCAGAGGCTGACCTTCCGCTAACCAGTACTACAATTGGAATTTCAGTATCAAAAGGTGGATTTAAGGCTCTGTATTCTTTTACCCATTCTGCCACTTTTCCTTTTGTGTTCACCACCAATTTATCCTTGGGAATAAACAGGTTTGAAATATTTACAGCCTCATTCAGAAGTCCTCCAGGATTATCCCGCAGGTCGAAAATTAATTTTTGAGCACCTTTTGCTTTTAAATCTTCTATACCTTTTTTAACATCTCTGGACGCATCTGAAGTAAATTCAGACAATTGTACATATCCGATTCCCTCTGAAATCATTCCAAAATAAGGCACATTGTCCACCTTGATACGTTCTCTTTGAAATTCAATAATTTCAGGAGCCGTTTTTCCTAATTTTAGAACTTTGAGTTTCACTTTCGTCCCAGCCTGGCCTTTCAGCAATTTGCTAACGTCGTTTGAGCTTTTTTTCTTTACATCAAAACCATCTACTTCAAGAATTTCATCACCAATTTTTAAACCTGCTTTGTCCGCTGGAAAACCGTTATAGGGCATTAGAATAATGTTTCTATCTTTTCTCCTTCCTATTATTGCACCAATTCCACCGTACAAACCTGTAGTCATGGTTCGGTAATTTTCAATCTCATCCTCTGGAATATAGTTGGTGTATGGATCAAGGGTATTCAGCATCGCATCAATTCCGGATTTTACCATTCGGTTTGGGTTGATATCGTCTACATAATATGAATTAACCTCCCGGATGAGTGTCGCAAAAATGTCCAGGTTCTTGGCTATTTCGAAGTATTTTTCTGATGGATTTTGCGCAGCAATAGCGAGCAATCCAGCTGCTGCAATAATAAGTAAGCCTTTGAAATTTAGTATTTTAAACATTTTATTTATTCGTTAATGCTTGATTTTATTGGCTATTTCTTCTAAAGATTTTTCCATTTTTCTCTCTATCAAGGAATACGGTTCTTTCACTTTCGAGGTGTAAATAAAACCGATATGAATTAACAGATTGGTATTTTGTGCTAAGTGGTCATTTATCTTTTTAAAAAAGTCATCTTTTTTTAATCGATAAGCTTCTCTGATTTGTCTTTTTAGCCGGTTTCGGTCGCTTGCATTTTTGAAATTTCGTTTTGAAACGGAAACTAAAATTTGAGCTTTTAATTCAAATTCGGGGGTTTGTGTTTCTTCATCGTCATGCTCAGGGCTAACAAAAACAGGCATTTGATAAATACTAAAAGTTGCATTGAAAATTATCCTGAATGGAAAACATGTTGATTTCTGGCCTTTTTCGAAAAGTTCGGCAATATCCTTTTTCAGGCAAAGGCGTTCATGTTTTTGAAAAAGTGGCAATTCGAAATCTAAATTTTGCAAAACTACGCTTATCCTTTTGCAAAACCACTTTGAAAAATTGGAATCACTACCTTTTCCCAGGTCTTCCTTTCCTAAAATACTTTTCAGTAATTCCCTTTATCTTTGCACTTCCAATTTTTACTTAAGTTTTTTGAAAGCAAGATCTTTTTTGCCATTCCTTCTGGTTCTTTTTTTGGTTTTCCAATCTTGTGTTCCAAACAAGAAACTCGTTTATCTTCAAGGTGATAAAGCAGAATCGAGGCTTCCAAATTTCCAAACAACGGAATACCAGGCTCAGGTTTCCACTTATAAAGTTCAATATGGAGATGTGTTGAATATTAAAGTTCTTAGCCAGGACCCAGCTTCTGTTCAGCCTTTTAATGTTGAAGGTCCAAATGGCAATATGATGGGTATTATTAACCCCGCTCAGCTGTTTTTAACAGGATATACGGTGGATGAAAAGGGAAACATTATTTTTCCTCTTTTAGGTGAGGTTTTTGTTCGGGACAAAACCATTGTTGAAATCTCCAAAATTTTGGCTGATAAGATCGAGAAGTTTGCTACCAATGCATTGGTCAAGATAAAGTTGGTCAGTTTTAAAGTGACAATTCTTGGGGAAGTTAAAAATCCAGGAATCCATCATATTTACAATGACCGGGTTTCAATATTGGAAGTACTTGGTTATTCAGGCGATATGACTGATCTGGGAAACAGACATAAAATAAAACTGATCAGAACAATTGGCAGTAAAGTTCAAATTTCTAACCTGGACCTGACAGATAGATCAATTGTGGAAAGTGGCAATTATTTTTTACTGCCCAACGATGTACTCTATGTGGAACCATCGAAGGCAAAAAGTTTCAGGTTAAATTTACCAACGGTGAATCTGATCCTTTCAACTGTAACCACTCTTTTGGTATTGTACAATATTCTTGGTAAGTAATTTGTACCATATTTTTTTAGCGATTTAAAATCATACACCATTATATAATGACACAGGAAGTAATAGCCAGTATTTTTAATGAACTTGGCATAAATAGTAATTTACACAAAGGTTCTTCAACTGGCCTTGAATGGCAAAAAACAACTTCTTCAGAAGTTTTTACGATTTCTTCACCCATTGACGGCTCCTTAATCGGTTCAGTGGCAGCTGCAAATGAGTCTGATTTTCAAAAGATTGTATCAAAAGCAAAGGAGGCATATCCGGTTTGGTCAGCCATTCCTTCCCCAAAAAGGGGTGAAATCATTCGTCAATACGGCGAGGTTTTGAGGGCAAATAAGGAGGCTCTGGGCAAATTGGTTTCCATAGAAATGGGTAAAATTTATCAGGAAGGTCTGGGCGAAGTGCAGGAAATGATTGACATCTGCGATTTTGCTGTCGGACTTTCCCGCCAGTTGTATGGCCTTTCCATGCATTCCGAAAGAAAAGAACACCGGATGATGGAGCAATGGCATCCACTTGGAATCGTCGGGATCATTTCTGCCTTTAATTTTCCTGTAGCTGTTTGGGCCTGGAATGCCGCTTTGGCAGCTGTTTGTGGTAATGTTTGTATATGGAAGCCTTCTGAAAAAACTCCATTTACAGCCATTGCCTGCCAGCACCTTTTGGAAAAAGTATTGAAGGATAATAATTTACCGGAAGGAATTTTTTCATTGGTTATTGGTGGTGCAGCTGTTGGTCAGGCCATGTCTGCCAACCATGATGTTGCCCTGGTTTCTGCTACTGGTTCAACCAGAATGGGAAAAGCGGTTGCGGTAACCGTTGCTCAACGACTGGGAAAATCCTTGTTAGAGCTTGGTGGAAACAATGCTGTAATCATTGCAGAGGATGCCGATTTGAATATGGCCATCCGAAGTACGGTTTTTGGAGCTGTTGGCACGTGTGGTCAACGCTGTACCAGTACCCGAAGACTCATTGTTCATGCCAGTCAATATGAAGAAGTAAAATCCAGAATGGTGGCTGCCTATGAAAAGTTGCCAATTGGCAACCCGCTGGAAAGTAGTGTGTTGGTTGGACCTTTGGTAGATGAACATGCGCAAAAGGCATTTTTCCATGCATTAGAATCTGTGCAAAAAGAAGGAGGAAAATTGATTACTGGTGGAACTCTGGTTGACACAAAACTGGCAGGTTGTTATGTAAGGCCGGCCATTGTTGAGGCCGAAAATCATTACCAGATGGTGCAGGAAGAAACCTTTGCACCCATACTTTATCTTATAAAATATGATGGTCCGGTTGAAACGGCCATCGCCATTCAAAATAATGTAAAGCAAGGATTGTCCTCCTCCATTTTTACCAACCGTTTGCAGGAAGCAGAGAAATTCCTTTCCTGGAGAGGATCTGATTGTGGAATTTCCAATGTCAACATTGGAACCAGCGGAGCCGAAATTGGTGGTGCGTTCGGAGGTGAAAAAGAAACCGGAGGTGGTCGGGAATCTGGTTCCGATGCATGGAGAGCTTATATGAGACGCCAAACCAATACCATCAACTATAGTGCTGAACTGCCTTTGGCACAAGGTATTAAGTTTGATATTTAAAGTAATAATTTTAAATAAAATCGAAAGCCGGAGTTTCATATCTCCGGCTTTTTTATTTTAGAAAACCATGAGAACCGGTTTTCGCAAGGATAAAACCATTCATAAAACAAAAAGCCTGAAGTATAATTTCAGGCTTCCATTTTTACTGATTTAAACAAATGGTTAATAATCCACCAGATCCGATTCTAATTGACCCAATGCAGCGGCCAATTGCTCATCATTTGGTGGTATTCCATGCCATTTGTGGCTATGCATCATAAAATCGACACCAAATCCCATTTCGGTTTTCATTAGGATCATTACAGGTTTGCCGTTTCCAAGTAAAGATTTGGCTTCCTGCAAAGTTGAGACCATTGCTTCCAGATTATTGCCTGCCTCTTGTTCCAAAATAATCCAACCAAAAGATTCATATTTTGCCTTCAGGCTCAATAAATTTAAAATCGCATTTACAGGTCCATCTATTTGCTGGCCATTGTAATCTATGGTAGCTATCAGATTGTCAACCTTGTTGTGAGGCGCATACATGGCTGCTTCCCATACCTGACCTTCCTGCTGTTCACCATCGCCCATCAACACATACACAGTAGATTTGTCACCATTTAGTTTTTTTGCCTGAGCAGCACCAATAGCTACTGAAAGCCCTTGTCCCAAGGAACCAGAGGCCACACGAATACCAGGAAGATGCTCATGGGTAGCGGGATGCCCTTGAAGTCTGGAGTTCAATTTCCTGAAAGTGCCCAGTTCCTCAAGTGGAAAATATCCAAATCTTGCCAAGGTGCTGTACCACAAAGGAGAAATATGACCATTACTCAAAAAACATAGATCTTCACCTACCCCATCCATCTGAAAGTCAGAATTGTGGTTCATTTCGTGCCCATAAAGTGCTACAAAATATTCCACACATCCAAGCGAGCCACCAGGGTGACCGGATTGACAGGCATGCACCATACGAAGAATATCTCTTCTGATTTGGGGCGCAAGTTTTTGAAGTTCTGAAATGCTTTTTGCTGGCATGTTTATTTTCTATGAAAGTGCAAAAGAAATCATTTTTGAGTTTTAAACTTTGATTTCAATTTGAAATGGACTAAAAGAATAAAACAAAAAAAGCAACCTTTTGAGTTGCTTTTTTGTTTGGTGGGGACGATTGGAATCGAACCAACGACACAAGGATTTTCAGTCCTTTGCTCTACCGACTGAGCTACATCCCCTCCGTTTTGGGAGTGCAAAAGTAAGGTTCATTTTTCAATCTCCAAATCGTTTTTAATATTTATGTTGCAGCAGTTTTAGTACCTACCAAATGATAAGCCAGATAATATTTGCTATTGTATTGATTTTCATGGGTTTTCTCATCCAAAAGAGAATCAGATTTATTTCAAGAAATATTAAATTAGGTCGCGATATTGACATTTCAGACCGAAAATCTGAGCGTTGGCGCAATATGTTTCTTCTGGCAATGGGCCAAAAAAAGATGTTTGACCGCCCATTTGTGGGAATAATGCACCTCATTATATATGCAGGATTCTTTATTATTAATGTTGAGGTGCTTGAAATTGTCCTGGATGGCCTGTTGGGAACGCACAGAATATTCGAACCAGTTTTAGGAAGTTTGTATCCTTTTCTTATCGATTTTTTTGAAATCCTGGCCCTTGGTGTTATCCTGGTCTGTGTCATTTTTCTTGCAAGACGAAATCTGGTTTCAATTCCACGTTTTCAATCTTCGGATCTAAACAAATTTCCACGCCTGGATGCCAACATTATTTTAATTTCTGAGATCATTCTCATGAAAGCATTTCTTGGAATGAATGCAGCGGAGGCTATTTTACAAAGCAGAGGCGTGGAACATTATCCCCAAATTGGTACTTTTCTTATAAGCGGAATGTTTAGCCCCTTGCTTGAAAACTGGTCCACAAGTTCTTTGGTATTTTATGAAAGATCCTTGTGGTGGATACATATCATCGGTATTCTGGGTTTTGCCTTGTATGTAACATATAGTAAACACCTGCACATCGGTTTGGCATTTCCCAATACCTATTTTGCCCGATTGAACCATCCCGGAGAAAGTAAAAACATGGACAATATTACCACAGAGGTAAAAATTGCCCTTGGATTGATGCAGGATCCCGGAACGCCACCTGCAACCGGAAGTTTTGGGGCCAAAGATGCCACAGACCTAAACTGGAAACACCTGATGGATGCCTATTCTTGCTCAGAATGTGGGCGATGTACCTCAGTTTGCCCTGCCAACATTACCGGAAAAAAACTTTCTCCCCGAAAAATTATGATGGATGTCCGGGATCGGATTTCGGATATTGGGGAGGCCATGGACAAGGATCCAAACTGGAAGGGAGATGGAAAATCTTTGTTGGGCGATTATACGTCACAGGAAGAAATTCTTGCTTGCACATCTTGCAACGCATGTGTAGAAGCCTGCCCCATCAACATCAATCCACTGGATATTATCCTGGAAATGAGGCGCTATTCTATAATGGAAGCAACTCAGGCACCAGCTTCCTGGAATTCTATGTTTAGCAATCTGGAAAACAACGGCGCACCCTGGGCCATGCCAAGTTCGGACCGTGGGAAATGGATTGACAAGGCAAAAGAACCAAATAGTTGAATTAAATTTCCTCTCCTTTGGGGAGGCTAGGTGGGGCCAATTTTCTTACCTTTGCGGCCCAATAGAAAAATCTATCCGCAATTTTTATGCAGTTAAGCGATCTGGAAATTCAAAAAAGAGACAAGAAAACACAACTTGAGGCCTTGGGCATCAATCCATATCCAGCTGAAACATTTGAAGTAAATGTGACAGCTGCCGACATTTCAAAAAACTATGAACGTCGTAAAATGGATTATAAACATGTGATGATTGCAGGCCGCTTAATGGGTTTCCGGATCATGGGTTCTGCTTCATTTGCTGAGCTTCAGGATGCTACGGGTAGAATCCAATTGTATTTCAAGAGGGATGATCTTTGTCCGGACGAGGATAAAACCTTGTACAATACAGTCTTCAAAAAACTGCTGGACATTGGTGATTTTATTGGTGTGGAAGGTTATGTTTTCACTACCCAAACGGGTGAGATTTCCATCCATGTTACTGCTTTTAAGATTTTAAGTAAATCGCTTAGACCATTGCCTATCGTTAAAAGAGAAATCGACGAAAATGGTAAAGAGATTGTGCATGATGAGTTCAGTGATCCGGAATTGCGATATCGCCAACGGTATGTGGATCTTATTGTGAATCCACATGTGCGGGAGACCTTTAAAAAGAGAACCCAACTCACAAATTCCATGCGCCAGTATCTCAATGGAAAGGGTTATATGGAAGTGGAAACGCCGATTCTACAGCCCATTTACGGAGGTGCAGCTGCCCGTCCTTTCAAAACCCACCACAATACTTTGGATATGACGCTTTACCTGCGCATTGCCAATGAGTTGTATCTCAAAAGATTAATCGTAGGAGGATTTGAAGGCGTGTATGAATTTTCAAAGGATTTTAGAAATGAAGGCATGAGCCGGTTCCACAATCCGGAGTTTACACAGATAGAATTGTATGTAGCCTACAAAGACTACATCTGGATGATGGATCTGGTTGAAGAAATGGTTGAAAAAGTGGCAATGGATCTCCACGGTAAAACTGAAGTTCAGGTTGGTGAGCACATCATCAACTTTCAAAGACCATGGAAAAGGATCACCATGTTTGACTCCATCAAAGAATTTACAGGAATAGATATCAGCAATCAGGATGAAAACGCATTGGTTGAAACTTGCAAAACCCTTGATATTGAAGTAGATAAGTCAATGGGAAAAGGGAAGTTGATTGACGAAATCTTTGGAGCCAAATGTGAACCATTCTTAATCCAACCTACTTTTATTACGGATTATCCAGTTGAAATGTCACCGCTTGCAAAAAAGCACCGCTCAAAACCAGGCCTGGTAGAAAGGTTTGAAGCAGTTTGCAATGGCAAAGAAATTTGTAATGCCTTCTCAGAATTGAACGATCCCATAGACCAACGTGCACGTTTTGAGGAGCAGTTGGAACTAGGCAAAAGAGGCGATACAGAAGCCATGATTTTAGACGAGGACTTCCTTCGGGCTCTTGAGTATGGCATGCCACCTACGGCAGGTTTGGGTATAGGCATCGACCGCCTCACCATGATTTTGACAAATTCTCCAACCATTCAGGAGGTTTTGTTTTTTCCGCAAATGAAACCAGAAAAGCAGCTAACTATGCCAACTTCTAAAGATTATGAAGAACTTGGCGCAAGTGCTGGCATTTCTAAAATGTTGACAGCCATGAATTTTCCAAGCATCGAAGATTTTAAAAAAGGAAATCCTAATAAAATATTCAACGATATGGGCGGTCTTAGAAAAAAGTTGAAAGTGGAGGAATCATTGCCAACTTTGGATCAGTTGAAAGGCTGGATGGGATTGTAAATCCGTAGTAAATTTGGGCGGGAAAACCTGCTGTTCGCTTGTAGTCCTCGCTTCGGTCGTACCTCCCTCGCTGTGGGCTACCGCTGCCATCAGGCCCGTTCAGCATTGGTCAAAACGAGTTGTAAATAAAAAGAGGGCTAACGTAGTTTGAAATTAGGAATGACCAATTTCAAACCCAGCCTTCCCCAGTTCCCTCCAAAAATCTGGATATGATTTTTCAACCACGTCTGGATTTTCAATTTCAATTCCCTCCTTAAAAACAATGGCAAAAATACTGAGTGCCATGGCCATGCGGTGGTCTTTGTAAGTAGAAAAAGCTGAATTTGGTTTTGTGAGCTTTTGATTTCCAGCAATGTAGCAAGTTCCCTCTTTTTCATTTATTTCAATTTCAATACCTATTTTTTTAAGTTCAGTTTTCATGGCCAGCAATCGGTTGGTTTCCTTTATCGCCAGCGAATGTAAACCAGTAAAATAAGCTTCAACACCAGTGGCTGCACAAAGTGCAATTATAGTTTGCCCTTGGTCAGGGATATTTAAAAAATCCAGTTCCATACGGCCTACATATTTCGGGTTTTCTTTCTTTTCAATAAGTAGATTTTGCCCTGAAAAAGAGCTTTTTATTCCCCAATTTTCAAAAACAGATTGAATGGCTGAATCTCCTTGAAAAGACCCTTTGAAAAGATTTGCCAAAGTCAAACAGGATTCTAAAGGCATCAGGGCCAACATGGCATACCAATAAGCAGCTGCAGACCAATCAGATTCTATAGAAACTTCTTTTTGCTGAAACTCCTGGTTTGGAATTGAAATAAGTTTTGGAGAAAAATCTCCTTGAATACCAATTCTTTGCATTAGATTCCAGGTGAGCTCCAGATATGGCCATGATGCCACAACATCACCCAAAAGTTTTATTTTTATACCATTGGGCAAGGAAGGCCCAGACATCATCAATGCTGATATGTATTGGCTGCTAACTGTTCCATCTATTTCAATTTCTGAAACTCCCGAATGTCGAAATCCATTAAATTGCAATGGTGGATATCCTTCATTGCCTATATAAGAAGTTTCGGCCCCCAGCTTTCGCAATGCATCAACCAACAATTGAATTGGCCTTTCCTTCATGCGTTCAGATCCTGTAAGAACAGCTTTTTTTCCACTTACCGCAAGATAAGCGGTCATAAACCGAAAGGAAGTGCCAGCATCCCCGGCATCAAAAACATTGGTTTCATTTTCAACCAGTTTTTGTAAAATCCTTGTATCCTTTGCATTGGATAAATTACTGATTTGAATCTTTCCTCCAGAGAATAAATTAAGAATTAAAGCCCTGTTGCTTTCACTTTTGGAGGCAGGTAAAATGGGTGAACCCTCGAGTGGACCAGTAAATTTCAGATGTAAGTTTGACATTTGGTTTCTAATAAAGGGCAAAAAAAATCCCTTTCAATTGTTTGAAAGGGATTTTCATATAAAAAATTTTAAAACTATTCAGCCCCAGGACCAGAAGCTTTGTCTGTTACTGACTCTTCTTTCTTTGGAAGATTCAAATCGAAAAGCAATGAAAATCGAAGGGTTTCAGCCAATGGATGGTTGCTTTGTACTGGTAATAAATAGGCAAAATCTAATCCAAATGTTTGGTATCGGATACCAACTCCAGCTGTGAAATACTTCCTGTTTCCCTTGTTTTTACTTTCATGAAAGTAGCCACCACGAACTGCAAACTGGTTATCATACCAATATTCTACACCTCCACCTATCATCAATTCCTGCATTTTTTCGCTAAAACCATCAGGAGCTTTATGTAAAGATTGAACCATGCCACCTATCCAGGTATCATCAATTTTATCTGTAGAATCCCTTGCTGGGGTTGGAACCAATGTTTTTCCAATATCAAAAGTGAAGGTAACCTTGTTGTAAGGATCTAGTTCCATTGTAAGCGCCGGACCAAATCGTAATGTAGAGGGAATAAAATCTCTTCTGTTGTCATCAGTATAAGAAATTTTAGGGCCCATGTTGCTAAGAGTCAAGCCAAAAGCAAATTGTGCTGGATTTCCACCCAAACTAATTTCTTTGTTATAAAACATACCCAAATCAACCGCCACGCTATTTGCTGGCCTGGCTCTGGTTGCATCTCCAGGTCCAGAAAAAGAACCAGCAAGATTAGAATGGAAGTATTTAAGACCTACTCCCAAACTTAAAGTCTTGGATAAAACTCTGGAGTAGGTCGGGCAAATTGCAAATTCATTTGGGTTGAGTGTACCAATGTTTCCACCAGTAATATCCGTCATCTGAATGCTTCCGAGGTTAAAATAGGTAAAGCCTAAACCAACTGCACTCTGTTTGTTGATTTTATAAAATCCACTTAAATATCCAAGATAAACGTCGTTTACACCAAGGCCTTTTAACCAGGGGCTTACAGAAACGGAGCCTCCAATATCTTTGTTAACAGTAGCCAGCTTACCCGGATTCCAGAAAACTGAATTTTGGTCAGCTGATAGTGCAGATCCTGCATCCCCCAAGGCGGCTGATCGGGCATCAGGCGTTATTCCTAAAAATGGAACAGCCGTAGTAATTACCCTAAATTCATTTACCTGCCCAGTAGCGTTTGTTTGAGCCCATAAAGACTGAAAGTAAAAGGAGGATAAAATACCGGCTCCTAAAAATATTGATCTCTTAATCATTTGTTGTTTTTAATAATTGGGTGTAGAAAAATTCAATAGGCTGTTTTCTTCCTTAAAGTGCAAAGATTAACGAATAAGAACAATTTTTTTATTGATTTTGTACTCTGAACCATCTGTGTCAGATTTTATCCCAATTTTGCAAAAATAGGTACCTGCCGGCAATTTACTACCATCAGGTTTTTCTCCATTCCAGGCTAGTTCCTTGAAAGCTCCTGGTCTGGCAGATGAGTTGTCATAATCCCAGATTTTTTCTGTTATCAAATTTCCAATAATATCATATACAATAAGTCTGATTTCCAGATTACTACCAGCAAACGCATTTTCCAATTCCAGGAAAACCTCCCCATTGGATGGATTTGGAAATAATTTAACCTCTTTAACCATGCGGCCATTCACAGAAGCGATGCCAACCTCAAAATAAATTGTTTTCTCGGTTGAATTGTTAAAACTGTCCCAACACTTTACCACAATGTTGTGAATGCCTGGTGTAAGATCACGCATTGGAAATCTCAAACTACCTTTAGAATAAGAACCCGGTTCATTTTTAAAATAATCGTTTAGCACAAAGACTTGATTGCCATCTAATGTTCCTGTTAAATCGTGACCAAGCCCTAAACCTGATACGTTGATTCCACTTAAATCATCCTCAAGAAAGACAAGTAAATCAGCATCCTTTCCAACCAAACCGTAGTTTACAAAAGTAACATCATTCATAAACAAGCTCATTTGAGGACCAGTAACATCATTTATTGGATTTGAATTCAGGCCTCCAACATTTACTTTTTCCGATCCGCTTGCATCAGTTTTATCGCTGTAAGCATAAAGCAAAATCCGTCCTTTCCCAACATCAAATGAGACATCTTTTGATACGAAAAACCGAAATGTAAATTCCCCGTTTATCACTGGGGCAGAACCTTTATATAAAATATTTTTCTCCACTGGATATCTCCTGGCTGCTGGTGCGCCCTGTACATTTATACTACCTGGAGCATCCAAAACTAGGATATCAACTGTTCCATTGAACGTTTCATTTTTAAGACTATCCTTTAATACTTCTCCTTTAATGGTAGTGAGTTCAAGACCTTTTATGGTGTCATCGCTTGAAAAGTCTTTCAGTACAATTTTTTGCTCTGGAAAAGAAATTTTTGCTGATGGATCGCCCAATAGAGTAAAGCCTCGGTTATTGCTTTTGGATGAGTTACCGTTTTTTGTTAACCGTAAAACATCACCCATTCTATTGGTGCCTGATGTGAAGTAATTGTTGTAAAAAGCTTTGTTAATTACCGAATTATTTGACGAAAGTACTGGCCTACCAGTGGTCATTACGCCTACTGCACCTCCATTTGGGTTGAGAATTAATTCTTCTGCCCCTGAGGTCTGAGTGGGATAATCATGCCGCCCAAAATCACAGGTGGCTGTAATAAAAAATGAAAGTTTATCCTTATTTTGCAGGCTGGATATCATTTCACTGGTAAAAAGAAATTCATCCGCCCAAACTGTTTCACCTCCATGACCAGTATAGTTGACAATTAGGTTTCCCTTTTCTATGGAGTTTAATAATTCATTTGTTGCTCTTGGGGCTGTTAATCCTCCAGGACTTGCAACTAGTTCATAAGCCCCGATAAAAATCTTTTTGGATAATGAATTTGAATTAATTTGTTGAGCAGTTATGGATAGACTTTCAGCATCATCACTGTGGGTAAAACTATCTCCATTATCTGCCACGAATGTATATCGGGTTCGCCAATCCCCCAGTGTATTTGGAGATGAGGCATAATGAATGAGCTTATCTACCATATTTTTGGCCTCATTTATATTTTTGGCAGGTAGTCTTCCAACTCCAATATCCATTAAATCAGTTTCTGACCATTGACCTCCGGCACCTAAATAGATGCCATAATAATCATCAGAGGCATAAGAAGAAACTATGTTCAAATTTGGAGGACCTTCATAAACCGGCACAAAATTGCTGTTGTTAGGTGTTCTATTCTTATAATCAAATGAACAATCACCAAAAAGAAGCAGATATTTAAGTTTAGCAGGGGACTCTTTTTTATATAAAAAAAATCCTAGGTTTCGTATAGCAGTTACATCTTGAGAACCACTCGAAAATTCATTATAAATCTGTTCAGGGCTCACTACCTCCACATTAAGTTGATCGTGATCTCGTCTGAAATCTGCCAGCCTTTTGGCCTCAACCATAAAAAGAGGATGACTAACGATTAACAAATCTGGCACAGAAAGTCCTCTAAGATTTTGATTTCTGACCGTTTTGTAAACCAAAGGTTTTAATACAGATTGCTCAGTGAAAGCAAAAAATTCCTGAATGGTATCTTCCAGCACAACAAATGATTGATTTTGGATATTCATTCTTGACATTTCAAGGGGCCTGGATACATTCCAGACAATTCCATTCGAAGGAAAGCCACCAATGGTGTATTGTACTATTTTGTTGGTTCTAGACCCAAATCGAAACCCAAAATTTTTATTTTCCCATTGAAGTTTTTTCCATGCAAATGCTTCAACAAAGTTGATATAACCAAGCGATTGTAGGTTGCCTTGTTTGTCATATAAAATGTTAAAATTTAAAGTGTTCGTTCCATTTGTTGGTTGAAAATTAAAAGAAACATTATTTTCACTTCCATAGTTAGAAAATCTTTCTGTTAAGCTTACTGTACCAAGATTTGAAGTTGCCGAAGCTACATCATTTACTGATATTTTAAAAGGATAACTAACGGCTGATCTTGCCATTACCTCATATCTAAACTTAACAAGGGAATCTGTAAGCAGTCCATTCGCTTCAATGGTTATCGTTTTGCTTGGCGTAAAATCCAAAACATCAGCGTACCATTTTCTGCCAGCAGATAGGACATTAATCTTTTCAGGGGAATAAACAAAACGATCTAAAAAAGTAGATCTAACAACTTCCACGGGCCCATTTTGCTGCGCTTGTGCCTGAACTCTTTTGCCTTCTCCTTCAGAGAAAGTAATAAAATAATAGGAAGTATCAGAATAAATATTTTTTGTGAATTCAAAGGCTTTTGTGCTATTTCTATAGTTCCATGAATCTGCATCCTGACCGTAAAACAATATTCTGTCATTAGCATTAAATACCCCATCACCACCATCAACAACCTGAATTGGAATTTCTGGAATATCATTAAAATTAAATGCTGCTCTTGACTCAGAAAGCATTTTGCCCCCTGTTCCGTATATCTTTATTTGGTTTGAAATTTTACCATTCAGGTCCAAGCCATAAGTAGTTAAATCATTGACAGTTAATTCATATACACCAGTATTTACAATTCCCATTTTTACCCACGGCCCTGTTGCAAAAACAGAATTTGCATCTGCAACTGTTCTAAATGAACTGGTTCTTCTATCCATTTTCTCAATTAATGGAAGAGAAGAAACAGATAAAACGTAAGTGTTTAATTTTTCCCAGACATTGTTTTCTTTTCTGATCAGTTTAATAGCAATTCTGGTTCCCCAACCTTTTTCAGTTTCGAATTTTTCATCAGTAAATGAAGGAATTAGCTTTGAGCCCACGGTATCCAGCCCTTCAAGTTCCAAATCAGAAAGTTTGGACCAGCTTTGATTTAAAAACCCAACAGATTCAACTTTTTTGCCGTGAAGAAATTCATGCTTTACAGGTGTTTTAAAACTTGTAATTGCTGTTTCACAATTTTCACAAGTAAGAAACAATGTTGATTCACCGTCTGGAGTCTGACTTTTGGCTGGAGGATACCAAGCTACTTTTCCCTGGATCCTTTCAAAGGACTTTACCTGAGCAACAATGAAGTTACCTGAGATAACAGAGAAAATAAAAAGGAACAGTAGAATGGTTTTTTTCTTCATAATTTTTAATAACTACCTGAGTCTAAAAATATTTGAAAATACTTACAAAATATTTAATTATTTTCTATTTCAATAATAAAATCTTCCATTATCATATTGGCCAACAGGCTTTTACTTGCAGAATTTATTTTTTCAATGGCTTCAGATTTTGAACCAGCTTCAATATTAAATTCTATTCTTTTTCCTATTCTTACATCTTCTATAGTCTCTAAGCCCATTTGGTGAAGCGCATGTTCTACAGCTTTTCCCTGAGGATCGAGGATTTCCAACTGAGGCATAACGGTTACTTTCGCTTTAAAATTCATTTTTTACAAGTGTATAATTTACAATAGAGACAGCAAGATAAGTCAAAAAGATCAAAGGCACAGAAGATTTACCTAAAAAAAGTATAAAAACCAAACTTAAACCAATAAGCACAAAACGTAGCCAATTGTCCTTTATTTGAAAATTTTTGAACTTTAATGCAATTAAAGGAACTGGCGCCACAAGCCAAATTGAGGAAATTATGGATACAGTGATTAAAATATAAATGTTATAAATATCATTAAATTCTAGTCGCAAAAAACTGCCTGTCAAAAAGATAAGAAAAAAAGCATTGGCAGGAGTAGGCACCCCGATAAAATGATCACTTTGGCGGGTATCATTGTTAAAAATTGCCAATCTAACAGAAGAAAACAAGGCAATAGGCAAAGAAAATAAGGCCAGATTTTCATTCAGTGATTGTTCTAATGACAATTTCCTGATTATTAAAAAAAACACAAGACTCGGTAAGACACCAAAAGTTACATTGTCGGCCAATGAGTCCAGATCCTTTCCAATATTTGAACTTGACTTTAAAGCCCTGGCTGCAAATCCATCAAAAAAGTCGGCAATTCCTGCAATAATTAACAAATATTCAACGAGTTCTATGGATTCCAAGCCATGGATAGAAAGTGAAAAAATGGCAAAAACGCCGCATGCCAAATTGCAACAAGTGAGAAAATTTGGAAAATTGTTTTTGAACCAATTCATGAAGGTCCAAAACTACTATTTATTGGCCATTTGCCTATTTCGATTTTCCGAAATTCAAAAAATGGGTTCGTTTCAAAGGAATTATTCAATTTTGCCGTGATGCTTGCCAATAGAATTGCACTCAGGTATGTACTTGGTTTAAGGAAATTTTCAACCACTCAGATTTTGTCTTTGCTGGCATTGCTTGGTATTTTTCTTGGAAGCATGGCCATGGTGGTTGTTTTATCAGCGTTTAATGGTTTTGAAGGCCTGCTAAAAGAAATTTATCATCATCAGGATCCGGATTTAAAAGTTTCTTCAAAGAAAGGAAAAACTTTTCTACTTGACCCCTTGGTTATCAAAAAGTTAAAAGAAATTGAGGAAGTTACTGCTGTTTTTCAGACTGTATCCGATAAAGCTTCCTTACAATATGGAAATGGCCAAATGGTAGTAGAAATCATTGGAATTGAACCTGATTATGAAAAATTCAGTCGATTAGATACCTTGATTCGAAACGGAGAGTTTTTAGTAAAAAGTGGAGACATTTCATTGGGTTTGGTTACTGAACCTGTTAGAAGTGCCTTACAAATCAGCCTGAAAAACGATTTTGAATTGCTTCAGATTTCTTACCCGAAGCGAAAGAAAATATTAAAACTGGGTACAAGTAAAATTTTCAACCAATTGAATATCAGACCAAAAGGCTTTGTTCAAATGGATGAACAAAGGGTGTATGCACCAATTCAGGATGTTAGGGAACTCATGGACAAACCAGCAGGAATAAGCTATTTGGAGATATTTTTAAGAAATGGTGAAAATCCAGATGCCGCAAAATCAAAAATTCAAAAAGCGCTGGGGAATAATTTTTTTGTAAAAAATGAAACTGAGCAACATGAAGACCTTTTTAAAATACTAAAAATTGAAAAGTTATTTGTTTTTCTGGCTCTGGGGTTCATCATTTTGATTTCCTCTTTTAACCTCTTTGTGAGTTGTAGCATGATGGTTATTGACAAAAAGAAAGATCTGTTCACACTTTTGGCTTTGGGAATGCAACCATCTGACATTAAAAAAATTATAAGAATTTCAGGGTGGTTGGTGACTTTGTTGGGCTTAATTCCTGGTTTGATATTTGGCTATGGAATTTGTTTGGTCCAAAAAATTTATGGATTTGTGCCTTTGGGAATGACAAGCACAATTATTCAGGCTTACCCAATTGAAATCCATGGTTTAGATTTTGTTTTGATCGCAATTTGGGTCCTATTGATTGGTTTTTTAGCAGTTTTAAATCCTGCTTCAAAAGCACCTGCATTGGTTTTATCGAAGGCTTAAATCAGCCCTTTTTGTTGAAAAGCCTGAATGAAAAAGAGGCTCCTTTTCCAGATTTACTACTTAAACTTATTTTTGATTTGTGGGCCTCAATAATTTGTTTGGCTATGGCGAGACCCAGGCCTGAGCCACCTTTATCCTTGGATCTGCTTTTTTCAACTCTATAAAAACGATCAAAAATTCGTTTTTGGTCTTCCTCTGGAATTCCTGGCCCATTATCAATTATGGTAATCTCAACTCCTTCCTGATCTTCAAACAATTTCACTTTTACAAAACCTCCATCCTCAAACCCATATTTGATTCCATTTTCAACAAGGTTTCGGATTACCTGAAAAATACGTTTTTGGTCAGCCTCCACAACAATGGGTCTTTCAATGTTTCTATCCAGCAAAAGGGTGACATTTCTTTTTGAAGCCTTTTTTTCTAATTGATCAAAAACTTCATTCACAACCTGATAGAGATCGAATTGGTCCTTTTTCATTTTGGCAGATCCAGTTTCAATCTCTGATAAGGTCAATAAATCCTGAACTAGTTCATCTAAACCATCCAAACTTTTTGCAGCTTTTTTCAGGAATTTTTCGCTCACCTCTGGTTCATCCATGGCGCCATCCAATAATGTATGAATGTATCCCTGTGCGGCAAAAATGGGTGTTTTAAGTTCATGGCTTAGATCGGCAATAAACTCTCTTCTGTAGTTTTCTATTTTTTTAAGGTCTTCTATTTCTTTTTGTTTCAATTGGGCAAAAAGAGTAATTTCTTTATTTAAACTTTGAAGAGGGTTTAGCTTAAACTTTGCAGGATTTTTAGGGAATTTAAAATCTTTCTTTTTAAGTTTTTCAAAAATTGCATTTATCTGAAATAATTCCCTGAATATCAGATATTCTATCGTAAAATAGATTAAAAGAAAAGAACTTGTTAGTGCCACCAAAAAAGTAGTAGCAACAGAAACCGTAGGCGTTCCGGGAACCAAACTGCAAAATGCAGCTGTGGAAATGGCTATAAATAGCGAAAGAAGAAATGAAATAAACCTGGGCTGCAGGAACATAAGGGCCCAATATGGGAAAATTTACGAATCGTTGCGGTATTCGAATTTATAACCAACCCCTTTTGTGGTGGAAATATAGCCTTCACCGATCTTTTCCCGTACTTTTCTGATATGCACATCCACTGTTCTGGAAAGTACATAAACATCAGACCCCCATATATTTACCAAGAGATCATCCCTTGAAAAAACCTTATTTGGGTTTTGGGCCAAAAACAAAAGCAGTTCAAATTCTTTTTTAGGGAATAGCAGCTGTTTCCCGTTTAAGCTTACTGAATAACTGGCCTTATCAATTATAAGTTCACCTATTTTAATGGGTGCAAGATCTTCAAAAGTGGCTTTTGATCTTCTGAAAAGAGCATTGATCCTACTAATCAGCGCTCTTGGTTTTATGGGCTTGGTAATAAAATCATCAGCGCCAACATCAAAGGCCGCAACCTCAGAATATTCCTCAGATCTGGATGTTAGAAAAACAATAAAACTATTGTTAAGTGCCGGAATATCTTTGAGTTGACGGCAAGCTTCCACGCCATCCATTATTGGCATCATGATATCAAGCAAAATCAAGTTTGGTTGAAATGCCTTGGCTACTTCAACCGCTCGTTTTCCGTTTTCGGCAGTGCGGACTTCAAAACCTTCCTTTGTTAAATTATATTGAAGAAGTTCCAGAATATCTGGTTCATCGTCCACAACCAAAGCTTTTAATCCATTTTTTGCTGCCATTCTTTTTATTTGAGGTTAAGGCCCCAGCAACTCCTGAAGCTTTTGTTCAAGAGCTGGACCACGTAAATTTTTTGCTGCTATTTTTCCGTCTTTATCCAATAAAAAAGTTGCCGGAATTCCCTTTACCTGGTACAAAGCAGCACCAGCGGAGCCCCATCCTTTTAAATCAGAAACGTGATTGTTCCATATAAGTCCATCTTTTGCAATGGCTGCCAACCACTTTTCCTTGTTTTGGTCTAATGATACGCTAAACACAGTAAAACCTTTAGGCTCAAATCTTTTATAAGCCTGTACTACGGTTGGGTTCTCATGGCGGCAAGGTCCACACCAGGAAGCCCAAAAATCCAATAAAACGACTTTGCCTCTCAGGCTACTCAATTTGTAAGGTTTACCATCCCGATCTGCCAATTCAATATCTGGAGCTATTTCGCCAATTGATGGAGGACCTGGAGGAAACTGCTTTAAAAATTCTGAAGATCGTTTACCCGGAAATTCTTCTGAATAACGTTTTGCAATATCATATGCTGCATTTAAACCACTTTGCTCCAATGGCTTAAAAGAATTGGAAACTGCTCGATAGGCAATTTCTCTGGCCAAAGTTTTTTCCTGAGTTTGTTTAATAACCTGATCTCCCAGAATGATCCACTTGTCCGCATCTCCCTCGCCAAATTTTTGTAATAAGGTGGAAACACGTGTATCCCAGACATTTGCTCTTAAATTTTCCAAATCTGCCCAATCATAAGTAGTAATGAAAGTTTCAGGGCTATTGTCTCCGTCAGAAGAAAGCAAACGGAAAAATTTACCAACAAATAACCCTTTGCTATCGCCTTGGAGGCCTAATAATTTTACCTGTTGATCCTTTATTAACGAATCTGCCTTTTCCTGCAAGCCTTTTACTCCCTTTTCAAAAGCCGGTTTATCAGATTGGGCCAAGGCTGAAATGGTTCGATATTTTGCCTCCAAAACCCGCATTTCAAAACTAACCCTTGTGCTCAGAGTCCTGTATTGAACATACTTTTCATTTTCTGCTGAATTTGAAAACTTTGCTTCCTCCCAGTTTTTTTCATCTGCTTCTACCGAAAAGTCTTCTCCGGAAAGCACAAGTGTACAAGATTCTTTGGCAGACAAGCCAAGTTTATACATGCCTCTTGGAAACGATTTTTCTTTTGATTTGAACGAAAAACTTCCTGATTTAAAATTGACTGAATCAAAAGGAATAATCATATCTCCTTGAAATACAAAAAGATAGACCTTTTTGAAAGGCAGTTTTGTTTTTATAGTTCCTTTTACTGAAGCAGAAAAACTTAAACTCGCATTAACGAGTAAGCATGCGAAAATCAATAAAAGTCGATTTGGTTGTTGAGCCATTATCAAGTTGTAAAATAATAAGATACAATGTTACGGTTGTGTGAACATTTTTAGCAAGCATTGGGCCAAAAAAGTATTCTTTTTTTGAAAAAATCCGGAGAGGACTTTAATTCTTAAAATTCAATGGATATTTCAGATTGACATAAGCCGTCATATCCAATTCAACAGAGCCCAACATTAATTCAGCTTCAACTTTTAAGGGAATTCTGTTACCATCATCTGAAATCCACATTTTGATTGGATATTTTCCCCGAAACAAACTGTTTTCAGGCATTATCGGACTAATCACAAAGGATGCGATTTTACCAAAATCAGTTTTAACCATCTGTTTTCCAAGATATAAAATCTTGAAATCATAGGTCTTATTTTCAAAAATACCTTTCAATTTTATGGTATCATTCTTTGAAAGACCTTCATAATTCTGAAGTCTCAAAAAATAATAACCACTTACCATGTCCAAAACATTTGGAAAAATTCCAATTTCTTCAGCTGGTCCATTCTCATCCTTTATAGTCGCTTTATTGCTGGAATAGTCAAAAAAGGTTTCCTCTTTTTTGCGATATTTATTTTCAGAAATGCTCCTAAAAGCTTTTTGTGGCTTATATTCTATGGTATCAAAATATGCCCCATATACATTCCTGATCCGAACGATACTGCTAAAGGCACCCGTGGAATTCCCAATGATCTCAGCCCGATAACAAACTTTTTTATTCACATAATAGTATTTGTCAGTTAGCCGCATAAAGGCTTCAGCAGCAGTAATAAATCCATAATGAATTCTGTATTGTATAATTTCACCTGGCAAGTAAGCAGCCTGGTATATTTTTTCAGCTGGTTTTGAAGAAGTTATAAAAAAAGCCAGAAAGACTAGATTTAAAAAAACAAAGAATTTTGGTGCGATTTTCAACTTTAAAATTATAATTCGATTTGGATTCCAAATTAAAGGTAAGTCAAATTAACAAGCCAGTTAAGTGTTGTTAAAAATATTCAAAAAGCTTTCAGTCCTAAACTACGAACTAATTTTCAGAAGAAAATTTCAAGGGCAGCTTTAAAGGTATTACAATGTGCATCCACAATATCTGAAATTTTTGTTGAATATCCGCCACCCATTACAGCCACAACGGGGACTTTATTTTGTTTGCAAAGATTGAAAACCATCTCATCCCTTTGGCGGCATCCTTCTTTGGAAACACCTAATCGCCCCAGTCTATCGGTTTTTAATATATCCACTCCGGATTGAAAAAAAACTAAATCAGGTTCAAAAAACTGGAAAAGTTTAGGCAAGTGGAGACCTAATAGTTGTAAATACGGCTGATCCTCAATTCCGTCTGGAAGCCCAATGTCTAAATTTGATTTTTGTTTTTTAAGTGGGTAGTTGTTTTGACCATGCATAGAAAAAGTAAAAACCCGTTCTTCGTTCTGGAAAATGGAAGCCGTTCCATTTCCCTGATGAACATCTAAATCTACTATTAGGATTCTTTTTCGCAAGCCCTCATTCAATAAATAGTTTGAACTCACTGCAATATCATTTAGTAAACAAAATCCCTCCCCGGAATCTGAGAATGCATGATGTGTTCCACCTGCTACGTTGAAAGAGGCCCCATATTCAATGGCAAATAGTGCACATTCTATAGTACCTTGAGTTATCTGCAGCTCCCTTTCAATTAGCTCTTTTGATAATGGAAATCCAATCTTTCGAATCATAGATAGCTCAAGATTAAGGTCTATTAAACTTTTTAAATATACCTCCGAATGGCTTAAAAGTACATTTTTCTCTTTTACTATAGCTGGTTCAAAAAGTTGACTTTCAATTATACTTCCTTCATAAATTAATTGTTCTGGAATCAGCTCATATTTCAACATTGGAAATCTATGGCCTTCTGGAAGGGAATGATTATAAGTTTGTGACCAGGCGATTTTTAGCATATCAAAATAAAAAGGTCTGGATTTCCAGACCTCTAAATGTTATATAAATCGAGAAACGATTAGGCTTCTTCCAAAAGGTTGGCCCATGATTTCATATACAAGATAACATCTTCTTTTTGATTTTTTTCAAGATGAGTTACCCCGGCTTTCTGCAAAACTTCTTCTTTTGATAATCTTTCCAAATCAATTAAATCTCTGGTAGTTAGTCCATAAGAAGTTAATTCTGATATCAGCCAATCCATGGACATACCACTTGTGGGACAAAAATCAAGCACTTGTTCTGCCCAATCTCCATGCTTTTCCATAGCATATCTGTGAATTTCAGCTTTTGACTTTTCGGTAAGTTGCTGAGCAAGATGTCCACAATTGCAACTTCCCATGTTACCCCATTCATAGTGGCTTCCTTTTTCAATATTGCTGGCAGCTGAACGAAGCGCCGTAATTAGTTTGCTCTTAGGTGAATTCATACTGTTTTGATACCAATTCTGTATATAACCAAAAGCAATTGGAATGGTTTTGCCTCCTTGTTAAAAAGGCAAATCGTCTTCGTCTCCTACTTTTGCAAGTGCGGGGGGAGTTGGGATTGTAGCTGGTGCTGGTTTTGCTGCTGCAACAGGTTGAGTGGGTTGGGCAGATTGTGTTGATTGAGTCATTCCTCCTGAGGCTTGACCATCTTCTTTGGTTCCCAAAAGCAAAAGATCTGTTCCTGCTACTTCAAGTGAATATCGCTCTTTACCTTCCTTATCTATATAGGTTCTTACTGAAAGTCTCCCTTCTATCAAAACTGGATTTCCTTTTCGAACATAATTGGCTGCGACTTCTGCTTTTGAATCCCAAAGACTTACGCGATACCATTCCGTTTTATCTGGTTGCCCGTTTCTACCCTTTTCATTAATTGCCAAGGAAAGCTCGGTCACTTTTCTATTGTCACCTACTATTTTCAATTGAGGATCGTTACCTACGTTTCCTACAAGTGTTATTTTGTTATAACTAGCCATAGATTTTTGTTTTATTTAAAAGCCAAATATAACTGACCAGCCCAAAGCTCAGAAAGTAATTTTGAAATAATTATCGGCTTTGGCGTACTTTCAATATTTTGACCTGAAACCCAAACTCCATTTAAATCCTTTGGCTTTTCCTCCAGTTCCAGGACACATAAATTTACCCAAAGTTCCTGATGCGTGAGCAAGTGTTTTTTTGTTGGTATTATTAAGGAAGAAAGAATATTCCCTTTTTCAAGATTTAATGAGTTTGACTCTAAAAATTCGTCAGTTTTCTGAAAAGCCCTTTCATCTTCTATTATAATAGGTTCATACAAGCCTTCCCAAATATCACCAGGGCCTCTTTTAGAAAGAAAAATTTCATCCTCAACCTTTAACAAAAGGTAGTTTAAAAAACGGACCCGTTTTTCTTTCAATTTGCTTTTGAATGGTATTTTGTCTTTTATCCCAAGCGCATTAGCCTGACAATGAAGCATAATTGGACAAACATTGCATTTTGGATTTTGGGGTGTACAAACCAATGCCCCCAACTCCATTATTCCCTGATTGAAAAGAAAGGATGAACCGATGGGCAACAGGTCTTCAGCAAATGCCTTTACTTTTTGCACCACTTTTGGCTGTCTGACATCTTCCTCTATGCCATAAAGTCTGGAAATTACCCGAATTACATTGCCGTCCACAACAGCTTTGTCTTCGTGAAAGGCAAATGAAGCAATAGCGGAAGCAGTATAATCTCCTATTCCTTTAAGCTTTATCAGGCCATCATAGTTCATTGGGAAATTTCCATTTAATGTGTCTTTTATATGCTTTGCAGCGGCATGTAAATTCCTCGCACGGGAGTAATAACCTAGTCCTTGCCACAATTCAAGCACTTGATCCTCACTAGCAGAAGCCAATTTTTCAACATTTGGAAAAATTTCTGTAAATTTTATATAATAGGATAATCCTTGGATTACACGTGTTTGTTGAAGAATCACTTCTGACAGCCAAATATGGTAAGGGTCAGTGGTTTGTCTCCAAGGAAGATCTCTTTTATTGGCATTGTACCATTGGATTATAGACCCCGAAATATCTTGCAAAGTGGTAGTGAAAAAGAATTATTTTATCGGCAAACCTCCGAATTTGAGATCAAAATTTTAAAAATTAAATTCAGTGATTAACTTTGCCGCTCAGAAAAATTTGATTTCTAATCATTTACATAACAATTAAAAAAATACTCCGGTGACTAAAGCAGAAGTAATCTCTGAGATCGCAGCCAAAACAGGCATCGAGAAAGCTGACGTGTCAGCTACTATCGAAAAATTCTTCGAAGTTGTAAAAAACTCAATGGCAGATGGCGACAACATCTACGTTCGTGGATTTGGTAGCTTTGTGAACAAAAGAAGAGCAGAAAAGATAGCTCGGGACATTAGCAAGAATAAGGCTATTAAAATTCCTGCGCATCATGTGCCAAGTTTCAAGCCTTCGAAAGAATTTGTTAAACAAATTAAGGAAAGCAAAAAGCTAGTAGCTTAATTGTCTAAAGCCCAAGACTAGATAATCGGTAGATGCGTATCAATCGAAATTTAGTTTTGGGCTTTGTTGTCTTTACTGGCCTGGGAACGGCCATTTTTTTTCTCCCCAAGGCTGTTGTCAACAACAAGAAAATGGCCAACCGGGATTCAACTGCTTCTGCTCCTCAAATGGCCGAAACGGTATCCGATCATAGTTTGGATTCAACAATGCTGTCTGGAATTGAAGAATTAAGAAAAGAAATATCGGTTACCAAGGTTGAAAAAGAGAAAGCTAAAGTGTACACCCGGCTTGCAGATGCCTTTTTAAGAGCCAATCGCTTTGATAGTGCTGGCTCTTGTTTCGAAAAGGCGTCCGAACTGACAGCAGACCCAAAACTTGTTTACAAAGCAGGATCTGCTTATTTTGAAGGAATTACCTTTGCATCTAATCCATCAAAGGTTGAGTTTCTTTCAGGTAAAGCGAGAGAAATGTTTGAAAAAATAGAGGAGAAAGATCCAAATTCTGTGGAATCTCAGGGAAAAATAGCAATGACCTGGGTGAACTCAGAAACCCCAATGAAAGGAATACTTAAATTGAGGGAATTGGCAGATAAAAATCCTACAAATGAATATTTGGCCTATCAATTGGGTATGTTATCATTCCAAAGTGGTCAATATGAAAAAGCGGTTGCCAGATTTGAATCTGTAATCAAGCTCAATAAAGAAAATGTAAATGCCTTTTTTTATCTGGCACAATCATTGAAGGAATTGGGCAAGAAGAAGGAAGCATTGGTAGCTGTGAACAACGGCCTTTCTTTGGTTAAAGAAGAAGATACAAAAGCATCTTTTCTTGAATTGAAGAAGCAACTCACTGAAAATTAAAATTTTTAACAAAATAATTTACAATTATGCCTTGTGGTAAAAAAAGAAAAAGACATAAAATAGCGACTCACAAACGCAAAAAGAGATTGCGAAAAAATCGTCATAAGAAAAAATAACATCGTAACCGTTAAACATTTGGAAATTTGAGTAATGAACTTCTAATCAGTTCAGCTCCCAAAGGTTACCGGATTGCACTACTCCAGGAAAATCGCCTTGCTGAATTTCACTATCAGGAAGGCGGTTCTAGTTTTGTGGTGGGAGAAGTATATCTGGGAGTAGTGAAAAAAGTATCACCAGGCCTAAACGCTGCTTTTGTAGATGTTGGGTATGAGAAAGATGCATTTTTGCACTACCTTGATCTTGGACCACAGGTTAAATCTTTAAATAGATTTTCCCAGTCTATTCAGACACAGAAAAACGCCTCCTACAAATTAAGTAATTTTAAAAACGATCAGGATATTGACAAGCTTGGCAAGATAGATCAGGTCCTTACAAGAGGACAACAGATTCTTGTTCAAGTGGTAAAAGAGCCAATTTCCAGTAAAGGTCCAAGGCTTTCATGTGAAATTTCACTGCCTGGACGTTACGTGGTTTTGGTTCCATTTTCAAATGCCATCAGTATTTCCAAAAAGATCATAGAGAAAGATGAACGTCATCGTCTTTTAAAGCTTGTTCAATCTATCAAACCAAACAATTTTGGTGTGATAATCCGAACAGTTGCTGCCAACAAAGAAACTGAAGAGCTTGAGAAAGATCTTCGAACTTTAATCAGCAATTGGGAAGAGGGGATGAAAAATCTTAGGATTGCCAACCCAAAGGATAAGGTAATTGGAGAAATGGGTAAAGCCTCTGCTTTGCTTCGTGATGTTTTAAACGAAAACTTTGATTCCATTTTGGTAGATTCAAAAGAAATCTACGATGAAATCAGAGAGTACATCTTATCTGTGGAGCCAGACAAGGAAAGCCTTTTAAAGCTTTACCAGGGAAAGTCCAAGCTTTTTGAAGCAAGAAATATTGAAAAGCAATTAAAACTGTCGTTTGGAAAAACAGTAAGTCTTCATAGTGGCGGCTATCTTGTAATAGAACACACTGAAGCATTGCACGTTATCGACGTAAACAGCGGAAGTTCTGCCAACAAGTCAGATAACGGTAATCAGGAAACAACTGCCCTTAATGTGAATAAAGAGGCAGCAAAAGAAATTGCAAGGCAACTTAGATTGAGAGATCTTGGTGGAATTATTTGCATCGATTTCATTGATATGAAAAGCATAGACAACCGAAAGGTTATTTATGACATCATGAAAGAGGAAATGGAAAATGACAGAGCAAAACATACAGTTTTGCCTCTTTCCAAATTCGGAATTATGCAAATTACCCGCCAAAGGGTAAGACCTGATATTGCCGTAAGTACCAATGAAACCTGCCCAACTTGTAATGGAACAGGAACAATTTCCTCCAGCTTAAATGTTGGAGAAACCATTGAAAACAACCTTGATTTCATAATGCGAAAGCAAAATGAAAGCGGTCTTACTTTGTTGATTCATCCATATTTACATGCATTCTTTACCCAGGGCCTCGTGTCCAAAAGAATGGAATGGTTCTTTAAATATAAGAAGTGGATCAATCTTCAAATAGATAGCTCGTTGGGTTTATTGGATTATCATTTTAAAAACAAATCCGGAGAAGAGATCGAACTGGAGTAGTGCCGTTCTTTTCCATACCTTAGGGAACTAAAAAGCCCCGCTGCAGGACGTAGCGGGGCTTTTTCATTTTAAAATTGTTAAATACCAATAGATTTTTTTTGAGTTGAGGTCTGTTAATACTTTGTAGGGCCTTACCTAAATTAAATTTCAAGCAATATTTTTTCTGAAATTAGTATTTGTGATAACTTGCTTCCAATTGTAAAACACCTAACCAAAAGCAAAATGAATGCCTATATAATTGATGGATATCGAACTGCCGTAGGAAAGGCACCAAGAGGATTGCTTCGATTTATGCGCCCTGACGACTTAGCAGCCATCGTGATTAAACATCTTGTTTCAAAAGTTCCAAATCTGGATCCGGCAAGTATTGATGATTTGATTGTGGGAAATGCTGTTCCTGAAGCAGAGCAAGGCATGCAAATGGGAAGAATGATTTCTCTTTTGTCATTGCCAATTCAGGTTCCCGGTTTTATTGTTAACAGATATTGTGGCTCTGGTTTAGAGGCAATTGCAATTGCAGCCGCTAGAATTCATGCTGGTCAGGCAGATTGTATCATTGCAGGTGGAACAGAATCAATGTCTATGGTTCCTACAACTGGCTGGAAAGTAGCTTTAAATTATAAGTTGGCTAAGGAACATGCCGATTACTATTTGGGTATGGGTCTTACCGCTGAAATGGTTCAGAAGAAATATGATATAAGTAGAGATGCCCAGGATCAATTTTCATTCAGATCGCATCAAAGAGCACTAAAAGCAATTTCAGAGGGCCGGTTCAAAGACCAAATTGTTCCTGTTGAAGTAGAAGAAGTGTATGTGGATGAAAACCAAAAGCGAAAGGTTAAGAACTATGTTTTTGCCCGGGATGAAGGTCCAAGGGCTGATACCACGCTTGAAGCACTTTCAAAATTGAAACCTGCTTTTGCCGCAAATGGAACAGTAACAGCTGGAAATTCTTCACAGACTTCTGACGGATCTTCTTTTGTTTTGCTTATGAGCGAAAGAAAAATGAAAGAACTTGGAGTTGAGCCCAAAGGAAGAATGTTGAGTTATGCGGTGGCTGGTGTGGAGCCTTCGGTTATGGGAATTGGGCCAGTAGAAGCTGTTCCAAAAGCGATCCAACTTTCAGGCTTAAGCAGCGTAGATGCAATTGATTTGATTGAGTTAAATGAAGCATTTGCATCTCAAGCACTTGCTGTAATCCAACAATTGGGTTTGGATCAGGAAAAAGTAAATGTTAACGGCGGAGCCATAGCACTTGGCCATCCATTGGGTTGTTCAGGAGCCAAACTTACTGTTCAACTATTTGAAGAATTGAAAAGACAAAATAAGAAATATGGTATGGTAACTGCCTGTGTCGGTGGTGGCCAGGGTGTTGCCGGAGTTTTCGAAAGGTATTAATTCTTGTCTTAAAGCAAAATCACGAAAGAATTTTGAATTAAAAAGCCGCCCCATGGTTGATTCTGAATTCAAGTTCACTCACCTCCCCGGCTTTTACTTCAACTTCAAAAATTTCATTATTTGGGCCAAAAGAGTTGGCATACCATTGGCCTTCCTCCTTTACAAACATGGAATATTTTCCCGGTTTTAGTTTGGCAACGAAACATCCTTGATTGTCAGAAAATAAACGAAGAACTCTTTTGGTATATATTTTTTTGTAAAACCCTGGTCCTTTTCCCTGTTCTGTTTGGTCATCCCGGGTTGGCTCAAAAAAAGCGATTTCCCTTTTTACCCCAATTCCAACTTTTGGTTTTCCTTCTGGACTGGGCATGAAATTTCCTTTTTGGAGAATAATTTTACCTTTTACTCCCTCCTTAATTATCCGATTACAATTTGATTTTTTTCGCTTTCCTGATTTTGTGGAAATTGGTACTGGACCGGAAGCGTAGAAATTATGTGTTTCTAAACTTGAATGTTGATTTTTTAACGATGGAAGGGGAAGCTTTCCATTACTGAAAAATAACAGATTGAAACTAAGAACGCTTAAAAAGAGACTCCACAAATTCATGGCGGTCAAAGATTTGAAGGTCGTCTATTTTTTCTCCCACACCTATGTACTTTACCGGAATATTCAATTGATCCGAGATGCCAATCACTACTCCACCTTTTGCAGTTCCATCTAATTTGGTAATTGCCAAGGCAGTAACATCAGTAACTTTTGAAAACTCTTCGGCTTGTTTTAAGGCATTCTGACCCGTTGATCCATCCAAAACCAATAAAACTTCCTGTGGTGCATCAGGAATTACCTTTTGCATAACCCTCTTTATTTTATTGAGCTCATTCATCAAATTCACCTTGTTGTGCAATCTGCCCGCTGTATCAATAATAACCACGTCGGCATTTTGATCTACTGCAGTTTTTACTGCATCGTAAGCAACTGAGGCCGGATCGGTATTCATACCGTGCTCGATAACCGGTACGCCTGAACGAGCACCCCAAAGCTTCAATTGTTCTACAGCTGCGGCCCTAAAAGTGTCGGCTGCTCCTAAAACAACTTTGTGTCCATAGGAATGAAACTGGGAAGCCAATTTCCCAATGGTGGTCGTTTTTCCCACGCCATTTACCCCAACAACCATAATAATAAAAGGCTTGGCTGGCAAATCTCTGAAATGATGTTTAACCTGATTGTGATTGGTTTCCAGTAGCTTAGCAACCTCTTCTCTTAAAATCCGATCAAGTTCTGCAGTCGAAGAATATTTATCATTTTTTACTCTTTCCTGAATTTGCTTGATAATTTTAATGGTGGTTGGCGTTCCAACATCGGCACCAATCAAAATTTCTTCAAGCTCATCCAGGACATCATCATCAATTTCCGATTTACCAACAATTGCTTTTGTAAGGCGATCGAAAAAAGTGTCTTTTGTTTTTTCAAGTCCTTTGTCGAGCGATTCTTTCAGCTCTTCCTTTTTCTTTCCAGTAAAAAAATCAAAAAATCCCATAATGCCTGCTTGTTTTTAACTTGTCGTGTAAAGGGTTCATAAATACAAAAAAACCTTCTCCAAAAAGAGAGGTTTTAATGAGAAGTCCAAAAAAAATCCCCTTTTCAGGGGACGTTCATAATTATCCTTAATTAGTTGTTTTTCAACCAATCTTGTACCTGATCGTTTGGTACAATTTCTTCTTTAAAGGTGTATGCACCAGTTTTAGGCGACTTAACAGCCTTAATTACTTTGGTAAAAGCCTTGCCTTCACCAGTTTTGAGCGTTGCAACTACTTTCTTTGCCATGGTTACTTAATTTCTTTGTGAACAGTTACTTTCTTAAGAATTGGA
This sequence comes from Catalimonadaceae bacterium, assembly GCA_044379485.1. GTDB lineage: Bacteria > Bacteroidota > Bacteroidia > Cytophagales > Flexibacteraceae > CAMDMI01. Next base: position 35,916 of record JBIPOE010000009.1, read on the forward strand.
TTGTATTTTTTCAACTCCATTCTCTGGGTTGTGTTCTTCCTGTTTTTCGTCGTTATGTAACGAGAAGTTCCTGGCACGCCACTGTTCTTGTGCTCAGTGCATTCCATAATTACTTGTATGCGATTACCTTTCTTTGCCATGTCTTTTCCGAAAATGGAGTGCAAAAGTAGTGTTATTTTTGATTCAAGAATCGTTTTTTATAAAAAAGATTTGAATTTCTTTTTTAATCCCAAATTTCCCTTGTCCACTTTCGGTTTTTGATGGTATATTTGAAGACTTATTGTGTATTGAATTTTAGATATGACATCAGAAGCGAACTTCAAATTTTGGGATTTTAACATTTGGCAGAACATCTCTGCAACTGGCCTTGTGGTATCTGGAATGTCTCAAGCTGGTTTGCATTTTGCTGACAGACAAGTAGATAACTTTTCTTATGTATATTGGATCTGGGCACTTGTATTTTTTGCTGGAACCATGTTGAAATATTATTATTTTAAAAATGGGATTGAACCAGATCACCACCACCACGATCATTAATCGCGATATAATAAATTCTTGAAAATTTTAGCCCGGTCTGAAATGGGTGAAAACTATTCTGAAAAAAGATTAACAATTCAAAATTGGGCTGAAGATGACAGACCCAGAGAGAAACTGATTTTGAAGGGGAAGTCATCATTGTCTGATGCGGAATTGGTAGCTATACTGATAGGATCCGGAACAACTGATGAGTCAGCTGTAGATGTTGCCAAGCGAATATTGTCACTTGGAAACTTTGACCTGAACCAATTGGCCAAAATGGGTGTTAAAGACCTGTGTAAGATAAAAGGAATAGGAGAGGCTAAAGCAATTTCTATAATTGCAGCTATGGAACTAGGCAGGCGTAGAAAGGAGGTGGAAACAGAAATTCCATCGCAACTACTTGGTTCTAAAGCAATATATAATTTCATGCGGGCTGATTTGCTGGACCTTCCAACGGAGCAATTTTGGGTAATTTTGATGAATCAAAGTTTACGGCCCGTTAAAAAAGTAAAAATAAGTGAAGGCGGAATTTCAAGTGTAATAGTGGATTACAGGATTATTTTTAAGGAAGCATTTGAAAATCTGGCAACCAATATGGTGCTTATGCACAACCACCCTTCAGGGAAAACAGAGCCTAGTCAGGAAGATATTAACCTAACAAAAAAAATAGTAGAGGCAGGTAAAATATTAAATATCCGAATTCTTGATCATATTATTTTTGCCAACTCAGGATATTTTAGCTTTTCCGACGAAGGAAGATTATGAAAGTGAAGCCTGTTTTATTTTTTGGCTCGATTGCCCTTGTTATTATTTTTGGTACTCTTTTTTCTGTGATTGAATTAACTCCTGAACAAAATGAATTCAATCCGGGTGACATCGTTTCATTTAGAAAAGCCAAAGATTCGTTTTTAAAGCAAAAGATTGATTCTCCTTTTTATCGCGATTTGAATTTTGATTCCCTTTACTATTATTTACCAAACCCAAAATTTGTTTTTCGATCTGATATTTTCAAAGTGGTTGATGGTGAAGAACTTGACTTGATGCCCGATAGAACAGGGTATGCATCACACAAAGTGGTTTCTTATGCAATTCTGGAAAGTGAAACCTGGCGGGACACTTTATATTTACTCAAAGACCTCGAAGAGGAAAGCGATACCAATTTTTTTATTCCATTTTCAGACCTAAGTAATGGACAAGGTACCTATGGCGGAGGCCGATATTTAGACCTGGTCATAAAACCTGGAAGGCAAGCTGTAATTGATTTTAACTTCGCTTACAATCCGTATTGCGCATACAAAGCCGATTTTGTCTGTCCTAAGATTCCTGGCATCAATAAATTGAGCAAAGCAATGGAAGCAGGTGAGAAAAACTACAGCCCATAACTTGAAATGGGTTAATATTCTCCCCACTTTTGCAGCTAGTTAATATTGTATGGACTTCGAACTACTTCAAAATTTATGTGACATTCCCGGTACAAGCGGGGATGAATTAGCAATTCGGGATTTTATTCTCCAATATATTAATAATCAAAAACATAGTTGGAAAATTCAACCTGAAATTTGGGCTGGAGACGGATTCCAGAATAATGTAGTGCTCATTTTTGGTAAGCCTGCAATTGGTTTTTATGCCCATTTGGACACTGTAGGTTTTACTGTTCGTTATGATAATTATGTAATTCCAATTGGTGGGATAGATGGAAAAACTGGTGATACCCTTGTTTTTGAACAAGAGGGTAAAACTTTGGAAACACGGCTCATCTACGAGGAAGAAAACGACCTGATCATGGTTGATGCCCATTTGCCTATAGTTCCCGGAACAGCACTGAGCTACAAACCAGATTTTGAATTTAAGGATTCATATATTAAAAGCCCATATTTAGATGATCGATTAGGTGTTTACGGTCTTCTTGAACTTGCCAAAACTGCCGATAACATTGCCCTTGTTTTTACAACCTACGAGGAGCATGGTGGTGGAGGGGCAGGCTATCTGGCCAGACTTCTGTTTGAAAAATTCAAGGTTTCAAAAGCCATTATTGCCGATGTAACCTGGATAACTGAAGGTGTTCATTTTGGAAAAGGTCCTGTTATTTCATTGAGAGACAGTAGAATACCTCGAAAAGTTTTTGTAGATGAAATTAGAAAAATAGCCAAACATGCAGGTATTCCATTTCAGCTGGAGGTAGAAGCTCAAGGGGGAAGCGATGGAAGGGAAATTCAACATTTGCCTTACCCTATTGATTGGTGCTTTATTGGCCCACCTTCTGAAAACGCTCATTCCTCATTAGAAATTGTTCATCAAAACGATGCTGAGTTATTTGTTGATATGCTTCGGGTCCTGGCTAAACAATTGTAAAATTTGTTCTCAGGCTTTTATACTAAGGCCTCTTTTTCTGTTAGATCTTCAACAATTTCATCTTCCTTGATAAAAACTAAACTTGTTCCGGATTGAAATTGCCTGAATTTAATATCCTTTATCGCATTCTGGAAAATTTTCAATTTTTCAGGATCTAAAGTGCTGGCAAATTCTAAAAGAAATATTCTGACTTTTGGAACCCAATCTTCAAAATTCTTTATAAATATGTCAATTCCGGACCCATTCAAATCTGTTTTAAAAATATCGATTTGATTCCAGTTTTTTTCAGCCAAAATATCATTTACAGTTATGGAATAAAGTTCAGATTCATTTTCATCTCCTACTTTTTCAATTTCAAAGCCTTGATTTTTATATCGTTTGTCAACTATAACAACTTTTGAATTTTGATTCAAAAGACAGTTGGTAAATCTTGTAACTAGGGAAATATATTGGGTGTTCTTTTGAAGTGTAGAAAAATTTGAATCTATTGGTTCTATGGAAGCAATTCTTGCATTTGGATACATCCTATTGAAGAAAACAGTAGAATACCCTACATGAGATCCATTGTCAATGATAGTTAAAGGTTTGAAGTTAAGTGATCCAATATCAAGACTTTTGGTTAAAAATATGTGTTGAAAAACATCTTCATCAATACCATTATTTCTAATGATAAATGGATAATAGTTTTTCTTTAATTCGTTTAATACTTTGCTTTTCCGCCTGTTATTTCCAATTGAAGAGAAAAAGCCTAACAAGCTATTGAATATATTTTTTGCCATATCTGCTTTTCAGCAGTTTGAAGGAGATGTAAAACCAAATAAAGAGAAAATATAGTTGGTTAAGGTTTTTTTATTTTTCGCACCTGCATTAAAGCGATGAAACCTATTGAATTCCATATTTTTACCTCATGAATTCAAGTCCAATTTTAAGAAAAGGAGACTCCGTTTTTCTGATTTCGCCTTCTTATTCGGCAGACAAGCTGGATATTGAAAATGGAATTAAAGAGCTAGAAACCAGTGGCTTAGATGTACAAAATGGCAAATCAATTTTTAATTCCTGGGGAAGTTTTTCGGGAACTGATCCTGAAAGATTGATAGATCTTCAAGCTGCAATTGATTCTGATATAGCAAAAGCAATCATTTGTATAAGAGGGGGTTATGGTTTGAGTCGGATAATTACAAAGCTGAATTGGGATAAATTTGTTGAAAACCCTAAGTGGCTTATTGGTTTTAGTGACATTACCCTTTTACATCTCCAAATTCAGCAGTTTGGACTGCGATCTATTCATGGATTGATGGCTGCCAGATTTACAAAACCTGAACATCAGCCAAGTTTCGAGCGTCTTTTCAAATTGCTTTTTGATTTAAATCCGAATCTTAAACAAACTGTGCAACCGCAGGGAGTTTTTATCGATCCAATAGAAGGTGAACTAATTGGAGGAAATTTAACAATGTTAGCACATTCTATGGGTACCAATTTGGCCCCTAAATTTTCGGGAAAAATTCTTTTTCTTGAGGAGGTAGGGGAACCATTTTATAAAATAGACAGAATGATTCACCAGTTAAAACTAGCGGGAATAACCAATGGACTCAAGGCTGTTGTTTTGGGCCAGTTCACCGATTGCAAGGATTTAGGTTTTCCATTACCTCTAAATGAAATTTTTAAGTCAGTTTTTACTGGAACACCTATTTTTTCGGGGCTTCAATCGGGCCATGCAGAGCCAAATTTCCCTTTAATTTTAGGCGAAATGGCTACCATCCGAAAGCAAGGCAATAATATTCTTTTGGAACAGGTGCTGAAAACAAAACAGTTGCTTTAACCTGTTTACTTTTTAAGCTCCATGTATTTAATTCCACTTGGGAATCTGGCAGAATGAAAGATTTTGATCTTTGATTTTTGAAAATCTTCTGCTTTTGCTGAATAAATATTGGTAAACTTTTGAGGATTCAAGTCAACCAAGGGAAACCAGGAACTTTGAACATGGACCATTATTTTATGTCCTGACTTGAAGGTGTGATTGACATCACAAAGTTTAAATTTAACTTCATTGATTTCGTTAACTGTAAAAGGTTCAGGCTTTTCCAAGCTGTTTCTAAACTTCCCTCTCATTACATCCCCTCTAACCAGCATTTGATAACCACCCATTTTGTTGCCATTTTCCTGGATACTGGGCTCATCAGGAAATACATCAATTAATTTAATAACCACGTCAGCATCATCTGTGGATGGCATCATAAAAATGTCTGCCATTAAAGGGCCTGTCATAGTTATGTCTTCTTTTAAGGGCGGTGTTTCATATACCATTACATCGGGTCTTCGCGTTGCAAATCTTTGATCTTCAATCATGTATTCCTTGGGCATTTGGGTAGTTATTACATTTGTAAAAGGCACTGGTTTTAAAGGATCACTAACATATTCATCAAAACTATTGCCTCCAGTTAAGCCTTCCATTGTGGTCGAAAGTTTTCCAGATGGGAAAAAGAAAAGTTCTTTTTCTTCTGCCTCAGAGGGAGGCCAATTTTTGTATGCCTTCCATACGTTTGAACCGGTTTCAAACATATAGGCTTCTGGCAATTCCAGTTCGGTATCGCCCTTTAAATAATGATTGAAGAACTCAGACTCAATTTTCTTTCTGTAAAAGCTTCCTGTTTTACTATCAAAGTTTATAGGTCCAAGATTTTGAGCGTCTCCTCTACCCCATTGCCCATGGCTCCAAGGCCCCACAACCAATAGATTTGAGTTTTTAGGATTTTTTTGTTCTATATTTTGATACAAATTCAAAGCTCCATACAAATTCTCAGCATCAAAAAGGCCGCCCACCACCAAAGTTGCTGCCTTAATTCCTTTAAAGTGTTGAAGTGCATTCCTTTCTTTCCAAAAACTATCATAATCCGAATGTGCCATTAAATCGTTCCAGAATGGTATTTCATAATTTAGATACAGTTTGTTGGCGTTTTCAAGTGGACCCATTTGCTTAAAAAAGTAATATCCATCTTGAGTGCCGTGGTTAAAAGGCGGGTTGTTTTCTGTGGTAAGCGAACTTCTTAATTTACCAAATGAGCTAAAAAAGTTAAAAGCATGAGGTAAAAAAAAAGCCCCATTGTGGTGAAAATCATCTCCTGAAAACCAATCCATTACTGGTGCCTGAGGCGAAACAGCTACAAGATTCGGATGATTTGATAAGGCTCCCATTGCAGCATAAAATCCTGGATAAGAGACTCCCCACATCCCAACTTTGCCATTGTTGTTTTTTAAATTTTTAAGCATCCAGGAAATACTGTCAAAGGCATCGCTACTTTCGTCAATATCCTTATTCCCTTTTTTGGTTGGTTTAAATGGCCGCACATCCTGAAAAATCCCTTCAGACATGTACCTGCCCCTCACATCTTGAAAAACAAAAATATAACCACTTTTTTGGAGAAATTCATTATTTCCCAGTTGAGTTTTATAGTCATCTGGTCCGTAAGGGCCTACACCATAAGGGGTTCGTTGGAAAAGAATTGGATACTTTTTACTTTCATCTTTTGGGGCATATACTACTGTAAAAAGCTTAACCCCATCCCGCATTTGAATGGAATAAACTGTTTTTGTGTAGTTTGCTTTTACATCATATGGTTGTTCCTGGGCCAATAAAATCCCTGTGAAACAAGCACTTAAATTAAGTAAAAAAAGAAACTTTAAAAATAATTTACCCATTTTTTTTATTAGGGACACCTTCTTTGTTTTCCCGCCGCAGCTTAATAAAAGAGTTAATTACCGCCACACTCGTCAACAAAATAAACGCAAGTATAATGTATTCCACGTAGTTGAGTATCCCCGGAAAGCGCATTCCTAAAAAATAACCCAAAAGGCAAAGGGTAAGGACCCATAAAATGGCCCCTGAAATGTTGTAAATGGCAAATCGGGAAGGTTTCATTTTAATAATTCCTGCCAGGATTGGCGCAAATGTCCGGATAACAGGAAGGAAGCGACCAATGATTAGAGCATTGCCGCCATATTTTGTAAATACTTTTTCCGTATTTGTGATGTATTGTCTTTTGAAAAAGAAATTTTCTTTCCTTTTCATTAAGCTATCACCCAAGTATTTACCAAAAAAATATCCGGTATAATTTCCCGCTATTGCAGCTGCGGCCAAACAAAAAAGCATTAATAAAATGGGTACTTTAACAATGCCCAGACCGCAAAACATTCCAGCTGTAAACAGTAAATAATCACCAGGAAGAAAGAAGCAGAAAAACAAACCTGTTTCCGCAAATACAATTAGGGTGACCAGAATCAATCCACCTTTTGAAATAATTTCTTCTGAGTTGAGTAGAAACTGAACGAAATTTACCATCTCCTCCATCGGGGTCAAATGTAGGCCAATTTATCAATATCGGGAAAACATAAAGCCGTTTTAAGTTTAAAATAAATATTGCTTCAAATTAAATTATTCAAAAGTTGAAATGAGTTGTTGCAGTTTAGATCAAAACCTGCCATTATTGCCTTTCTTTCAAACAACATTAGAAAATGCTAAAAGTGTCCCTTCTTCGTTTTGCTGTTCCAATTTTTGCAACTGCCCTATTGTCTTCTTGTGGGTCCAATCCTGAGAAAGAAACAAAAACTGTTGATACAGTTGCCGTTTCAAAAAATGCAGAATTGCTCAATATAATTGATGATTTAATAATTAAACTTCCTCGTCCTTCTGAAATTCCAAACTTAATTGCTATGACTGGAGCAGAGTTTGAAGAAAAACTCTTAAATCCAATTGAAAATGGCGAAAAAGTCTTAGGCGATGCTTCAAAAGCTGCATTTAATATTGGAGTTTTTGGTGCGGATGTAGGATATTTAGCAGCTTATGAAAAAGGGACTGAAGCGAGTAAAATATTTGTTGTTACTAAAAAATTGGCTGATAAAGTTGGAGTTTCTGCCGCTTTCGATCCTTCAATTGTAGCGAGACTTGAAAAAAACCTTGAAAGGAAAGACTCTTTAATAGTGATTACTGATGCTTCTCTTGCAAAATCTGCCTCAATTTTAAAGGCAAATGAACAAATTAAAGATGCAGCATTGGTAATAACCGGTGCTTTTGTGGAGGGCCTTTATTTGAATTGTGGCCTAATTCACGATTATCCACCTACTGGTCTGCCAAAGGCGGAGCAAGATAAAATTCTTGTTCCATTGGTTAGTAGTGTCATAAAACAAGAAGGTGCATTGGCAAGTGTTATTGATTTATTGAAAAATGTAAACAACGGTGATGAGGTTACAACTAGTCTGATCACTAAGCTGGAAAGTGCTTTAGCCATTTACAAAAAAGCAGATTGGCCAAAAAAGCTTGCAGAAAATAATGGTTCATTAATTCCTACAGAGAAAGATATTCATGAATTGGCAATTGCTATTAGTGAAATCAGAAATGAATTGACCCGATAATATTTTAAAACAGAGATTCGAAGCAATAGCTATTTGAAATGAATGAGCAACTGATTCGATCCATCATCAGACTATATGCCTTGTTGGCTGGCTCTGATGGGCTATTGCAGGAAGAAAAGAAACGGATAGAACAATTTCTTAGCCACCACCTTAGCGGAAGGTCGGTGGCTATTTTTTTAGATTTGTTAGACAAAACGAACGCTAAATTTGAAGGAAAAAGAAACGATAATGTTTGGTTAGAAAAAGAAATTGAATCCATAGCCAAGGTTGTAAACAAAGAATTAAAACTCGCTCAGAAGTTTTATCTGTATCTTGAACTTGTTGAACTTTCAGCTTTGGATGGTGACGTTTCAATTTCTGAAAACCAGATTCTTAGAAAGATAGAGCAGGTTTTAAATTTTAATCAAAATGATGTTCAGCAATTGCTTCAGTTTGGTCTGGCGCAAAGGGCCCAACAGCTCGATCTGGAAAATTGTCTTTTGGTAAGCGCCCATTTTGTTTTAAAACCAGAAAAAGCTTTTCAACTGGAAGTTCCTGGCTTAAGGGGAGAAATAGCTGTTTTAAAATTGCCCTCAAGTGAGGCATATTTCATGCGTCATTTCGGAGAAACAGATTCTTATTTGAATGGTCAGATAATTCCAAATGGGATGAGTTGTGTATGGGCATCAGGCGCAACATTTCGGCAGGAAGAGATTGATCCAATCTTTTTTGCCGACATAAGGGAAAAATTTTCATCCCCAATTGACAGACCACCCATTCATTTTGAGGCTAAGGACCTGGAGTTCCAGTTTGCAAATGGGAAAATGGGTCTTCACCAAATCAATCTTTCCGAAAAGGGAGGCCGGATGATTGCCATAATGGGCGCCAGCGGTTGTGGAAAATCCACGCTTTTTAATGTACTGAATGGCAATGAAAAGCCGAGCAAGGGTAAAGTGCTCATCAACGGAAAAAGTGTTCATGAAAATCTCGAAGAATTAGAAGGGGTAATAGGTTATATTCCTCAGGACGATGTGCTTAACGAACATCTTACAGTTTTTCAAAACCTATATTTTTCAGCAAAATTTAGTTTTGGCAAATGGTCTGAAGATAAAATTAAAATTGAGGTTGATAAAACCCTTCATTCATTGGGTATCACAGAAGCCCGGGATACTGAGGTTGGTTCCGTTTCAAGAAAAAAGATTTCCGGCGGGCAAAGAAAAAGGCTCAATATTGGGATGGAGCTCATTCGCCAACCATCTGTTTTATTTGTAGATGAGCCCACATCTGGATTAAGTAGCCGCGATAGTGTAAAAACTATGGAGCTGCTTAAGGATTTGGCAATTAATGGAAAGCTCGTTTTTGTCATCATACACCAACCTTCTGCGGAGATCTTTAAGATGTTTGACCATCTGATTGTGCTTGACAAAGGTGGCTATCCCATTTATTATGGTAACTCTTTGGAAGCAGTTCCATATTTTAGAACTGCGGCCAATCTTCCTGCTATTTCTGACCCATCGGAAGCGGCTGAAGCGGCAGAGATTTTCGATATAATTGAGCTTAAAATCGTAAATGAGATGGGTGAGGAATTGGAGGAAAGAAAACGCCTTCCACACGAATGGTATGAATTGTTCAAAAAGAAACCAAAGGCACCATCAGAGGCAAAAGTTAAATCCCCAATTCCAAAACATATTGATCAACCTGGATTTTTTAGTCAGATCCTCATTTATCTCAAAAGAGATTTTCTATCCAAACTCAGAGATAGCCAATATCTGATAATAAATCTTTTTGAAGCGCCTTTTTTGGCACTGTTGTTGGCTATTTTGGTTCGGTATTGTCCTTCAAATGGCTTTACAGATGATCCCTACCTGTTTTGCCACAATGAAAATATTCCGGCCTATTTTTTCATGTCGGTTATTGTAGCACTTTTTATGGGTCTAAGCGTAAGTGCCGAGGAAATAATCCGGGATCGGTTAATGCTCAAAAGAGAAAAGTTTTTACACCTAAGCCGAAGTAGTTATTTGATCGCCAAAGTGTTTCTGCTCTTTTCATTATCAGCCCTTCATACTTTGGCATTTGTCGCTATAAGTGATACTGTATTGGAGGTTAACGACATTGGATTTGAGTTCTGGATGGTTCTTTTTTCTACATCGTGCTGTGCAAATATGTTGGGCCTTGTTCTGTCAGACACATTAAAAAAGGCAGTTGCCGTTTACATATTAATTCCGTTGTTGCTTATACCACAATTGGTCTTAGGTGGGGTTGTAATTCAGTTTGATAAATTAAATCCACTTTTTGGCAATCAGGCAAAGGTTCCTGTGGTAGGTGAGCTGATGGTTTCACGTTGGGCTTATGAAGCTTTAATGGTGGCTCAATTTAAAAATAATGAGTATCAGAAAATTATTTTTGAGTCTGAAAGAAAACTGGAGGAATACAAATACAAGCGAGATTATTATTTGTCTGAATTGGAAAGAATTTTGAATGAATTATACTTTACTCCGAAGGAGAAGTTTAAAATTGAGGAAATAAAAATCAAGCAAGGGCTTCTTATTAAAGAACTTACCAAAGAAGGTTTAGATTTCAAGGTAAGTCCTGAAACATGGAAAGACCTGCAAACTTTACCATATTCTGAAGCCGTTCAGGAAGGAGTTTCTAAGAAAATAAAAGCATTCAAGCATTTTTATACACTTGGAATCCAAAAAGAGGAGAATAAAACAAACGCAATTAAATCTTCGTATTCAAAGTTACCATCTTATGCTAAAACCATGGGAGACTTACGGCAAATCTCAGAAAATGAGCAGGTTTCACAAATTGTTACCAATAACAATATGATGCAAAAAAAGGCTGAAACAACAAAGGATGGAATTATAAGAAAAGCTACTCCAATTTATCAACTGCCAGATCCAGAGCATCTATTTGACTTGAGAGCACAGTTGTTTGCGCCAATGAAGCACTTTATGGGAAAGTATTTTCCAACAGAAACCTTCAATATTTTTATTATCTGGATGTTTACTCTTTTTACTGCTATCGTTTTAAGATTCAGGTTATTGCGGTTGGTGCTTAAATCTGGAAAAAATTAAATTATTTTCCATCCTTCCACCTATACTCCGCCTTGAGTAAATCGATATCCTTGAGCAGTTTGCCCATTTCCAGGCTATCGGTCCCGTCATAGTAACCTCTGATCTGGCGGTATTTATCTACCAAAACAAAATTCTGGGTATGAACAAAATCTTCCGCACCTCCGTCTCCTTCGGTTGCGGTTACAAAATATCCAATTCTGGCCATTTCGTATAGGTGCTTTTTACTACCGGTTACAAAATGCCATTGTTTGGGGTCGGCCTGGTGGGCCAAAGCATAGGTTTTTAGTTGTGCAACGGTATCCGTTTCCGGATCTACTGTGTGTGAAATGAAAACCACATTGGTATCTTCTTTTAAAACCTTACTTAGCTTCATAATCTCCTTGCTCATTACCGGGCAGATGCTTTCGCAGGTGGTGAAAAAGAAATCAGCCACATAGGTTTTGCCCTCAGTGGTATTTTGGTCCACCACATTCCCCTCCTGATCTACAAAACTAAAATCAGGAATGGTGTGAATTCTGGCCAATACGGTCGGTTTTCCAGAGGCATCTACGGTGTCAATTTGTTGATTGCCATAGGTATCCAGTATCCGGGCTGGCTTTGGATTTTGAAATGCCTGATAGGCGCCAATGCCCAAAATGCCAAGTACAACCAAAACGATTCCAGTAGGGATAAGCCACGAAGGGGCTGTTGATTTTTCCATTTTCTTCGATTCTTTTTTTTCCATCCAAAATAGAACTATCCCTTTTGAAATTGGTTCTAATTTGCAACTTCAAAACAAGCAGATGGCCGGCACTTTATCAGCATTTTTATTAATTTTCAATTCTATTCTATTACAGATCAATAAATTAAAACTATACGAACAAATATCGAACCAAATCCGATTTAATAGGCGGGTTCTTAAGTTGGTAATAGTGTGTTCTTATTTTTTGTTTCTGTTTTCCTGTGGTGATAAAGATAAAGAGGTGCCTCCAAAAGTGCTTATAAGTCCTGGTAACATGGTCCTGGTTTGCAATGAAGGAAATTTCAGATGGGGAAATGCTACAGCGGGTTTACTTAATCTCAGCAATAATCAATGGAATGAAGACGCTTTCAAATCTGTGAACAACCGTGGCCTGGGCGATGTGCTGCAATCTGCCAGCTTTTGGGGAAATGCCTGGTGGATGGTTGTCAACAACTCTGCAAAAATAGAGGTGGTCAATTCCTCAGATTTTAGTGCCCAAAAGACGATTACGGGTTTAGTTTCTCCAAGATTTTTATTGCCAATTAACGAAACAAAAGCCTATGCTTCTGACATTTATGCAAGGAAAATCTGGATCCTGAATAGTAGCTCAAACCTTCCAATTAGTTTTATTCCATTTGCAGGTTGGTCAGAAGAAATGCTTGTAAATGGCAATTTTGCCTGGGTGGTTTGTAGAAATAAACCCAAAGTTTTTCTGATCAATACCAACAATGACAAGTTAGAGGACTCCGTTTCACTTTCAGGAAATGCGACCTCAATTGCGTTATCAAAATCAGGAAAAATATGGGTAGGGTTTGACTCCAGTTCCACGAATAACAGTGGTTTGGCATTGATCAATCCAACAAGTAAAACGGTGGAAAAACTTCTATTTTCAAATGATAAAAACTTTTACCCATCTCATTTTCAAAGCTCCGCAACAAAGGACTCTCTATTTTTTCTCCACAATGGTGTTTTTATGATTCGGGAAAATGAAGAGAACTTCCCAACCACAAACTTTGCGCAAGGCTTAACGGGAAACTGGTATGGAATGGGTTTTGACTCGAAACGAAGAGAAATTTACCTGTCTGATGCCAAGGACTATCAGCAAAAAAGTAGGATAATCAGAATCAATCCAGCGGCCAATACGAAAGTTGAATTGGTGGGAGGAATTATCAGCTCCAGGTTTTATTTTTGGTAGGATCTATTTTGCCTCATCTCTTTCTCTTCATATTGAAAGTTTTACCTCCTTGTTTCCAAATTCCTTCCTTGTTTTGCACCCGAAATGGATCATTTATTTACAACTGACAACCTCGTCAGTCTTTTTTCACTAACGCTTTTGGAGATTGTCCTTGGTGTGGACAATATTATCTTTATTTCTATAATAGCAGCCAAACTGCCTGGTAGTCAGCAAGCCAATGCCCGAAAGATTGGGTTGTTGCTGGCCATGTTTGTGCGAATTGCTTTGCTTTTTGCCATCAATTGGATTGTGAGTTTGAAAGAAGATCTTTTCACAATAGCAGGAAACGGATTTTCGGGCAGAGATTTGATTCTGCTTTTTGGCGGATTGTTCCTGATGGCAAAAACCATATCTGAAATCCATGGAAAGCTGGAAGGAGAATATGAGGATGAAGATGGAGAAAAGAAAAAAGTTGGCTTCGTTTCTACTCTTGTGCAGATTGTGCTGATCGATATTGTTTTCTCCTTCGATTCTATTTTAACAGCCGTTGGTTTGTCTAACCACCTGGAAATTATGGTTACAGCTGTGGTTATTTCGATGTCAATTATGATGATTTATGCCAGGCACATCAGCATTTTTATCAACCGGCGGCCTACTTTAAAAATGTTGGCTTTATGCTTTTTGATTATGATTGGTGCTTTATTAGTTGCTGAGGCATTTGATGTACATGTACCCAAAGCGACCGTTTATTTTGGAATGGTTTTCGCCCTTCTTGTTGAATTCCTAAACCAAAAGATGCGCAAAAAAGCCAAACCAGTTAAGCTTAGAGGGGCCACGAGCCGGGTGTTACCACCTGATGAATAGTGGATTTCAGGCAAAAACTCACAGTTTTGATTCCTGTTTTTTTATCCTGATTCAGCTTTTGGGCGGACAATCCCCCGTTATTTGCTCCAATTGTAGCGCAGCGGAATCATGATTCATCGGAGCCGCAAACAGCAGGTAAGAAATACCATACTGCAACTCAAACACTATATTGGTTTGGCTTTGTAATTTGAATTCTATTTCTCCCAATGGCTGGCCTTCCTCCTTTTCACAAACATTTCTTTTATGAATACTCTAGCCATTTTAGAAAAATTCGAATTCAATTTCTTGAAAATAACCTGCCTACAACCTCCCCTCAATTATCTCATCCACCACCAAAGGATCAAGCAAAGTAGAAGTATCACCCAAAGAACTGACTTCGCCCTCAGCTACTTTTCGTAGAATCCGACGCATAATTTTACCGGAACGGGTTTTGGGAAGGCCACTCACAAACTGGATTTTATCAGGCTTGGCAATTCTGCCAATAAATTCCACGACGGTTTCAAGAATCTCATCCCGCATTTGGTCTGTGCCCTGGGCCTGGCTATCAAGAATGATATAAGCGTAAATGCCCTGTCCCTTAATGCTATGAGAATAACCCACTACGGCACTTTCAATTACTTTTTTATTTTGGTTGATGGCGTTTTCAATTTCTGCGGTGCCAAACCTATGGCCGCTCACATTGATTACATCATCCACCCGACCAATGATGCGATACATACCGTTTTCTTCTCTCCTTGCGCCATCTCCGGTGAAATACAGGTTTTTATAGGTAGAAAAATAGTTGATTCGGCATCGCTCATGGTCCCCGAAGGTGGTTCGAATGATGGATGGCCACGGAAATTTGATGCACAAATGCCCTTCCACACCGTTTCCTACTATTTCTTTTCCATCAGAATCCACCAGAATGGGCTGAATACCAGGCAATGGCAAACCCGCATGGGCTGGTTTTGTTTCTGTTACCCCAGCCAATGCTGAAATCATAATGCCACCGGTTTCAGTTTGCCACCATGTATCCACCAAGGGGCATTTTCCTTTTCCAACATGGGTGTTGTACCAATGCCAGGCTTCCTCGTTGATGGGTTCTCCCACTGAGCCTAAAATCCTGAGGGAGTGCAGACTGTATGCCAAAACATGGTCCACACCAGTGGCCATTAAGGACCGGATTGCGGTTGGGGCTGTGTAAAAAATGTTAACTCTATGTTTGTCAATCACCTGCCAGAATCGGCCTGGGTCTGGAAAAGTAGGTACACCTTCAAACATCAAAGAAGTACCTCCATTCAGAAGTGGGCCATACACAATGTAACTGTGGCCCGTTATCCAGCCAATATCGGCCGTGCACCAGAAAATATCGCTTTCTCGCTGTTGAAAAACATTGGCAAAAGTATATCCGGCATAAACCATATATCCTCCTGTTGTATGAACCACGCCTTTTGGTTTTCCTGTGGAACCGCTGGTGTACAAAATAAAAAGGTTGTCTTCACTGTCCATTTCCTCAGCGGGGCATTGGTCGTTCACCTTCATCAATTCTTCATGATACCAAACATCTCTACCTATTTTCATATCCATTGGCCAGTTAATTCGATTGACAACCAATACTTTGGCCACCTGTGGGCAAAGTTCCAATGCTTCATCTACCACAGATTTCATCGGGATTTGTTTGGCACCACGGTTCAACCCGTCTGAAGTTATCACCATGGTGCAACCGGAATCCAGGATACGGTCAGCCACAGCATTCACACTGAAACCAGCAAATACAACAGAATGGACTGCCCCAACCCGGGCGCAAGCCAAAACAGCAAAAGTCAATTCCGGAATCATGGGCAGGTAAATACAAATCCGATCTCCTTTTTTAACACCCAGATTTTTAAGCACATTGGCCATTCGACAAACCTGTCCATGCAATTCTGAATACGTAAATCGCAAAGAAGATTCTTTGGGATCATTTGATTCCCAGATCAAGGCAAGTTTATTGCCACGCTGCTCCAAATGCCTGTCGAGGCAGTTTTCGGTAATATTCAATTTCCCGCCTTCAAACCAGCGGATATCAGGTTGTTCAAAATTCCATTCAAGGGTTTTATCCCATTTTCTTCTCCAATTGTATTGGTTTGCGATATCCCCCCAAAAAGCTTCTGGTTCAGCTACGCTTTTTGCATAGGCGGTCTGGTATTCTTCGGTAGATTTGATTTGAAAATTCATATTGCTTGTCTGGAAAGTCGAAAGATGGAAAAATTTTCCCTTCAGATTTATGTGTCAAATAAATAAGTTTAAATCTTGAAATGGAAGATTTTTATTCCAAAAAGGAAATTGATTCCAAAAAGTATTCCTAAAGACTTTTACCCGATATTAATATTCATATTTATTTCAAATCGTATTCACCTTTAAGGGAGTAAAAACCGAAAATCATAAAACCGATGCCGATTGGAATAAAAATACCAATTATAATACTCCATTGAAGTAGGTCATTTGCTGAACTTGTGGGCGAGGAATTCTTCTTAATGGCCTCATTGACAAGATAAAAAAGCAATGCAGGTCCAGCCAAAATCCAAACAATTCCTAATACTCTTTTGATAGCGTTCATGATTTAAGAATGGGAGTGAAGGTAAACATTTTCATCATCCTTTACATTTTTATCCACTTTATTGGAAAGGTATAATGTCCCTATTACCAAACAAACTGTGGCTACTGAAATCGGATACCAAAGACCTGCCAATGGCGAACCTCCTGGATTTTCTGCTGTTTTGGAATATTCAATAATGAGGGTGCTGATAAATGGAACCAAACCGCCAAACACACCATTCCCAATATGATAGGGCAATGACATACTCGTGTACCGGATTCTGGTTGGAAACATTTCCACCAAAAAAGCAGCAATAGGGCCATAAACCATGGTTACCAAAAAGACTTGGAAAAAAATCAGCCAAACCATGGTCCAATAATCTGAATCGCCGATTAGCTTTTCGATTTTTACCAAAGGTTTAACTCCAAACATTCCGCTAGAAGTAAAAAGAGTATCGGTTTTGATTTCTTTAAAAATGGCACCATCTGAAAAGTATCGGGTTGTACTGGTTTTAATTAGTGAATCGGGACAATTTTCAATTATGGTTGCGGTTCGGAAAATGGTCCGCTGATTTACAATTTCAGTTTTACTTTTTTCAGAAGTGATATCCAAAAAATGCTGGTAAATGGACCTGTAGCATATGATTCCTAACAACATACCGATCATCATAATCCACTTTCTGCCAATTTTATCACTTAAAGCCCCAAATATCACAAAAAACGGAGTGGCAAAGGCAATGGCCCAAAGCAAGATGGTTCGGGATTGACCAAATTCAATTTTGCAGACATTTTCAATAAAACTCTGGGCATAAAACTGGCCAGTGTACCAGATAACACCCTGACCCATTACGGCTCCAAACAAAGCGAGCAACACCATTTTAAGGTTGTCTCTTTTTGTAAAACTCTCCTTAAGTGGATTTTTAGAGGTTTTGCCTTCTTTTTTCAATTTGGTAAAAAGAGGTGATTCATCCATTTTCAAGCGGATGTAAATAGAAACAACAACCAACAATGAGGAAACAAGAAATGGAATTCTCCAGCCCCAATCGTTAAAAGTTTCGATACCTAAGGTATTTCTTGTTAATAGGATAACGCCCAAAGAAACAAAAAGGCCAAGCGTAGCCGTAGTTTGAATCCAGGAAGTAAAAAAGCCTCTTCGGCTGGCTGGAGAATGCTCTGCTACATAGGTAGCGGCTCCACCATATTCACCTCCCAGGGCCAATCCCTGAATAAGTCTAAGCGACAATACCAAAAGAGGTGCTGCCACGCCGATTGTTTTGTAATTGGGAATGAGGCCAATGGCAAAAGTGGAGCCACCCATCAAAACAAGAGTTAGTAGAAATGTGTATTTCCGTCCAACCAAATCACCCAAACGCCCAAAAACCAATGCGCCAAATGGCCTTACAATAAAACCAGCAGCAAATATGGCCAATGTAGAAAGCAAGGCTGCAGAACCTTTGTCCTCCGGAAAAAACTGAATGGAAATAATGGTAGCCAGACTACCAAAAATGTAAAAATCATACCATTCGATAAGTGTCCCTACTGAAGATGCAGTAATTACACTCCAAATGCCTTTGCCCGATTTTTTTTTTGAAGTCATGTTAAATACCTAAGAAAACTTTGGTCTATGGATATGCATATTTCTGCAAGACTACAAGTATTTATCAAAATCCAGAGAAATCCTTAAAAAGCAAAAACCTAAACCTCACTTGAAAATACTTCTAAATCAAAGTATTACCCAAAAGTCGCAAATAGTATTTAACTTTTTGATTTTCACCTTGAAACATTTCTCCCGGCTGTGTTCGCCAAAGGCGAAAGAAACTGGAATAGTTTATCCCGCCAAAGCGGAAAGGCCATAAAGAATAGAAAATCAAAAGGTTAAAGAGGTAATTGAAAATTACTTGCGACTTTTGGGTATTAAATAAAAATTATTGGAAGGAAGGAAAGGCATTTGGAAAATCAATTAAGGAACATATGCCTTTGTATTATACAAGTTGAATAATGCCTGTTGATAATAACAATATGGACCAAACCTTGCTATCCGAATTACTTTCTGCCTGGGAAGAAACCCACAAAAAAGGGCAGCTTACCTTCTGGATTTTTTTGGCACTTCAGAAAGAAAAGAAGTATGTCGATGAAATAAAGGAATTTGTTGAAGCTCAATCCAAAGGAACCAATACCTGTAAAGAACAAAGCCTTTACAGGGCATTCGAAAATATGAACACATTCAGGTTGTGGTATATGAAACTGGAAAAGGTCACAAAGGACCTGAGCGAAAATATTATTATCTCATTGAAATGGGGCAAGCCCTCTTCAGTCAGTTTACAGAAAGAAATATCCGGCTGTTTTACTCGTATGAATTAGTGAACCTATTAGATTTCTAAAAATGAAAACAATTTCAAGCAATTTAATCAAGTTTGCCTTCGCGGCATGTTTCCCGACCATCGTTTTCCGCTTTTCTCTGAAAATTGGAATCGATACCGATTCTTCCATCCTCATCACCACCAGCGCATTGGCCTATGGACTGGCGATGTTTATGGCAGGTTGAATTTTTGGCAATAAAGACCGGCATGACTTGTCGTTTTATGATGTTGGCTTCCGCTTCCTTTTCGCCACCTATCTGGTGCACAATATCATATCAAAATTATGGTTTGTTTTGGGTTTCAATTCCAGGTGGGAAGATGTTGAAGCAATTCACTGGACCGCTATGGTTTGGGGTGTATTTGTTTTGGGTCATTTTCTACTGTATTTAAAAACCATTTAATTCTACCAATTGCAATTTCTCCCAATTCAGGTCAAAAATTTTTAAAATTCCGGCAACTTTATTTCTGCATTCCAGCCATTCCTCCTCAGGATTTGAATCTATGGTGATGGCTGAACCAACAGCAAAACCGGACCTTTTCAATTTGTGATTTATAAATAAGGTCCGGATCAAAACATTAAAATCAAAATCCTGGTCCTTTGTTACATAACCCAAAGCTCCGGAGAAAGCACCACGTTTTCTGGCTTCCAAACCTTCTATTTTTTTCATCACCTCAATTTTTGGAGCACCTGTCATACTCCCCATTGGAAATGCAGAAATCAGGGCATCCACCCAGTTATTTTCATCCTTCAAGTATGATGAAACCGTACTAACCATTTGGAATACAGTTGGAAATGGATAAATTCCAAATAATTCTTCCACTTTAGTCGAACCAGGTTTTGATACTTTGGCCAGGTCATTTCTCACCAAATCCACAATCATCAGGTTTTCGGCACGCTCTTTTTCTGAGGCCAGCAATCCTAACTTTTGGGCCTGGTCTTCCTCCGCCGTTTTTCCTCTTTTGGCTGTTCCTTTCATTGGTTGGGAAAGAAGTTTTGGCCCAGTTTTTTTTAAGAACCGTTCAGGTGAAGCCGAAGCAATTTCAAATTCATTTCCCTTAAACCAACCTGAAAATGGCATGGGCAAACTTTCTTTTAACTGCACAAAAGCTGAAAGCCCACAAAATTCCTGAGCGGATTCGAAAAACTGGCAATAGTTCAATTCATACACCATTCCATTGGAAATCAAATCTTTAATAGTTTCAATGGCTTCAAAGTAATGGCTTTGGTTTATGGTTTTGGAAAAGGAAATCCCTGAAAGTGATTCTGGCGAAAAAGGCTTTGTTGATTGAATTTCGTTGAAAATTTGAAAAGGATTATTGCCCTTAATTTCAATGTGGCCATCCTTCTCTTCCAATATAACATCAGCCTCAAAGAAAATGGCATCGGGGAATTTTAGGTAATCTATTCCTTTTGAGCTGATTGGTTCTATTTCATTTTTGAGGTCATAACCCAGATATCCAAATATGTTTTTTCCAATTTGATTTTGAGAAAAACTATCAAAAAATTGATCTTCTGTCCATTCAAGTTCCGTTTTTCCAAATGCAGCAATTTTTCCAAATGCATTTCCAAAAGGAATTTCATGCCTATTGCCGTCCAGAATGCAGGCAAAATTGTGTTGTGAAGACCATGTGTAAACCCTGTACCAAAAATCGGGTTCAATGGGAAATTTTTTAGAAATCAAATCCAGATGGTTTGTCCTATGGTGGGAATCAGCAGGTTGGCGCTTGTCCCAACTGCTTTTAGCCTTTGAATGGGTTCACTAAGTGGCTCATCTGCTAGATCAAAAGTAGCGTAATGCATAGGAATGAACATTTCTGCACCTGTATCCTGAAACGCCTTCCAACTACTTTCGGGGGTCATATGGCTGCTGTGCATAAACCATTCGGGGCTATAAGCGCCAATCCCCATTATGGCAAAAGAAGCTTTTGGAAAAAGATGTCCAATGGCAGAAAAGTGGTCGTCATAGCCGCTGTCGCCCATAAAATAAAAAGAATGTCCCGACTTTGACGTGATATAAAATCCGCCCCAAAGCCTTTTGTTCGTATCTGAAAGTGATCGCCTGCTCCAATGTCTGGAGGGTAAAAACCAGATTTCAAGATCATTGTCGATGGTGTACTTTTGATACCAGCCTGCCTCCTGAATTTGGTTAGACGAAAAAACGCATGATAAAATTGAACTCATTTTCAAGCCTGATAAAACTTTCAAGTTTGGATTCTGTGTGGCAACTTTTTTCAGGCTAGGCACATCGCAGTGATCTCTGTGGTCATGACTTATCAAAAGATACTGTGCATATTTTCCAATTTCATTTTGATATGGAAAATCAACCTTCCTCGGAACAACCGAAGCATTTCCCATAACAGGATCAATTAAAATTCCTTTGCCATCCAATCTGATAAAAAAGGAGCTATGCCCAAGCCAAACCAGACAGTTTTCTTTTGAGCTCATAAAGGCCTTATCCAAAAGCACTTCTGGTAGCCATTTATCAGCTTTTTTAATTTCTTTTTGCGGGTTCTTTTGGGTTTGCCATTTCAAAAGCTTTGAAAACTCAGGTTGAAATGGATGGTTGAGATTTACAAAACTTCCATTATTGTCAAATGGTGTTCCCAACCAGCCTTCCGGGGCCCGGGTTTCTAAGTTAGGGTTTGAAAAATATGACATAAAATTAGAACCAACAAAACTATAAAGTTGCAATTCCAACCCTTTGCCCAATAAATTTAGGATCCAAAAGTTCCTTCACCATAAAATCGGCCAAATCCCCTGTTGAAATGTGGAATTTACCTTTTGGAGGATAATCAGCCTCAACTACGTAGTTTTCGGTTTTTGGTCCATCGGTTATATTGGGTGGACAAACAAAAGTAAAATCTAATCCGGATCGCTGAAGGGCTTCATAAGCGGAATTATGATCCTGACTTACAGGTATATATTCCTGTGGAAAACCCTGTGTTTGAAATATTTGAATATCACTGCTCGCTTGTAAAATACCCATCCCACCAATTCCGATTATCCGTCTCACATGGTGTTTTTGCATCGCTGCCACCATGTTTTCAATTGCTTTTTGGCGCAGGTTGGTTTGACCCAAATCAGAACCAACAGCCGAAATCACTGCATTTTTACCCATTATGGCAGATTCAACCGCAGTAGCCACTGTGGCATCGCCTTGAAAAAGGGTAAGCCGTGGGTGTTTTATGGCAATAGAATCAGGAATTCTGGCAAATGCAGTTACATCAAATCCAGCTTCCAGAGCACTGTGAATGAGTTGTTTACCTGTTCTGCCAGTGCTTCCAAAAATTACTACTTTCATGGTTTAAAATCGAAAAATGAAGAAATAGAACCCAGTTCAAAAATACAACAAGAAATACCATTTCACCTCCTCTTCGATTGAAAAAAGAAGAATTAATTCTCTAAAATCGATTTTGCTACTGGAAAAATATCTTGCACCCAAAGTGCATACATTGCTGCGGATGGATGTAATTTATCAGAAGCAATAAGTTCTGGGTTTGAACCTGCCTTTTTAGAAATTTCAAAAACATCAACCCAATTGAGGCCATTTTTCTTAGCCAGTTCCTTATTTATTGAATTGTATTGTCTTAATTCCGAATCAATCTTGTCGGCCATTTCCATCCCAAAAGGCGTACAGCCATAATCCGGAATTGAAACCATAATAACATGGCCCGCTTTTCCTTTTGCAAAACCAATAGACTGATTGATTAGTGTTTGTAATTCTGATTTATAAATTTCAATATCCTGACCTCGGTATTGGTTGTTTACACCTATTAATAAGGTAACCAAATCGTATTCAGGTTTTGGTTTAATACTTTGAATACCTTTTAACAATTCGGCAGTCGTCCAACCCGTTTTTGCAATTACCTTGGTTTGGGCCAAGTCAATTTTTGCTTCATTTTTCAACTTGGTTTCAAGTAAAAAGGGGAAGGTAAGTGGCTGATCTACCGATTCTCCAATGGTGTAGGAATCTCCTAGGGCTAAATATTTCAATTTTTCTTTTGGTTTAATGGCCAGTGTTGCAAAACAAATCACAAATAATAAAAAAAGCACCAGGATTTTTCCCGGTGCTTTTTCATAAAATTCAATTTGAATTTTAGCGAATAACAAGTTTTGTACTGTAAGCAGTTTTATTGCCCACAAAATTTAAAATGTAAACTCCTCCATTCAAACCATTGGTATTCAGAGAAATGTTATCCTGGTTTGCTTTTGTGGTGACAGAAGAAACCGTTTTTCCCTGAATATTAACCAGCTTAATAATACCTTCTTCAGATTGATCAAATGAAACGTTAACAGTTTTTGTTTCATCAGATGGAATAGCAGAAAACAATTTTTTCCATGTTTTTTGTTTTAAACCAGTTACAAGCCCATCCGCAGAACAACGATCAAAAACGCACTCATATAGCCAATTTCCGGGCGCAAGTGTTATTTTTCGGTTGGTTCCAATATCTCCTAAAACAGATCCATCAGGGCAAGAAGTCCTAAGTTCAGAACCATCCTGTCCTTCTGACATTTGAATTACACCTCCATTTACCAAATCAGGAATATCCCATCTGGTGCCGTTTACAAATTTGAATTCAAGAACACCACTTTGAGTAAAAGTGTAAACTCCCTGATAAACGTCATTTCCAATATCAACCAGTTTAGCACCTGGGGCCCATGGCTGCCAATTTGTATCAGACAAAATCTCAAGGCAACCTAGAGAATCCATATATCCTGCTATCCGCATTCCTTTTACCGGATCGATAGGAGGATTTGGAACAATAACATTATTAACGTATTCGGACATATCAACTTTAAAAGTGACTACTGCGTTTTGTGCGTGTAATTGGTTAAAGCATAGCCAAATAAGGACGATTAATGGTAATACAAGTTTTTTCATTTTTTGATTAATTATAAAAGTAATGGTAATTTCCTATTGCAAAGAAATGGTATTCTTTTCATGTCTTCAAATTTAGACCTTAAATTGCAGAAAAAACTACTAAAATAATAGGAGGCTAGATCCTTACAACTCCTTAAAAAAGTATTTAATTCCTATTTCGATTTTACTTTCCATTTTTTTTTGAAAATGCTTTGTTGTTATTTTACCCTATACTTTTTACATTTTTACATTACAAACACTGATTTTACATCGTCATTTTATGAAATTTACTTTTAAAATTTCTCCACTACTTCTATGCATTTTATTGAATTCAAGCTTTTTAACATTTGCTCAAGACAATAAAAAAATCGTTCTTCAAGGATTCTGGTGGAACTTCAAAAACGACAACTATCCACAGGGTTGGGCCAACTATTTAGTTGATTTAACTCCAAGATTAAGAAAAATGGGCATCGATGCCGTTTGGGTACCTGTCAGCATTAAAAATGCAAATCCAAGGTCCAATGGGTATAGTCCTTTTGATCATTATGATATGGGTGAAAAGTGGCAAAAATCCAATCTAAAGACTCCCTTCGGAGACAAAGATGAATTCCTGAGAATGGTAGGAATCATGCATAGAAACGGAATAGATGTGGTTCAGGATATTGTATTAAATCACATTGATGGTGCAGGATCTACCACAAGTCAGGGTGCAGTTGATTCTGCTGCACTTACTTTTTACAAAAATAACAGACCTAACTCAAATTATCAGGATATCGTAGTGGATCCAACCGGAGGAAATAAAAATTTCAGGTATGTGTCTTATGTAACACCTGCTTCAAATGAGACTAAACCGAATTATCTTGCCAGAAGTGGTCGCTGGCCAAAAAACTGGCAAAATTTTAATCCGGGTCCTGGAGATAACAGGTTTTCTGGAGATGATTTATCCCGAATAACTTTTGGCCCTGATATTGCTTTTTACCCAAATGCCAAAGGCCTTGCTACAGAGTCTACTTATAATCCTCCTCAGGAGGACAATTATATGCGAACCAAAGCCAGAGAATGGATGATTTGGTTTAAAAAACAATCTGGTATTGATGGATATAGATTGGATGCAATCAAACATTTTCCTTCAGTTGTGACGGAAGATGTACTTTTTAATGTTCAGACTAATGCCGGATTTGCCAGTGGAACTGATCAAATGCTTGCAATTGGTGAGTGGGTTGGAGGAAAATCAGAGCTAGATGCATGGGTTGGTGCTGTGCAAAACAGAGCAGGTACTTTCGATTTTGGCTTAAGAGGTTTCTCAAGTGGGCCTGGTTTGTATGCTATGGTTTATGGTTTTGGGAATTATGATATGTCCAACTTACCTGGTCTCCAGCAAAATAGCAGATACAGAACCGCACCATTTGTAAACAACCACGATACCTTCCGCCCAAATGACCCTTCAACTGGCAACATAGGTTTGGATACAGCAGGGAATTATCCTGTAAATGCAAATGGCACCCCTCGAAGATGGTTTTCCAATTCTGAACTAGCCACCAATATCGACCCTAGGGAGCCTAGATTAACTGCCGCTTATGCCGTAGCATTTAGCGTTGATGGGCATCCCAATGTATTTTTTGAAGATTTGTTTGATATAGGAACCAAAGGAAACAGATATACACATTTACCCCAAAGTGATACTGGATTGCCTGTTCGTCAGTCGATTGCAAATATTATCAAATGCCACAAAAAGTTTGATTTTAAGTCAGGTGCTTATCGGGTTAGGACTTCTGCTCAGGATAACCCTTTTTTTGATGGAAGTTCCGCTCAGGATGTACTTATTATCGAGCGATCAGGAAAAGCAATAATTGCCATTAATGATAACTTCACAACCGATCAGGCAGTTTGGATTGATTGTGATTTTGCAATTGGCACTGTTTTAAAAGATTATACCGGAAATTTTCCTAATGTAACGGTAGTTACCCGTCAAAATGGTCCAGGTGGAAGGGTTCGGGTTATTGCTCCGAAATGCAATGGAGTAGTTAACAATACCATTAATAAAGGGGTAGCCATTTATGCACCGGCTAGTTTGGAATCTTTTTTCAATCTGCCATTTCCAATTTCTGAAAGAACCACTACCCATGAATGGGAATTAGCGGATGATCTTGGGGACAGTGATCCCCGATCCTTAAGACAAGGAGGAGCACTTCCAGCAAATTCAACCGATTTAAGATGGGCCGGAAAGGTATATGCACAAGCAGGAAAGACAATTACCTATAAGTTGTTCCCTTCTTTTCCAACCAGGAACTTAACCGTTTATGTTACCAATGAATGTGGGGTGGTTTTGGATTCTGTTAAAGGGATAGGCATACTTACAAAAACATTTACTCCGGTTCAAACTGCCTGGTATCAATTCAGGGCAAAAAATTCCTTGGATACCAACAGGGAGCAAAGAGTTTGGGTAAATGTAACTTATACCGGACCGGACTCTATAAATGCCTTAACTGTAAAATCAAGAATTTTGCCATTTGTGGAACTAGGACCTGACAGATATGGATGCATAGGCAGCAATGTAAATCTGAACGCTACTTTTGGTCCGGGTCTTAATTATTCATGGCGTGACAGCACTGGTACGCAAATCGGAGTCAATCCAAATATCAGTTTGAATAAGGCTGGCAGATATACAGTTACACTTACTGATCCTCAGAACGGTTGTACAACCACAGATCGAATCCGAATTATTTCCTTCGAGTCCCCGCCACCAAATAGCCTGACCACAAGAATCGGCGACACTATAAAAGTTGTAAATATTACCCCCGGAGTTGATTATAGCTGGAGAATTAATGGTGTTACAAATCCAAATGACACATTGCCTTATTTAATTGTACCAGGCAATGCAGTTACCATCAATCTTGTTTCAAGAAATTCTTTTGGATGTATAAAAGTTACCTCTAACCTTGTTTCTATTTTAAATCTATTGGAAGACGATGGATCTATTAGATTGTATCCAAACCCAGCCAGAGAATTTCTTACGATTGAATATGCTGGAAACAAAGGGGCACTGAAAACAACCATTTTAGATCTCAAGGGAGCTATTGTAAGACAGGAAGAAATTTCCAATGGTGAGGCTGTAACCAAACAAATAAGCCTAAAGGGTTTAAAACCTGGTTTATATTTGGTTAAAATTCAGAATGGAAATTTGTTCAGAACTGCAAAACTGTCCATTCAATAATAAATTGAATTTTAGAGCCTTCTGAATATTATAGAGATTTAAAAAATAAAAAAGAGCTGACATTAAAAATGTCAGCTCTTTTTTATTTCGGATACTTTTTAACCAAAGGATAACAATTTATGTATCTTCACACCATGAACAATCAACCTAACCACGATTATTATATGAAAAAAGCCATTTCGATGGCAGAACTCGCATATGAAAATGGGGAGGTTCCGGTTGGTGCAGTTTTGGTTTGTGATGGAAAGGTAATAACCAAAACGCATAACCAAACAGAGCTGCTCCATGATGCAACGGCACATGCGGAAATGCTGGCTATTAGTGCTGGTTGTGCAAATTTCAATTCCAAATATTTGAAAGATTGTATTTTATATGTAAGTCTTGAACCTTGCCCCATGTGTGCTGCTGCCTTGTATTGGACTCAAATTAAAATGATTGTTTGGGGAGCCAGGGATGAAAAAAGAGGCTGTAGTCTATATAATCCTTCATTGTTGCACCCATCAACAGAGGTTATTTCTGGATTATTTGAGAAAGAATCAAGTGCACTAATGAAGTCGTTTTTTAAAGAAAAAAGGGACTAAATGAATAAGATTATTGTAATCTCCTAATTTCAGTCTTTTTGTCTTTATGCTTTACCTATCTTTGCACTTTATTTCGAAGAGTAGTTCGCGACAATTCCAATGATAAAGATCAAAACAGCCTTATTGTCAACATTTTACAAGGATAGGCTGGATGTGTTAGCAAATGTATTGGGGAAACTTGACGTTGGATTGATATCTACTGGAGGCACTTTGGAATTTTTGAAAAATCTTGGATTGGAAGTCAAACCTGTTGAAGATCTGACCGATTTTCCGGAGATGCTGGGTGGTAGAGTAAAAACGCTTCACCCAAAGGTATTTGGTGGGATTTTAAATCGGAGGCATATCGCTGAGGATCAGGTTCAGATTGCTGAATTTGATATTCCTTCAATTGATTTGGTTGTGGTAAACCTATATCCATTTGAGGAAACCTTAAAAAATGGAGGTACATTGCAGGAAATGATTGAGAAAATTGATATTGGAGGTGTTTCTCTCATTCGGGCTTCTGCAAAAAACTTTACCGATGTTTGTATCGTTGCCGACCCTTCCGATTATATAAAAGTATCGGAGGAATTGGAACTTAGTTCTGGATTTATAAGTCTGGACACAAGAAAGAGACTTGCCGCTAAGGCTTTCCAAATTACATCATCCTATGATGCTATGATTGGCCAATATCTTAGTGAACAAGCTGGTACAGAAGATGAATTACCAGAATCCTGGATTTCAATAGCTTCTCCAAAGAATGCCCTTAGATATGGTGAAAATCCACATCAAAAGGCGGCATTTTATGGAAACCTGAGTAAAAGTTATGAACAAATTCATGGAAAAGAGCTCAGCCACAACAATCTTGTGGACGCTGCCGCGGCCTTTGATCTTTTAAGTGAATTTGAAGCCAGCAAACCAGCAACGGTTATTGTTAAACATACCAATGCCTGTGGAGTTGCAGTTTCTGATACACTGTCAAATTCATATCA
This sequence comes from Catalimonadaceae bacterium, assembly GCA_044379485.1. GTDB lineage: Bacteria > Bacteroidota > Bacteroidia > Cytophagales > Flexibacteraceae > CAMDMI01. Next base: position 64,552 of record JBIPOE010000009.1, read on the forward strand.
ATTGGCACTTTCATGTGATCCAACTTCTGCATTTGGAGGCGTAATAGCTGTAAATCATAAAGTTGATGTGCGAACTGCGCAATTACTGAATGATTTATTCTTCGAAATCTTAATGGCACCTGATTTTGAAACAGATGCACTCGAAATATTAAAAACAAAGAAAAACCGGATTCTATTGCGCTCAAAATTGAGCCAAAAACCAGTTTGGCAAATTAAGTCTGTTTTCAATGGCCTTTTGGTTCAGCAGAATGACCTTGCTTTAGTAAAAAAAGAAGATTGCAAAATAGTAAGTGAAAAAATCCCAGTCGATTCAGATTGGGCAAATATGCTTTTTGCCAACAAAATAGTAAAACATACCAAAAGCAATACCATAGTTTTAGCGAAAGAAGGCATATTGCTTGCCAGTGGAACCGGCCAGACTAGCCGGGTAGATGCGTTAAAACAAGCCATTCATAAAGCAAAATCTTTTGGTTTTGACCTGAACGGTTCGGCAATGGCTTCTGATGCATTTTTTCCTTTTCCCGATTGTGTAGAAATCGCAGCAGGGGAGGGGATTAAGTCCGTAATTCAACCAGGCGGATCTATAAAAGATCAAGACTCAATTGATGCCTGTAATCGATTGGGAATCTGCATGGTAACAACAGGATTAAGACATTTCAAACATTAAAATAATTCAATTTTAAAACACAAGCCTAAGTTAAGACTTAGCTCATCAAATGGGTTTATTTGATTTTTTCACCAGCGATATTGCCATTGACCTTGGTACAGCCAATACGCTGATTATTTATAAAGACAAAATAGTTGTCGACGAACCTTCCATCGTAGCTCTCAATAAGAATACAGGAAAGGTAATTGCAATAGGTAAAGAGGCGATGCAAATGCATGAAAAGACGCATGACAGCATCAAAACTATTCGTCCTTTAAAAGACGGAGTTATTGCTGACTTTACAGCGGCAGAACAAATGATTCGAGGTATGATCAAAATGATCTACAAGGGAAATTCCTGGTTTTCTCCTTCCCACCGGATGGTAATTTGTATTCCTTCCGGTATAACAGAAGTAGAAAAAAGAGCGGTAAAAGATTCTGCAGAACACGCCGGGGCAAAAGAAGTGTACATGATAGCCGAACCTTTGGCCGCAGCCATTGGGATTGGCATCGACATTGAGCAACCCGTAGGTTCTATGATAGTGGATATCGGTGGAGGAACAACTGAAATTGCGGTTATTGCCCTTTCGGGTATTGTTTGCGATCAGTCCATTCGAATTGCCGGGGATGTTTTTACAAAAGATATCCTGGACTATATGCGACGGCAGCACAACCTTCTGATTGGAGAAAGAACGGCTGAGCGAATAAAAATTGAAGTTGGTGCTTCATTGTCTGAATTAGAAAATCCACCACCAGACTATGAAGTAAGGGGAAGAGATTTGATGACAGGTATTCCAAAGGTAATCAAAGTTACGTATTCAGAAATTGCATTTGCTTTGGATAAGTCGGTTTCTAAAATAGAGGAAGCAGTTCTTAAGGCATTGGAAATCAGTCCTCCTGAGCTTTCTGCAGATATTTATGACAAGGGCATACACCTCACAGGCGGTGGGGCTTTGTTAAGGGGATTAGACAAAAGACTTCATATGAGAACCAAATTGCCAATCCACATTGCAGAGGATCCATTAAGAGCAGTTGTGAGAGGTACTGGTATTGCATTAAAGCATTTGGATAATTTCAAAGCGGTTTTGATGACGTAGGAAGAATTTGTAATTGACAATTGACAATGTATAGTTGTTAATTGTCAATTATAAATTGTCAATTAATTTGCGACTTGGGTTCTCTTTTTAAATTTCTTTATGAATACAGGTTATTTTTCCTGTTTGTTCTCCTTGAGCTGATTTGCTTTTGGTTGGTTGTAAATAAAAATCTTAAACAAAATACTGCTTTTTTGAACTCGTCAAACGAGTTCACAGCTAAGTTAATGTCTGTTTCTGATGCGGTTACGGGATACTTTGGCTTGGTTCAGGAAAATGAAAAGCTTGCAAAAGAGAATGCAAAGCTCAATTCTCTGTTAGTTAAAAGCGAGCAAACCATTCAAAAAATGGCGATGGATAGCCTCCATATTCCAGTAATGGAAAATCAGTACAGCTTTATTGTGGCCAAAGTAATTAACAATTCAGTGGCAAGACCTAACAACTATATTACCCTGAATAAGGGCTTAAGCGATGGAATTAAACCCGGAATGGGAATTATTTCTCCGCAAGGTGTGGTTGGGAGAGTAATGGTGTGCTCGCAACATTTCAGCACAGCAACATCTTTGTTACATTCCAAAATGTTGATCTCTGCTGAAATTTCCAGAATTAATGCTTCAGGTTCATTAAAATGGCAAGGAACCAATCCAGACCAGGCCAATCTTGAATATGTTGCAAGACATTTGAAGCCTAAAAAAGGAGATACAATAAGGACATCTGAGTATAGTAATATATTACCCGAAGGAATACACGTGGGTATCATTCGAAGTATTAGTTTAAAAACCGATGCTACTTTTTACAATATTGTTGTGGATTTGGCGACAGATTTCAGCACTTTGAATTATGTATATGTGATTGATAATAAGTTAAAGGCGGAAAAAGACACCTTGCAATTTCAAACAACTGGCCAGGTAGAATGAAAACCAGAAATATATTTCAGCTTCTCTTAAAGATAATTATTTATCTTTTGTCTTATCTTTTGATTTTTAGTCACTTGCATTTATTTGGCTTGGTTTTGTGCCTAAGCTATACGGCAGTTATTTTCTTATTACCCTTTGGAACAAATCCAGTTAGGGTTATGCTTTTTGCATTTGCTGCAGGTTTATTGGTTGATATCTACCATTCTACTTTAGGCATTCATACAGCTGCTTGTGTGCTTATGGCTTTTTTTAGGGCCAATTTGCTGAATTGGATGGTTCCAGCCGGGGGGTATGAAGATTATATGACTGTCAGCATTTCATCCATGGGTTTGAAATGGTTTTTTCCCTATGCCTTTATTTTGGTTTTTCTACATCATTGCCTATATTTTTTTATAGATACTGCTTCGTTAATAGACTTTCCTATGTTGATGGTTAAGATATTGGCAACCACTATGTTTACGATTTTTACAATTGTGCTTTTGCAGTTGGGGATTGAACCTCCTGGAAGGGGGGATTGAAAAGTAAATAAAAACTAGCTAAAGTAGTTCTACAATTGAACTATGAAATGCTGGTACCAATCTAAAATCAGAATATATGCTTCTTTATCTTCAAATAATAGAGAGACCTATCAAGAAGCTACCTCAAGTCCATTTCCTTCACCAAATGCTTGCTGTCTCCTACCTTGTCTATCACCCAAAGCACATAGCCAATGTCGCAGGTAATGTTTCTACAAATGCGGCTATCGAAATAATAGTCGCTCATAGTGCCTTCCCAAACCCGATCGAAGTTTACACCTATCAGTTCTCCTTTGGCATTTAAAACCGGGCTGCCGGAATTTCCACCAGTAGAATGATTGGAGGCTATAAAGGCCACAGGCACAGGGCCTTCTTTGCTATTGTTTTGCGTTTTATATTTTTCTTTCAGGCCATTTTCCAACATAAAGTCAAACTCAGTATCGGCCTTTTCCAGGATGCCAGCCGTAGTGCTTTGCCAGGTGTATTGGACTCCATCTTTTGGTTTGTATCCCGCCACATTTCCAAATGCCACCCGAAATGTTTGATTTGCATCGGGATAAAACTGCCGGGTTTTTTCCATTTCCATTAAGCCATTAAAAAATATCTGATTGTTGATTTCCAAACTTGTTGCAACCTGTAAAAAAGCAGGAGAGAAAGTTTTAATATATTGATCCTGAAGAACCTTCATCAATTTATAAGCATTGCTTTTAACCAAAATGTTGGAATCGCCTTTTAATACTTTGCTGGCTATTTTCCATACTGCAGTCGAATCAAACCACTTCCCTTTGTCAAAAAATTCCTTTTGAAACTGTCCCGATTCAATAGGAAACTTGGCTACCATTTCCAAAAATTCTGGTGCATGCATTTGGTCCGGAATGTCTTTTCTGTAAGCCTCCATGTAAACTTTAAAAAGTGCCCGTTCAACCTCCACATCAGTATCTTTCCAGATATAGCGGATAGAAGCTTTATAATCTTCAAGCTGTTTGGCTTTTAATTTTGGATCTTGTTTTGGATCCTTTTGGTACAAAGTTTTTGTAAACTTTATGATTGAAAAAAAGTCATTCACCAATACAGCTTCTGATTGATATTCGGCTGGAATACGCAAGGTCCTCATTTTTTCATATCCTGATTTCAGATTCTCCAAAGCATCCAAATACATCTTTCCTTCCTGCCCTTTACCAGAAAAGTAGGTTTTATATCGCTCTTCTACCTTTCTCTTACTGCCAATAGCGTCTGCTTTTGCCATCCCCAAAGACTCACCTTGCCATTTTTTCCAGGCATTGGCAATATCAGCCTGGGTTGATGCATATTTAATTCGTTTCTCTTGAGATGATTTCATGGCAGCATTTATTACGTCAAGGCGCTTGGTTCTCAGTGCTATTTTCTTTGGGTTTATTACCTGAGTCACCACTTCAAGGGCAAAGGAAGGCAAATATTCATTCGTTCTTCCAGGGTAGCCTACCACCATGGTAAAGTCACCTTCCTTGATACCAGTAGTGGAAATTGGCAAAAATTTCTTTGGTGTATAGGGTTGATTATCTGGAGAGTAAGTTGCAGGTTTATTGTCCTTTCCTGCATAAATTCTAAACAAGGAAAAGTCACCTGTATGTCTTGGCCAAACCCAGTTATCTGTATCTCCACCAAATTTACCAATACTGCTCGGTGGTGCACCTACCAAACGAATATCCGTAAAGGTTTCATATACAATCATCCATTGCTGAAGTCCCCCAAAAAATGGTTTAATCTGATATTGATAATGGGTACCGGCTATTGCTTTGGCGCCTATTTTTTTTAGATTGGCATCTATGGCCGTATTTTTTTCTTTATCAGATAGGGTAGGGGAGATGCCTTCAATTGCCTGATTCGTAACATCTTCCATTCTTACCAAAATAGAAACCGATAATCCCGGATTTGCCAGTTCTTCTTTTTGATTTTTGGCCCAAAATCCATTTTGTAGATAATCATGCTCAATGCTTGAATGGCTTTGGATTTGACTATGTCCACAATGGTGGTTTGTGAGTATAAGTCCCTGATTGGAAATTATTTCTGCTGTACAGCCTCTCCCAAAAAGGACAACTGCATCCTTCAAAGATGGCTGAGTGGTTGAATAGATAGCCTCAGGAGTAAGCAGAAAACCCTTTGCTTTCATTTGCTCAAAAATGGCAGAATTGATAAGTGATGGCGGCCACATGCCTTCATCTGCCTTTGAAAATTGTATGAAAAAAGTAGAAAAAAAGAACAGAAGCATAAGTTTGGAAAATCGCATATTAAATCTTTTGTTATTTCTGTTTTTTTAGAAAATGGGAATGGAAAATTGATTTAAATAATTTTCATCAAAGGAGAGAAATTTATTGATAATCAAAGATGTAAGGAGATTTTACCTGTACCTAACTTTAAAAATCCCATCCTTCACATCCATAAATTCTTTTGGATTGGTGGTATTTCTCATTTTGAAATTGAACCTACCAAAAGCGGTGGTAGAGTCCACTCTGGTAACCTGAATTCGATTTGTAGGTTCGTTAATGATCTCCCAATTTTTTGTTTCAGAATCTACATTTCCTACAAGCAAGTCAGTTTTTGCATTGGCAAAAATTTTGGCCCCAATGTAGGTGCCTTGCTTTTTACTTTGGAAATCGTAAAGTGCAAACTCTATATTTCTTGACAATGAAATGTCCAGACCTCTTCTTACCTCTGTTTCAGCGTAAAATATGGTGACTTCGGTAAAGTTTTTCTTTAAAAAAATACTGGCTGGCAAACCTCCTTTTGATGCAGACGCAAACGGTATGGTATCCATGGTGCAAATTACATACTGATCAAAAGCAGCAGTGTCAATAGGTAGCGGTTTAACAATTGGCTTTGCATCTTCCTTTTTTTTGCATGAAAAAGAGTATAAGCCGCTAAAAATCAAAAGTATATAAAAAAGTAATTGGTTCTTCATAAATTAAGATAACCATATATCAATTCGCAAATATGTAGCGAGAAAGTTAAAAATGGTTCATTACCGATCCAAGTTCCTTTGAAAGTTCAATTTCAATCTTTTTCTTTTCATGAATTTCTGTTAAAATGATTAGCTCCTCGTCCACATTTTCAAGGTTTTCAAGTTTAAGGCGGAGCTCTTCCATTTCTTTAAACAGATATTGCTTTTTTAACTGTAAAATATTGGAATACAAAGATTTGGAAACTTGTTGCTCATCCATATCTGCAAATTCGTCAAAGGATCTTTCGGTGTAACGCATTATTTTTTCCTGAACAGGGGAGCACATATCAATCACAAGTCTTTTAATAAATTCATCATTGTGATGGAAAAAATATTCAGGTTTCAATTCATCTCCAAAATCCAGCCGCTCTGAATATTCAACTATCATCCTTTTAAAAGAATCTGTTTTGAATTCAACCTCTGCCAATTGCTCAAAAACATAAGTTGCAATCAAATACTGGTCCTCAATGGTTTTGTGTCCATGCAAAATCAGTATTCTAACTATCTCTCTTTCAAGGTCATAAATTATGGATCTTTTTTCCTTAAATTCCTGGTTATAAGGACTTTCAGGGAGTTCTAAAGGCGGAAGATCCTGAAGTCCATTGTCTATTCTGGGTTTTGGCTTTCTTAACTTTTCATAAATTTTTAAATTAAGCGATTCGGTCATTGCCTCTTCGCTCATCTTAAATAAACGGGAAGCCTCCGTTATAAAAACAGACCGCTTTATCACATCCGAAACCAGACTTATGGTTTCCAGGATTGAATCAATAGATTCTGCCTTTTTAAAAGGGTCAGCTGCTGCTTCCTCGGCTGCCAATCCAGCTTTAAAACTGATAAAATCCTGGGTGTGGGACTTTAGAAATTCCTCCAAAGTACTGGCGCCGAAGGCTTTGGCATAACTATCCGGATCGTGGCCATCGGGTAAAACCACTGCCCGGACATTTAAACCTGCAGCCACAATCAGGTCTATTCCCCTCAGCGATGCCTTTATTCCTGCCTTGTCTCCATCATACAGCAAGGTTAGGTTTTGCGTAAACCTACCTACCAACTTGATTTGGCCTTCAGTCAAAGAGGTTCCGGAACTTGCCACCGTATTGCCAATTCCAGCCTGGTGCATGGCAATTACATCCATGTAACCCTCTGTCAGATAGCACATATCGGAAACCCGAATGGCTTGTCGGGCCTGGTACAACCCATAAAGCGCATTGCTTTTGTCATACAATACACTTTCCGGACTATTGATGTATTTGGGCTGATTTTTATCAGAACCCAACATTCTGGCTCCAAAGGCAATTACTTTACCCGAAACATTTAGAATTGGAAAAGTGACCCTTCCCCGAAATCGGTCGTAGGTTTTGTGGGTTTCATCATTTTTTAGAATCAGGCCAGCCTTTTCCAGTAAATCCAGGTTATGCTGTTTTTTTTCGGCCTCTTTCATAAGGCCGTCCCACTCGTTTAGGGCATAGCCAAGACCAAAACTTTCAATGATATCAGACCGTAAACCACGTTCCTTAAAATAGCTCAGACCAATCGATTTCCCTTCTTCCGATTCGGTAAGATTTCGTTTAAAAAACTCCAGAGCAAAGTTCATCACAATTTGAACCGCTTCTTTTTCAGACTGTTTAGCTTGCTCTTCTCTTAAATCTGTTTCACTTTCCTCAAGTGTAATGTTATATTTTTTAGCCAGGAATCGTAGCGCTTCCACATACCCCATTGATTCTATATCCATCACAAATGAAATGGCATCACCTCCTTTTCCACACCCAAAGCATTTGTAAATTCCCTTGGCTGGATTTACTTTAAAAGAAGGTGATTTTTCCTCGTGAAAGGGACAGTTTGATTCCCAATTGGCACCCTTCTTTTTGAGATTGGTATATTCGCCAATGAGTCCAACTAAATCAGCTGCAACGGTTATTTGCTCAATACTTGCTCTTGATATCGCCATTTTGAAAGAAGGGCCGTAAAGTTACCTTTATCATGAATAGGAAAAAAAGAAGTTAATAAAATAGTTGATACGCCAATTGCCCTATTGGTTTTTCGCCTGTTTTTACAAAGTCGAATGGCAGCATTTTTTTTTAGTATTTGCAAAATTATAAGGGTTTTGATTCTAATTTTGAGCCTTGAAAATCTAGTTATGCAAATTAATTACAGGGAAGCAACACCAAATGACATACCTGCACTCCTTGGCTTAATTAAGGAACTTGCAGAATTTGAAAACGCACCTGAAAAAGTAGAAACCACAAAGGCGCAATTGTTGGAAGATGGTTTTGGTCTTTCACCTTCGTATAAGGCCTTTGTGGCTGAATATGAAGGACTTGTAATTGCCTTTGCTTTGTCTTATATCCGGTATTCAACTTGGAAAGGCCGGGTTTTATATTTGGAAGATTTATATGTGCAGCTTCCAAATCGCTCCTCTGGGATTGGAAGGAAACTTCTGAACATGAAATTGGAATATGCCAAAACCTTTGGCATAAAACATTTATGTCTCCAGGTCCTGGATTGGAATGCGAATGCCATTAAGTTTTATGAATCCTACGGGGCTCAATTGGACCAGGAATGGGTAAATGTGTTGATAGAGGTAAAGGATTAAAATATATAAATGAAAAATCAGGCTCAACTTTCTCCAAAAAAATATATTGTTTGCAAGGCAAGGACTTTGCCAATCTATAAATGTCTTATTTCTGAAAATTGGGAAGCGTCCAAACTTGCTTCAATTGTGGTTATGCGCAAACATGCCAATGGAAATGTAACAGCAGGTATTTATTTGGTTGACCTTTTGGCCTTGGGCACAAAGGATACCTTTTTTGAATTCAGTATAAATGAAAATGAATTTTTAGAAAAAGTTTCGGCCAACAATTTGATAGAGGTTGATTATACCTTGGTTCACAATATCATTTATGGCGCAAATGCATTTGCCATTGAACATGGCTTTCGCCTTCACAGGGATTTTTTAAGTATTACACAATTTATACTTGAAGAAGACACCGAAGAAATCCCCTTGATGGAACTGGAGTTTGGTCAGGAGGGTAAACCTTTTTTGATCCAAACTATGTAGTTTTTATTCCTTTTGTGTGGGGCCAATGAGCTAATTGAAAGAGATATTCGCTTACCATCAAATTTCCTATTTACCTCCTCACTATCAACTTTTCTCTAAGGCTGCCCTGATCTTCTATTATCAAGCAATATACACTATTGGCAAAAGGAAGATTCAGCTCATGGATTTGATTTTTAAGCACTCCTTTTTGAACTATCTGGCCAATCGCATTCACAACTGAATAATTAGGGCTTGCTGAAAAAGTCAAAAGCTTTAAGTAATCAGTCAAAAGTAGTCAGTATTCAGTTTTTAGTTCAAAAGTAGTTGTAGCTAAAGTATTCAATTTTA
>JBIPOE010000010.1:0-73753 GCA_044379485.1 Catalimonadaceae bacterium
GCAGTACACAGGGCTACACGAGATGGACTTTCCGGCAAGTTATCGACAGCAAGCCCTCTTTCTGGAAATGCAAAAATATTGGAAAAATCTTATTCTTAAATTTGGTTTTTAAGACAGTACCTCAGGAAAGGGTCCAAAAAAGACTTGTTGGTTATACGTCATAAGCTCAACTGATTCAGCTGAATAGACCTGCCATTGTCTTAGAAATGGGTCAAGTATTTCGGCTGTTTCCTTGCCAGGAAAAAGCTTATAATCAAACTTTGGGAAATTGTAGCCAATATATCCGGGATAATACCAATCCAATTCTGAATGAATGGCCAATTCCATTTTCTTCAAAATAAGAAATCTACCTGGACTAAATCGCTTATAATCTGGATGATAAAAATTTAGGATACCAGACATACTGTGTTGCCCCAGATCAAAAACACCAACAGCAATCAATTTTTCGCCATCCCTCAGTTCTATCATCCAGGAATCGAAAACATTGGGTTGCTGCTCATGGAAAAGGTCGGTCCCAAAAAGAAAACCAGAAGCAGTTGAAGAAGCATCAAAATCTATGTTTTTAAAATAGATTTCATAAAGTGCTTCATGCTCCTCTGTAATGTTTAGAGGCAACACTTCCCAGTTGAATCGCTCATTTTTAGCCAGAAGTTCTTTTTGTTTTTTACTGAAAGTGAAATCTTTAAGCCGGTAACGAAGCCAGAAAACCCGAATCCAACGTTCAATAAAAATATAATCTACTGTAAAAAGACGTTGGCCCATACGGTACCAGCCATTTAACAAATAGTTGTCGAGCTCATCGGCAGTTAAAGAATCGGGATAAATCTGATTGACCATTGGACAGGCAAAGATTACATGAACATTGACAAAAGCATAATCAAAATTTCAAATTTCGATTCTCTAAAATTGCCGGATTCGAATTCCTATAACTTTGGAATTTTCCCTAAGTTCAATCGTAAGCATAAATGGAAAAATTGCATCAAAATCATGGTCAACAATTTGTTGCAGGTTGTTAATTATAAAATCCGACCTACAGTGACCTGGCCATAACCGGGTTATGCACAAAAAGTCTCTTTTTTCCTTAAAAACCAATTCGCCAAAATCTATGTCCTGGGTCAGAATTCCCAAATTATTTTGAAAAGAGTAGTCTAGTATTTCTGCATCAGGTTTGGAGTCCCAACCCATTTCCTTAATTGAATCTACCTTCCATCCAATTTTTCTAAGATATTCAATTACAGGAAATTGTATGTTTTCATCTGCCAACCAATGAATTTCTGAAAGCTTCATGAGGCTTTCTGAAATTCTATAAACTTTTCATGGCTTAATGAATTAGCTGCGAAGCGGATGGCTTCTCTGACCTGCTCGGCTGTAAGTTGAGGATAAGAAAAAACAATATCATCAACACTTGCACCATCAGCCAAAAGGCCAAGTAAGAACTCAACAGAAAGCCTGGTATTTATTATCCTGGGCCTACCAGAAACAATCCCTGGTGTGGTTACAATATTTGGAAACATCAGCAATCATCTAAAATTCAAACAAATATAAATATATTATTTTGATTCAAAATCAGTGTGAAATTCACCCAAAATCGTCAATTCTTTTGCCAATGATATTCCACCAGGATTACAACCAGGTTTGCCCTCAGGAATTTCGGTACCTAGTTTTTTAAAATACTCAACCCAGGCAGGTTCAAACTCATTGGTCCCAACCTTTTTGTAGGTCATTGGTTCAAGTTTAAAAACAGGCTTTCCGCCATTCGCCTCCCTAAAAGCATCATACAAAAGCTCTGAACAATAGTATTTTCCGTTGTCATACAAAAAATTATCATCGTATGGAACACCAAGTTTTGAAACTGAAAAATCCATAGCTTTTGGGACCAGATTTTGATTTTTGAGACGGCCAATAAGCGCTGGTTTTGTGGAATATTTCAGGAAATTTGGCAACCATGTAAGCCGGACTGAATTGCCAATTGCCTCAATCACAAAACTTGAATCGTTCCTTAAGCACACCATTCCAACATGGCTGAATTTCTGATTGTTGTAACCTTTTGTTACTGATTCAATGGCATCGCAAAGTGGCCCACAATCCAGGTCAAGGAATAAAAGATCACCGCTTTGAAGTTTTATTTTCTTTGGTTGGGATTGAGAAATGTCTGAAACCTGCCCAACGCCCTGAATCTGAAGGACAAATACCAGAAGAAAAGAAAAAAAAGTTGTTAAATAGTCAGGCAACGTTTTTGGTGGTTGGAAATAATATGACTGCAAAGCAAAAAACAATATTCATCATTCTGGTTTCTTTCTTAAAATCTCAATCCATAAAGTTCAAAATAACAATTTATGGTATTTTGAGGTATTGACTGCTATTTGCACACCATGGAAATGAACCAAACCAACTTTTCAGAAAAGAAACTTCAGTGGTTGTACATCGTTCTTTGTACAGTTTTTCTCACCAACGCCATTTTAGCAGAAATGATAGGCGTAAAGATCTTTTCGCTGGAAGCTTTGATGGGAACAAAACCCGCTCAAATTCAATTGTTAAAGGATTTCATTCTGGATTTCAACCTCACTGCCGGTGTGGTAGTTTGGCCCATCGTATTTATTACCAGCGACATCATCAATGAATATTTTGGAAAACCAGGCGTAAAACGGATTTCTTATCTCACTGCTTTTTTGATTACTTATGTGTTTGGCGCAGTGTATGTAACCACCACTTTACCACCGGCAAATTTCTGGCTGGAAGTCAACAAAACAGATATGGCGGGCAATGCTTTTAATATCAATACTGCTTTTGCAACCATTTTCAGGCAAGGATTGGGCATAATTTTGGGTTCAATTACGGCCTTTCTGATTGGTCAGATTTTAGATGCCCATGCTTTTCATTGGATAAAATCTTTGACTGGCAGCAAGCACATCTGGTTAAGAGCAACTGGGTCAACCTTGATTTCTCAATTGATAGACAGCTTTGTGGTGTTGGTTGTAGCCTTTTATATTTTTGGAAACTGGTCATTCAGCCAGGTAATCGCCATTGGTATAATCAACTACATTTATAAATTCAGCGTTGCTGTTTTGCTTACGCCATTGCTCTATCTGATTCATTATCTGATAGATGGGTATTTGGGAATAAGGGCAAAAAGTTAAAAGTTTTAACTCAAAAATCAAATTCAGGTTCCAACTTTGGGGTTAAGGGGCCAGAATCTGGATTTAGTATCCAGGAAATTTCAGGACAAAGGAAATAGAACATAGAAAGATTTAGCCAGCTTAAAAATTCTCTTCCTCTACCAATTTGCCTGTTTCATCCCAGGCTTTGAAATAGTCAACCGCTCCAAATCCCTGGACTTTTAAGTTAAATCCTTTGATTTGCCCAACTGATTTTTTGTACCTTCCTGTGTAAATGGATTTGCCATCAACCAATATGTTTACGTTTTGGTTTTTCACTTCCATCCGAATAACTGACCAAACATTTGTTCTCAGATCCAGATTGGGCAAATCGTTGTACTCGCCCTCAACAATCAAATCAGATAAATACAAAAAATTGTGATTGGCGCAACTCTTTGAGTTCAGGCAGGTTTCTAAATGCCCATGCTCGCCAATGGTCATGAGCAGCAATCCTCCACAGCCAATGCCGTCTCCTTCTATTTTGGCCTTGCACTCGAGTGTGAAGTTATCAGCCCGTAATGCGAAATTTTTAAAGTTTTTTAAATACCAATAAAAATTGGTTGAATCCAGTGCTTTGCCTTCAAACCACTTTTTAGAAAGGGCTGCTACACCATTTTTTTTCCAGGCCTCATCGTGTATGAATACAAAAGAACTCCTATTTTTCTTTTGATAATAGTTCACCCAGCCTTTAGAAATGGCATGATATGGCGCTGCAGCGAGTTTTATATTTTTATACTTCAACGTAAGCCAGGTATAAATTGGAGTAGAAATACCCATATTAAACCTACTTGTGTTGGTAATTACCTTTTGACTATTGAAGAATAAACTATCCTCTACAATATTCTCTGTTTGATAAGAAACCCGCATTGTAAAAGGAACTGTATCAACCGGATTTAAAATCTGCATTTTCGCACTGGGCATCAATGCTTTAATACCGTGATCAGACTTTTTCCAATAGAAAATTGCAAGGCAAAAAAACAAAATGATTGAGGTGAGAATCAATGCCTTAAATCTAGATTTTCTAGCAGCCTCTTTTAATACCAGATCCTCATTTGGCTTTGCTACTTTATCTTCAATCGGTTTGTCAAGTACTAGTTTTTCCGGTAACTTGTCCTCTAAAACTTCTTGCTTTAAATCTTCCCAACTTTTGTATCCGGCAAAAATGGCCAATGCATTTTTGGTTTCTCTTTGAGGGTTGTAATCGTCAGGGGTTTTCATTTTCCCAAACAATCTTTTTAATGTATTCCGGCTGATAAGGATGCCAGTCCTTTCTTCTACTGCCTCGCTAAGTCTGATAAAAGTACCGTCTGTCCAATGCTCAATATCACCTTCATTTACTTTTTTGGCAATGGCGGTCAAGCAAATATGTAAGAGGTCTTTTTCCACTAATTTTCGTATCGAACTGGCTTAAAGTATTTTAGCTAAAGCTTCCCAAAATTTTGGGAAGAAAACATGGCCAAAATGGGATATTTCTGTGCAAAGTTACGGCAAAATTATGTAAGACCTTTGAAGTGCTGTAAAAGGCAAAGTCTTTTTAATCGTAAAACCAATTTAATCAAAATGAAAAAATTCTACAATCCTTTCACGGGGTTTGTCACTTCCATGCAAAAAGTGATTCTGGTTCTAGGCCTCTTGGCCTTAGGACTACAAGCCAGTTTAGCTCAAAATAATTACACAGGCGCTTCTGGTGGGGCCTGGCATCTGGCCGGAAACTGGTCTGGAGGAATACCTCTAACTACCGATAATGTGGTAATTCCTGCTTCAACAAACGTTGTAGTGGGAGCTGGCAATCCTGCCATCCAAATTACGAACATCACAATTGGTGCCGGGTCAGACCTTGCATTAAGTGATGCCAATTTTACTGCAACTGGTACTTCGACATTGGCTGGTTCTATAACAGATAATACAGCTGGAGGAAATAATCAATTTAATGGTGCCGCAACTACAACTGCAAACTTTTCTATTAATGGAAATCAGGCATTCAGGTTTTGCAACAGTTTTACTATTGGAGCAGGTTTTACATTTACTAATAATTGTACAAATGCATATCCTGCTGCCATCATTGGACCAAATTATGGCTCAGGTCCAGGCTCCGGAGTTACGGCGGCCACACCAATCCCAGGTAGTGGTTTTGGAGGTTTGTTAATTCAGGGAGCTTTTAATGGTAGCAATGCTTCCAGCCAATTTACGAACGGGGCAAATGCCTATGTAACAGTAAATGGATTTGTGACTGTGCTTACCACTGGAATATTGGATGTTTCAGCCACCGGAAATACGGTTAGATGGTATACATCCAATCAACCTATCAACTTAAAATCAGCTGATTATTTTAATGTGGATTATCAGATTCAAGGAAATACTCCAAATTTTAACGTAGATGCAAATCGGGTTATTAGTGGTACAATGAGAGTTCAGGGGGGTAGGTTCTTAATGACAGCTGCTTCTGCAAGGACGTTAACTATCAATGGTGAATTGATTTGTAACAATACCAATGGAAGCAACACCTGTGGATTTGGAAATAACATTAGTTGTACAATTAATGGTTCATTTCGAAAGTGGGCAAATGGAGGCGGTACATTTGGAGCAACTGGAACCGGAACCTTAACCTTTGCCTCAGGTTCGTTTTATTACCATGAAATGAATGGAACAAACATTCCAACTGGTACTGTAACATGGCAATCCGGTTCATCCTGCCAGATAAATGAAAATTTAGCCGCAGCAACAACTACGACCGCACCTGGTTCACTTGGGCAGAATTTTTCAAATTTTGTTTGGAATGTGACTGATCAAGCTGCCGCATTAACCCCATTCTTGAGAGGAGGAACCGCACCTACTTTAGGATTAGCAAATATTGCGGGTAAGTTTACCATAAACAGTACAGGTGCTGGAGTTTTAAATTTCAATGATGATGGGACTGCTGTAACCCAGAATATTGGAAGCTTTGAACAGAATGGCGGAACATTTTTTCTTCGAGGTGGAGGAAACAATAACAACATTATCAATACACTAAATGTCCTTGGAAATTTCAACCAAACAGCCGGTACAATTACAGCCACAACAACAGGAACTGGAGTTGGCCGAATTTCATTAGGCGGCACTGCGGCGGCACAATCATTTGTAGCGAATGGCACCATCTCCGAACTTGACAGACTTGAAATCAACAACACATCCGGAACACCCAACATCAATCTGGGCTCAAACTTTACCACTTCAGGTGTGAAGCTAACAAATCTGGTTTTAACAGCTGGAAATCTGGTATTTGGGGGCACTGCAAGAACTTTTACCGTAAAAGGAAATATATCCGGAACCGGTGGAATTAATATGAGTGGGGCCGCTCACACTTTAAATGCTGAAGGAACAGTAACAATGGGCACTTTCACCCCAGGAACATCTTCAACTTTTGTTTACAATCAGGGAATTGCGGGTCAGGCGGTTTTTACCACTAACTATGCCAATCTGAGTTTTAGCAATTTTAATAAGACTTTACCAGCCGCTACAATTGGAGTTGCAGGTTTATTATCTCCTGGTTCGGCCACAGGTCATACCGTCACCGGAAATACCATCAATTTCAATGGAGCATTGGCACAGAATATTCCAGCCTTTCCAAATGCAACGGGATACAACAACATCCAAACCAATGGAGGAGGAACAAAAACTTTGACTGCAAATGCCTTGGTTGCAGGAACCTTGATCATGACTTCCGGTGTTTTTGACCTGGCTGGATTTAACTTGACAGTAGCCGGGGCGGTTTCTCCTGGTGCTGCTTATTCATCCACAAACATGATAAGAACCTCAAGTACAGGGTCGTTCAGAAAAACCAGTGCTGCTTTGGCAAGTAATTTTGTAATGGTTTATCCGGTGGGTTCGGGTTCTCTTTATACGCCTTATGAAATCACATCTTTGACCGGAACCGTTGCCTCGGGCCAGGTTTCAGTTCGGGCTGTGGGTTCTCAAAATGGAAATGTTACAGGTTCCAATGCCCTCGATAAATGGTGGGATGTTTCGACCTCTGGCATAACTGGAATTTCGGCCAATGCACAATTTACCTATGTCGATCCGACAGAAGTAAACGGAACCCAGGCCAATTACGTTGGACGTTATTGGGATGGTCTAACCTGGGCAACCCCAGCTGGAATCAGTGCAGCCGGTGTAAATCCTTTTTCAACCACAGGTACGACAAACTTAACGGGCGAATGGACGGCAGGTGAACCTTCTGCATTTCTACTTGTCATAACCTACACCTCAACGGGCGGCGGTGGAAACTGGACTACTCCAGGAACATGGACACCTGCTGGCCCACCAACCTCTGCTGACAATGTGGTTATTGCAACTGGTAGTCCGGTAACTGTAACTACCAACAACCAGGATTGTGCCAACATGACCATTCAGGCAGGTGGCATCCTGACCCTCGGAACAACAAGTGGACATACCTATACTTCAATTTCCGGAACAGGAACTTTGCGTTTGTCTTCAGGAAATCTTCCAACGGCTACCCTTACAAATTTTGTTAGTATTCTGGGAGGAACCATTGAATACCAAGGAGCGTCCTATGCACTTCCATCTCAATCCACATACAGAAATCTAATAATCTCTGGTTCAGGCACCAAAACATCAGGAGCCAATATGACCATAAGTGGTGATTTAACCGTTTCATCCGGAACTGGTTTTGATTTATCTGCTTCCAACCATACCTTAAATCTGGCAGGAAATTTTGATGCACAAGGGTCTTATGCTTCAGGAACTGGTCTACATACATTCACAGGTACTGCAAAAACCATTGGAGCCACAGGATCATTAAGTATTGACAATCTGAGTATTTCAGGATCATACAGCCAGACTGCATCTTCATTCACAATCTCTTCTTCTTTGGCGGGCGCTGGTTCATTTACATTAAATGCCTCTAATACTTTGACTTTTGGTGGTTCTGCCAGTATTGGAAGTTTTACAGCATCTGCTGTCGGAACAACAGTAAATTACAATCAGACTTCCAACGGTCAGCCTGTATTAGCCGGCACATACCAAACCCTGAATTTTTCCAATTTCAGCAAAATATTGCCAGCAGGTACAATTACAGTAAATACCTCATATTCACCTGGGACATCTGTTGCACACACCGTAACCGGAAATACAATAGTTTTTAATGGAGCCAATGGCCAAACCATTCCAGGTTCTCAGTACAACAATATCAGCAATGGCAACGCCAATAGCCGGATTTTCGATGCTGTGAATACAATTTACATTGCCGGCCTTTTTACGCCAGGTAGCAATGTTTATACCATAACAGGAAGTACCATTGACTACAATTCAAACGGTGTCTCGCAAACGGTGGCTGATCTGGACTTCTATAACAACCTTACCTTTAGTGGCACTGCAGGTGTCAGACAATGGTCCATTGGTGGTGGAATTCCAAGGACCGTGACCATATCAGGAAAACTTATTATCGGAGGAAATGCCAATTTTACGATAGCTGGAAACAACAATCCTGCCGACAAAAATCTGACAGTTACCAGCACAGCTTCTGATGCCATAACGTTCAATACCGGAACCATCACACTCACCGGCAATGTTCCATTCAATATCCATGGAACACTAATAAATAATGGTGGTTCTTTTAGTGTAGGCCTTGGTTCCAGCTTTAATTTCAATCAGTCAACTTCTGTTTACAACCACGCATATAATGGAGGATCTGTTCCTGGAAGTGGATTTAACTTTGTTTCCACGGCTCTTTTTAAGGTATCTGGTGTAACCAATACCATGCCTACTTCCAATGCCAGCCAGGCATTTGCAAATTTTGAATGGGATTGTCCGGGTCAGATAGCCCCTGCTGGTTTTGTTTCTGGTTCATTGGGGACAAGAACTTATAACAATGTAACTATAAAAAACACTGGCACTTCTCACTTTTTGTGGGCGGCTTCAAATACATATAGCCACGCAATTTCTGGCAATCTCACCATAGATGCAGGAGCAAAATCTTATGGATATTCGGGTGCAGCCTCCGGAAATGCAACTCAAACAATAGCTGGAAACCTGGTGGTGAATGGAACTATGGAACTTCACAACGATAATCTTGGAGGAGCTGCATTTCATTCATGGATTGTAAGTGGAAATGTAACCATTGGCGCAACCGGGATCATTCAACGTACATCAAACAACTTTGCTAAAATTCAAATGGCCGGAACGGTTGACAGGGTTTTAACCATAACTGCAGGTGGAAGTTTTACATCTGGCTTGCTTGAAATCAATAAAACAGCTGGTGCTAAAATTACGCCTGCTTCAAGTTTGAGTATTCCCGGACTAGCCCTCACTGCAGGAACTTTCGAAGTAACAGGAGGAAAAACGCTAACTTATACCGGTACTGCTTCTCCTACCAGAACTACAGGGTATGTAGCGCTTGGGGTTGGTGCCACAAACATTTTTAAATGGAATGCGCCAGCTTCTACTGCTGTTGCATCATTTAACTTACCGGTTGGTCCTATTGGGGTAGTAACTGGCTATAGACCTGTTTTATTAGGCGCATTTACAACACCAGCTGGATCGCCCTCAATTTCGGTTGCCTATGTGAATAATCCGGGTACAAGTCCAACCAATGCCACTTCAATCAGAAGTACCCCTTCAACGGTCATTTCTTCAAAACTTTTTCCGGAAATCACTTTTACTGGTGGAACTTTTGGTACAGGAGACATTACACTACAGGCAGATATCACCAATGATTTCTATAATGGCCCCATCTCAAGTGCTGATATGGATATTTTCAAAGCCCCTCCAGGTGCCCAGGCATGGCAGTTTATTGGTGCTGGTCCTATTCCTACTTTGGTAAGTGGCAGCACATATTCTATCAATCAGGCAGGCGTTATTTACGCAAGTGGTCTAAACCGACTTGCCATTGGAAAATCAAATCTTGTTGATCTTGGAACCCCGCAGGTTTTAACCTGGACAGGCCTGGTTTCAAACGATTGGAACAATGGTGCAAACTGGAGTCCATCTCAGGTCCCTTCTGCCTTTAACCAAAAAGTAACGATTCCAAACACGATTTTAAAACCTGTTTATACTGGTGGAGCACCTCTTAATATCAGAGGTTTGTTTATTACTCTGGGTGCAAGTGTTACCTACACAGGTGATCTTGGATTGGATTCCGCTTTTACAAACAGCGGTTCGTTTACATGCACTGGTCTGTTTACAAACAGTGGAGCAAATTATGTTGGACCACCAGCAAGTTCGGTTTTCAATATTGGAGGTAGCAATGGTGTTAACAACATTGGAGGTTGGTTGATCACCAACACATCAACTTCTGGTGTAGTTGTGGGAAGTTCAACTCAAAAATTCACATTAAATGACTCCTTAAAATTAAACGGAACCGGAAAATTAAATCTGAACGGAGCAAGTCTGACACTGCTATCCACAGCTGCCAAAACAGCTAAAATCGGAACTATTCCATCCACAGGAACGCTTTCTGGTGCTACCAACGTAACATGGCAACGATACAATCCATCCAACACAGCAGGCTGGTATTTTCAGGGAACGCCTATTCAAGGCCAAACTGTCACCAATTGGGCTGACAACTTTTATGTAAATCTACCTTTTGCAATTCCGTCCGGATTTCAGGGAACAGAAGACAGAGCTTCAATTTTCACTTTTGATGGAGTTATCAATCCAATAGATGGAACATTTCCAAATGAAAAATTTGGCTGGAGAATCTTAACATCACCTGGTTCCTTAACGGTCGGCAAAGGATTTAGAGTTTGGCAGAAAGGATATGGTCCGACTCTTGCATCAAAAATGTATGACAACACAGGAACAATAACACAAGGAGATTTTACTTTTAGTACGCCATTTAATGCTTCTGGTTATGATGGTGGCGGATGGAATTTGTTGGCCAACCCCTACCCTGCTGCAATCAATTGGTCTGCACCAACCAATGGAACCAACTGGACCAAAACCAATGTGAATGATGCCATTTATATCTGGAATGGAGCCAATTCTCAATACATGACTTTTGTGGCTGGTGTTGGAACCAATGGAGGATCTAATATTATACCTGCTGGCCAGGCATTTATTGTAAGAGCTGCCGCAGGAGCTACTTTAACAGCCAGAGAAAATGTGAAGTTTTCTGGTTCGGGTACATTTGCAAGAGTGGCAATTGCGTCTAATTTCCTAAGGATCAAATTGAAAGATGTAAGTGGACACTCTGACGAATCTGTTTTACGGGTTCAGGATGGCACCAGTTCAGGATTTGATGCAAATGACGATGCATTAAAACTTGATGGTACCTTAATGAATCTTGCAATTCTTTCAGATCAGGGCAAATTCAGTATTCAATCTTTGGGAGGTTTGGAAGATCAAACGATAATTCCACTAAGTGTAAAAGCAACTCAAGCTGGAAATTTTAAACTTGAGTTTGAAAACCAAATGGAATTTTTGGGAGATAAACTCATGTATATCCGTGACAACTTCCTTGGCACTGTCACTTTGGTTGAAGAAAATTCAATAGTTGACATCCAACTTTCGGAAGATGCAGGTAGCCAGGCAGATGGTCGTTTTGAGTTAATTTTTACCACAGATGCTGTAACTTCCATCTATCAAAAAACCAAAGCAATTGGATTTCATTTATTTCCAAATCCATCAAGCAATGGTTCAATTGAAGTTTCCTCCGATAAATTGGTTGAAGGGGCCGAAATTAAAATTGTTAACATGAAAGGACAGGTAGTATTTACCTCCAAATTAGCTTCTGAACAGAAACTTTGGAAAATAGAAACTAACCTTGCAGCTGGAATTTACAATGTTCAGGTAAAAGGAAATCAGGTACATTGGAATCAAAAATTAACCATTCAATAAAATAAAAACCGCTTATGTTCCTCCTTGTCAATTGATTGGCAAGGAGGAATGAAAAGCAAAACATCTATGAAAAAACAAATATCAACACTTCTATTTGGTCTTCTATTAGGTCTTGGCACAACAAATGCCCAATTGTATTTAAGTTCTATTCCAAACTCTGGATTTGGAGGTTCTGCTCAGATCACCACAGATTCTGCAGGGTTTATTTATTATGGCACAGTCCGTTTTGCCCAGGACACCCAATTTGTTTTTCGATTAAAGCCTTCAACCGGAGTTAATGATACTTTGGTTAAAATTCCTAACCGGGTTGCAGGCATAGAAATTAGCAACAAAGACTCTGTTTTGTATATTACCCATTCAGCCAGAATCTGGAAATATAATTTTGCTACTAAAACCGTTAAAAACCTGTACAATGGTTTTCAATATCCCACTGTTTTGAGGTTGCGAAGGAAAACCAATGATTTATATGTAATTGAAGTTGGGGGTGATAACGGTAGGGCCGCCATGCTTTCTAAAATAAACCTATCGACAGGTGTAAGAACCAAAGTAGCGGGTGGAATCAATGGCAGTTCAGAAGTTGGCTATGTAAACGGAACTGGCGATGATGTCAGATTCAGATTTTTATCTCCAAATGGTCCCTTTAAAAACGGTGGAGGACTGGCATTCAGTCCGGATGAAGATACTTTGTATATTGGAGACGCTAACAACAGATGCATCCGAAAATTAAATATAGCCACTGGCGAAGTTTCAACTTTCGTTGGCCCGATTCCAGATTCGGTAAAAGTTGGCTTTAGAGATGGATTCCGTTTTGATGCCCGTTTTAACACCATCAATGGATTGGAAGTTGACAAAGATGGCTTAGTATATGTGGCAGATAACGGGCCCTTTTCAAGAGATTCGTCTTCTGGAAATCGAATTAGAAAAATATCCCCTGCCGGACAGGTTTGGACTATAATGGGTTCAGGAGTTGGTCGTGGCAATAATGCCTTCGATAATTTAGATTTTGCTGCTGGATTTCATGGAACCTCAGCCTTAATTGGAAATCTGAATGACATCATTTTTAACAAAACCAAGGACACGCTTTATATTTCTCAAAACCAGAGAATAACAAAGGCAACCAAAAGAAAAAGCTCCCTGCGGTTTGATCAACTACTCGATAGAATGGTAGGAACAGGTAAACACAAAATAAGAACAGTTTCGAATTCCGGAGCGCCCAGGACCATAACACTGATTAGTGCCCCCACAAACGTAACTTTTGCCAATGATACAGCCAATGTACCTGCAGATGCTGCCACAGGTTTTGTGATTTTAAATGCCCAACAAAATGAAGATCGGGATTCAATTTACACCACCTCTGTTGTCGATACTTTTAATGTTATTCCTTTCGTTTCCAATAAGGCTTTGAGCAAAGTTAAACTTGTTGCATATCCAAATCCACTCAAGAACAATGAGATGCTTAAAGTTGAAGGTCAAAACCTGAACAATGGAAACCTTGAGATCGTGGTTACAGATAGAATTGGACGAACAATTAAAAATGAAAATATTCTGATTCAGAATCAGCAATTAAGATATGAGATTCAAATGCCAAAAGCAGCTGGAATCTATTGGATAACGCTCCGGAATGGTAGCGAAATCCTAAAGGCTTCTATTGTTACACAATAACTATAGATTTGGTTAAACTTAAAAAATACCCTGTTTTTAACGGGGTATTTTTTTATCGTAAGGATTGAATATCAAATGTTTGTATTGGAATTATTTACTTTTTGTTATTTTTAGTTGTCTTAAAAATTAGAAAATGACAGAAATCAACCTCCAAAATTCTTCCCAAAACCTTACCCATTCTGCCCAAAAAAACTTAAAATTTAAACTTTGGTCAGGATCAATTTTATTTGAAGGATGTAAAAAATGGATACGAATTTTTTGTTTGGAAATCACAAATTCAGTTTTTTAAAATAAAATGCTAATTCCTAAACAAGGATTTCAAATTCTTACCATCAAAAACCAAAATGCTATTTTCCCATTAAAAATATTGTTTGTCAGCCAATTATAAAGTAAAATGTATTCCTTAACCAAACTTCAAAAGAATTTATTACCAATTTTGATTACCTGCATTTGGCTCTTCAAAATTGTGGATGGCTATGGTCAAAATAATTTCTGGCAGAAAATCAACAAAGGTTTTGGCCCTTCATGCCCTCCTTTTGGGCAAGGCACTGCTTCTTCTGCCATTTCAGGAGGTTTTGAATCCAAATCGAACATCAGCCACAAGGGCGGCTTTGCCTATACCATGATAAACCCCAAAGCCGTTGGTTGTGGAAACGGATTGTACATGCATGACACCTTGCAAAACCAATGGATTAAAGTTGCAGGCGACCCCGACAATGGCAATTGCGGATTTTGCACCAGCTACCTGTATTCAAATGGAACGGACATTATCAATTACAAAGGCAACAGTCTTTATCTCTTCACCACCGACTATACCAACTATCCAAATGGCTGGAAAGGCCTGGCCAATTTTCCATATGTGAGCGCAGTTTTTAATAGCTGCCAATCCAATTGTAGCCCTGGTGGTTGCAATTCCAACGATCGTGTTACCCCAGGTTCCTATGGCAGTTTTGGTCTGGATGCCACGGCTTTGATTGGTGATACGCTCTATTATTTTTATTTGTCAAACTGCCTTACCGAGCAGTTTAAAATAATCAAATTCAACTATAAAACCCTTACCTGGACTTATAAAAACCTGGGTCAGTTGCCTGTGCCAAACGGAGATGCAAACCTGACAAGTGGCATGGCTATTACCAGTCCTGCTTCTTTTGGCGGGAAGTTTCAGTTTTTTGTGATGACCAGCTATTCTCCACTTGGAAATGCTTTGGGAACCGTCCCCAACTATGTGATGGCTTTCAACAATCAAACAAATTCATGGATAAACATTTCCAATGGCGTAAACTGGACCAACCAAACCGGAAATTTTATAGGAGGTGGAGGTGGCCTTACCACCAATTGGGCCAAAAACAAATTGTATGTATCCTCACAGCAAGGCATTTGGCAGTGGGCGGGCACAGGCTGGTACCAGGTGGGTGCTTATTGGGGAAATGCCCCAACGTATCCTACAACCTATGGCTTGTATGTTCCTGGCTTACCAAAAGTAGAGTTGATCGATTTATACACGTCAAAACCAATCGGACAAAGCAACGATGATCTGAACGGCACATCCTGTCCATTTGAAGACGATTTTTTTAATGCCGGCCGTCGCTCATTTATGTCACCAGACGATGGAAAAAATCTGTATGTATTCCGTACCAGCCCACCCGATTATCCGATATGCACAGTAAACAGCAGGGAGACCAATGGTTTTTTCAGGCTCCGTGCCAATGTGGAAAACATTCCCGCCCCTGTCAATAATCTACATGTGAATACCGCCACATATTTGGGTAACAATGGCCACAACGATCCTGTTGGGGTTACCCTTACAGGAAAAAAGAAGCTCAGTTTGTTTGTGGCAGGGAATTTTAATCTGGATCCGTTTTCACCTGTAACATACACCAGCACAGACCTTAGGGGAACAGGCTCGGGAAAAACTGGCTTTACTGGCCCTGGCCGATCTGGCAAGGTATTGCGCCTCAATGCTGCTGGAGATACATTGAAAGAAGTGCTGACTTTGAGCGATACCATTTATGATTTTGACAGCCAGAATTTTGGGGAAATGCGGCAGGTTATCACCGGAAGTTTTGGCGTTTCTGTTCTGGATTCTTCTGGTAAACTGCTCTGGGCCAAACCCATATCCAATCCATTGAAAACACCCATAAAAGCAGATATCAACGACAAAGGATGGGTTGTAACACTTCACCAGGCAGCCGCTTTTAACCATGTTATACAGCTTTTTGACCCAAGCGGAACTTTAATGGCAAGTACCACCACGGCCAAAGAAAGGGCTTATGATATTACCATTAAGGGTGATACCATTTTTATGGTGGGCGAATTCAATACTTCCGGGGTTTGTTCAGTGGTCCGAATTCCCTACATGTTTGTGTATAAATATACAGGGTCGTCCATCACTTCTTTGTACAGTTTGTGGAATTTCACCAATGCAGACATGGCTGGCGATTGTGCCGATGCCATGCTGTACAAGGTAGATGTGGGTTTGAACAACAGGGTGTATGTGGCGGGCCATACGGCTGGAGGCAACACAGTTTTCAGATGGGATGGCACTGTAAATGAGGTTACTTTCGGAGGCCAGCCGCCCAATAAACTGATTGAAACCGGCGACTACTATACCAATGTCCAAAATACGAGGGACGAAAACAAACTCTATTTTGGGGTAATAGATGAGGTAAACCGAAGAATCGAAAAGGGTCAGATCGTAATTCCCCGGCTGCCAACCGGTGCAGGAAATACAGTCGATATTTCAGAAGGAAACATAAAAGCAGACAAAGATGGCCGTTTGTATGTGATGGGACGTTCGTTTTATGCCATCAAAGGGCGGGATACAAAAAATGTGAACGGGCAAATTGTGGGCACATACAATGGAGGTGAACCTATGTATTTGCAGGTTAGTGCTGATTTCAGAACCCATTTGGTATGGCATACTTTCGGCAAAAATGTGGGTGGCGACAAAACCAAAACCGGTGTGGGCCGTGGCCGTGGCGTTGCCATTCGGGATAGTTCTGTGGCACTGATTGCCAGGATGAATTCCGGATTTAACATTCCCGTAAAACCCATCATCCAAAATCCATTTTATGTGGTGCAGGATGCTGGCGGCAAGCGAGATGCCTACCTCGTAACCATGATAAAAGATGCCTGGAAAGTGGCTAAAAAAGATACCATTGCCTTGCCTTATACGCCTGGAGATTCCATCATTCCTACCATTCCTGCTGATCCTCCGCAAATTACAACTGGCCTGATTCAAGAAAGATCTATTTGTCCGGGAGATAAAATTGATGTGCCATTTGTGGTTAACAACAGGAAGTTTAGGGCGGGGAATGTTTTTACAGTACAGTTGTCAGATGCTACGGGAAGCTTTACAAATCCGGTAAATATCGGGACCTTAACGGATTCGGTTTCGGGCATTATCAAAAGTACGATTCCGATTTCTACTCTTTCCGGAACCACTTATAAAATACGGGTAATCAGCACAAATCCAGCTGTGGTAGGAAGTATTACCCAGGCCAGTATCAATATTGGAACAGATTTAACAGCCGCAGGTGCCATTTTTGGACCAAACTCAGTTTGTTCCGGGCAGTATGGCATCAATTATTCTGTATCTCCACTTGCAAGGGTAATCAGTTACAATTGGTCAGTGCCCACAGGTGCCATCATTTTATCAGGCCAGGGAACAAATGCAGTTTCAATAGATTTTTCAACAAGTTCGGGTGGAACGGTTTCAGTAGTTCCGGTCTATTCCTGTGGAGTGGGCGGAAATAGTTCAGCCCAGGTTGCCGTGAGCAATTGTCTTACGCCTTTGGCCCAGTTTTCGGC
Organism: Catalimonadaceae bacterium; assembly: GCA_044379485.1. Classification (GTDB taxonomy): domain Bacteria; phylum Bacteroidota; class Bacteroidia; order Cytophagales; family Flexibacteraceae; genus CAMDMI01. Next base: position 17,460 of record JBIPOE010000010.1, read on the forward strand.
ACTACCACTTAGCACTTGTACGGGAAGTAATGTTCAGTTTTCGGACCAATCCATCAATGCCAGTTCCTGGTCATGGACTTTCGGTCCAGACGCCAATCCTGCGACTTCAACTGTCCAAAATCCATCAGTTTCATTTACCACAATTGGTTTAAAAGAAGTGAGTTTGATTGTAAACAATGGCGCATCATTTGAAACCAAAACTGCTTATATCAACGTAACCAACAGTGCATCAGGGCCGCCACCTGTTATTTTTGGTGATGATAAAATTTGCCAATACCCTGGGGCTTTGCCACCTTCTGGAATAAATGTGGCCAAAGGAAAACCTGCCGCTGGATTTTGGTCCGGAGGAATTAGGACTGCTGGTGCAGGAAATCTAACAGATGGAAATGCAGCGACTTCTTTCACCACCAACAATGAAGAACCCGTTTGGTTTGCGGTCAATCTGGGTGCCGATACCTATCTGGATAAAATAGCTATCAACCTCACCAATGGAGGTGCCATTCGAAATTTTGTGGTTGAAGTAGCCCCAAATGGTTCGCCCCTAAGCAATGGTTGGCCGAGTTCCGGTTTTACGGTAATCAAAACAGTAACCAACAATGCCGCCCCAATTCTGGAATTGAATGCCCTGGCTATCACCACACAATACATCAGAGTTCGGGTAACCACCCGATATGGAGGTGATCCATCCATCAATGAAATTCAGGCATTCGGGCCTGATTTGAGAACGGTTTATTGCGTTCCGCCGGTTTCGGGTGCTACCCAATACAACTGGACCTTGCCTGATGGAACTGAAGTAAGCACTTCAAATGAATGCATTACAGTTGATTTTGCATCAGTCAATATTCCAGTTGGAGGCAAAATCAGGGTTACGACAAATAGCACCTGCGTTACATGGTCAGGGCCAGCAGAATTGCCGGTTTCCTATTCACCTGATTGCAACATCACTGCCAATCCAATAACCATTCAAACAGGTGTCGTCTCCAATTTAAATCCTTGCCCTGGAGCAACTTTGACGGTTCCTTTTATTGTAACGGGCTCATTTAATGCTGCCAATATTTTTACAGCCCAGCTTTCAAATGCCAGTGGGAGTTTTGCTACGCCAGTTTCTATCGGTACTTTTTCGGGAACATTAAGCAGCAATGGCGCCATTTCTGCTACCTTGCCATTGTCAATTTCCGCCGGAACCAACTACAGGATTAGGGTAATATCTTCCAATCCCTATATTTTGGGATCTGACAATGGAACAGGTATTTCCATCAATTCCTGCACCAACAGCATTCTTACCAAACCAATAGTTCCACCTAGTTTTTGTGTAGGAGGTTCAGTTACAATTCCATTTACCGCATCGGGCACTTACAATGCCGGAAATATTTATGTGGCCCAGCTGAGCAACAATTCGGGCAGTTTTGTTTTGCCTGTAACACTTGGATCATTGGTAAGCAATGCCAACGGAGAACTTTCAATAGTTGGTCAGTTTCCATCAAACTTTACGCAAGGAAATGGATATAGAATCAGAGTAATTTCATCCAACCCAACAGTTACCGGATCTGAAACTACAAACGACCTGACAGTCAGATCAAAACCTGCCAACACAGGCCCGATTGACCTTGATAAAGGAATAGATTGTAATACCTACGCAAATTCCAGGTTTATGGTTGATCCTGTTTTGTTTGCCACTGGTTATCGCTGGAAATTCAATCCAGCAGGACCAGTAATAGTCTCAGGTGAAAATACAAGGACAATCTATGTGGCATTTCCAACCTTGGCTTCTCCACAAAGCTATATAGTTACTGTAAAAGCTTTTAATGAATGTGATAGTGCTTCAAATGCAAGTACTTACACAGCCAATGCACCCACTTTGAGTGCTTGTGCAAAATTAATTGCTGGGGAAATTTTGTCACCAGTAGCCTGTGCAGGAGGAACAATTTCAGTTCCGTACACAGCGACCGGAAGTTTTATAGGTCAGGCAATGGTAGTTCGATTATCTGATAACACAGGTAATTTCGCCAATTATCAAAGTAATGTGAATGTAAATTCAGCCCTTGCCTCCGGTATTGTACTGTTACCTGTACCGATCAATCTAGCACTGGGTACTGGGTATAAGGTCAGGATTTTTGCAAATAATTTCGGTTTTGCCAGTACCAGCATTACCACATTGACAGTCCAAAACTGCGAAACCATCAACCTAAACACAATTGTAACCAACCCGCTTTGTGTTGGAAAAGCCATTTCGTTGACCTACACCGCCACCGGAACCTTTTTGGCAGGCAATACTTTTACTGCCCAGCTTTCCAGTCCAATCGGAAGTTTTGTCGCCCCTGTTACCCTTGGGAATGTCAATTCTATTACCAGCGGCACGATCAATGGGACGATACCAGCAGGTGTTTTTTCTGGAACGGGATACAGAATCAGAATTATTTCTTCCAATCCAGCACGTGTAGGAACCATCAGCCCTGCAGATTTGAGCGTTTTTAGAAAGCCTGGTGATGTATTGGCTATTGCCACACCAAGTGAAATTGGCAACAACAGTTCCAGAGTATGTACCAATGCGTCAACAACCTATGAAATTGGTTCAGTTTTGGGCGCCACTAGCTACCGATGGAAAATTCCAAATGTCCTCGGTTCAATAACAGCATTTAATGGAACTTCGATAGCCACATCTACTCAAATAACAGTTACCTATGGCAGTACAATTGGGACAGGTTCCGTTTCGGTAACTGCGGTTAACAGTTGCGACAGTTCCAACAACAGAAAATCAATAGGTGTAAGCGTTGCCATTTGTGAAGACCTGGTAACCAGCAATGTGCAGGCAGTGGGCAATAAACTTTGCACAGGGACAAACTTTAATGTCAGTTTCACCACAGCTGCCAGCTACACAGCGGGCAATCAATTTATTGCTGAGTTGTCTGATGCATCAGGTAATTTTACAAGTCCTGTTCAGATTGGCTCCATCAGTTCAACCACGGTTGCGCCCATTTCTGCCAACATTTCTCCGCTGGGATTTGTACCAGGAACCGGATATAAAATCAGGGTGCGATCAACCAATCCTTTGGTAATCGGAACTGCCTTTTCTGCAAATCTGGACATCAATTCAAAACCAAGTGATCCTGCAAACTTTTCTTCCTCCATAAGTACTGTTTGTGCGGGTTCATCCGGAAATGTTTTTACCATTCCAGCCATAACGGGGGCATCTTACCGCTGGCAAATTCCAATTGGATCCACAATAACATCTCCGCTTGGATTGACTGGTACTTCAGTGGTAACGACCAGCAACTCCATCACCCTTGCTTTTGGAACTACATCTGGCAAAGTTTCAGTAAGGGCGTTTAACAATTGTGACAGCAGCACGAACAGCACAGAACAAATTATTAACGTAAGTCCCTGTTCTTTAACGATTACAGGTGTTACGGGCGCAGGAGGAAGCAGTACGTATTGCCCAAATCAAACCATAAATGTGGCATTTTCGACAGTAGGTTCTTTTGAAACTGGCAATTCTTTTCAGTTACAGTTGAGTGATGCTTTTGGTGTATTTGCCGGAGGAACCGCCAGTAATTTAGGGACCGCAATACCAGGATTAGGCTCAGGATCTATTTCGGAAATATTGCCTTCAACCGTCTCTGGATCAGGGTATAAAATCAGGGTGATTTCTTCCAGTCCGGTAAGGCAAAGCCCTGATTTTAATTTGATTCTTCCGGAAGTTCCAAATATGGGGGCCACTATAATAACGGGTTCGGCATCCGTTTGTACGGCACAGGCAGGCGTAACATATAGTATTCCAGCGGTTTCCGGATCAACAGGCTATCGTTGGAGCATTCCACAAGGAGCCATCGTAACCTCGCCAACTGGAATTTCCGGAACTTCATTTGTGACAAACGAAACCAGCATAACCATCACCTTTGGGAATAATTCTGGCAATGTGTCTGTGAGGGCTTTTAATACTTGTGGCGATAGTGCCTTGAATGCAGTTAGCCAATTAATAGCTTTAAGTCCTTGCGACCTAAGTATCAGCAGCATTTCTCCAGCCACGATTTGTGAAGGAAACAGTATTTCCGTAAATTATGCAACAGGCAGCACCTTCAATGCTGGAAATGTATTTAAATTACAATTATCAGATGCGACAGGTCAGTTTGGAGCAGGACTTACTGAACTTGGCAGCCTGAACAGCACCTCAAGCGGAACCATTTCCGGAACACTTCCTGCTGGAATTACAGGTAACATTTATAAAGTAAGGGTAATTTCAACTTTACCAGTTTTAATAAGCAGTGAATCCAGCCTGAACATTCTGCCTAAACCAGTTACCGGAAACAGAACTATCAATGGATCAGCTACTTTATGCAGCAATCAAACTGGCAATTCTTATACGATTTCAAGTCCGATTCCGAACGCTTCCTCTTATAAATGGATATTTCCAGCTGGGTTTACCATTCAGGGATTTTCAGGAAATGTTGCCATTGGACCCAACTTGACTGCAATTCAGGTAAACGCTGGTTCTGTTGGTGGTGAGGTTATTATTCGGGCTTTCACCGCCTGCAACGACAGCACAGCTGATGTCAGTCTAACCGTTTCTGTTCAAAATTGCATCATCGACTTTAGCCCAAGTGCCACAGTTTCTTGTGTGCAAAGCAGTATTTCATTTGGTAATGTTACCGCCGGAGCCGCAACTTATTTATGGAACTTTGGGCAGGGAGCCATTCCAGCCACTTCAACTTTGGAAACACCACCTGCCATTACATACAATACACCCGGACAAAAAACAGTTCGATTGACCATTAACGCAGGTATTGCAGGACAGGAACTGAGCAAAGAAGTTCAGATTCAGATTAACGATTTACCAGGTTTGCCAGATTTAATCAACACACAAGCAGAATTGTGTGGATCGAAAACCGTTACCCTTTCTGTAAACCAGTTGCCAGGAACCAACAGTTATGTTTGGCAATATCCTATAGGTTGGTCCATTTCATCTGGCTCAGATACAACTGCTGTTATCAATGTTTTAACCGGCACAACTGGTGGCCTGGTAAGCGTGAGAGGAAAAAATGAATGTGGAATCGGACCAGCCACAAGCCGTTCATTTTTTATCAAAAACGATACCATTCCGACAGTAACCGTTACAAACAGTGGTTTAAGCATTTGCCCAGGCAATTTGGTCTCTTTTAAACTGATTTCTGCGGATACAACAGGCAGCATTTCCTGGTTTGTAAATGATGAAATAGTGGCAGGAAACAAAACCACCAGATTTTCGGCCTCCACATTTTCGGCTGGAGATCGGGTTAAGGCCAGTATAAACTACAATTCACAATGTTTAGGCCTGGTTTCGGCTACCACTGAAGCACAGTTTGTTGTCTTTAAAGCAAGTCCATTTGATAAAATTTTGCCTGTTATTGGTGAATTGGAAGTCTGCAACCAGGATGAAAAAACCTATTCAGTGCCGGACGGTTCTGATTTTACATTCAACTGGAGTTTGCCAGAAGGTGTGGTAATTGAAAGTGCTCAGGGAAGTGCTTCCATAAAAGTAAAAGTTGAAAATCTGGAAAGACCAGATACCATTTCTGTTTCTGTTACAGACTCCAATGCCTGTATCTGGTCCTATGCTTTATCTAAAATCCAGATATGGGAAAAATGTGGAACCATTACCATTGCCAATGTTTTTACCCCGTCAATTGGAGACAAAAACTCTGTTTGGTTAATCGACGGATTGCAGGAATATCCCAATGCCAGCATCAAAGTTTTTAACCGATGGGGAGGCAAAGTATTTGAATCCAAGGGATATACAAAACCATGGGACGGCACCAAAGGCGGAGAACCATTGCCAACCGCAGCCTACTATTACATCATCGATTTAAAAGATACCAATCGAACTTTTACAGGTTCAGTAACCATAGTACGTTAAAAATGAAGATTCAAAATTTGCTTTAAGTCCTTAGCTTTGAATATGGAATTGACGACTAGCACTTTAATTGGTTCAGTAGCTGAAATTATTCGAAACAGCAGAGAGCGGGTATTTCGGATGGCCAATTCGGCACTTTTGGAAACATACTGGGAAATAGGCAAGCTCATAATTGAAGATGAACAATCTGGAAATGCCAAAGCTCAGTATGGCAAAGCAACCTTAAAAAAGCTGGCCGAAGCACTCACCTTAGAGTTTGGCAAGGGGTTTGACGAACGGAATCTAAATAATATGAGGGCTTTTTATGCTGCATTTCCAATTTGGAACGCATTGCGTACTGAATTGAGCTGGACACATTACCGCATTTTATCCCGTTTAGATTCAGGAGCGAAAAGGGATTATTATTTACAGGAATCTATCACATCAAACTGGAACAGCAGGGAACTTCAAAGGCAAATAAATGCCCTCGCTTTTGAGCGGGTTGTGAAGCACTTACCTGAAAGTTCAGGCACACCTACCATTGAGAACCTTATCAAAGATCCCTACATTTTTGAATTTCTGGGTTTTTCAGGGGAAGAGAAAAATTCCGAAAAATCAATAGAAACAGCCATTATCAACCATTTGCAAAGGTTTTTACTGGAGTTGGGAAAGGGTTTTGCTTTTGTTGCACGTCAGCAGCACATCGTTACCGATACTTCAGATTTTTACATTGATCTGGTTTTTTACAACTACATTCTGAAATGCTTCATTATCATCGATTTGAAAAAAGGTGCAATGACACACCAGGATATTGGTCAGTTGGATATGTATGTGCGTATGTATGACGACATGAAAAGAGTTGAAGGGGACAACCCTACTATTGGTTTATTGCTATGCTCTGAGAAGGATGAAGCCATTGTGAAATACTCCGTTCTGAATGACCAAAACAACCTTTTTGCCAATAAATATTTATTGTATTTACCAAAGGAAGAACAACTTAAAAAATTGATCGAAGAAGACAGACTTAGATTCGAACTTGAAAATGAGAAGAAATAAAATTTACCTGATCACCACAATTTTGGCACTCTTCACCAACTATGGTTTTGCCCAGCAAAAGCCCCAATACAGCCAGTATATGAACAACCAGTTTCTCCTGAATCCCGCAGTGGCTGGGACAAGTGGGCAAATTGATATGAAAGCAGGTTTTCGGCAACAATGGGCTGGCATAAATGATGCGCCCCGCACGTTTTATGTAAGTGGAAACATGGGCATTGGAGAGCAAAGTGGAAAACTAATGAAGGGCAACAATCTTTCAGGAAAATCGGGGCATGGCATTGGTTGTATTGCCTTGAAAGATCAAACCGGCCCCCTTAGCTGGACTTCGATGTATGTTTCTTATGCGTATCACATGCAGATGAGCCAGGATTTTATGGCTTCACTTGGTGCCAGTGTAGGCTTTCAGCAATTTAACCTGGACGGCTCACGGTTGCTTTATGTAGATCAGACTGTTGCGGGGATTGGTAACATCAGCAATACCACGCCAGATGCCAATCTGGGTTTGTGGGTATATGGAAAGAACCTGTATTTTGGCGCATCTGTTCAGCAAATTGTGCCATCTAAAATAGATGGGTACACTACAACCTCAGGTACGAACGGAAGCAATCAATTGGCAAAACACTACTTTATCACAGCAGGTTATAAGTATGACATCAACAAGGAATTTTCGCTCATTCCTTCTTTTATGGTTAAAATTCAAAATCCCTCCCCTACCTCACTTGATCTCAATGGAAAGGTAGTATTTAAGGAAAAGGTCTGGGCTGGTTTGTCGTATCGCTTGTCTGATGGTGCCACCATAATGGCAGGATGTGTTGTCAAAGACCTCATCAACATTTCTTATGCATATGACTACATTACTTCTGATCTGAGAGCCTATCAGTCTGGAAGCCACGAACTCATTATCGGATGTAAACTCTCCAAGGGCAAGAAAAGATCAAATGGGGCATTTTGGTAGGTGGTTTGGCAATTTTGGGTGTTGCAAATTTAAATATGCACCGGCATAATAAACATAACCTTCCATTACAAAACTATTGCCACAATCTCTGCCTGGGTTAGTGTCCCACGAATCAATACATAGTAATTTCAAAAAGATTCAGCCCTACTCGCTGGATGAACCATTCTGATCTCTTTAACCTTATTTGGGAGACACGCACCACAAATTCGAACACCTTCAGAAGAAAGGTTATCGGCAAATTGTAAATTCTTAAAAAACTGTATTGAATTTTTAAAATTCAAAAACCTATTCCTGCCACAATCTGGCCCCGCCAACAATTCCTTCCCGGTTGCTTACAATTTTTACATTGTCATCCAAATGAACATGTAACCTTTTTGCATTCCCTCCGCTGATATACAAAATGTCATAATTGACCACAGTTTTGAAAATCTCCAAAACACGTTCCATGCGTTTGTTCCAACGCTTCTCCCCTATTTGCTGAAGTGCAGCATTGCCAATATAGGCATCAAAATCTTTGGATTTGGTGGCTGGCAAGTGGGCCAGTTCCAAATGTGGCAGCAAGTGTCCATCATTTAAAATTGCCGTTCCAAAACCGGTTCCAAGGGTCATCATCATTTCCAGACCTTTTCCCTGAACTATTCCAAGTCCTTGCAAATCAGCATCATTTACAACCTTTGCTGGTTTACCCAAAGAATTGCTGAGCTTTTCAGCGAAATTGGTCATTTTCCAGCTTTCGTTGTCCAGATTTGGGGCGGTGTGCACAATCCCATCCCGAACATAACCAGGAAAACCTACAGAAATTAAATCAAAACCAGGAAAATCAATGGCCATTTGCTGAATGATATGGAGTACATTTTCCGGATTGGCAGGCGAGGGTGTACTCAATTTTTTGTACTCCATTACCACTTTGCCATCCTGGTCTATCATGCTGGCTTTGATGCCGGATCCTCCAATATCTATGGAAAGAATCTTCTTGTGGCCTGTAATTTTCTTCATGTCTTTTTGAACTTGCAATAAGACAAATTTTGAAGATTATTTTACAATTTGCTTTTAATCTCTAAGTACCTTTCTAACAATTCTTCCTTTGGAATTGCTAAACTCCAAAAAGTAAACGCCTTTTTCAAACAATTGAAAATCAACTTGTTTACGACCCGCTTGCATCTCAAATTTCAAGACTTCTTTTCCTGTAATGCTTATGATCCGAACCATTGAAGATTCATTGCTTCGTATGTTGAGCAAACCTGAATTGGGATTGGGGTAAATTGAAAACTCAGGCTTCAAACTTACTTTTTCCCAATTGCTCAATACCAAAACATTATGCATAAGATCTGATACCAAAGCTGTCACCTACAAGGTTTTTTCAATGAATATATTTTATACCGGATTAAAAAACCTTAAAAAAAATCCCGCTTTCGCAGGATCTCTATATTCATGTTGAGTAGTAAAATAAAATCAGGCAAAGGCTTTTACCTTTTCTACCAAAACATCAAAGTTCAATGGTTTTTGAAGAAAATCTGTAAAACCTTGATTTTTAAATTCTTCCATGCTCAGGTTTTTCGCATTTCCGGTAATGGCGATAATTGGAATACCAGCTTTTTGCTTGTCCTCCATTTTTCTAATTAGGGCAGTACATTCAGTGCCATCCATTCCCGGCATGTTGATATCCATCAGAATTACATTGTATAGCTTTCCATCAGAAAGTAAATCCAGGACTGCCTGGCCGTTTTTTGCAGAGGAGATTTCACAATTTTGAAACTCCAGAATTTTTTTTGTCAGGTTGAGAATAACAGAGCTATCCTCTGCAATCAAAACTTTAATTTTTCCACTCATGACTTTTATTTAAAAGGTTATACGATTTTAAAAACTGGTTCGCTGCCTTTCTAAGTTTTTCAAGATTTTCTGATAAGGCTGCAATTTTATTATTTTTCAGATCAAATTCCATTTCTTTCGCAATTGCTGACAATTGATTAACCCCAAAGGTACCTGCATTTCCCTTTAAGGTATGAGAATGGCTTCGAAGTATATCAAAGTTTTCCATTAATAAGGCTGCATCCATTTCGGTAAGCATTCTGGCGGTTTCAATTGCAAATTCATGAATGCTGTCCAACAGAATATCATCACCCAAATGTTTGTGAAGTCCTTTTAAAACATCAAAATCAAAAACGGATTCAAGTTCACCTCTTATGGTCAGATGCTTTACCACAGGAGTAGATTCAATTTCAAAATCTGATTTTGGTTTAGAAGAACCAAAACTTTTTTCTGTCCAGTATTTAACCTTTGAAAGAATTTTATCGGCAGAAATTGGTTTGGCAATAAAATCATCCATACCGGCCTCCACAAACCTCATTTTATCTTCCTTCAGGCAATAGGCTGTCATTGCGATTATGTTGGCGTTCCAACCCAAATCCATTCCCTTAATAATATGTGTGGCGGTTACCCCATCCATCACAGGCATTTGAATATCCATTAGAATAACATGATAAAATCCACTTTTTACTTTATCGATAGCTTCTTCTCCATTTGTAGCTACATCAACCTGGCAGCCAGACTTTACCAAAATTTCATAGGCCACTTTTAAGTTTATGGCATTGTCGTCCACAAGCAAAACTTCAGGAACATACCCCTCAAAAAATGCGGATTTTAATGGCACTTCAGGATACTTTTCTTCCAGAATATCAATTTGCAGAACCGGCATTTTGATCCAGAAAGTGGAACCAACTCCTTGCGAGGAAACAAATCCAAACTGACCAGACATTGCATCTGTTATCAATTTACAGGTCAATAAACCTATACCACCTCTGGTTGCCTGAAAAGCATACTCAGGATTTTGAGATGACAGCATTTGTTTTATTATGGCTTGCTCAGAAGAGGATAAACCACACCCTGTATCAGAAATTTCTATGAGTAATTCTTTTCCAGCTACCGAAAGGTCCTTTGAAATCCGGAGTTTAATATATCCCTCCGTAGTAAATTTAAACGAATTGGAAATCAGATTGTTCAGCAATTGGAACATTCTGGTTTCATCCATAACTACGGTTAAAAGATCAGCGTCTATTTCATATGAAAACTCAATATTTTTCAACCTGGCCTGGTCGGCATACAATCTCGAAATACCTTTAACAAGATCAGGCAGATGAACCTCAGTAGGTTTTAATACTATTTCTCCGGTTTCAGCCTCGCTAAGATCTATTAAATGGTTCAAAATATGAACAAGCGTATCGCCTGACCTCTGAATAATGTCAACGTATTCTTTTTGACCTTCCTTGAGCTGGGTATCTTTCAGCAATTGTGCCATGCCCATAATTCCGTTTAATGGAGTTCTGATTTCATGACTAATGTTTGCAAGGAACCGCTCTTTCACTTTTAAAGCGTCGGTTGCCTCCAGCTTGTATTGCGATTCATTGTGTTTGGCATGTCTAACTGCGGAATGGTCCCTTGCGATTCCCTCAAATCCAGTCCATTCATTCCAGGATGAGTGAATAGGTTTAAGATTTGCAATCAACCAGACTTCCTTACCATCTTCAGTTTCGAGGCAAAGTTCCAATCCTGTAACCAAATTTCCTTCTCTTAGATAAACCAATTCCTTATGGAACTGATCAGGAATAGGCAAATATTTTTTAATGTTTGATCCAACAATTTGAGCTGGTTTTATTCCGGCAATCTTTTCAATTCCTGATGTTACGGACTGAATAACACCATACTTATCTGCTTGAAAATATACATCATCAAAGGCGTCTATTAACTCCAGATATTGTGTTTGCTTTTGTTTGATTTCACTTTGCTGATTTCTGGTTTGAGTCACATCTCTGGCTATTCCCAAAACTTCCTCGTTTCCAAGGCCTTCGCTTGAAATAGGAAGTAATCGAATTTCCCACCAATAAATGTTCCCTTTTGAATCAACTGTTTGACATTCAAATTCAACTTTTTCTCCCTCGAAGGCCTTGTTGTATTCTTCCTCCCAATCAGAAAATCCTATTTTGGCTTTTCCTTCCTTGTTATTTGGGTAGCTGAGTTTTGTACCAAATCCAGCCCCTTTTTTTACAACTGAGTCAATAAAAGATTGATTAAAAAAAGTAACCGTTCCATTTGGTGAAACCGACCAGCATGCCGCACCCCGATGTTCTGCAATTTTTAGCAACCTGGCATTTTGAATTGCTTCTTGTTTTTGCACCCGGTATTTATTTAGAATTCCCGCAAGCAGATCGGCAATAAGCAAGCCATAATACTCAAAATCAGCTTGTTTCCCTTTTTCAAGAAAACTGATTAAACCCAATATACCAATTGTTTCCCCTTGATAAACCAAAGGTAAAGCCAGTAAACAAGTTGGTTTATTGCCTACCAACTTTTCAGTTTTGGTGTTAAATAATTCAAGAATTTCATTGTCATGTAAAATCAATTGGGCCTTATTTTCCAACACCAAGGGGTTTACCCAGTCTGTAATCGGTTTATAAGTTTCAATTAAATTTTTGGATCCTGCCCAGTTAGCCTCTCCAATTTCATCAATGCTGCCAAAAGACTGGGCAATTTGCTCAATATACACCAATTCAAGATCCAATCGCTTGGCTATCAAACAAACCGCATGGTCAAGAAATTCAAAAGTATTGGTTTCCTGAATGGACAGCTGAGCCAATTCACCCAAAAGTAATTGGGCATTGAGCTCCTTGGTTTCCATTTTCCAATCCGCAGCAAGACTTTTCAGTTTGGTTTTGGAAACTTTTTGCAGCCCTTCTTTTCTTTTTTCGGAATTTAACTTTTCCGTGAACTCTCCAATCCATTTAGGATCCTTTACAGAAGCCAGGAGTAAAATGGCTAACGAATTATTATGGTGTGTAGGAAAGAATGAAAGTTTTACATCCTTTAAATCTCTGATTAAAGATTTTCCAGAATATAAACGACTAATTTCCAGCAATATAAACTCACTTAATTCAGGAAAAATTTCGAAAATCGCTTTTCCTTTTAAATCTTTTGAAGTTTTATGCAGCCAGGTTTGGCTTTCCTTATTTGATTTAATGATCTGGCCATTTGAATCCAACAAAATCGCAGGAGATTTTATTTTCTCCAAACTGAAGTTGTGACTTTCCAGACCAAATGGTTGGTCTTCAACAGTGTTTAAAACTGAAATCGAATTAAATTCTTTCATTATATTTTTTCGACAAACCCACTTAGGTCTGCTACCTGTGCCTTTACGGTACGGGCATTTTTACGAATCAAAAGTAGATGTTCCTTTTTTCTAAGCCTTACTGCATTCATTCTTTACATTACATTTGTGCACTGTAGAGTAAAGTTTCTCATTGAAGGGCTTCTGGCGTTTTTTCCTGATTTTTTCCCCCGGCTTTCTTGCCATTCTCCTATTTTCTGTTGGTCTTGGGAGTGTGGAAATTCCGTGGTGGACAGTGTTAGAGGCTCTTTTCCTCCAAAACGATGAAAACCTTGCAAGCACATTGATTTGGCAGGTTCGATTACCCAGATTTTTTTTGGCTTGCCTGGCAGGTGGAACATTAGCAGTTGCTGGTCAAAGTATGCAGATTTTGGTTAGAAATCCTTTAGCGGATCCTTACACAATGGGTACAGCAAGTGGGGCTGCCTTGGGAGTAAACTTGGCTATGAGTGGCTGGATTCCAGTATTTTATACGCAATTTTTCATGATTCCTATTTGGGGATTTGCTGGCGCCATGCTAAGCTCAATGCTTGTTTTGATGTTGGTATCTGGTAAAAGGAAATTTGACAATGCCTCTTTGCTTCTGGTGGGAGTGGCTGTTTCCATTTTGGCCACCAGTTTTATAAGTTTGCTCACATATTATGCTGCCAGACAAAACGAAGTCCGGCATTTGTTGTTTTGGGCCTTTGGTAACCTGGATAAAGCAAATTGGGATTCCCTGAGTTTGGCCTCACTCTTTTCCATAATCGGACTTGTGATTTTGTGGAAAGGCACTTCCTCATGGAATTTATTGCTTTTGGGTGATGACAAAGCTTCCTCTTTAAAGTTAAATACAAAATCTACAAAGTATTTTTTGCTTATAATAAGTGCATTTCTCACTGCTTCGATTGTTTGCCTGGTTGGGCCCATAGGTTTTGTAGGTTTGGTAGTTCCATTCTGGACCAGAAAGTTGATTTCCGTAACACAGGCAGCCTTTTGGCCTCTTACCTTTTTGGTTGGTGCCCTGTTTTTATCAACCTGTGACCTTATTGCAAGAGTGGCTTTTCAACCTTTCGGTTTGCCGATTGGTTTGGTAACTTCCTTGATTGGTGTACCCTTCTTCCTATATTTGCTCCGCGATTCATCGCGAAAGTCTTCATTTTGAGGCTAAAACAGGAAAAATCCAGGCAAAAGGTAAAATTAATTCGTATTATCTTTTATGGGTTAATCCACTGAAAGTGAATGTATAAATGGTTTATATCAGCCGAAAAGAATTTTTTAACGCAGCACATAAGTTGCACAATCCTGCCTGGACCAAGGAGGAAAACGAAGCCTGTTTTGGGCCATGTGCCAACGAATATTTTCATGGTCACAACTTTGAATTGACGGTTACGGTTGCTGGAATTCCAAATCCTGATACAGGTTTTGTGATTGACCTAAAAAAACTTGGAACCCTTACCAAAACTCTGATTGTGGACAAAATTGACCACCGGAATCTCAACATGGATGTGGATTTTTTGAAAGGGAAAATGACAAGTTGCGAAACACTTGTTCAGGAATTCTGGAAAATTCTGGCTCCGGAAATACGAAAGGTTTCAACAGGCAAGTTGTATAAAATCACACTTCAGGAAACCCACAAAAACTATGTGGAGTATTTTGGAGAATAAGCAGCTACAAAACTTCCAGTGACGGCGCCTTTTCCTAAATTGATATTTATCCCCCAAAGGTTTGGTTTGTTAAAGAACCAAACTCCAAATAACTCTTTGAAATCCAATGAAATACTACTTCATAGCCGGTGAGCGATCTGGCGATTTGCATTGCGCCAATTTATACAAATCCATAAAGGAAATTGATAATGACGCAACTGCAACTGGAATTGGCGGAGGATTTATGCATGATGCCGGAATAAATCTGGTAAAAAATTATGAGGAACTGGCTTTAATTGGTATTTGGGAAATACTTGAAAAATTAGGTGATATCCGGTCCGCTTTAAAGCAGGTCAAAAAGGAACTATCTCAAAACAAACCAGACGTTTTGATTTTGGTTGACTATGCGGGATTCAATTTGAGGGTTGCCAAATTTGCTAAAGAACTAGGCATTAAAGTTTTCTACTACATTTCCCCAAAAATCTGGGCATGGGATGAAGGCAGAGTAAAAAAGATAAAAGCCTATGTGGATCGAATGTTTGTGATACTTCCATTTGAAAAGGAATTTTACAAAAAGCACGAATATGAGGTGGACTACATTGGAAATCCCATTTTGGATGCCATTCATGAGTTTAAACCAAATCCAAATTTTGTAAAAGACAATTCCCTGGACGACAAGCCAATCATTGCTATTTTGCCTGGAAGTCGAAACAAGGAAATAGAAAGCACTTTGTTTAGAATGTTAAGCATTCTTCCTGCCTTTCCAAACCATCAATTTGTGGTGGCTGGAGTTGATAATTTTCCAGCAAGATATTATGAAAATTTCAGACGTAACGGCTTGGTGCACATTGTATATGAACAAACATACGATTTGCTCAAAAATGCTGAAATGGCCATAGTAACCAGCGGAACAGCCACTTTGGAAACGGCATTATTCAATGTGCCTCAAGTTGTGGTTTATCGGGTAAACATCCTCTCCTACTGGATTGGAAAAATGCTTATCAAAATAAAATTCATTTCTCTGGTAAACCTGATTGCCGGAAAAAAAGTGGTAACAGAGTTGATTCAACAGGATTTCCAACCAGCTAACATTCGTTTTGAAATGGAACAGATTCAGGTTGGAGGCCCAGGACGAAAGAAAATAATGGAAGGCTACGAGGAAATTTTTCAAAAAATCGGCAATCCAGGTGCCTCCAAACGAGCCGCAGAATTGATTTTTTCATATTTGCAGCCGAAGAAATAAAATATTTTTCTCGATTTATCAACTGATTTTCAGGCACTAAGGCCCAATTTTAGCCAAATCCGCTTTTATTTCCAGGCAATAATTAAACTTTCGAATCGGTTCCGCTTCCAAGCACCAAATTTCCATTTTACAACATGAAAACAATATCATTTATTCAATTTGCCATTTTAGGCCTGGCTTTTACAACTTTAAGTTGCAAAAAAGACAAAGACAAGGATCCTGACACATTTATAGAAGACAGACAAGTGGCGGTAGATGCAAACAGAGCTGATTTTGAATCGGACGATATTTCTGGACTGGAGGAAGAAATCATGGAAAAATCGTCTGTTAATTTTGGTAGAATAGCTGCTGTAAATGATACCTTTAACTATGAATGTGCAACAGTAACAGTGATTAGAAAAACTGAAACCCTTCCTGGGAAAGTAACGGTTAACTTTGGAACCGGATGCCAGGGAGAAGATGGAAGAATCAGAAAAGGAATTATTGAATGGACTTTTACCGATAGAATCAGAATTCCAGAGGCGGTTATCATAACCTCCTTCATGGATTACGGTGTGAAGAAAGCAACAGGTGATGAATTTGTGATGATTGACAATATAAGCAAGAAAACCACTACCAATACCAGCACTGCAGAATCCAACGATGCAATTTCATTAAAAAGAGAAATTGACATGAAAATGAAATTATCAGACGGAACCACATTCACCCATGCTGGTACTAAAAATATTACCGTTTCAGGATTAAATACAGGCAGATGGACTAGAACTCATAAAATACTTCAAGGAAGTGCCGTATCTGGAACCGATAGAAAAGGAAGAGCTTACACGCAAACTGCTACAACTGATATTGTTCGAAATGGAGCATGTGCCAAATTAGGATTCTACAAGCCAGTTTCCGGAATTATGACCATAACCCACGATAACAAAACCAAAGTTGTTGATTTCGGAAATGGAAATTGCGATGGTGAAGTTTCTGTAACCATAAATGGAAAACTCAGAAAATCCAGGTGGTAAAAGGTTTTTAAACTCTGATTTATAAAGTTTTATAAACAATTCAGTTTAACTAAAATTGGCCCTAATTGGGTCAATTTTAGTTTTAAACCGAAATCAAACTCAATTATTATTTTCAAAAAAACCTAATTCCGTTCTTTGGTCAATTTACATTTGGGCCTTAAAACGAAAAAATACCAATAGATCAGACTATGAAAATACTTCATACAGCAGATTGGCACCTGGGAAAAAAATTAGGGGGATACTCCAGACATGCGGAGCAGATTTTGGTTTTGGATGAAATTTGCGGTCTGGCTGATGCACATGAGGTTGATTTGGTTTTAATAGCCGGTGACTTATTTGATGGACCTAATCCTTCATCAGAATCAACAGAATTATTTTATAAAACTCTGAGGCGTTTATCAAATGATGGCAGTCGGGCAGTAATTGCCATTGCTGGTAACCACGATTCTCCCGAAAGAATTGCCGCTCCTGAACCTTTGGCATTGGCTTGTGGCATCGTTTTACTTGGGTTTCCTGATACTGAGGTTCCCTATTTCGAAACAGAAAAGGGTATAAAAGTGCTTCAATCCAGCCCTGGCTTTTTAGAACTATCGCTACCCAAAACATCATTCCCTGTTCGTCTTATTTTAACTGCCTTTGCAAATGAAATAAGGCTGAAAAAATATCTGGGACAAGAAGATTCAGATGGAGAGTTGAAAAATCTTATTGAGGAAACATGGAATTTTCTTGCAAAAAAGTATTGCGATCCAAAAGGCGTGAATTTATTAATGACGCATTTATATTTTGTCCCCTCCATTGGAGAAATTGAGCCTGAAAGTGATGATGAAAGAAGTATTGCCGGTCTGGGAGGTACACAGGCCTTGCCCACAACCATTTTGCCACCTGAAATCCAATATGTGGCACTTGGTCACATTCATAAATTCTGGCCTGTAAGTATGCAACCAATGCCAGTAATTTATCCATCTTCGCCTTTATGCTATAGCCTGAATGAATCAGGACAAGAAAAATTCGTCATCATTCTGGATATAGAACCCGCAACGCCGGTCAATTTTCAAAAGATTAAATTGGAACAAGGAAAGCAGGTTTTAAGGATGACATTTGATTCGGTTGACAAGGCTGTGGCCTGGTTGGCAGAAAATCAGGATGCATATGTTGAGCTGACAATGGTTTCTAATGAATATTTAAATGCCGAAGACTCTTCAAGAATTTACGCTTCTCATAAATGGATACTTGATTTGATTCCTCAATCCAAAAATTCCACAATTTCGGGATTAACCCAACAAGCCCAAACCATTGATATACAACTAGATAAATCCGAATTGTTTGAATCTTTTTTTATACAAAAAAAGGGACAGGAACCTTCTTTGGAGTTAAAGAAGCTTTTTCACGAAATTTTAAATAGTTAAATGTGATTTAGGATTGAGTCAGAAAAGGCAATAATCGCCTAAAATGAGTTTTAAAATATGCGAATACAAAAGGCATATTAATAAGCATAAACGGAATAACGCAAACCTTAAACCTTGAGTATCCAGCGGGACTGGCCATAAAACAGATATACAGGATTAAAATACTCACAAATATTCTAATAGAAATATCTATTTCTCGGTTGAAAATCAATGTAAGGGAGCTTAATAGCAGTAAAATATTAAAAACCAAAATACATCCAAGAAATAGAAGATATAAAGGATTGATGGAATCCAAATAACTTAAAAAGCCTTTAAAACCACGCTTCTCGGTTTCTTCAACCAAACTGGAAACCTCATTTGGCCTACCAGGAAAAAACTCAATCAGCTCCATTCTGCATGTAGAAAGCATGAAATTAAACATGCCTTTCACATGGCAATAGAAATATATAAGTTTATTGTCTGAAATAATTTGTGAAGCGGTATCCAATAAAAACTCAGTTTTCTCTGCATAACCATTTTTTGTCTTTGGTGAATTTAGAATACCAATTACAATTTCTTTACTCTCTTTGTCCCCATGCAAAAACTTTAAAACTGATCCTGCATTAAAATCTAAAAGATTCTGGGACTTTGCAGATGAATACATAAAAACCTCCGTTTTACTCATATTCCTCAAGCTCCAAATAAAAGCCACAAATGGCAGTAACAGAAAAGACAGTATTATGACGTAGTTCTTTGATTTCGCGTACAAATAGACTGAATAAATAAGATTCGGAATCCAGAAGTAAAGCATAATAGGCTTTGTAAAAAGGGCTAATGCCAAAAAAAGATTTAACAAAACAATATGAAGACTTTTATCCGATTGATGGTACCGAACTAAAAAAAGGAAAGAAATCAGTAATAAAAACTCCAATAGCAGATCTGCCATTATCGAATTCACCTCAATCATTTGGGATGGAAAAAAAATCAAAGCCATCACAACATAGGGTTCGATATTTTTTCTGGTAAAACTTCTATTGAACCATGAAATAAATAAAACCCACAGTACAATACTTATAATGTTCTGAAAAAAAAGGACCAGGAAATCTGAAGAACTAAATAATCTGGATAGAAATATAAAACTTCCATATAAAGGCGGCCTTAAGGTGTGCAACTCAGGAAGAAGATCTTCACCCCAAATTCCATTATACACAACACCGTGATCCAGTAAATTCCTGGCAGTTAAAATATATTCCCCTGAATCTAAAGTATATATCTGCTTAAAATATAAAGCAAAAAGAAAGTAAACAACATGAATTAATAAAATTACCAATATGTAATTCCTATTTATAGGTTGTTTATTCATAAGAAGATATATTAAATTTCAGATCAGCTATTCTTCAATCAACCGATTATTAAATTTTTTCAAGGTTTTTCAAAACCGTCCAAATCTCTTTTTCAATATAAAACTCCTCACAATACAACTTATCCAGTGATTCAACCAATGCAGGCGTTTCATCTAAACCAGCCAAATCACGCATGGTGATTATGCCGTCTTTTAAGCCAAATGCCTTTAGTCTATTTTCTGCCAGACCAACCCAACTTTTTTTGCCAGAAAACACCTGCATTATGGCAGTCAAAACATTTGAAATTGAATTTCCTCTTAACACAGCCAAAGGCCAGATGAACAGAATCAGAAAACAAATTATCAAATCTGAAAGCCGCTTTTTCCTCAAATTGAAGGGCAGTATCAAAGTTGGAATATTTTCAGATTGTAAAACCTGACCCTTATCGTGTTTGTCACTACTACTTACAATAAATGTTGAATCAGGAGCTAAAAAGGAGAATTTAAGATTCGAGTTCTTAAACTTATCGATAATTGAAATAGCAGATTTAGAACTTACTCCCTGAAGACAAAACAATAATTGATCCAATCCCAATCTATATGAAATGGTATTTAATTCAGAACAATTACCAAGATAGGATGCGTTTTTTGTGGCAACAGTGTTTTCTGAAATCCAGCCAGCAATTAATATTTGATCTTCAAATTTTTTTAAAACCAAGGAGGTTGCACCAAAGTCAGTTTCCTGGCCGGCAATAATCCATCTGCGTTTTTTATTGAATTTAAGGGAAGGCTTTCCATGCAAATAAAATTGGCCAATTATATAGCGAATGGTTACAATCAAATAAGTCCAAACAGCTCCAATCAAAATGAGTCCTTTTGAAAATCTGTAATCGTCAAAAAAATTGGTTACTCCAGAAATGATAATGGTTCCGATTGCAATACCAATAATGATCGCCTCATGCCCATATCTATCTGTAAATCTGCCAACTAACTTTGTGCTCCCAATCCAAACAAAAAGGTAAACAGGAATTAAAAGTTGAATAAAAAAATCAGGATAAATTCCGACCAAACCTTTGAAATTTAGTTCCCACCAATTTTTAATAAAAGCCATTCCTATGAAGGAAACGACAAACTCAATAATTAAATTTCCAAACAATTTAAAGAATCTGGATATCAAGGAAATAATTGCTCTAAAAATTATTCCGATATAAATAAAGACTGAGAACATCCATTTATCACTAAAGTGTTTCTGAGAAAAAAGCAACATTGCTTTATAAAAATGCCTCATGAAAGACATACTCCCTCTTTTTGTACTTTCTCCTTTAAAGTGAATAATGGTTGTTTGTGGAAAATAGAAGTTTTTGAATCCTGCTTTTTGGATACGGTAGCTCAGATCAACATCCTCACCGTACATAAAAAAATTTTCATCCAAAAGGCCTGAAATGTCAAGTGCTGATTTTCTCATCAGCATAAAAGCACCTGACAAAACATCAACCTCATGTGTTTCATTCTCTGAAAGATAGCTTAAATGATATTTACCAAATCGTTCAGATTTAGGAAACAACAAACCCAGCCCAAAGGCTTTACAAAATGAAACCCAGGGAGTAGGAAGCCCGCGTTTGCTTTCTGGGAGGAAATTACCTGAACCATCCAACATTCTGGCTCCTAATGAACCTGCCTCCGGCTGCTCATTCAAAAATTGAATGCACTTTTCTAAACTATCCTCTGCTAAAATAGTGTCCGGGTTAAGCAAAAGCACAAATTCACCATTGCTTTTGGCAATTGCTAAATTATTCGCTTTTGAAAAACCAAGATTTTCTGAATTGACAATTAGCTTAACATCTGGAAACCTGGTCTTAACCATTTCCACCGAATTGTCAGAAGAATGGTTATCAACTACCCAAATTTCAGCCTCTAAATTTGTAGTTGCCTTATAAACAGAACTCAGGCAAAGCTGAAGGAAGTTTTCTACATTGAAGTTTACAATTACAATCGATATTTGGCAAGGCTTCAATGCTATATATTGATAAAATGATATCGCTTAGTTTTGGAGATCCCAAACCAACTTTCCATCCACAAAATACTTAACACTGCTGTAGCTGTTATCCAGAGCTATGGTGTACATAGCTTGAGGAATCGACTTTTTGGTTTCAGGCTTTTTTCCAACAGTTTTCACAAAATAAACCTCCAATACACCATAGTTTTTTAGTATTTTTTCTAAAGAAATATTGGTTTCAAGCTTAGATTTTTGTGTCGCACAAGCAATTACAACAAACTTATCAAAATTGATTTGAGATGAATTTTTACCAGGAGAACCGTTAAAATGTTGATCAAATTGATTTTTCCTGGCAAATAGTTGGGTAAAATACCCTGTTTTTGGCTCTGCTTCTGGTTTCAAAGTGAATCCTGCAAGTTTTGTAAAACTCACTTTGACAGGACCTCCATTTCTCTCAACTGCCTTTGACTCTTTAACAAATGAATAGGAGAAAATTAAAAAAATAAGACAAATAGATTTTGCAATTGAGTTTTTCATTTTTGGATATATATATAAATTTTAATCAAAACAAAGCCCTCAAAAGAGGGCTTTTTACTTTTTAAGCTCTTGAAGTCATTGGCACAAATTCTCTTTCTGTAGCCCCAGTATATATCTGCCTTGGACGACCTATCGGCTCCTTAGAAGCATTTAGTTCTTTCCATTGGGCAATCCAGCCAGGCAGCCTTCCAAGGGCAAACATTACTGTAAACATATTGGTTGGTATGCCCAATGCTCTATAAATTATTCCGCTATAGAAATCCACATTTGGATACAATTTTCTGGATACAAAGTAATCATCTGTCAGGGCTGCTTCTTCCAATTCTTTTGCAATGTCAAGAATAGGGTCTTTCACCCCGAGAGACAACAAAATAGAATCACAGGCCTTTTTTATAATTTTTGCTCTTGGATCAAAATTCTTATACACCCTGTGGCCAAAGCCCATTAACCGAACTTCTTTCCTTTTTACCTTTTCAAGATATTCTAATGGTTTGATACCCATGGTTCTGATTTCATCCAGCATTTCTATAACTTCCTGATTGGCCCCACCATGCAAAGGCCCCCATAAAGCGTTTATTCCAGCTGATATAGAAGAATACAAACTAGCCTTTGAGGAACCCACCATTCTTACGGTACTTGCAGAACAATTTTGCTCATGGTCTGCATGAAGTATGAGAAGCTTGTTTAACGCATCAACAACTATTGGGTCCGGTGTAAAATCTTCAACAGGAAGCGCAAACATCATGTGGAGAAAATTCTGGCAGTAGTCATAGCTATTTTTAGGATAGTTAACCGGATGACCCATTGATTTTTTATACGCCCAACCAACAAAAGTTGGCATTTTGGCCAGGAGTCTGAAAATGTTCAGGTTAATATTTTCTTGATTTGGATTGTCAACCGATTCAGGGTAAAAGGCTGTTAAAGAACAAACCAGTGACGAAAGCAC
Source organism: Catalimonadaceae bacterium (assembly GCA_044379485.1). GTDB lineage: Bacteria > Bacteroidota > Bacteroidia > Cytophagales > Flexibacteraceae > CAMDMI01. The sequence goes on from JBIPOE010000010.1 coordinate 40,582, forward strand.
GCCCATTGGATGTGCTGTGCTGGGGAAACCATCAAGGATCTTCTTAACATCTTCATTCACAAGAGTATGCATTTTGATCTCCTGAGTAAATGCACTAAATTGAGATTGCGAAGGCAATTCACCATAAATCAGCAAGTAAGCAACTTCCATGAAATTGGACTTTTCGGCCAATTGTTCAATAGAATAGCCTCTGTATCTCAATATACCCAATTCACCATCCAAAAAAGTAACAGCACTTTTAGTTGCACCTGTGTTTTTGTAACCCAAATCCATGGTTACCAAACCAGTCAAATCTCTTAGAGTGGAAATATCAATTGCTTTTTCGTTTTCGGTTCCTTCTATTACCGGTAGTTCTATTGTTTTTCCTTCGAATGTAAGTTGTGCAACTGCCATGTTTACAGTGTATTCTTTTTTTTAGGTCCCTTTGGGAGGCTCAAAACTATTTCAAAAAGACCTTAAACAAAACATTCTTTGGTAAGATTTCTTATTTTGTTCAAAATGGAGGTCAGTTTTCATTCTTTTTCGAACAGATTTTAAAAATAGTTTTGAACTTAAAAGTTTACTCACTCGAAAAAATAAAATCAGATCATTTTTAAAAGTTCCTAAAAATCAATAACTTAGTTCGATTTTATTCTGAATTTAAAATTATTTTATAATAAAAAACAACTCAAAAAAAAAAGCCCTGACGTTTCCGAAAGGGCTGGAAAAATTTATTAAAATTTGATTATTTTTTTCCTGAGTCAGGGGCCGAAGTTGGATTCAAATTCTGGCTTGGTGCCTGAGTAGCCGGCTTTGACTTGGCTTTTTCAACATTGACTGACGTTGGGCCTTCTGCTTCAACATCAGTTCCTGAAATAAATTTTGAACTCATGGCCAAAACCATAATTCCAATCATAAACCCCCAGGTCAATTTTTCTAAAAGATCTGTTGTCCTTTTTACCCCCATTACCTGAGAGGCACCAAAGTTACTTGATAAAGCGCCTGACTTTGAATCTTGAGCAAGAATAACCAAAACTAAAAAGACTGCTAGAATAGCGATGAGAGCAACAAGTGCGAAAACCATAATGTATTTTTAAACTATTTTATTTTCCAGATTTTTAATCAGGGCCGCAAAGTAATCACCTTTTTCCGGATTTTTCAACTTCAATTTTCGATAAATGTCCAGAGCCTTTGCATAATTCTTTTGTTTGAGGTAAATCATTGCCATGTTTTCAGTTATGATCTCTTCCATCAATTTACCACTATTGGCAGCTAAATCGGTGTGGCTTTTGGTTTGGCCAAAGTCAATGGTCGGAGGGGAAATGCTTGGGCTTGACTCCAGGAATTTGTCAATAATTGAATCCTCTTTTTTCTTACTTTTAGATTTCCTTCCCCCGTTTACAAGGCTGATGTCATACACCTGAGAAGGAACAAGTTGAATCTCTTTTTGATCTGATTTTCCAGCACTTACTTTTACAAATGAAAAAGAAAAATCATTTTTTCCTGGCAAAATCCTGGGGATTTCTGCGATAGATTTTTCTTCAATAATTTCAAGGTTTTCTGGAAAGATGTTACCATTTTCACTGGCATTATTTTCAAGGTTTTCGGTTTCAGAATCACCAGCCTTTGTAAACGTTTCACTGTTTTTTATCCCTATTTCCTCTTCTGGCTTTATATCATTGGTAATAGTTTGGGTAATTTCAGATTCAAAGTTTAAAATGGATTCTGGATCATCCAAAACTTCAGAATTGGTTTCCTGGATAATGGATTCTGATTCTGGCACTTCATGCCAAATAAATTCAAGTGTTGGTTTTCCTTCAATTAGTTGGTAAAGTTTTGTTCTTGAAATTGTTCTGGCAGCAGCATTTTCCAATGCCGATTTAAATCCTTCATCCTGTTGATCATGCAGCACTCTCGCTTTTAAAATATGCAAGTTGGATGCGAAAGGATATTCTGCAATAATCCCATCAAGTTCAGCAACTTGTATTTCCTTTAAAAGGGAATCATTTTCAAGAAGGGAATAAAAGTCTGTTTGTGTCATTCTTTGTAATTACCAATTTGCCACAGATTTATTGAAAATATCTAGTATTATTTGATCAGAAATAGTTTCAATCAACTCTCTCTCCACAGCAGCAAATGATCTTGTTTGGGGAAAATCTGCATAAAAAGAGAATTGTTGATCAAAGTTTTGTTCCTTACTTTTCAAATTGATAAACTTTATTTTCACACCAATTGTAAGCCTTGTTTGGGAGGCACTTTCTACCCCAGTTCCTCCAGGAGCACCTGTAGGCGCAATAGGTGTTAAGGCATATTGTGCAATAGTCCCTTCAAAATTCAAATCTCCATCCTTGTTTACCAGTGTCAGGTTTGTATTTCGTTGAAAATATTCCCTGGTCTTTTCTGCAAAAGTCTGGGCTAAAAATGGAGGACTGGTCGTACTTCTATCCGAAAAATTCAGTATTGAAATCGTTTTTGTGTCTGGAGAGATGGATGCACCTGTAAAGCTATACACCCCACAACCAGAAATAATGAAAGGTAACAGGACCAATAAAAGGATAAAATGCTTATTCTTCAATTCCGAAAAGTTTTATCTTCCTGTAAAGTGTTCTCTCAGAAATTCCAAGATCTTTGGCTGCATTTTTTCGCCGGTTGTGGTTCTTTTTTAATGCCTTAAGAATCATTTCCTTTTCCTGTTGTTCAAGCAATAAGGATTCTTCTTCAGTTTCATGGCTTATATCCAGAACCTTTTCAAAATCCATATCATCGTCATCCTCATCATCTAAATTGGATGGAATGGTATTGGAATGCTCATTTTTCGGCAAAATTTCTTCCTTGTGATGCTGGGAACCAACGGGATGAATATTGGCGAATAAATTGGAATTATTGGAAACTGTATCAGTATTTATACCTCCTCTGGATACCATTTCAAGAACAAACTGCTTCAGGTCATTTACATCTTTCCGAAGATCAAAAAAGATTTTGTAAAGCAGGTCGCGTTCACTCATTCCTGAATCAGCCAAACCAGACGAGTCACCTAGCAAAGCTGGCAAAAGTGAACCGGTTGGTTTAGGCAAATATCCCTTCAAAGTATCAACATTCACATCTCTTTCAAGTTCAAGAATTGAGATTTGTTCAGCTATATTTTTAAGCTGTCGAATGTTTCCCGGCCATCGGTAAGCCATTAGAGCTTCTTTGGCCTCCTCTGAAAGTTTGATTGGTTTTGTTCTATATTTTTCAGCAAAATCAGCAGAAAACTTCCTGAACAACAGATCTATATCATTTCCTCTTTCCCTTAAGGCAGGAACTGTTAATGGAACCGTATTTAACCGATAATATAAATCTTCTCTGAATTTTCCTTTATGTACAGCCTCCAAAAGATTGACATTGGTTGCAGCAACAACCCGAACATCGGTCTTTTGAGATTTTGAAGAGCCTACCTTGATAAACTCTCCGTTTTCCAATATTCTGAGCAATCTGGCTTGGGTTCCCAAAGGCATTTCGCCTATTTCATCCAGAAATATGGTTCCACCATTGGTTACTTCAAAGTATCCTTTTCTGGCATCAGTCGCACCAGTAAATGAACCTTTTTCGTGTCCAAATAGCTCAGAATCAATTGTTCCTTCTGGAATGGCACCACAGTTAATGGCTATGAATTGACCGTGTTTTCTGGAAGAAAGATTGTGTATAATTTTAGAAAACGACTCCTTTCCAGAGCCGCTTTCACCATTGATCAAAACGGTAAGGTCGGTTGGAGCCACCTGAATGGCCACTCGAATGGCGTGGTTGAGTGCAGAAGAGTGCCCGATGATATCGAAACGCTGCTTTACACTTTGAATTTCATCCTGATTCACAGAATATTAAGTTTAAAATTATTGGTTGAGTATTTTTTCAATTTCCTCTAGCTTGCTTTCCGAAAAGGCTCCGGAAGTGGTGTAAAGCACTTTGCCAGAAGTATCTATGACAAAAAACCAGGGAGAATCAGTTTTGTCTATTTTAAGTGTACTTTTAATTTCATCAGCTTTTCCTTTGAAAACCAGCACGTTGGATTGAAGGCTTTTATCCAGACCTTCTTTCATTTTCTTTTCGGCTTTTCCAGCAGCTGCTTGCAAAACCCCGGAAAATACAGGAACGAAAAAGCAATTCACATCATAAGAATCCATTGGGATAATCGCATTGGCATCAGGCTTCTCTATAAAATTGGTGTAAGCAGGTTGAAACCAGGTAGAAAGTTCCTTTTCAGCTTTTTGTGAAAAGGCCATTCCCAAAACAGTTGTTTTTCCATTGTTGTCTTTTGGAAGGTTGATTTTTTTACCATCCAGCGAGCTGCAATCCATTGAAGGAAAGAGTGTTTGGGCTTGAGTAAATGAAACTGAAGCAGCGAAAATGCTGGTTAAAATTATGTTTTTAATCATTCTTTATCTTATATATAAATTATTTTTAAATTTTTAATTTAGTACCTCTCCCAAAAGAGTACCACCTGTGCAGCTGGTCACCAAAACATTTACATATTGTCCCTTTTGCAGATTGCCTCTGTCAAAAATCACCACAGCATTTTGATCGTTTCGGCCAAAAAGTTGTTCCTGAGATCGCTTACTGGTTCCTTCCACCAAAACTCTTTGAACTTTTCCTACATGGTTTAGATTTCTTTTTAACGCACTCTCCCTGTGTACTTTAATTATTTCTGCAAGGCGCCTTTGTTTGGTTTCTTCCGAAATATCGTCCTTCAGCTTTTTTGCAGCTGGTGTATTTGGCCTTTCCGAATATGAAAAAAGGTATCCATAATCATAATCAACTTCACGGATCAAATCTACACTTTCCTGATGCTCTTCCTCGGTTTCGCTACAAAATCCAACAATCATATCTGTTGAAATTCCGCAATCTTTTCCCAGGATTTCATGAATTGCTTTCACTCTACCCATGTACCATTCCCTGTTGTAAGTCCGATTCATTAATTTGAGAATCCGATCGTTACCACTTTGAGCTGGCAGGTGGATATAATTGCAAATGTTGTCGTAATTTTTCATTGTATACAACACTTCATCTGTAATATCTTTTGGATGAGAAGTTGAAAATCTGATTCTCAGATCTGGATCAACAAGGGCCACCATTTCCAAAAGTTGAGCAAAATTTACAACTTCAGATCCTTCTTTTGATGACCATTTATAGCTATCCACATTTTGTCCAAGAAGGGTAACCTCCCTATAACCTTTAGAAAACAAATCCTTTGCCTCCGCAACTACACTTTCCGCATCTCTGCTTCGTTCTCTTCCTCTTGTATATGGCACCACACAAAACGAGCACATATTGTCACAACCCCGCATAATGGAAATGAAAGCAGTAACGCCATTACTGTTCAATCGCATAGGCGTTATATCTCCATATGTTTCTTCTTTTGAAAGAAAAACATTGACTGCTTTATCACCTTCGTCCACATTCCCTATCAAGTTTGGAAGATCCCGGTATGCATCTGGACCAACCACCATATCTACCATTTTTTCTTCCTCCAAAAGCTTTGTTTTTAACCGCTCAGCCATGCAACCCAAAACACCAATAACCAAATCTGGTTTTCGGTTTTTCATGCCTCTAAGATGATTTAATCGGTGGCGAATTTTTTGCTCTGCATTTTCGCGTATTGCACAGGTATTGAGAAATATGAGGTCTGCTTTTTCTGCTGAATTTGTAGTATCAAAGCCATTTTCAGCCATGATGCTTGCCACGATTTCACTATCAGAAAAATTCATTGCACATCCATAACTTTCTATATAAAGCTTTCTGCTTTTTCCAGTGTTGGTTTCTGGTGTTGTAATGGGTGCCTGGTCGGCAGCTGGTGCCTGTTGGAGAACATCCAGATCGGCAACGAGTTGAGACATAGAAAATTAATATTTATAAGCTGCAAAGATAGAAACTAAATGACAAAGTGGCAGTTTATTTCAAAATTTTGAGAGCCCAAATCCAAATTTTTATTTTGAATATAATTGTCAAACTCCCGAAGCTAAAAGCCAAAAGCTTGATTGCTTGTGAGTCAATACTTTGTAAGATCAAAATCAATTTGTTTCTTTGACCCCCTTAGGGGCAAAAAAAGCCTATGAATGAAAAAGAAATTAAGATTCAATACACCAGATTTGAATCAGAATCAGATTTTAAAAAAAGCACTTTTCAACTTTTTGAGGAGGCAAAAAAAGCACTCAATACTGCCTATTCACCATATTCCAATTTTCAGGTGGGTGCTGCACTCAGACTTTCCAATGGGGAAATAATAAGGGGTTCCAATCAGGAAAACGCAGCCTATCCCTCTGGCCTTTGTGCAGAAAGAACCGCCATTTTTTATGCAGGTTCACAATTTCCGGGTGAAATTATTGAGGAAATTTTTGTCCTGGCCAGGAAAACCGGCGATGAAAAAATTGTTCCTGCTTGCCCATGTGGAGCTTGTCGTCAGGTCTTACTGGAGTATGAAACCAAACAAAATAAGCCAATGGCCATATCTTTTAAAATAGAGAAAGATGGGTTTATTCAGTTACATTCTGTATCTGATTTGTTGCCATTTAAGTTTGATGCATCTTCACTTTAATCTAAATTAAAATTAACCCTAAATTCAGCATTAAAACTGAATGGATATTTATAACAATCGCTCAACTTTCAAATTTGTGATTATGCTGCTCGCCCTTTTGATAGGCGGGCTTTCGGTTTTGTACACCAACAACCTGGTGAAGAAGCTTGCAGAAAGGGAGCAAAAGTTGATTGACCTTGCTGCAAAGGGATATAAAGAAATAGCCACTTCAGAATTTTCAGAAAGTCAGGGGTTTTTATTTAAAGAGATTATTGAGGCCAATACTTTTGTTCCGGTTATTTTAACAGATGGCGAAAGCAATTATATCAGCCATAGAAACTTTGATACGCCAAAGGGAATGAGTCCTGAAAGGGAAGCTGCTTATTTCAAATCGCAAATTGAGGAAATGAGGCAGCAATATCCGCCTATTACCATTGAAATTATGGGCTTGAAGCAGTATATTTATTACCGCAACTCACCTTTAATCATACAGTTACGCTACTATCCTTATATTCAGCTTGCGGTAATTTCACTTTTTATTCTCATGGGCTATTTGGCTTTTAGTTTAAGTAAAAATGCCGAACAAAATCGTGTTTGGGTGGGCCTGGCCAAAGAAACAGCACACCAATTGGGAACGCCTATTTCGAGTTTAATAGCCTGGGCTGAATATTTAAAAACCAAACCTGAGCTTGAAGAAGAAGGCATCGTTGAAGAAATGGATAAGGATATCCAACGACTTCAAATGATTACTGCCCGATTTAGCAGCATTGGATCTGAGCAAAAACTGCATCTTGAAAATTTAAAGGAAATTGTAGATACCGCTATTTCTTATTTAAGAAGTCGAATCGGACAAAGGGTTGAAATTGTAATTGAAACGGATCCTCCGGAACTAAATGAAATACTTGCTTTTATCAATCGTCCTTTATTTGAATGGGTGATTGAAAACATTTCTAAAAATGCAGTAGATGCTATGGGCGGTATTGGAAAACTTACCATCCGAATGACTGAACTTTTGGAAGGAAATGTGGTTCTGGATATAATTGACACAGGAAAAGGTATCCCCAAAAATCAATTTAAAAAAGTATTTGAACCAGGCTTTACAACCAAAAAACGTGGCTGGGGACTTGGCTTGACCCTTGCCAGAAGAATTATTGAACAATACCACAAAGGAAAAATCTTTGTAAAATCTTCCGACCCAGGAAAAAATACAACTTTTAGGATATTGCTTAGGAATAGATTGTGACGGCTATTCTTAGATCATTAACAGGCTCAAAGAATAAGATACTTTCTTGAAGCCTAGAAACTATTTTAGATATTCATAAACTTAAAATCAGCCTGAATTTTAAACTAAAATCACCTATTATTTCTCAGGAACTCCAATATATCTTTTTAGCCAGTGGATTAGGTTAATTTTATCAATATTTCCATAAAATTGGCGAATAAACGCTTCAACATCACTATGTATAATACTGGGAGGAACTTTATTCCGATTGTGAATATCCACCATAATCTTAATTTCTTGTTTCATTTTTTCCTGGTCAGGAAAAATCACATTAAACAATCCTATTTTTTGCAACTCGCTTCTGTTGTAATACCAAAGAGTATAGTCACTTACATCCTCCCGTAAAATTGCTTTTTTATCAACTTTGAAAATAGAATTTTGTCGTAAAATCAATGTATCTCTTTTAAACTCCAATTTTTTATCAACCGGCTCCTGTTTACCCTGGTTTTTCCACAAAAAACTGAAGTAAAAAAATTGTGCACCATTTTGCGCATATGTCTTAGGGTTAATTCTAATTCTAGCCACAGAATCTAAAAAAATAAATGGTGCTTTACAAAAATAATCCTGCAAATCATCGATTGAATTTAAGGTTAAATTTTTCCATTCAATTCTAGTTTTGCCTATCATTTTTGCCTCATCATATTTAAGGCGAGCGCCTCTTTTTTCTTTACTGTTTTTTAAAATGAACCGCTTGCCATCAGATCGGATAAGGCCTACCATATCAGATTCTCCTTTAAATGTTACCTCATCATCCGTGGTGATTATGTCTCCGGTTTGATACTCCCTTCCCATATTTTTACTGGAAACAGATCCTTTCATCGTAAGCACATAATATGTAAAATTTTGAGCTGACGCATTATAAATAAATACGTTAAAAACTAAAAATAAACTAAAAATTCTTCGGGTTAACATCTTTTGCATTGTAATTGTTTTGTCGTTATTCATCATTCTGAATTGTGTGCAAATAATCATTTTATTTTTTAAAATAAATGGAAAAAAATTAAAATTTAACAGAAAGGCTAAAGGATAAAGTCTTGATAGTGATTAATTTGACTCCTCAACCTTATAAACTTTTGGAAATTTGGTTTTGATGCCCAGCCATTCTTGTTGTATTTCTACATTATGGGGAGATAAATCAACTGTGGTGGCAAGTAAATTATACGCTTGTTGAGCCAGTTCCTGAGCATCCATTTTATCCGCATTTGCGGCCTTTCTCATCAGGTAAGCTGCGTAAGTTTTGTTAATTTCAACCTCGTTTGGATCGGATTTGTATAATGCTTTGAAAAATGAATCAGCCTTTTTGAAATCACCCTTTTTTTCATAAATCAAAGCGGTGGTTAATGCCACTTCTACATTCTCCGAACGAAGATTTGTAAAATTTTTCATGAGTTCCTGGGCTTTTTTCAATCGATCGGTTTCTAAATATATCCTGGATAGTTGGCAGGCAATTTTTGGATCATTTGGATTTAACTCATTTCCTAAAATTAAGGTTTTCGTTGCATCCTCCACTTTTGCGGTTTCCAGCTGCAGATTAGCCAGTTCGAGAAAAACCACTGGAACATTCCAGCCCAACTTAACCAAAATCTGATATTCCTTTTCCGCCTCGGCCACCTTTTTGGCCATTCTCATTGAAACAGCTTTATAAAATCTGATCCATTTCCAATCCAAATCTTCCTCTTTCCAATAGGAATCAACAGTTCCCTGACAGTTACCTGTTTCTTTATAGTATTCAAGGCACAAGGCAAAAAGTTCAATTGCTTTAAATGCATCTGGTTCAGATTTGTAGTTTCGGGCCGTCTCCATGGAAGCCAATGCTATATTGCTTAAATCTATGGTATTTAAGGCGAGAGCACTTTGAATTACCGGTAAGTATTCTCCACTTTTATCAAGTTTTAAGGCTTGTTTTAAAATTCTGGAGGTTTCAAGTTGGAAATCCAAATGCTGATATTTCTCTTTGAGTTCTGATTCATCCATTACAGCAGCAAATGCATTGGAAAGAGTTATCCAATTTTTTGCTATTTTTCCAGTCGAATCTGAATCACAAATTTGTCTGGCCAAAATATAAGAAGAATCCAATTGTGCTCTATATCTTTCTAAATCAGGAATTTGTATCTGAGCTTTGGATTCAAAGTTAAATACCGATGAAAGAATTGAAAGTATAATTACTCGCATTTCAAATAAAGAAAACCTTTTCTGCATATGTATATTTTCATGTTTTGAGGATTATCAAATAAAAATTGATATTGATTAAGTGGGAAGGTTTTTTATAGAAATATCTTACAATGGTGCCAATTACAGCGGTTGGCAAACTCAGGAGAATGCAAGCTCCGTTCAGGAGACTCTTCAAAAAGTTGCCATAAAGGTCTTAAAACAGGAAATTGAAATAGTTGGAAGTAGCAGGACAGATGCAGGGGTTCACGCATTGTATCAGGTGGCCCAACTGGATTTTGAACCAACCGATTCTTTGGCCCAGATTATATTCAAACTCAACATGGCCCTTCCAAATGACATTTCAGTTTTGGATGTATATAAGGTCAAACACGATACAAATGCCCGCTTCGAAGCCATTTCCAGGTCATACAGATATGTGATTTCCAGAAAAAAAGATCCCTTTTGGCTTGGGCGATCTTTATACTCTTATGGAACTTTAGATATGGATGCAATGAATCAATGTACTGAAATAATTAAAAATACAACTGATTTTCAATCTTTTAGTAAGGTAAAAACCAAAGTCAACAATTTTAACTGTACCATTATTGAGGCAAAATGGAGCGCAAAGGATCATTTTTTATTTTTTGAGATAACAGCCAATCGATTTTTACGAGGCATGGTTCGTGGTTTAGTTGGTACAATGCTTGAGGTGGGAAAAGGCAAAATTTCTGTTTCAGATTTCAGGAAGATTCTGGAATCTAAGGACAGAAAAAAAGCCGGAGAAAACGCTCCGGCTTGTGGTTTATATCTTGTTAAGGTTGACTATCCTGTTGATATTCGACTTTAACTATTCAGACCTTTTCAAATACACTTTTTGAATCAATCCTATACTTCCTGCAATGACGACTGGAAAAAGCATGGGTTTATTTCCTTTTACATTGGCTGACTCCTTTTCTTCCATTTTGGCCTGACTAACCTTTTTCCTGGACTCAAAACCTTGAGAACAGGAAAATGAAAAAGCTACAATCAAAAAACCTAAAACTGATTTAAACATGGTTCTAAAATCTAAAAATTTCGAAGTGCATCAAACTTTATTTTAAAGAAATTAGCTTACTTTTTTACAAGAGTGGTTTGAAAAACATTTTGATCGGTAGAAACCAAAACCTTAAAAATTCCGGACGGGAATCTTTCTAAATTCAATTCGGCCTCCTGATCGGTTAATTCTTTTGACACAACCTGAATTCCATTTGCCTGATAGACCTTGATTGTCCTTTTTTCTGAATCTGGAAATTTCACTTTAAATACCCCTGTTCCTGGATTGGGATAAAACAAAATATCACTGGATTTTACTCTTTCCTCAACTGAGGTGTATGTGCAAATGGTTTGTAGAACTTCGTTGTTGTCTCCAAAGCTCATATCAACTTCTTCAACAGTTCCCCCATCGAAAACGGTATCCAATTCAATGTTTGTACTTGGCCTGTTTACCGTTGTCTGGGTATAAACTGTTCCATTGCAAATTTGAGTTAAATCATCTGGATCAACTTCAATTGAAATTCCCGCCCCATACGTATTTCCATACATGTAGCTTAATCCAACAGCATACGCTTTTCCGTTGGACAAGGCTATTCCAGTTAATTCTGTTGAATTGGTGTCATTGAGGTCAAATTCAATTGATTGTTGGAAAACCCCAGCAGATGAAACTCTACCTATTGCACCATTTTTTCTAGATTGATCTGAAGTGGTTTTTAAAATAAAACCGGCATACAAAACATCACCACCCTGTAAAACATCGATATCCCAAATCCTTTGAGCTCTGGCATTTGAAAATGATTTTGACCAAACCGGAGTTAATACTGGAGACACTTTTCCCAAAATATTTTGATTTGCTGCACCCGAAGAGGAAACGCCAGCCCAATAAATACTTCCGTCTGTGTCCCTTTCCCAATCGTAAATTATTTGTAAATTACTCATTCTCAATCTACTTGAACTCATAATTTCTCCATCCACAGGATTAATTTTTACAAAAAGAGGATCAAATAATTGAGCACCAGGAATATTATCCCAGGCATATCCACAAACCACAACTTCAGTTGAAGAATTTTCAAATGCTTTATATAAATAACTAGACTGTGATCCAAATCTAAAAACCTTTTGCCAAACAAGATCTCCTGTAGGTGAGAATTTTGCGCCCAAGGCCATCACAGTTAATCCACTGAAGGAATCGGTTCTGCCAAATGCCAAAAGCTCACCATTGGAAAGTTCAGAAATGCCAAAACCTTCCTCAAATGCTGAACCTCCAAATTTCTTAGCCCATTGAGGCACTCCTAAACTATCTGTTTTAATTATAAGCATATCGCCATCATCCCCTGAAATATTAGTATCATCGGTATATCCGATTATGGCAAATCCCCCATCCCGAAGCCTAACAAAGTTATTAATTGCATCTAAGCCTGAGCCCCCAAAATATTTTTGCCAAATAATGGTTCCATCCACATCTACCTTAGTTAAGGTAGCATCCGCACTTGCTTCAGATGTTTCAATGGAACCCAAATGTACACGTGCTCCACCTGGAAGGCTAAGTACTTTAACAATAGATCTCCTGGTTGTATCTCCAGGCCCGTTTTTATAAACTTTAATACTTTGGGCGCCTGACGAGAAACAAAAAATGCTGAAAAGGAAAAATGCAAAAAAATGTTTCATTTTATGGATTGTTTATATGGTTTCTATCATAAAGTTATGATTGGTGTAAATACAAGTATCTGCCGCAATGGTCAAGCTTTCCCTTACCATTTCTTCTGCAGTTAAATGTGGTGCATGTCGTTTCAAAGCATAAGCGGCAGATTGGGCATAAAGACTTCCAGACCCAATTGAAGCTATTCCACTATCTGGCTCCAGCACATCTCCGGTTCCCGAAATAATAAGCAGCTCAGATTTATCTGCACAAATCAACATAGCTTCCAGCTTTCTTAAAAAACGATCGGTTCGCCAATCCTTGGCCAATTCAATTGCTGCTCGTTTTAACTGTCCCCTGAATTGATCCAGTTTTTGATCAAATCTTTCAATTAATGCAAAAGCATCCGCGGTACTTCCCGCAAAACCTGCTAAAACCAAATCATTGTGCAATCGTCTGATTTTCTTAACATTACTTTTGGCAATTGTATTATTCATTGTGGCCTGGCCATCTGCACCAATGCAAATCTGACCGTTGTGCATTATTCCAATTACAGTTGTGGCGTGGATAATAGGCATGCTTGTATTCATAAGCGGCAATTTGGGACTTTGTCCCGACATAAAAATATAATAAAATGATAAATGGCGATAAAAAAACTACTCCTCCCCTGTTTCGCTAATAGTTAAAAGTAATTTATCAATGCGGTTTCCATCCATATCCACGACCTCGAAGTCATAGTTTTTCCATTGGAAACGTTCCCCAGTAGATGGTATTTGTTTGGAAAGATGCAGAATAAAGCCACCCAGAGAATGAAATCCAGCCTTATCTTCAGCCGCCATATCTTCAATTTCAAAGTATTGCAGAAATTCTTCGAAAGGCAAAAGTGCATCAATTAAATAGCTATTCTCATCTCTTTGGACTATAGAAATTTCATTTTCTTCATCAGGTGTATTGTGGTCGGCTACAATGGATTCAAAAAGATCGGATTGCGTAAGTACTCCTTGAACACCACCATATTCATCCACCACTACGGCAATTTTGGTTTTGTTCGCCTTAAATTCTTCTAAAGCGGCCAAAGCCTTCATATTTTCCGGAACTACTCTAACTGGATCCAAAAGTGTTCGAATTCCCGGATTGTTTCCATTTTGGATGGACAATAAGAATTTCTTCGAAGAAAGGATTCCAATAACTTTATCCAATTCGTGGTCACAAACAGGAAATAGAGAGTGGTTTGAATCTTTAATCTGATCTAAAATTTCATCTTTGGTATGGTTGATATCAATCCATTCTATTTCGATTCGATTGGTCATTAATGAGGCCAGGCTTCTATCTCCAAGAAGAAGAACACGTTCCATCATATCTTGCTCCACCTCCTCGATTATTCCAGAATTGGTACCTTGAGCAATTAGTTCAATTACTTCCTCTTCAGTAACATGGCTATCTTCAACATGTGATTTGACACCAAAAACTCTAAGAAAACCATCAGTGGTAGAGCTCAACAACCAAATGAGAGGTGAGGCAAACTGGGATATCCCTTTCATAATCGGTGCCATAAAAGATGCGATTTTCTCTGGTTGATTCAGGCCTAAGCGCTTGGGAATAAGCTCACCAACAACTAAGGAAACGAAAGAAATACTCACAACTACAATGGAATATGAAAAAACCTCCGCGACTTTAATAGATATTCCTTGTTCGAATAGACTGTAAACCATGTAATCAATGAGGCTCTTTCCTGAAAAGATACCCACCAATATTCCGATAATGGTGATACCTACTTGAACCGTTGATAAAAATCTGGTTGGTTTGGAAGCCAGGTCCAATGCCATTTTAGCCCCAACCGAGCCTTTTTTGGCCAAACTTTCTAAACGGGTCTTTTTGCTTGTAATGATGGCAATTTCTGCCATTGACAAAATTCCATTCACTATAATCAAACAAAATATGATCAATAATTCATTGATCATAAGGCAAATAGGAATTTATTGTTCTTAAATTTTTGATTTTTTACCTGGCTTGGTAAGGGGGGGTCTCCTGCAGAGCTACTGTCCATAAATAAGTTTTCGGGTACAAAGAAATAAGACTTTTAGCAAAATAAAAAAGCCCGATGTTTTATATCGGGCTTTTGAATGGTCTGAATCAGTTTATTATTGAATCTCAATCAATCGTTCAACTTTTTGTTTGGCTTCCTCTTTTTTCGGAAGAGTTAACACAAGGATTCCATCTAAATAGCTTGCAGATATCTGCTCATTATCAATTACTTGATCCAATGTGAATGATCGCTTAAATGATCCTGATTTGAACTCTTTTCGAGTAAATTTACCTTTCTGTTCTTCTTTTTCAACGGCTTCCTTAAAGGAAATGGTTAGGACATTTTCATCCAGATTGATTTGGAAATTTTCTTTTTTCAGGCCTGGTGCTACCAAATGGATTTCAAAATTGTTTTCATTTTCCAAAATATTTACCGGAGGAATCATTTGGCCGTGAAATGGTTGGAAAATTTCAGAATTTTCTCTGGAAAAAAAATCTCCTACTAAGGAAGGAATAGCTGTATTTTTAAATCTTATAAATGACATACTTTCATTTTTTTTAAAGTGATGTAATACCAGATTTCAAAACTTAATCCAAAAAGTAATTTCAAAATTTTAATGCCATTTTGGCTCTTTTTAAAATAAAAAGAAAAATATTAATGTCATTTTGACTTATTTTCATCTTTAAACCCAGTTGAATTAGCAAATTCGGCATCATTGATGGGAATACAAAAGAATGATTCATCTAATATTTTCTTTCTTTCTAAACACCAAAGCCTAAAGCCAATAAAACCTTTAAAAGTCTTTTGTTTTGAAATCTGAATAGAATAATTGAGCGAAGGTTGAAGCTTTTCAAATGGAAACAAATTTCGCTTTTCAAGCAAAATAGGTTTTTGAAGCAAACTATCTGAAAAGCATAAAATAGCTCCATCATTTACAACTTTCAAAAAAAAGTTAAACTGGTAATTTTTGAATTTAACTTGAACTGGTTTCATATCCACATCAAATGAATTCCATCTTTTTATTGGATCCAATTTCACATAAATACTTGATAATGAATCAAATTTAACATTGAATATTTCTCTTATTTCAGATTGAGAAAAACCTGATTTTGGATAAAAACAGATTAAAGTAAGAACAAAGGCAGACCAGTTTAGTCCATTGAAATACTGCATTTTATATTTTTTTTCTAAGCTCTGTTTTTTTGAATAAACTTGCAACTTGCAAAAAGCCAAAAATAGTTCTACTAAAATGAAAACCCTGATTCTAATCAGACACGCAACAGCCGAATCCGAAAATTTTCTCAAAAAAGATTTTGAAAGAACTCTTGAGGCAATTGGCAGGAAAGAAGCAGAAAAAGTTGGTGAATTTATAAAAAGTAAAGGGTTAGAAGTTGAAAAAGTAGTTTGTAGTTCCGCCCTGAGAACTAAAGAAACCGCAGGTTTGGCTTCAAGCAGCATGGGACTTAACCCTGAGCAAGTAGTTGAAAAACTGGAGCTTTATAACGCCGGCTTTCAAAAAATTGTTGCAGAAATAAAAAAAACAGAAGAGTCCATCTCGACTTTAGTTTTGGTAGGCCACAATCCTGGAATTAGCCAGGCTTCAACGGCTTTAGCCGCAACTGGAAATTTTCAATTGGCACCTTCGGCCGCTGTTTCACTTAAGTTTAATATAAAAAACTGGTCAGAACTCACACCAGCTACTGGAACTGAAAACTGGTATTATTATCCCTAATTACACATGTCCATCAAAAATTCACTTCCAGACAAAATGTACTATTCCATCGGAGAGGTGGCTGGTTATTTTGGTGTTTCCACGTCTTTAATTCGCTATTGGGAAGATGAATTCCCTCAAATTACTCCAAGAAAAAATGGAAAAGGTGATAGGCGATATACCAAACAAGACATTGATAAAGTGACCATAATCTACGATTTGATCAAGGAAAAAGGATTTACCATAAAAGGAGCACAATCCCACTTAAATGAAAAAAGTGAAAAACCTGTTTCAGGTAATTCCACCAACCTGTCGGCAATAGAAAGTTTGAAGGATATAAAAGGATTTTTAATCCAGCTAAAATCAGATTTGAAAACCCTATAATTGGGTAGATACTAATTTAAAAACCAAGTTAATACATCATTTTATGAGTCAAAAATTATTGGAATGCGTGCCCAATTTTTCAGAAGGCCGTGATCCGGAAATTATTCAACAAATTGCTTCAGCTATTTCATCTGTTTCTGGTGTGGAGCTTTTAGATGTTGATCCTGGAAAAGCCACCAATAGAACAGTTATGACCTTTATTGGCGACCCAGAATTTGTGGTAGAGGCTGCTTTTCAGGCAATTAAAAAAGCACAGGAATTGATTGATATGCGCATTCACAAGGGGGAACATCCTCGTTTTGGCGCAACAGATGTTTGTCCTTTGGTACCTGTTTCTGGAATATCAATAGAAGAAGCTAGTGAATGGGCCAGAAAACTTGGTAAAAGGGTTGGCGAAGAACTTCAGTTTCCTGTATTTCTTTATGAATCAGCCGCTTCGGCCCCTCATAGAAAAAATCTGGCCAGTGTTAGATCTGGGGAATATGAAGGACTTGAAACCAAATTGAGCCAAACTGAGTGGCAACCTGATTTTGGCCCTGCGCAATTCGTACCAAAAACAGGGACAATTGCCATTGGTGCAAGAGATTTCTTAATTGCGGTAAACTACAATTTAAATACAACCTCGGTACGGCGGGCCAATGCCATTAGTTTTGATGTTAGAGAAGCCGGAAGACTTATAAAAGAAACTGATCCCAAAACCGGACAAGTCACTGAAATTCGAACACCAGGAAAATTAAAAGCAGCCAAAGCAATTGGCTGGTTTATAGAAGAATATGGTGTCGCTCAGGTTTCTATGAACTTGACAGATATTCAAACTACACCTTTGCATATTGCTTTTGATGCTGTGAATGAGTCAGCGTTTTCAAGGGGAATGCGTGTAACTGGAACTGAAATTGTAGGTATGGTGCCATTGAGAGTATTAACAGATGCGGGACGATACTTTCTAAAAAAACAAAATCGATCAACCGGTTTACCTGATTCAGAACTGATTAAGATAGCGATTAAATCCATGGGGCTTGATGATCTGGCACCATTTGAACCAACCCAAAAGGTAATTGAATACAAAATATCTCAAAAACCAGCTGATCGCCTCATCTCAATGAAGCTAAATCAGTTTACGGAAGAGGTTGCTTCTGAATCTCCAGCTCCGGGAGGTGGCTCAGTAGCTGCTTATGTGGCCTCATGCGGAATTGCCTTGGCTACAATGGTTGCCAATTTGAGTGCACACAAAAGAGGTTGGGATGAAAAAACGCCGGAATTTTCTGATTGGGCTCAAAAGGGTGAAGCTATCCGTAGAAAATTAATTTTAGCGGTTGATGCTGACACAGAAGCATTTAATAAAGTAATGGAAGCCTTTGGCTTACCCAAGGAAAGCCAGGAAGAAAAGATGGCAAGGTCTGCTGCAATTCAAAAAGCACAGATTGGGGCTGTGGAAGTTCCACTTTCAGTAATGAAAACAGCTTTTGAAGGATTACCTGTTGCCCAAAAAATGGTAGAAATTGGAAATCCAAATTCTGTTACAGATGCCGGAGTTGGGGCAAATGCCTTATTATGTGGAATTTACGGGGCTTACCTTAATGTATTGATCAATTTAAAAGATTTGAAGGATAGAACCCTGGCTGATCAATTAAAATCAGAAGCCAATAAAATACTTTCTGATGCTAAATTGGAGGAAGAATCCATCCAAAAATTGGTTTTAGAAATGATAGAAGCCTAATTCAAATAAAATAGTTTATTTATCGTTATGCTCTTATTCATAGATTTGGCATCATTTTCAATCCTTTGTCGAGGCTAAAACTTTTTTTTCTTTTTTTCTTTCTGCAATTCTTACCTGCAGTAGCCCAGTTTGATGATCCTCAACTGAAATACCTGTTGATGAACAAAAAACTTCAACTTGATGCTACTAAGGCCGTTAATTCAATGTACAACTTCAAGTTTGATGTAGCAGAAAGTGAATTCCAATGGATGCGTTATAAATATCCCAGCCATCCGCTTCCTGTTTTTCTAATGGGCTTAAAAGAATGGTGGAAGATTCAACCCAACATTGACAATGAGGAATTTGACGAAAAGTTTGAAGCCTACATGGACACCAGCATTGCTCTTGCTGAAGATTTAAAAAGAAAAGATAAACAAAATGTAGAGGCTTCATTTTTCCTTGCAGCTTCCTATGGTTTTAAGGGACGCTTGTTTGCTGAAAGAGGATCATGGAGAAAGGCGGCATTTGCGGGAAAAAATGCGCTTTCTAATATGGAAATCAACAAGCAAAACGATACGCTTAGCCCTGAGTTTTTATTTGGTGTTGCGCTTTTTAATTTCTATTCAGTTTGGATTCCTGCCAATTATAAATTTTTGAGACCTGTGATGGCACTTTTCCCAAAAGGGGACAAAGAAAAAGGAATCAAGCAACTGAAAGAGGTGGCATTTAATGCATTTTATACCCGAACTGAGGCCCAATTGTATTTGGCCCGGATTTATGCCAATGAGGAAGATCAACCAGCTAAAGCTTTGCCTTTAACAGAGTATTTGGCAACTACCTTCCCAGACAATCCCTATTTTCAAAGATTGTATGCCCGCATGTGTTACAGCCAGGGCAAAACCGCCGAGGTAGAAAAAACCTCTTTAGAAATTCTAGAGAAAATTGGAAAGCAAATGCCTGGCTATGAAGCAACCAGTGGCAGATACGCATCCTTTTATCTAGGTTATATTTACAGGCATTCATATAAAAAAGATATAAACTTATCCAAAAAGTATTTTGATGTCTGCCTTCAATTTTGCAATCAGAACAAGGCTTTTGAAACTGGGTACTATTATTATACTTTACTCAATCTCATGCAACTTTCTATTGAGGATAAAAACACTTTATTGGCAACTGAATATGCTAGTAAAATAAGAGAATATGCACCAAAAGACCACGATTGCAGGAAGCAAGCCGAGGCATTCCTTAAAAAGCAAAAGAAAGAGAGTGGTAAAAAATCTGGCCTTTGGGGCTTCTTTGGATTTTAGGCTTGAATTCTCAAAATCCAAATTCAGATTTAAATCAAAAAAATTAAGGTTGACTTTTAAAAAATTTACCCGATTCAGGGATTGACCAAATCAATAACTAGCTTCTTTGCAGCAAGTTAATTACTTTTAATTAATTATTGTTTGTTTCTGTACCTACCAGCAACCTAACATTTTGATAGAAAACAAACGGACCTATTTGAATTAAATGATTGAAAATGAATTTTAGAATTTTCTTTGTTTTCTTATTAAAGAACAAACTTAAATTATTTATTTTCAAATACTTACACCCATTCTATAAACATACACATTCTCAAATGGGTAAGTGATTGACCAATGCCAGCCAACATAAATATTACATATAAAAGGCCATCCAATTTTAAATTATAACATGTTATGTGTTACTATTTTGCACTGGCTCCACTTAGGTAATTTTTAAGAAGAAGGTGACTAAAATTATTTAATCATAAATATCACCTTTGAAAAATCAGACATTATTCACCTGAACATAAAGCTCTAAAGTTATGAACGCAAATAAGACATCAAAAAAAGTAGCCTACAGCCCACTAAATGTGGAAATTTTCTTTTACTTTTTAACGTTGATCGTATCGCTGGTTATATTGCTCTTTACCAACTTATTTTAGACAAATAAGGGCAAGATTTTTTCAAAAAAGGCTCCGGTAACTCGGGGCTTTTTTTTTTGATTTAAGGCAATTTATAACTCTATTTAGACCTTCATAAAAATCAAGGATGAAAACATTCTATTTTTCAATTTCTATACTCTTATCAAGTTGGAAGCTTCTGGCTCAAGCTGGTTGTCAGGATCCTTTGGCCACAAATTTTAACCAATTGGCTACCTCAACAAATAGTTCCTGTACCTATGCAAATACCAATGCCGGATTGACAACCAGAATCGGTAACCTTCCAAGCATACTAAATGAAACCTCTGCTTTATTGATAACAGATGGAAAAGTTTTTACAATTAATGATTCAGGAAATGCAGCCGATCTTTTTGAAATTGATTCTGCTACTGGATTTGTCAAGAAGAAAACCCGAATTTCCAATTATTCAAATGTAGATTGGGAGGATATTGCCGCAGATAGCACCAACATTTATATTGGTGATTTTGGTAATAATAATGGAACAAGAACAGATTTGAGAATACTAAAAGTAAAGAAATCATCAGTTTACAACCCTGATAGTCTAAATATTAGAGCCGAAAGAATCCGCTTTTCTTATCCTGATCAAACTAATTTTACTTCCAGTAACAACCATAATTTCGATTGTGAATCGATAGTTTTCTTTAATGGAAAGCTCCACTTATTTTCAAAAAACCGAGGCAACAAGAAAACCAAACACTATTCACTGGATCCAAGTCTGCCCTTACAAATTGCTACTTTACACGATAGTCTGAACGTGAATGGTTTAATAACATCTGCTTCGATCAGACAAGATGGCAAGGTACTAGTTTTATTAGGCTTGGATCAAACAGGTAGTTTTCCTGTTTTTGCATGGTTGCTTTTTGGATTTGAAGGAAGCAACTTTTTTTCAGGCAATAGAAGAAGAATTGAGCTTCCAAATGCAGTTACCACTGGTCAGGCAGAGGGAATTGGATTTGCTTCAAATTACAGACTTTGGATTAGCAACGAAACCGTTTCAATTGTTTCAGCCGGTGTCAAACAACTCAACATTGGTCCTTATATTAATTCATATTTCACTAACAATGAGGAATTGATAACTGATGAATCTTCGGTCAAAATTTGGCCCAATCCTGTTTCGGAGGTTTTAAAAATAAAAAAGGATGGCACCCTTAATTTTAGACTTAGTAATTCAATAGGAAAGGAAGTCTTTTACGGAAATGGAGATAACATTGATGTTTCTTTTTTGCCTGAAGGTTTATACCATCTTTCCTTTTTAGAAGAAAAACTAAAAATTGGAAACAACAACTTTTTGATTTTAGTAAAACACTAATGAATTTTTATCTACCTGTTTTTCAATATCCTATCCTACCTGAAGGGGAAGCTAACCATGCAATTAAAGTACTTAGAAAATCCAAAGGCGATCAAATTAAAGTATGTGATGGAAAAGGAAAGGTCGCTATTGGAATAATTGAAAACACCGATTTGAAAAAATGCCAACTTTCATTGAAAGAAATCCAAACCATCGATAAAGGTTGGGAAAATGAAATCTGGCTTGCTGTAGCACCCACCAAACAAATGGAACGCATGGAATGGATGGTTGAAAAATGCACAGAAATTGGAATCGATGGCATTTATTTTATGCATACCGCCAGAACAGAAAGGGATGTTTTAAAGCTCGATCGATTGGAAAAAGCTGCTCTTTCTGCAATGAAACAATCGGGGCAGGCACATTTACCTATTTTAAAATGGATAGCCTATTGGAAACAATTTCCATGGACAGATTTCGACCATTTCTGGATTACCGATTTATCCATTAATGGAAAAACAAAACTGACACCAAAACCAGGTAAAAACCTGATTTTCATTGGTCCTGAAGGAGATTTTACCAATCAGGAATTAGAGGAAATTAAAAAACATAAAGCCGAAAGTATTCGATTGAGGCCACAAGTTTTAAGAACAGAAACTGCAGCAATCTTTGCATTAAGCATGGCACATTTGGGATAAATCAGGCTTAGGTCAAAGCCGGTCAGCAATCATCCAACCGCTTCCAAACAAACAAAGGGCAATCAAAAACTTGTTATACAAAGTTCTATTAACGAATTGAATTCGAAAAAGGACTACCTGTAAAGATAAAAGCAACATCAAAAAGGCCAATTGGCCAGCTTCCAACCCTACGTTAAAACCAAAAAGAGGAATAAAAATAGACTGAGATTTACCCAAAATCGAATGCAAAGTTTTTGCAAAACCCAAACCATGTATGAGTCCGAAAAAACCAGCCATGTAAAATAGGATCTTTTCATTTTCCAAAAAATCAAACAATTGAAGCCTTCGCCACTGGTAAAATGCTGTTGAAAATATGGTAAAAGGAATCAAAAGCTCCACCCAATATGTGGAAACACTGAAAAATCCGCTACTTGATAGGGCCAATGTTAAACAATGGCCTACTGTAAAAGATGTAACCAAAACCAACAACTTTCGCCAGCTTTGCCAGGTTTGAAATATTACCAGGCTGAGAATAAACATCTGATGATCAAGGGCATCAAAAGAAATTATATGTTCCCAGCCAAGTGAAAAGTACAAATAAAAATCCTGGCCAAACACCATCTAGATTCGCTTTTTAATTGGTCCCAACAAAAACCTGATTTGATTTTTGCCGATAAAAGTTATTTGAATCCAATTAATACGCCAAGGCTGGACTCAGCCATTTCTCAGCCTCTTCCACTGTCACACCTTTTCTAGCGGAATAGTCTTCAATCTGATCTTTGTTGATTTTTCCCAAACCAAAATATCTGGAATCAGGATGGGCAAAAAAGAAGCCGGAAACTGAAGAAGCAGGATACATAGCAAGATTTTCAGTTAAGATTACACCAATCTCCTTTTCAGCATCCAACTGTTTGAAAAGATTGATTTTCAATGTATGGTCTGGACATGCTGGATATCCAGGTGCAGGCCTGATCCCTTTGTATTCCTCCTGAATCAAATCCTCGTTGGAAAGTGCTTCGTTGGAATCGTATCCCCAGAATTCTTTTCTTGATCTTTGGTGTAACAATTCTGTAAACGCCTCAGCAAACCGATCCGCCAAAGCCTTAACCATGATGGAGTTGTAATCGTCATGGTCCTTTTCAAATTCCTTAGCCTTTTCCTCAGCCCCAAAAATAGTAACTGCAAAACCACCCATATAATCTCTGATTCCCGTTTCAACCGGAGCAACGAAATCGCTTAAATTGAAGTTTGGTAATCCTCCGCTTTTGGCATTTTGTTGGCGAAGATGGTTATAAACAAAAGTTGTTTTGTTACGATTTTCAACTCCATTTTGATCTATTTCAAAAACGGCAATGTCATCATCCTGAATCGTATTGGCGGGCCAAAAACCTATCACGGCCTTAGCCGTTAACCAGTTTTCGGAAATGATTTTCGCCAGCATTTCCTGAGCATTCGCAAACAAATCGGTTGCTTCTTTTCCAACTACTTCATCCGTTAAAATCTTTGGAAAGCGTCCGTGCAATTCCCATGTCTGGAAGAAAGGAGTCCAGTCAATAAATTTTGAAATTTCTTCCAATGAATATGAATCAAAAACCTTAGTTCCTAAAAATGAAGGCTTTACAGTTTCTGTTTTATCCCAATCAACTTTGTATTTATTTTCTCTGGCTGCACTAAGGGTAATCAGGTTCTTTTCTTTTCTGCGACCCTCATAATCTTCCCTGAACTTCGCATATTCCAGTTTGATGTCGTTTTTAAATCCATCATGATGCTCTTTGCTTATCAGGCTTGAAGCCACGGGTACAGATTTGGAAGCATCCATCACATGGACTACGGCTCCCGAATAATTTGGGTCAATTTTAACTGCGGTATGGACCCTGGAAGTTGTTGCACCTCCAATCAACAAAGGAATTTTAAGGCCCGCTTTTTCCATTTCCTTGGCCACGTGAACCATTTCGTCCAAACTTGGGGTTATCAAACCTGAAAGACCAATCACATCTACATTTTCTCTAATGGCAGCCTCAAGAATCTTTTCACAGGAAACCATTACGCCTATGTCAATAATTTCAAAGTTGTTACATGCCAAAACAACGCCAACAATATTTTTACCTATATCGTGTACATCGCCCTTAACCGTAGCCATTAAAATTTTACCATTGTTTGTTGAAAGGTCGCCTGACTTCAGTTTTTCCGCCTCAAGATATGGAAGAAGGTATGCAACCGCCTTTTTCATAACCCTTGCCGACTTAACTACCTGGGGAAGAAACATTTTACCAACTCCAAACAAGTCTCCAACAATGTTCATTCCAGCCATTAAGGGGCCTTCAATTACATGCAAAGGCTTGTCATATTTTTGTCTCGCTTCTTCAGTATCTGCATCAATGTGGTCAATAATTCCTTTTACAAGGGCATGAGCCAATCTATCCTCAACCGATCCACTTCTCCATGCTTCTGCTTCTTTTTCACTAACTTTTCCTTTGCCCTTAGAAGCTTCGGCATAATCCAAAAGCCTTTCTGTG
This sequence comes from Catalimonadaceae bacterium, assembly GCA_044379485.1. Classification (GTDB taxonomy): domain Bacteria; phylum Bacteroidota; class Bacteroidia; order Cytophagales; family Flexibacteraceae; genus CAMDMI01. Next base: position 65,473 of record JBIPOE010000010.1, read on the forward strand.
GCATCTTCTCTTCTGTTTAAAAGAACATCCTCAACCTTTTCAAGTAATTCCTTTTCAATGTCGTCATACACCTCCAACATGGCTGGGTTTACAATTCCCATATCCATTCCATTTTGTATTCCATGGTACAAAAATGCCGTATGCATGGCTTCCCGAACGTGATTATTTCCTCTGAATGAGAAAGATACGTTTGAAACGCCACCGCTCACATGTGCATGGGGCAAATTTATTCTCACCCATTTCGTTGCTTCAAAAAATGAAACAGCATTCTCTTTATGTTCATCAATTCCTGTTCCAACCGGAAAAATATTCAAATCGAAAATGATATCCTCAGCTGGAAACCCAACTACCTGAGTCAAAATTTCATAACTCCGTTTGGCAATTTCAATTCGTCGTGGTGTAGAATCAGCCTGGCCATCTTCATCAAAAGCCATAACAATAACTGCGGCACCATATTCCCGAATTGTTTTTGCCTGCCGGATAAACTCTTCTTCTCCTCCTTTTAAGGAAATAGAATTTACAATTGACTTTCCCTGTACACATTTTAATCCGGCTTCAATAATCTCCCATTTGGAAGAATCAATCATCACCGGAATTCTGGAAATTTCTGGTTCTGAAGCCATTAAATTTAGAAAATTGGTCATGGCTTGTACACCATCCAACATTCCTTCATCCATGTTAACATCAATAATTTGAGCTCCTCCCCTAACCTGATCCAAGGCAACTTCCAATGCCTGCTCATATTTATCTTCCTTTATAAGCTTTAAAAATTTGGCAGAACCAGTCACGTTTGTTCTTTCCCCTACGTTTACAAAGTTGATTTCCGGAGTAACAACAAGTGGCTCTAAACCACTGAGGCGCATAAATTTAGGTACTTCCTTTAACTGACGAGGCTTGTATTTAGCAGCAAGTTCTGCCATTTTTTTAATATGTGGAGGCGTGGTTCCACAGCATCCTCCCAAAATATTAACCAAGCCATCCTTCAAAAATTCTTCCACCTGAGAACCCATGTATTCCGGGGTTTCATCATATTGACCAAACTCATTAGGCAAACCAGCATTTGGATAAACAGAAACAAAACTTGTAGAAACTCTGTCCAATTCTTCCAAATATGGTTTCATTGCTTTGGCTCCCAATGCACAATTTAAACCAACTGATAAAAGTGGAATGTGGTTCACAGAATTGTAAAAAGCCTCAGTGGTTTGGCCTGTCAATGTTCTTCCTGAGGCATCGGTTATGGTTCCGGAAACCATAATTGGGATTCGGGTTCCAACCAGATCCATGTATCTATCTGCAGCGAAAAGTGCAGCTTTGCAATTAAGCGTGTCGAAAACAGTTTCAATCAATATCAAATCAACTCCACCATCCATCAGTGCCCTAACCTGCTCAGTATAAGCCTCAACTAAAATATCAAAAGTTACAGCTCTGTAACCAGGGTTATTTACATCTGGTGAAATGGAACAGGTACGATTGGTTGGACCAATTGCCCCAGCCACAAATCTTGGTTTGTCTGGATTTAGCTTGTTATAGTAATCAGTTGCTCGTTTTGCAACTTTAGCTGATTCAAAATTGAGCTCATAGACCAATTCTTCCATTTTATAATCCGCCATGGCAATGGTGGTTCCGGAAAAAGTATTGGTTTCAACAATATCGGCACCCGCCTCCAGATATTCTTTATGAATGGCCTCAATAATATCTGGTCGGGTAATTGAAAGCAAGTCGTTATTTCCTTTCAGGTCATCAGGCCAATCGGCAAAACGAGTTCCTCTAAAATCTTCCTCTGTAAGGTCATAACGCTGAATCATGGTACCCATGGCACCATCTAAAATCAAAATACGCTCTTTTAATATGTCTTGAATCATGTATATGTCTAAAATTCCGATTCCAGAATTTTGTTTTGAGATTTGTAGCTTGCCAGAAGGAAGGAGACTGAGGGTCTGTTCGATCTTATCTTTTTCGCATTGGCGAATGGAAAGTAGCACCAGTCGTGCAGGAGCACCGGTTGCTAAGACATCGTAGGGTCCAATCCCTCCGTCTTTCTGGATAAGCGATGCAAATTAAGTCTTCAAGGAATGGCTTTCCAAACTGGATATAGAAAAAAAGCTAAAAATTACTGAATTGAAATTCAAGTAGGTCTTTTTACCAGCCTAAAAACGGTCACTGGTTTTACTTTTTTACAGGTAGTTTATTCAAATAAAAATTCTGATATACCTTTTGTTGATATAGGTTACCAACTAAAATATTTGGAGATAAGACTTTTCCGTTTTGGCTAAGAAATACGTTTCCATTTCTGAATGCAAAATATGCAAATCCACTTTTTGTTTGGTCAAACAAATTCCTGGAAAACCTGAAATCAGTAGCATCCAAATTTAGTTGAGATAACAAAGTGGATGCTATATCTGGTTGTGAGCCCGCCATATCATTCACCTGAGATCCCAAATGAGTCAATTGGCCGCCAGTCCAAATCATTGGTATTCTGAACTTTAAAGGATTGTCATCGTTTGATCTATTTGGTAGGGAATGCCCATGGTCTGCTACAATAATTACAATTGTATTTTTCCACCAACTGGCTTTCTGGGCCTTGGCAAACCAAGACCCTATACATTTATCTGTGTACCTATGAGCCCTGCAAAACAATGAATCCAGCGGTTCTTTTTCGTTAATCTTTTCGCCAGGAACTTCAAATGGTTCATGGCTTGAAAGGGTAAAAAGTGTATGGAAAAATGGCTCTTTTTCTGTTTTGGCAATTTCCAGTTGCTTGTTTAAAACCACTTCATCATGAGCACCCCATTTTGAATTATAGTTTTCAGAAGAAAAATCTTTTTTACCAATAAGTTTATCAAATCCAGCCTCCAGCATGTAATTCTTCATGTTGGCGAATTCAAGCTCACCACCATACATAAATGTGCTGTTATATCCAGACTTTTTAAATGACTTTGGCAAAAATGGCAACTTGGCCACCAAGCCGGGTTGAGACATAATACTCATTTTACCTACTGCAGGTACAGAACTTAAAATTGAAGCCAGCCCTTTGTCACTTCTGTCTCCTGTGGCATAAAAGTTTGTAAATTTAATTCCTTGATTAGCTATTCTATCAAAATTTGGTGTACATGGATAAGTACCACCAAAACTACCAACTACTTTAGCAGTAAGGCTTTCCCATATTATAATTACCACATTCGGCTTTGGGGTTAATGTTAAAAACGGAGGTTTTTGCACCTCAGTTGGATACAAATTCTGATAAAGAGAATCACATGAACTTTCCTTAAACTTCACATATTCTAATTTTAAACTTTCCGCCTGGCCAGACTCCAGAATGGATTGAAAAAGAACCCACAGAGGATTTTCGGCAGCTTGATTTAAAACCCGGTTTGTAGAAAAATGGACAGAGCTCTGGTTGATTGGCGCCAATTGAAAGCCACCTCTGATTGGAATAATTAATAAAGCACATAAGATTAAACCTATTAAAAAAATCGGCGAAGAATCAGAACGTAAATCTTTGATTATGGGCTTATTAATACTAACCCAAATCATCATGGGTATCATAAAACTTAAACCAAAAATGGTAAAAAGGATTCTTATTGGCGATGAAAAAGAGGATGCCATTGCCTCTTTTGGATACTTGAGGTAAGGCAAAACAGCGGCATCCAGCCTGTGTCCCCAGTTATTGAAAATTTCAAGATCGACTGTTAAAATCAGGCCAAGTAAAAGAACTGAAAGCAGGTGAAATGTTGAATAGATTTTCATCCATAAACTTGATTTTATTCCAAAACCAAGGGACCAAAACAATATTGGAATAACCAAAAGATAGGATGTCATAGAGATATCCATGTATAAACCATTCCATACAACCCGGGCTAAATCAAAAAATGTAAAACTGTTAAAAACAGCGTGGTGATAGAGAAAAAAAACTATTCTGAAAACCAAAAAGAAAAGCATCCAAAAGGAGCCAATCAGCAAAAGAAAAAGGGTAGATTTTTTGGCGGCAGAGAATAAATTCAATTGTATCGTATTGATTGTAAAATGCTTAATGTCAAAACCAAGTCCTGAATTTTAGTTTATCAGGAATTAATAAAACTCAACTTTATCGGCAATCTAAAGACAAACTTACGATTCTTTTTTAAGCTGATTTCTTAATAAAAAAATGGATTTCAATACCCAAATGATTCAAAGAAAAAAGCAGTCAAAAATCAACGGATAAATTGTCATTACTTTTTTTCTTCTTCTTGCAAAAAGTGCATTGGCTGAGAAATCAAAAAATGGCAAAGCCAGAATTGTTAATATTAAAAACTAAATGTCTTTTTTTGCAGGAAATCCTGAGCACCGCCTGTGTATCTGAATAAAAAAGTAGTTGTGGTTTTACCTGCTTACAATGCAGAACTAACCCTGGAAAAAACGTATAGAGAAATTCCGTTCGATATTGTGGATGAGTTGGTTTTAGTTGATGATGCCAGTAAGGATCATACTTCAGACCTCGCCAGAAAAATTGGAATTCAACATGTGATACGGCATGAGGCCAATAAAGGATATGGAGGCAATCAAAAAACCTGTTATAGAAAGGCAATGGAACTTGGAGCTGATATTGTGGTGATGCTTCACCCTGATTATCAATACACACCAAAGTTGATTACAGCCATGGTTTCAATAATTGGTCAGGATTTATACCCGGTAGTTTTTGGATCACGGATTTTGGGAAAGGGCGCATTAAATGGTGGAATGCCTATGTATAAGTACATATCCAACAGGTTTTTAACCTTTTTTCAAAACGTTTTAATGAATCAAAAACTTTCAGAATACCACACAGGCTACCGGGCTTTCAGTGGGGAAGTTTTACGTTCTCTAGATCTTTCCCAGAATTCCGATGACTTTATTTTTGACAACCAAATGATAGCCCAAATTTTTTACAATGGCTTTGAAATTGGGGAAGTTACTTGCCCAACCAAGTATTTTGAAGAGGCAAGTTCCATCAATTTCAGCAGAAGTGTAACTTATGGCTTAGGTGTTTTAAAGGTTTCGCTCCTTTATTTTTTGGCTAAACAAGGAATATTTAAGGATAAAATTTTTGGACCTTAACTACTTTCCTACCAACTTTTCCAGTTCTGACATGACAATAGTAGCCCTATGAATAGGGAGATGATACTTCTGTATTTTGACAGCAGCCTGTTGGACAATCTCATTTCGCTGATTTTCGTGATCCAGATAATACTGGCAAACGTCCAAAAGATCGGTCAAATCATCTTTCACATATATGATTTCCTCTTTATCAACCAGATTATTTGGAATTACAATTTGCGGATTCTGACTAACCAAAAGCGAACGGCTCATTAAAGGAACTTCCCAATACCGTAGAGTATCCCAGCCAGCACCGCGAAAATTTAATACAACCTTGCAGGCTGCCAGTTCTTCCAAATATCTGAGGCCCTTTCGTTTATATTTGGCAAACACCTGGCTTGGTTCCGTGCCATTTTGTTTACAGTCAAAGGAATTTTCCAATAAATGTAAAACTTTGGTTCGGACAGGGTGTGATTCTACTGCCCAAAATGACACATCATAGGCAAATTTTTGAGAAGTATTCATTGTAAATCCTGGCGTGTAGGATGCAAATGGCAACGGAAAAACATTGTTCTCATATTGGGTATTCTGCATGTATTCTCTTTTGAAAATAAGATCAAATTGCCTTCTGGCAATTGCAGAATTATAAAGTTCGCTTCGGTTTAACCTTGTCAAATCGCCACCAATTGCCTCAAAATCACCCCCATCGACAAATACAACCGGTGTAGAATCTGGTATTTTGTGTAATATCTTTAAATAAGTTTCGAACACATCTGGCTTTGCAGAGCCAAGTATAACGGCATCAAAAGTTTTAAAATCTAAACTGAAATTTAATATTGGTATTCCCTTATTATAAGCCAGGTTTCTGGGGTATTTTCTAAGTGGAACATGGAAATTAATATTAAAAGGGTAATCAAAAACAACTTTCTTTCCTAAAATTTGAACCAGGCCTTGATAAACAATGTCCTGTAAATAGTCTGGTTTATAGCTGTTAATGAATAGAATTTTCTTGTTCTTCCAAAAGTCAACTTTTGTCATTCGTTACTTTTAATGAGTTCTGACAACCTAAAACTTATTCCGCTTTACAAACCACAATCCGAGCCAGGTTCTTTATATTTCTGCTTCCTGACTTTATATCGCTTGTTGTCAAAACAAGAATTCGGTTTTCCATTTGGGTAATATCTATTCCATCTTTTTCGACAACGATATACAGGTTTTTTCCTGTTTCTGTGTTGTAAACTTCGTTAAAAGAATACACAATAGCATAACCATCGGTAGCTTCAAATTTGAAGTAAAATTGGTTTAGCGTTCTTGAAGATGAATAGTCAAAGTTCACACTATCCAGTAGATCCCTTACGAGAATTGCTTTTACGCCTTTGGCATTTTTCCTTTGTTTTGGCGAACAACTGGTGTTAACTTCCCCAAGGTTTATGGTCCTGATCTTCTTCATTTCAGAAAGAGAAAACACTCTTTCTTTTTTTACTTTCCCTGTAATTAACAAAGATTCGCTTGGGGAAACTCCTTGCCCAAACAATTGAGAATCAAACAGAAAAACAGAGAAAATCAAAAAACAGATTCTCAAACAATTTGAATTAACAGAATACAAAAAATGAGGTTTCAAACTGGAAATATTAGTTTTGCAAATAAGGCCAATCTTTGGTTATGATTAAACCATAAATTATCAGGTTGACTAAAAAAAGGATTGAAAATCTAAATTCAAAATGAACTTAATTCTAAGACCGTCTTCTTTAAAATCACAAATTTTTTATCATCAATAAATTGATTCCCAATCTCAATCAATCCCTTTGCTTTCTTTTGATGTTTTTATGCCAATTGACTGATGCTAAAAATATTACGATTACTGTTTTACCCAAAAATCCAAAAGAAGCAACTGCTTTTATTCAATCAGAAATAGACAATTGTAGCCAAAATGGAGGAGGAAAAGTGACACTTCCGGCTTCCAGATTTGTTTGTGGAACCATTATTCTAAAATCCGGAGTTGGATTAATCTTCCCGAAAAATTGTGAAATGATTGGAGATACAAATCCAGATTTATTTCCCCTTCAAAATCCCATAAATACCTGGTATTTAGGAAAAGAGGGGCATCATCATCGGGCTTTAATTTATGCTGAAAATGCGCAAAATATCAGTCTGGAGGGTAAAGGAATTTTGGATGCGCAAGGCGAAATTGTTTTTCAAAATTGGATATCAGGCAAGCAAGCGTTTCGATGGATGTTATTTTTATTTACCAATTGTGAAAATATTAAGGTCAAAGGATTGACCATGAAAAACTCGCCTTCCTGGATGCAACTATACCAGGGATGCAGAAATCTGGAAATCAAAAATATTCTGGTTGAAAATTTTGGCGCAAAAAACAACGATGGTTTGGATTTGGATGCTTGTGAGCATGTAAAAATAAGTAATTGCAAAATTGATTCAGACGATGACGCTTTGGTTATTAAATCTCTGAGTCCTGGCAAAATGAACAATATCTTTATAAAAAATTGCACCCTTTCCAGCAATTGCAATGCATTCAAAACGGGGACTGAAAGTCAAAGCTCTTTATCGAATATTAGAGCAAAAAACATTCAAATAACCACAGCTTCTAAAAAAAGTAGAATTTACAACCGGCAGGTCGGTTTGGCGGCAGTTGCCCTTACAATGGTGGATGGAGGCAGATTGGAAAATGTGATTTTAAAAAACTTTCGGATCAAGGGATATAAAGTTCCAATATTTATTAGGCAAGGAAAACGAAACCGGACCCATTTGGGATTTGATTCAAGTTTAAAAAGCAGCAGAATCGACAACATTACATTTCGGAAATTTCAAATAAAAATGGAATCTGATATCCCAAATCACATCACTGCAGTTGACAGCGGATCCATTAGTAATCTAAATTTCAAAAAAATACATATTGATTACCAACCAATTGATTCTATTTGCTTAGGACCAATCCGAAAAAATTTCGAAGAAAATCCTAAGGCTTATCCAGAGGCCACTGGTTTTAAGAATGCTTTGCCTTTAACTATTTGGTATTTGAGGAATGTCCAAAAAGCAAGATTTTCTTCCATAAAAATTACAAAAAACAAAAATCCAATAGTGATTGATCCAAAATTTGTTTTCGAAAAATCAAGCGGTATTTTTTTTGAGTAAAGTCAAATTTCAAAAAACTGTTTTACCAAAAGCCAGTTATAAAATGATACTTTTAGCATTTCAACATTCCACATTT
>JBIPOE010000078.1:0-19212 GCA_044379485.1 Catalimonadaceae bacterium
TATCCAGCAGCGCAAAAGTGAAACTACTGATTCAATTTTGATACTTTTTCCAATGAAAAATCAGCCTCCAAAATGTCCATTAGAGCGCAAGTCCTCAAATCCAGCCTCCAAAATGTCCATTACTCCTGGATTCAATATTTATTCCATGAATCTTTCTGGAAATAGCCCCATGACCCCGTATAGCGGCCAGGATTTAATATTTTCATATTCAGAATAGTTTTCTGCTGAAAATCTGAAACCAAACTCAGCTTTCTTCTCCTTCAGAAATTGTCGCAAACTCTGCATTCTACCGCTACCTGAAGCTTTCACTTCCACTGGAATTACTTTGTTTTGAAACTGGATTATAAAATCAACCTCCGCATTGGAGTTGGCAGCTTCTCTATGCCAATAATAGAGTTGATTTTGGATAAAGGGAGAACTGTATTTTAAATATTCCAAACCCCAAAACTGTTCCGCAAGCCAACCTTTATTTACGAAATCGGTATCTCCTGCAAATAATATGTCTTTGATTTCCAAATGATTGCTACTCATTTGAAGTCCGGTATCAAGCAGCATCATTTTTTGCTTTTTGAAATTTGCCTCAGCACCCAGTGGGAGCCCATTGCCAGCTGAATGTATAACAGGCAGTACCAATCCGGCCAATAGAAGTAATTCCACAGCTTGTTTTACCTGTCCGTGATTTGCAGTTTCGTCTGCCTTGCTGAACATAAACTTTCCACCTGATTGATGGACCACAGAGTCAAAAACAGTTCTTATCCTTTGAGATGGGACCAACCTGTTATACTTGGCAAAGTCAGAACGATAGGTTTGGATCAGGTCATTTTGAATGGATTGGATTTCGGGGAATTGTTGCCCAGCGGCATAGGCTTTTACCACTTCCGGCATACCTCCGGTTACCCAGAATTTCTTCATCAGATCCAGGGTCTTCTGATGAAGAATTGCTGGAAGTGCTTGGTTTTCGTTTGCCTGAAGGATGAAGGAAAGGAGTTGATTTTCCTTTAGGGCAAGTAAAAATTCGGCAAATGAAAATGGATACATAAACAGAGATCTAAGCCTTCCTACACCAAAGGAGGGCAAATCCTGAAGGGCAAATTCGAGCAGGGAACCTGCAGCAATTACATGAAGATCAGGCATTTTTTCATAAAAAAAACGCAGTGCTGAGATTGCTTGCGGGCAAGCTTGAATTTCATCGAGAAACAAAAGGCAATGTCCGGGTTTTATTTCCTTCCCTGTAAAAGCGGACAATTCCTGTACAATCCTCACTGGATTCAAATCTGTCACAAATGCCAACCCAGCCTGAGGCAGTTCTTCAAAGTTTATTTCAACAAATGTTTCGAAACCAGCACCCAGATTTCGTATCGCAGACGACTTTCCAACCTGCCTTGCCCCACGAACCAAAAGAGGTTTCCGGCTTTCAGTATCTTTCCACTGAATTAAATATTTGTCAATCAGTCTATTAATATACATGTTTTAAAAAAACAAAGGCGAATATATGTAGAATTTTTAATTTTTAGTATCCAAAAATTGAATTTATTTGAAAAATCAGTACCCAAACCAAGGCTTTATTTTCATTTTTAGTACCCAAACTGAAATTGTCAAAAATTTTAGATTACGTATTTATCACCATTTCAGGAAGGGCGTTTACTTAAATCAGGTTGTAATTTTATGTGCTTCCAAAAACTCTTTTTTTGATTGGGCGAAAAAATGATATTTGTCCTTTCGTTTACCTAAACACACATGCAAATACCCTTTAGCGGAGCTCAGAATGTGGGGCAGAAACTAATTTTCCGATCTGCTTTCATCCTTGTTTTTTCAGTATGTATTGGTTTGATGCACTCTGCCTTTGGCCAAAAAGTGGCTCCTGTGTTGATAGTAAACAGGTCTTCCAATGAAAAACCAGCTTACATTTCTTCAAGGCTGGATGGAAGGTTTGTGTATGTGTTGAAATCAGACTTGACGATAGATCTTTATGAGTCAAGAAATAATAGTAGAAATAATTCGAAAAGGTTTGATTCACCTTGGCAAAAACAATCAAAATACCAATATGATTTTCCCAATTCGACATTTTACTCTGGCGGGCTAGAAACTCTGGTAATTGATAATGGTGGTTGGAATTATGTAAAAACAATTTTTGCTTTCAAACCCGTGTTTTCTCAGAATGGCAATTCTGTTTCAATTCCAGTCCTTTTTAAAGTTTCAGATGATGGAAAGTTTGGTGTTTTGAGTGTAGGTAAATTAAATAAAATAAGGGATAAAAAAACAGGTTATTCAGCTGGGGCCCAATCTGAGATTTTTATATTAGACTTAAAAAAGGAGACAGTACTTTTTAGAGAGAAAACTGTTGGAGCAAGTTGGTCCGCTTCATTTTCTGATTTAAAAGTTAAGCTTAGCTCTTGGGATAGATTATATGAATATGATCTTAAAAATTTCAGATTGATTGCTGAATCTGTTACTGAAAAGCCTTTTTCAAAATTATTGCAAGTAGTTCATAGATTTTGGAAAACAAAAGGCTTTAAAAGTGATCCAACATGGGATTATAATCTGCCCAAGCGGGTCAAAATTATTAAATTAGGTTTAGGAGGAGAATACCCAATAATTGACTCTAATCTTTATAAAATTTCCATTAATAGGATTGACTCATTTAAAATTAATAACCTTGACAAACTGCATCGTTTTAAGCTTTCTGAAAATACATTTTTTTCAATTTTTATGATAAATGATGCACTATACATTTTTGATAATGAGACATTTAGCTTTAAGAAAAAAATATTTATTCCAGCAAACGAAAGGCTGATTTCACATAGTGAGATAGATACAAGCAATTTGATAATTTTGACTGAAAATAGCTTTTATGAGTTAGACCTAAAAAATCCTGAAAGTTTCGAATTTATTGATGCTAAAAAGGATGGAAAAAAATTTAAAAAGCGGTCATTTTATTTTGATTCTCTTTGGAAGCAAAACGCAGACATTCTTGAGATTGAAAAAGAAAATAATATTTTTAAGCGTAAAATATACTCCGGAATATCTGATATTAATTTATTTCAACAGCCTCAATATGAGATGTTTGATTTTAAGTTGAAGGCCATTGTTAAAGCAACTAATTTCTCTGATTTGTCATTTATTTCATCTGTTCGCAACTCGCCTTCGCTATCTATTTTAGAAATTAAAGGTGGTTATAAAATTGGTAATCGAAAGCAATATGGTGAAATAGGTTCTGCTGATATTTCGAGAAAGGAAGACAGAGCAATCATTTCAAAAAAATCCAAATACTGGAACCAATTATTGTGTCAAAATGCAAAAGGAAAAGTCCTCTGGAAAAAATTCCTTGCTACCGATGGTGGTTATGTAAAAATCTCCATGGACGACCAGTTTGTAGCGGTGGATGAAAACAACGAAGTAATCAGCCTGTACAACATGAAAGACGGTGAAAAATTCCTGTCTCTTTACATGGACTATCCCAACAATAAATGGGCATTGTGGTCTCCAACCGGCTATTTCGATTGCTCACCAGGGGGCGAAGATTTGCTCACCTGGCGTGTGGATCGGGGGCCAGATTCTTTACCTGCTTTTTATCCGGCCTCCAGATTTCGTTCTACTTTTTACCGGCCAGATCTGATAGATAAAATATATGCAGCCAGAAGTGAAAAAGTTGTCCTTTCATCACCAGAACTGATTGGATCCACCCAAAAAACAGGCAATGTGGTTGCGCAATCCGCACCTCCGGTCATCCATTTCAGCAATCTGGGGAACAACGATTTCTTTTCAGATACTGCCATTACGGTCAAGTACCATTTTACAGCTGGTGGAAACTCAACCCGCTCCATCAAGATTTATGTAGATGGCAGACCGTTTCAAACCATTCAGCCAGATCGCAGTGGTTTAAACTCTATCAACCTGAATCTTCCTGCACGCAATCTGTCTTTGGGCCTTGTGGCAGTCAATGCGAGTGGCGAAAGTGAAATGGCTTTGGTTCGTTTGCTTTGGAAAGGAAAGGACGTAGCGGAAGATAACGCACTGAAAGGCAATCTGTATGTGCTGGCCATAGGTATTTCAAAATACAAAAAGGACAATCTCAAACTTGCGTATGCTGCAAAAGATGCAAGCGATTTTGCATCTTCTTTTAAAGGGCAGGAAAAGGGGCTGTACAAAAACATTGAAATTAAATTATTGACAGATTCCCTGGCCACCAGGGAAAAAATAGAATCTGGACTGGAATGGCTGGCTGCACAAACTACCAACAGGGATGTAGCCGTCCTCTATCTTGCCGGGCATGGTGAAAATGACAACAACGGCAATTTCTTTTTCTTTCCGCAAGGTGCTGATGAAGAGCGGCTTTTAAGCACCTGCGTTCACTACGGAACATTGAAATCTACGGTCGTAGGCATTCCGGGAAAAGTGCTGCTTTTTGTAGATGCCTGCCGTTCGGGTAATGTTTTCGGCGACCTGTCCCGAAGATCCGTAGATGTAACCGGCCTTATTAATGAGCTGGCAAGTACCCAAAGCGGAGTCATCGTCTTCACCTCCTCAACCGGAAAACAATCGTCACTGGAAAAAAGCGAATGGAACAATGGTGCTTTCACCAAAGCAGTGGTTGAAGGATTAGGTGGCAAAGCGGATCTATTCGACAGGGGCTATATATCAGTTAAAAACCTGAATGCCTATATATCAGATCGGGTTAAAGAATTGACCAAAGGATTTCAATCACCTACCTCTATTATGCCGGAAAGTATCAATGATTATCCGATTCTGTTGAATAAGAAATAGGTTGATCAGCCTTAGGCAAAACTTCATTTCTCGAACAATTCCAAAACTGGTACAAAACAAAAAAGGAAGCTTTTTGAAGCTTCCTTTTTTGTTTCTGCGGTCTGGACGGGACTCGAACCCGCGACCTCCGCCGTGACAGGGCGGCATTCTAACCAACTGAACTACCAGACCGTTTTCCCGTTTGGGGACGCAAATATGAAAGTCTAAATTTTGTGGACCAAAAAAAAGAGAGAAAAAAAGTGGCTTTTTTTTTGTAATTCTATCAATTATCTTTTTATCAATGCTTTAGTGTTAAAAAAAGCGAAGTTATTTTTTTTTGATTTGTCTAAACGCAAGTTCTGGACATTGATCCATTTTTTTAAAAGTTAATCAAGGTCAAGGTTTTTTCCAATAAAATCTTACTGCAGTAAACTTCTGGCTAAGCTGCTCCCAAAAATTGGAATTAAACCTGACCATGTTTGTACTGGAAAACAAAGTCTGATTAAGGCAATCGTTTTTTACTTTACCTGTTGTATAACATAAGGCAAAGGTCCAAAACGAGAACCATTTCAAAGCAGTCGTATGCAGGAAATTCTTCATACAACTTCATTAAAGCTGAAATCAGAAAAAAAACTGAAAAAACTCTTCAAAATATGCAAATGAGATTTACCCTTGCAATTGGAATACTGATGCTCAACATATTCAGCATTCCCTTTTTAGCTTCGGCTCAAACTGGTCCTGGCGGTGTTGGAAACGGCACTGGCTCCGGAGGTCAACCACTTAATCGCCTGTGGTTAAGGGCAGATGCGGGTGTGTTTAACGACGCAGGGGCCACAGCGGCAAATAACAATGATTTATTGTGGCAATGGAACGATCAGTCTTCCAACAGTGCATATGCAGTACAGGCAACTGCAGGAAGCCGGCCAACTTACCTGACCAATGTTTTAAATGGATTGCCTGTTGTCAGGTTTAATGGCACAAGTTCAGAATTGCTGTTTGGCAACCGGATAGACAATACCAATGCCCTTCCAATGAGCTTTTTTGCCGTTACTAGGGGTACGACCAATCCAAGGGGATTATTTGACAGCAGGCCATTTGCCGGAGATGTTTTTAGGTTTTATTCTGATGGCGGAGGAGATAATAGTGTAGAATTCTGGAATCAAAGTCCTTATAAATCAGGCCTTAATCTTTCGAGTTCAGGTTCGGTTGTTTCTGTTTTGGGAACTAGAAATGGATCTCTGAACAGGCAGCTCGATGCATACGTGAGTGGCAGCCAGATTGGGGCGATTTTAACTTCTGCCAACACGGCTCAGGTTGGATTTGTTTCCAGTCGTCTTGGTACTATTAATGGAGGATCTGATGGTAGGTTTAATGGAGATATTGCAGAGGTGGTTTTGTTTAGTACTGCCATCAATGCACCACAAAGAATAATTGTTGAAAATTACTTAGGGGCCAAATATGGAATAAGCCTGAGTGCAAACGACTATTTTGCTAACACAACTTACACGAGAGATCTGATAGGTATTGGAACAACGAACGGAACTTTAAAACATAGTTCCAGCAATGCCGGAGCATTACTTTTAACCGAATCATCTGCTACCCTTAATGCTGCTAACGAATTTGTTTTTGCGGGACATAACGGAACTGCGCACAGCGCAGTGTCCGGCTCAAATCTTGGAGCAGCTGCTGTAATTTCTGCAGCAGTAACCTCAAGATGGGCAAGAGAATATAGAATAGAAAAGACAGGTACCACCGATATGACCATTGGGTTCGACTATGCCCAGGCTGGCATGAGCCGTGTTTCTAATACCGCTTCTGACTATGTATTGTTATATAGAGCAAGCAATGGCTGCACACAATATAGCATTGCGACCATTTCAGGATCTCCGGATGTTAGCGTAGCCAATAGAGTTTCTTTCACAATTACCAACGCAAATCTGGCCAATGGCTTTTATACGCTTGGTTTAAAGAGTTCAATACCGGCCACCACATTATATACCTTCAACACCAACTGCAGCGGAGGTTGCAGTTTTGAAACGGCAAGCAGCTGGACCAGGGATGCAACCGGAGCAACTTCAGTTTCACCAATGGTACCAAGAAACATTGACAATTTTGTTGTTTTGACTGGAAATACAGTTTCTGCCAATAATCCAATAACAATTAATATTGCTACAATTAACTCAGGTGGAACCTTGGATTTGGGAACATCTGGTTGCTCAAATATGGCAACTTTAAATGGAGCAGGAACACTTCGACTTTCTGCTAGTTCTGGTACTCTTGTTTTTCCGACCATTACTACGAACAACCACATTACAACCAGCGGAAGCACTGTGGAATATAACAGTGCAAACAGTTTTACCTTACCTTCAAGTCCATCTACCTACAGGAATCTTACTTTTTCAAGTGGTGGAACCAAAACAGTTTCTTCCGCTTTGGTTGTTGATGAAACTTTTCTTATTCAGCCTCCCACAAATTTTACGACCAATTCAAATCTGAATTTGAAAGGAAATTTAGTAAACAATGGCCAGTTTAATCAAACCGGAGGGACTACGACTTTTGGCTCAAGCGTGGCACAAAGTATTACCGGTTCGCCAATCCTTACCATTTTCAACAACCTTACCATAAACAATTCAGGACTTGGATTGGCAGGTACCGTTTCTTCCACCATTGATTTCACAATTACTGGAAATTTTACGAGCAGCAGCAACAATACAACCGCTTTTAATGCAAGTAACGGAACTATTTTGATAAACTCTGCAAGTGCCCAATCCATTGGAGGAATTGGAACAGGAAGTGTGAATTTCTTTAATTTAATCACTGCCAGTGCGGGAATTAAATCCATAAACCGTAGTTTTAATGTTAGTAATTCCTTGACAACCAATGTCGGAAGTACTTTGCAATTCCCAGCCGGAGGAACTGTATTCACTCTGGTTCTTAATGGTTTTACCAATAATGGTACTTTTAATATGGCTGCACCTGGTTCCGCAACAACACATGTTTTAAATGTTAGCGGCAACATGGTATTAAACAACAGCTCGGTTTTAAATCTGATAAACGGAAGCAATGTTGCCAATCTTAACCTTACAAGGTCTGGCGCCCAAACCATAAGCGGTGGCACACCCACGTCTGTGGACTTAAACAATCTTTCCATTAATTCTACCAGTCAAACCACACTTTCCAATTTCAATTTGAACATAAGAGGAGATGTTTCAGTTGACGGTATTTTAAATCTGGGCAGCCAAACTGCAAACAGAGCTACTGCCGGAGGAAATTTTTTAATTGGAACAACAGGAATTTTAAGAATTGGCGGAACGAATACATTCCCAACTAACTATACAACAAATACATTAACAGCAGGTTCCACAGTTGAATACAATGGAACAAACCAAAACATTACCGGATTGGCTTACAGCAATCTGACTACTTCTGGCGGTTCTACAAAAACACTGGTTGGTGCCACTACCGTAAATGGAACTTTAAATTTAACCAATGGAATTGTAGCTTTAGGTGCAAATAATTTGCTTTTACAAGTTGGTTCCTCTATTTCTGGTACACCATCAAGCATAAACAATATTCTTGCTTCAGGCACTGGCGAAATCAGAAGATATTTTGATGCACCAGGTTCATTTACATTTCCAGTCGGAACGGGTTCGGTTTATACACCTTTAACTCTCAATATCTCTTCTGCAACTTTTGGTACTCCAGGAACCAATTTTATTGGACTTCGATCTTTGCCAGTTGTGGCCCCTTCCCAATTGGACGCCACATTCTCAATAACAAAATACTGGGCAACAACGGCAACCAATATAAGTGGAGTAAATGGAGCCTTAGCTGCAACTTACAATGTTGCTGAGGCAAATATTCCAGCAGAATCCAGTTATGGAAATGCGTATTATAATGGTTCAATTTGGACTGTGGGAAATACTTCAACCGTGTCAGGAAGGGTTATCACATTTACCTTAACAGGTTCCACAATGATTGGAAACTGGACGGCAGGACCGAATGTTGCGTTTGTACCTGCCAGTTTTTACAGCAGAGCCAATGGAAATTTTGAATCGGCTTCGACCTGGTCGCAAGTGGGTTATGGAGGTGCTGTTTCTGCTATACCACCAACCGCAGGTTCCAATATTTTTATTGGGGATGGAAGAACCGTAAGCTTTTCCACAGGATCAAAATCTTTATCGGTTGTCACTATTGACGTAACGGGAGTTTTGGATCTGGGAATTTTAACGGGGAATTCTATTAATACGCTGAATGGATCTGGTACTATCAGAATTACTGCTCCAGCCGCTGGAACGGCAGTTTTTCCAACCGTTACTACCAATAATTTTATCACCACTTCGGGAAATACGGTTGAGTATTATGGACCTATAAACTACAATTTACCTGCTGCCCCTGCTACTTATAGAAGACTTGCTTTTACAGGTGTTGGAAGTACAAAACAGGTTTCATCTGTTTTAACTGTTTCTGAATCCCTGGTTCTAAACAGCGGATTGCTGGCATTGGGCAACCAAAACCTGAATATTGGTGCATTGGCAAATATTTTGGGTACACCATCTGCCAGCAACATGATTCTGGTTAATGGAACTGGTTCGCTTATAAAATACTATGATGCAATTGGCAGTTTTACTTTTCCCTTTGGAACAACGGGCGTTTATACACCAGCAACAATAAACCTGACTGCCGCTACTTTTGGAGGAGTAGCTGGAACCAGATTTATAAGTGTAAGACCAGTGGCTACTGCTGCTCCAAATCAATTGGATGCTTCCTATTCATTAACCAAGCATTGGGTTTCAGCTTCTACAAACCTCAGTGGAATCACCGCCAATCTTTCATTTACCTATACTATATCGGAGAGGAATGCCACAGCCGAGCACATTTATACCAACGCTTTCTGGAATGGAAGTGCCTGGACAACATCAGGTTCTGTTAATAGTCCCGTTATCAGTATGAACCGAACCGGAGTTGCTGACTTAAATGGAAATTTTTCGGCTGGACCGGTGGTTGCTTTTACCAGAGGTATATTTTATAGCAGAGCAAATGGCAATTTTGAAGATGCAAATAGTTGGTCTTTGACTGGCTTTGCTGGAGCGGCTTATGGAATTCCACCAACTCTGGGTTCACAAATCCAAATTGGAAATGCCCGGACAATAACCGCAACTGCCGGAGGCAAAAATTTAAGTTGGGTAATCATTAATTCCGGGTCTATTCTTGACCTTTCTTCCCAAACTGGAATTACTTTGGATTCTTTGAAAGGTTCAGGAAAACTTAGAATTACTGCCAGTAGTGGAACGGCTGCATTTCCAAATGTTACAGCAGCTAAAAACACTTTCATTACCACAATTGGAGACACAGTAGAATATTATGGATTAAGCAATTATAATCTACCTGCAAGTCCTGCAACTTATACCAATTTAAAAATTGAAGGTGCTGGAAGCACAAAAACGCAATTGGCAGCCATAACCATTAATACTGCCTTAAGATTAAGTAGTGGTTTTTATGGAATTGGCAATTTCAATTTGGTTTTTGCTCAAAATGGAGTTGTAACTGGCTCACCTTCCGTGAACAATATGATTATTGGAAATGGAACAGGTTGGGTACAAAAGAATTTACAAGCAAATGGTTCCAGTTTTAATTTCCCAATTGGAACTACAGGTGCGTACACGCCCGCAAGTATAGTTATCACAACGGCAACATTTGCTGGTGGAGCTGCATCAAGATTTGTAAATATCAGACCAATTGCCTTAAGGGCTCCAGCTCAATTGGATTCAACTTATTCGATTACTAAATATTGGGCTACCAGTCTCACCAATATCTCAGCGATAAATGGAACTTTTACAGGTACTTACGCCGCTGCAGAAGCCTTTCCAGATGCTGCTGTTGAGGCTACCTGTATTGGTAGGCATTACAGTTCAGCAACAACGACCTGGACAACATCAGGAACAGTAGCATCAAGGGTAATTAGTTTTGCTTTGGCAGCCTCAGATTTGTGGGGAAACTGGACAGCTGGTCCGTCAGTTGCATTTGCAGCGGGTACTTTTCATAGTATTGCTTCTGGAAATTTTGAAACCGGTGCAACCTGGACGCAATCAGGTAGTTATGTAGGTATTGCATCAGCCATTCCTCCAACAAAAGGTTCAGCTGTCAACATTGGAAACAACCGCAATGTGACTGCAACTGGCACAAAATGGCTTACAACCATGACTATTGATGGAGGTGGCACTCCAGGCACTTTGGATTTGGGTACTTCTTCAAACCTAAGATTAACCACTTTGAATGGGGCAGGAACCATAAGAATTTCTGCATTAAGTGGAACAGCGGTTTTTCCAAATGTGACCGGAACAAACAATTTCATTTCAACAGCTGGAAGTACGGTAGAATATTATGGAACAAGCAATTACAATATACCAGCCATTCCAACTTCCTATCAAAATTTAACACTGACAGGAGCAAGTGCCAAAACAATAACTATTTCTACAACAGTCAACTCAAATTTGAATTTGAATTCTGGTTTTCTGGATTTGGCCGGATTTAACCTTTTGTTGCCATTGGGAAGTTCTATTGTTGGAACTCCATCTGCAAGTACAATGATTAGAACAACTGGTACTGGAGTTGTAAGAAGATTTTTTAATGCAGTTGGAAGTTTTACTTATCCAATTGGAACCACAACCAGATATACACCTGCATTTATAAATGTAACGGCGGCAACTTTTGGCATTGGTGCTTATATTGATGTGCGGGCAATTAAAACGGTAGCGCCAAACCAATTGGATGCAAATTATTCTTTGACAAAACATTGGGCGGTTTCTTCTACAAACCTTAGCGCCATAAATGCAAATCTTTCCTTTACCTATGACATTGCAGAAAGAAATGCGACTGCCGAACCGATTTATGTGCCAGGATATTGGAATGGCTCAGCATGGACGGTTGGAACTTTGCCTCAGGTGGTAAGCCCTGTCGTGAATTTCTCCAGAACTGGTGTTGCCAATCTAAATGGAAACTGGACTTCTGGTCCATCCGGCGCTTTTTTACCTGGATCCTATTATTCAATGAACTCAGGTTCCTGGGAAACGGCTTCCAACTGGTCACAGGTAAGTTATTCAGGACCTGTTTCTTTGATTCCGCCAACCAATGGTTCTGATGTGTACATTGGAAACAGTAGAAATATAACGGTAGGTGGTTTTACCAAAGCAATTAAAGACTTATTGGTTGAGTCTGGTGCAAGCCTTGATTTTCAATCAACTACAGGTCATACAGTTAGTAATCTAAATGGTGCAGGCTTGATCAGATTATCATCACCCAATTTTTTGACTGTTACCACAAATAATTTCATTTCAACAACTGGTAGCACAATGGAGTTTTATGGTTCAGGGAGCTATTTTATTCCTTCGGTGCTTAACAACTTTCAAAATTTAATAATTTCTGGGACAGGTGCAAAATTCCTTGGTACAAATACTACGGTAAATCTCGGGTTAACACTAAATGGTTGTATTCTGGATATTTTTAATTCCAATCTGATTTTTTCAGTTGGCAGCACGATATCCGGAAGTCCGGGAAATGCCAGTAACATGATTAAAACTTCAGGAACTGGTGTGGTTCAAAAATATTTTGATGCGCCAGGTTCGTTCAATTTTCAGATTGGAACAGGTTCAGTTTATACCCCTTATAATCTGAGCATTAGCTCAGCCAATTTTACAGGTGGATCTGGTTCAAGGTTTGTCAGCGTTCGGGCTGTGGCTGGATTGGCACCATCACAATTGGACAACAGCTATTCCATCGCCAAACATTGGATTAGTTCTGCCACCAATATCAATACCATTGACGGCTCTTTAACAGCCACTTATGCTGCTTCAGAAGCCAATGCAAATCCTGCGATTGAAGCCCTTTATGGTTCAGCTTATTACAATGGAAGTGTTTGGGCCACTGGCCCGACTGCAAGTGTGGTTTCGCGGGTTGTTACCTTTCCTTTGGCTGGTTCAACATTAAACGGCACCTGGACTGCAGGACCTAATGTTGGATTCCTGCCAGGAACATTCTTTAGCTTCGCAACGGGTAATTATGAAACTGCTTCCACATGGTCCCTTTCGGCTTATAGCGGTCCGGTTTCGCCAATTCCGCCAACAAACGGTTCTAATGTCAGTATAGGAAACAACAGAATCGTAACCGCAACGCTTGGTTCCAAAACGGTTCCTACTGTAACGATTGATGGTTTGCCAAATCCAGGAACGCTCGATATTCAATCTTTAACTGGTTTTAATTTTAACACTTTAACTGGGTCTGGAAATATTCGAATTTCAGCTGCTTCCGGAACAGCGGTTTTCCCAACTGTAGTTACCAATAACTTTAGTTCAACAGCTGGAAATACAGTTGAATTTTATGGAGCAGGTAGTTATAATATTCCTGCTTTGTTAAGCAATTTTCAAAACTTAACCATCAGTGGAACAGGCACAAAAACCTTACTGGCAAATACTACAGTTAACCTGGTGTTGTCCCAAAATGCAGGTATTCTGGATATCGGAAATTTCAATTTAATTCTCCCAATCGGAAATACTTTGGCTGGAAATGCAGGGAGTGCATCCAATATGATTCGAACTTCAGGCACTGGTGTTATTCAAAAATATTTTGATGTTCCAGGTTCCTTCAATTTCCAGATCGGAACAAGTTCAGTTTATACACCTTATTATTTGACCATTGGCTCAGCCAATTTTACAGGGGCTGCAGGATCCAGATTTATAAGAGTTCGGGCTGTAGCTGGTATGGCTCCTTCGCAATTGGACAACAGCTATTCTATTTCCAAACACTGGATAACTTCTGCAACCAATATCAATACCATTAACGGCTCTGCAACTGCAACTTATGCAGCATCTGAAGCCAATCCAACTGCAGCTATCGAAGCTATTTATGGTTCGGCATATTACAATGGAAGTGCCTGGATTACTGGTCCAATTTCATCAGTAGTTTCAAGGGTTATTTCATTTCCATTAACTGCATCAAACTTAAACGGAACCTGGACTGCTGGCCCAAATGTTGGCTTTTTGCCTGGGACCTTCTTTAGCTTTGCTACTGGCAATTATGAAACCGCATCTACCTGGTCGCTATCTGCCTATGGCGGACCAGTTTCGCCTATTCCACCAACAATTGGATCAAATGTAAGTATAGGAAATAACCGGATTGTAACTGCAACCGCTGGTTCTAAAACAGTTCCTACCGTTACAATAGATGGCTTGCCAAATCCGGGAACGCTTAACATTCAGTCATTTACAGGATTTAATTTTACCAATCTAAATGGAGCCGGAAGACTTCAAATTTCTGCTCCATCTGGCACAGCGGTTTTTCCAACTGTAACCACCAACAACTTTATCATCTCGCCGGGAAGTACAGTTGAGTACACAGGATTGACCACCTTCACTTTGCCTGCAGCTCCTTTAACCTATAGAAACCTGAGTTTTTCCGGGGCAGGAAATACAAAAACACTTGGTGGAAATACCATAGTTTCTGAAAATCTGGTGCTTACTTCCGGTTCGGTTCAAATTGCAGGAAACAACCTCAGTATAACAGGGACAACCACACTTTCTGGAATCCTGGCTGACAATGCAGACGCTGGAACCAACACCTTTACAGGAAACGTCCTGATAAATGGAACTGGTTCTATATCAACTGCCAACAATTCTCCTTTCTTTTTCGGTGGTGGAATTACCAACAATGGCACATTCAGCAAAACCGGAACCAGCGCTGTTACTTTTAATACAGCTAGCCAAACCATCAATGGAACCAATCCAATTACTTTGGCGGGAAATGTTTCTATTCTTGCTGGAATTATAGTGACAAATCAAAACAATGCCATATTGCTTGGAAATGTGAGCATTGCCCAAAATGCCAAATTACTTCAGGCCTATACAGCATTTCCAACTGCCTATACAACCGTCAATAATGGACTTCTGATAAATACTAAATTTAACAGCTTTGCTGCCTCAAACAATGCTGGAAACACCATTTCTTCTACAACCGGAGATAATTTGATTCTAAACCGAAATGGAGCTGGTTCGCTTTATGCAGTAAGGACAACCAGTTTCACCCCAGCCTCCACAGTGCAGATATTACGATTTGACATCAGCACAAGCACATCCGCGGCAGCCACTTCAGCGGCAACCATTTTAATAGGTACAGGTTTTGTTGATAACAATGTAGTGCATGCCGCCACAGCCAGACTTCGGGTAAATCTTGGAGCTACAAGTGGCGAGTTTACCCTCAATTATCCTGACGGAACCAGTACAACTTCTGCCAATCAATCTGGTGTCCAAACCGTTAGAATGGTAATAAACACCAGTGGCGCAACAGTAACCTACATCCAGCCCAATTTAGCAAACAATGTAACACTGGCAAATAACCAGGCGGATGTTTGGGTGGGAAATACCCGTTTTGCAGCCGGTTTGGCTTTGCAAACTGCCGCCCAGGCCATGAATCAAATAAAATTGGTAATGGATGCTGGCTCTGGTTCTATTACTTTAAACAATATACAGGTCAATCCACTTGGAACAATTAATACGTCCGCCCTGGCCCAAACCTGCTATCAGGTAACACCCTATGATGGCGATTCTATTTTAATTCCATTTACAGTTCCTGGTTCGGTAACTGTTGCAACACATTTTAACAGTGGAAATACCTACAATGCCCAATTGTCAAACGCTGCCGGAAGTTTTACTAGCCCAACCACTTTGGGAACACTGACAACCAGCGCATTGAGTGGCACAATTGAAGGTATAATTCCAGCAAATTTTGCTTCCGGAACAGGTTATCGGGTTCGTGTGGTGAGCAACAATCCAATTTCAACAGCTAATAACAACGGAACCAATTTCACCATCAACCAATTCAGAATTGCTCCGGCACCTGCTCAGGTATTTACAACATTTGGTTCAGGTTCTTTGATAACGGCCTCAGGATTAAATGTAACAGCCTATCAATGGGGATATTATACAACTTTTGGTGGTTCAATAACAGATTTGACAGGAAGAACATCTTCCACTTACACGCCTTTGGGTTCCGATTTTCCTGGTGTTGGAACGTATTCGTTGGTTTGCAAAATGACAACTTCCGGTGGTTGTGGCATAAACTACAGCAATTTTGTTTTAATTTACATCAACTGCCCGGTAACGGCAAACCTGGTAGTAAACGGTGATTTTTCTGCTGGAAACACAGGTTTTACCAGTCAGTATAATTATGTAGTTGATCTGCCAGTAGTTCAGAATGAAATGTGGCCTGAGCAAACGTATGCAGTAGTGGACAATCCAAGGAATGTGCATTCATCGTTCTGCAATCTGAATACGCCTGCACTTCGTTCCCCAGATTCTGGTGGAAACATGTTGGTTGGAAATGCTGCAACCTCAGGTACCTTAAATCTTTGGACACAAAACATACCTGTATTGCCCAATAGGGATTATGTCTTAACATTTAATGCAGCCAGTTTGGCTGGAGCTACTAGCAGTTTACTATTTGGAATTTATACGGGTTGCTACCGAACCGGGGCTGATATTTCTGTGCCTTTCGAAACGGTCAATTGCGTTTGGAACAAATACTCTTTCCAGTTTAATAGTGGAAACAATACCACTATTCCATTATCTATTGTTAATATTTCAGCCCAGGCCTCTGGAAACGATATAGCCATAGACGACATTGTGATTTACCAATGTGCTTCCGTTATTTCTCCTCCTTTCAACGTAGCCAACGCACCCGTTTGGAGAGGAATAAGCAGTGATTGGTTTAACATAGATAATTGGGGAACTACCTGCTCTTTACCTACTTGTGCAGACGATGTATATATTCCATTGATGCCGAGCAATAGAGTTTATCCGGCTATAAATGCAGCAGAGGCTAATGCGAAATCCATATCAATACTTCCTGGTGCCCGATTATCAGTTAATTCAGGTGGGAACTTAAATGTTTGCGGTGGCTTTGAAAACCTTGGAACTTTGACTTCTAATACCAATTCAAGTATTACTTTTAGTGGAAATTCAAATCCAACAGAAATAAAAGGAGCTATCTCAGGAGCGAATAAATTAGGATCTATCATAATAAACAAAACCAATATAACAGATACAGTAAAATTGGCTGCCAATGCAGAGATTACATCTAATTTTACCATAATACGAGGTCAATTTAAAGCCAAAGGTTTCAGTATGAAAGTTGGTCAGGATTTTAGTAACGCCGGTACTTTCATTCATGGCAATAATACTGTAGAATTTAACGGTTCAAGCAATGGAATTGTCTCCAGAACGGGTACAGGAGACTTTTACAATGTGCTAATTAACAAAACATCTGCTTCCAATACCGTTACATTCAGTCCAGCCGTTACTACCATTCAAAACCAATTGAATCTGACTTCCGGAATTGCGGTGACGACAGAAACCAATGAAATATCGGTAACCAATTCAGCCACCAATTCTGTACTCAACCATTCTGCAAACAGTTATGTGAATGGAAGAATCAGAAGAGCGGTTTCAGGTGCTGGAAGTCATGATTTCCCTGTTGGAGACGCTACCCGATACCAATTGGTGAATTTGAATGCAACAAGTTCTTTGGTTGGAACTTCAGATATACTTGGTTTCTTCACAGGAACCACACCAGGAGGCACATTGCCAAATCTTTTAGAAGACACCCGTTTATATGAAAGTGTTTGTGAAAATGGATTCTGGACCTTAACACCCAATGCCCAACCGTCGGCTGGTGCTTATAATTTAACAATCAATCCTGTTGGCTTTTTTTGTCCCGGTCCCTATCAAACGGTTGGTAAAAGAGCCAACTCTGGGGCCGCGTGGACATTTGGAGGAAGCACTGCAGTAAGTGCCACACAAAGAGATGGTTATACCAGCTTTTCAGAATTTGCACAATTAGATGCTGAGGAACCACTTCCTATAACTTTGGTTTCTTTCTTTGGAAAATGGAAAAACCAGAATGTAGAACTGAACTGGACCACTGCCAGCGAAAAAGACAATGATTTCTTCCTTGTTGAAAGATCATTTGATGGCAGCACATTCGAAACCATTGGGAGAGTAAATATTAAAAACGCTGTAAGTGATGCCAATAGCTATCGGTTCGATGACAACACTCCAGGTTCCGGCCTAAATGTGTATCGATTGAAGCAATTTGACTCAGATGGAAAATTCAGCTATTCCAAAAACATTACGCTTACCAGAAACGGTGCTGCAGATTTTGTGAAATTGTTGCCAAATCCTGGCACTTTAGATGACGCTATTCGCATTCAAATCCTTGCCTGCGCCGGGGAAGAATACAAAATACAAATTGTGAATATGGCTGGTAAAACGGTAAATAGTAAATTGATAAACACCCAGGCCGGTTTAAACGAGGTGGAAATTTTATCAAAAAACCAATTGTCTCAAGGTATATACACTGTTCATTTTACAGGCATCAATGAAAATGCTTCAGACCATTTGCCAATAAAACTTATCATACAATAAGCTCAGTCCTTACATTTTTAAACTACTCAAAAAAGAAAACAGCCTGGTGAGAATCGGGCTGTTTTTTTTTGTGCCCAAAAGTCGCAAATAGTATTTAACTTTTTGATTTTCATCTTGAAATATTTCTCCCGGCTGTGTTCGCCAAAGGCGAAAGAAACTGTAATAGTTTATCCCGCCAAAGTGGGAAGGCCATAAAGAATAGAAAATCAAAAGGTTAAAGAGGTAATTGAAAATTTATTGCGACTTTTGGGACCTTAGCCAAATTTGGCCGCAGCAAAGAAAAGCGAAGCGATGCCAAATTGATTGTATTGGCTCTGGTTATCAATCAGGAAGGTGTTTTTGAAACACTCACAACTTTTTGACGGCAACACGACAGACAGTATTACCCTTCCAAAAATTATTGATAATCTTCGATTAAAGACGACAGAGGGTAGTTCTCAAGCAACTGTAGTACTAGATGCCGGAATTGCAACAGATCAAAATCTGGATCTGTTGGATCAAATGGGATACAACTATGTATGCGTAAGCCGCAGCAAGCTAAAAGATTATCAGGCTATAAAAGATACCAAGCCTCAAAGTGTGAAGACCCGTAATGGACAAAGCATTCAATTACAAAGAGTTGGCAATGACAAGGCTATCGATTATTACCTAAAATTGAGTAGTCCTGGCAAACTTCTAAAAGAAAAAGGAATGAAAAGCCAGTTTGAAACTCGTTTTGAGGCCCAGCTGGAGAAAATAGCCCAAAGCCTGAGCAAAAAATATGGAGTCAAAAAGACCCAAAAGGTAAACCAACGGATCGGTAGAGCATTGCAGAAATACCCTTCGGTGAGCAAATACTATGATATAGAAGTAACTGAAAAAAAGATAGGTACGGTTCCCTGGACCTGTCCGCCTCAGGAGGAAAAAGGGCGATCGGGAAGCTAAGGAGGAGATTGGCGTCTATTTTCTTAGAACCAATATGCAGGTAGAGCAGGAGGCCAATCTGTGGAAAACCTAC
>JBIPOE010000132.1:0-5615 GCA_044379485.1 Catalimonadaceae bacterium
GCTACATAGAAGAAATGGAAACTCGAATATTGGCTTTTAGATCTCTAATGAAGGAGTTCGAAGTTCAAAATGAACTTGGTAGAAATCTGAGTAATTTAATTGTAAATATATAATGAACTTTATATAACCAGCCAAAGAAAGTAGTTGGCCGGAATGTTTAAATCCGGCTCCAAAAAAACACCACCGAAAAAAGGTTTAAAAAATCCATTGATAAACGCCTGACTGAAGTTTTGGTTTTGAAGGTATTTTGCGGTTGAAATAGTCTCATTCTGTTTAAAAAAATCCCCATTTGTTTTACTGGCTTTCCAGGCAACAGCCATCATTTTTAAGAGATCTGTAAATTTTCCTGGATAAGAAAAAAAGGTAGAGAACAACTTTTCCGGATGTTTGAATGGATTAAAAAGTGATTTTTTTGTGTCATTTTCAACCATCAATGCACCTGAATCAAAAGAAAAATTACCCAAAGTTGCCAAATTGAAGGCTGAAGCTAATTCGTCATATGAATCAAGCAATACCTGAAAACCCAGATCCAATAGGTATCCTTCCTTTTTTATAGTTTGAATTCTGCCACCCGGAAAACGCTCTTTTTCAACAATAAGAAACTGAATGCCATTTTGTTGTAATTCAATTGCAGCTCTTAATCCAGCTAAACCTGCCCCAATAATTAAAACCTTCGTTTTTTGAAATTCCTTTTCCATTTTTTGGATACCTATGGGCAAATATTAAAAAACCATTCAATAGAAATCCATTTATGTTTAAATTGTTACAAGTTGCCAAAAAGCCCAATGTTTTTATATTTTTGCCCCGTTATCAACTTCGGTTAACCAAAACAACCATGCTTAAACGCCAAACTTATTTTTGGAAAAGAGGATGCACCTTCTTTTCTGTTCTTGCGATTTTTTCAATCCTTTCTTTCACACCAAAGACTTTTGCTCAAGGCAATCTTGTAACCTACGCTGGTGGAAGTGGAAACGAAAAGTTCAATGCTGTTTTTCAACTTTCGGATGGAACAATTCTGATTGGTGGTCAGGCCAATGATTTGAACTGGTTGCCAACAGGTACGCCTGTGAATACTATTGGAAATGTAAATCGCTATTTTTCAGCTTCAGGCGAAGGCTTTGGGTTTATTCTTCACCTTTCCGCAAACCAACAAACTGTTCTGGGCGCTATTCGATTTCCCGATAATTCAGTTCGGGATGTTTTCAGGATTCGCACCAATTCAATTCCAGGACAGGCAACTGGTGATATTTTTATTTCCGGAAGTCGTGATACTTCTGCTGAGCAAAATGGATATTATATAGCAAGGCTAAATAACAACTTTGTAAATGGCTTACCTACAGGTGTCTCTTATTACAAATCGGTTTCTGCAAGAAATCGAAATAACGGAGGAGGTTCAAATATGACAGATCTTCCGGCTGGGCCCGAGTCTTCCTATAAGGCTATGCAACCCTGGGATGTAAATTCTAAAGGACAAGTGCTTTATGCCTGGGGCCAGGATTTTTCCTTTGATTTTGCAGGAATGTTTTTTATGAACAGAAGTGGGGAGGATACCATTATGCAATACTTTAATGTACATACCCCAAATTTTACTGGTGTTCCGGCTTCTTCTTTTATTAATTCTACGGGTAATCCAGCTTTTGATCTAAGAAGCAGCAGCCTTGTTTTTAAGTTCAATGGAACAGGAAATCCTAGTGCGTTGAGATCTTATTCTTCAGCACTTTACAATCAAACGGGTTCAGATGAAAATGGGAATCCGGGCAGAAAAGGTGCTTATCCAAATGATTTTCTATTTGATGGCCCACAATTACTTGGTGGCGCACCCATAATTACAAGTGGCCCGGGATATACAGGTTATAGCTTTAATGCAAGTGGTGGTCGTTGGACAGGAAGAGTTTCCTCTGTAGTTTTTGATAGAAGAAATGATAATTTCTATATTGGTTATAGCCTGGCTTCAGCTTCAGTTTCAGCCCTTTCTGGTTTAGAAGATTCAGAACCGGCAGTAGCCGCCTTTTCTCCAATTGGTGAAATAAATTGGTGGGCTCGCTTGCACAAAGAAGATGCCAATCGCAGCCCGGCACAGCAACATGTGGAAGGATTGGCGATAGATTATGCCAATAACCAATTGGTAGTTTTGGGAAGAACCAAAGGAAATAGCATCAATAACTTTTGGAAAGGAAACGAGCTTACTTTAAAAGCAGGAGGAAATGGTGCTCAAAATCAATTAACCGGGACTTTTGAATCTGCCAATGCCTTAAATTATGGGTGGTTGGGTAAGTATTCCTTAAGCGCAGGTAAAATTTTACACAGCACTTATATTGGCGAACTTAACAGTTCACAGACCTTTTCATCTGCTTCTTCAAATCCAAATTATGAAGGTTTTCCAGATTTGAATTCTTCAAATTTTCAATTGGGCAATACCTATATCAATAAGCTTGAGGTAAATCCAACTACAGGTGAAATTGTCATTGCTGGAATAGCCGACAGAACAATCACCACTAAAAACGCATATCAAAAGATGTTGAAACCATTGCCATATCAGATTGGTGGTGGTATTTCAACAAACAATTCTTTTGTAAGGGTTTATAACTCAGGCCTGGACAGTATCCGATATTCTTCACTTGTAACTGGTCTTTGGAATCCTGTTAATGGATCCAGTGATAACACCAGAATAAATGGTGTTTGGCCGCTTTCGAATGGTTTATTTTTTACAGGCCATCATTTTGGAACAGGCGGTGAAGTTATTACTTCTAATGTACCAGCCTGGGGATCTGACACCTTGCAAAATACAACTGCATTATTTGGATTGTTGAACTACAATCCAGCTTTAGCCCCACCGGCTCAACCAGACACAATTGTAAGGCCTGTAGATTTTTGTTCTGGAAATTCGTTTCAGTTTTCAATTCCGCCAGTTCCTGGTGCCACTTCCTACAAATGGGTAATCAGTGCAAATGGTTGGACTGGGTCTTCTACCACAAATACCATCACATTAAATAGAGCTGCAGTAGCCATAATTGGTCAATTGACAGTTTATGCCATCAATGCTACAGGTGTTAGTTTGGCAAGGGTAACTATTTTACCGGGTACAGCCAATGTAAACGGCCCAACTGGTTTTACGGCAGGTCAAACCATTTGCGCAAACCAAACACAGAACTTTCAGGTAAATGCGGTAAATGGTGCACTTTCTTACAACTGGTCAATAGTGGGTGTAGGCTGCGATGCTTCGTGGACACTTGGAAATACTACAACAACCTCCAATTTAGTATCAGTTTCTACCGGTGCTACTATTGCAAGCCCTTGTAGTTTGCAGGTTATAGCGAATGGTTGTACCAATTCCAGCAACCCTGTTTTATTCCCACTTCCAACATCCGGAGCGGTTCCCAATGCCCCTGTTTTTGCAAGTGCATCAGAGTCTCCTTGCTTTGGAATCCCCAAAACCTACTCATTAAACCCTGATGCAGGTGTTGTTTCATATCAGTGGACTGTCTCTGGAACAGGATATACTGGTTCTGGGATTGGCACAAGTATTACCGTTTTAGCGGCGCCAGGCGCAACCGCTGGTCAGCTTTCTGTGGTAGCTGTAAATGCCTGTGGTCAAAGCCCTTCCACAATCTTGAATCTGGGAGATGCCACTAATGATGTTATTCCAGAGGTGCCGGTTTCAATTGCCGGACCAACTTCTGGATTCTGTACTGGTAATACACAAAACTATACAACGCCACAAATTCCAGGTCTGAGCTATAATTGGACCACCAACGGAAATACCTGGGTTTTGACGCCAAATGGAAATTCTACTGATTTATTAGTTCCACAAGTGGGAGGAAGCGGCCAGGCATCCCTTTATGTCCAGGCGGTTAATAAATGTGGCGTCAGCAATCCAAGAGGTATATTAATCAGAAGAGGACGGCCAGGAGTTGGAGGAAATGCCATTCAGCCAAGTTTAACAAGTGGTATTTGTGTCGGATCTACGGTTGATTTTAGAATCAATCCTATACTCGGTGTGGACAACTATCAATGGAGTTTGCCTTCAGGGTGGGTGATCAACGGAGCATCAAATTCCACACAGGTTTCCGTGACTGCAAATGCAGGGGCATCCGCTGGAACCATAAAAGTGAAGGTCTCAAATTCATGTGGCTCAGATTCAATTCAGGCATCCACTCCAAATTTAAAAACGACAACATCTAATTTTACCATTGGTGGAATCGACTCTCTTTGTATAGGTTCAACCAAAGTAATGTATATTCAGGGCATAACTGCTGAGGATTCTGCCACATCCTTTCAATGGATTTTGCCACCTGGGGTTTTTGTTCAAAACATTTCTGCGGTTGCCCCAAGTCAGGACACTGTTAGAATCACCTCTACCTTGGATGCAGTTTCAGGAACAATTACAGCATATATGTTGGGAACTGGAAGTAAATGTGGAACCGCTCAGGCAAACATTGTTATCAAAGCAAATCCTGCACCTACCACCATTGCTGGAACCAACCAACTTTGCGTAGATCCACCCAATCAAACCTATACAACCAACAGAATTACAGGCGTTAATGCCTATCAATATGAAATACAGCCGCCTTCAGCCGGAACCTTTGTTGCTACAGATACTTCAATTGTGGTTAATTGGGATGATGCTTTTCAAGGGCAGGCGCAGATCAGAGCAAGGGTAATTTCTTCCTGTGGTCCAAGCCCATTTAGTGCGCCCTTAACAGTTTCGGTTGGCCTTCCAAATCCTTCCATTACAACTCCGGCACCAATTTGTGCGCCAGGACAAGTTACTTTAGTTGCTTCTGGTGCAAGTTCAGGGTCCACCTATCGATGGTATGCAGATGCCACAGGAGGAAGCAGTTTGTCCAGTAATTCAAGTTTTCAGGTTAATGTTTCGGTAAGTGTTACCTATTATGCATCCATAACAAATGGACTTTGTGAAAGCGCAAGGACCCCTGTTACGATTACTTTTACCCCGGGCCCGGCAGCTCCAACCGGAACAGGAGCCAGCAATTGCTCTGGAAATAGTGTTCAATTAAGTGCTTCAGGAGAACCAAATACTACAATCAACTGGTACACAGCATCAACAGGTGGAACGGGAACTCCAGGTTCTACATTTACAACACCCGTTTTAACTGCAACCACAATTTATTATGCATCAGCTACTTTGGGAACTTGTGAAAGTGTTAGGACACCTGTTACAGCCACAATAACTCCAGGCCCAGCGGCTCCAACCGGAATAGGCGCCAGCAACTGTTCTGGAAATACAGTTCAGTTAAGTGCTTCCGGAGAACCAAATACTACAATCAACTGGTACACAACCGAAACTGGTGGAACCGCAACACCTGGTGCTACTTTTACGACGCCAGTTTTAACCGCAACCACAATTTATTATGCATCAGCTACTTTGGGAACTTGTGAAAGTGTTAGGACACCTGTTACAGCCACAATTACTCCAGCTCCAGCCGCTCCAACCGGAATAGGCGCCAGCAACTGTTCTGGAAATACGGTTCAATTAAGTGCAACTGGAGAACCAAATACTACAATCAACTGGTACACAACCGAAACTGGTGGAACCGCAACACCAGGTGCTACTTTTACAACACCAGTTTTAACCGCAACCACAATTTATTATG
>JBIPOE010000079.1:0-18215 GCA_044379485.1 Catalimonadaceae bacterium
AGGCTGTGTTGTTTTACTCGATAAATTTCCTTTCTTTTACAATGCTAAATTACTAACTTTCAGTCTAATATACAACTTTTTTAATTTGTTAAAGTAGAACTAAGAGATTTTATAAAAGTGTGTATCCAATGTTTGGAAGTTGATCCAGTAGATTTTAAAAACGCATTTGGCGTGTTTTGTGCTACTTATCCAAATGGCGAAGAGTTTTTATCACAGTTTGAAGTGTATCTGAATTTAAAAAAAGTTTGGGATTCATCACCTAAACCCGAAAAAAGGAAAAAGGCACTTTTTCAGTGGTTTGATGGTTTGCGGGCTTTAAAATTGGTTCATTACTTTGATGCCACGCTTCCAAAAGTGAAAGTGAGCGAGGCTGTTAAGATTTTGTTGCCACAATTTACTGAGCTGAAGTTTGATTCAGATTTGAAAAATGCGCTAAGGAACTACTTGAAGGCTAGTTAAAAAATATACCGCAAACCAACGGCACCGCCAGTAATTCCGAGCCCTGATTCATATCCTGAAAACTGATAAGTGGGCATCCAATCTAAACTTATATTGATAGGCGCTTTTTTAAATCTATAATCCAAACCTATTTGGGCAAAAGTTCCAATTACGTTGGTTGAATGAGACTCACCATTATAACCATTTTTCCAGTTCCATCTATACCCTGAAAGTCCAGCTCCAATAAACCAGTTTAGATTTTTTGTACTTTTTATTGGGAAATTGTATTGGCAGGCAAGAGATAATTGAATCGAATTTGCCTTTGCACTTGGGTTGTTATATGCAGCGATTCCTTCAAAAGAGATTTTTTGGTTGTGATAGTGTTTTAATGAAAACGCCGTGGGAAAACCAATCCTTAAACCTGCCGACCAATCGTACAAACTTGGGCGATTTCTGGAGTAGGAAAAAGTGGGAATAACCATCAAAAATACGATAATAGTAAATTTATAAGATTTTAATTGTACTATTATAAGTTTTAAAAAGACTAGAAAATTCATGGTTATTAGTTTAAAAGATGAAATAAATTTTTTTGTTTAAATATAAAAGATTAAATTTTCTTTTTAAAATGAAAGTTGATAATGAAGTTGTAATTCTCTTTGGTTATTCTGTTTTGTTAGATAAGTATTGTCTAAAATCGATTTTATCCATTGAAGTAGTTCATGTTTTGCATAGTTCATTTTAATTTGAAAAATTGGTTACTGTCTTTTTTCAACCGTATTGTTGTTAAACTCGTTTCAGCAAATCTTAGGCCTATGTAAAATAACGTGAGTTCGAAATAAAACTAAAAGAGAGTCAGTTGGTTAGAGGTTTCGAAGTCCAGATTTAAAGAAGGTTTCTTAGGAAAGAAGCTATATGCAATCAAGCCAGAGAAGAGATTAGAGAGAAAATTGCCCATACTTCTATGTCTGGTATGCTCAATTTGGCACAGGTTTTTTAACTCATCATAAACCGAATCAATTACAGCTCTTTTACGAAGTAAAATCTTATCTCTCAGGCTTATGAATTGGTTTTTCATATTCTTTTTCACCTTGGTAATCAAGTGAATACCACTATCAAATAGTTTTTGAAATAATGCTTTTGAAATATAGCCTCTATCTGCATACAGCTTTCCAAAAATGGCATCTGTAAGGGAATCCATCACTTTTGGATTGCGGTCGTCGGTATTACCTTTTGTGAATGCAAATTCAAGGAGTTCACCTTTATCATTTATGCATATATGTAGCTTAAAACCAAAGAAATAACCGACAGATGTATGTCCTCTTTGTGCAAAATCTTTAAAGGTCTTGTGTTGGTGAATACGTTTATTATGACAAACGGTAAGGGAGGTAGAATCCACAAAAGAAACTCCAGTACAATCACCTAACCTCTTCATTTTCAAATATAAAAGCATAACTGGGGTAGCCTTTTGACAAAGCTCAGAAAATCGGTTGTAGGAAACGGTTTTGGGGAAATCAGTTTTGAGAAACTGGCACACATAACCCAGGTAAAAGGATTTCAAATCCCTGAATCTACATGCATGGAAGAAAATAAGAATGGTAATTATCTCACTATCAGATAGTATAGATGGTTTATTCCTTCTATTTTTGTCTAAAAATTCCTCTAAACCAATTGTATTGAGGTGATTAGAATATTCTTTACAAAACTCATCCACCTGAAAAAAAATTGTTGTTAATTCGCTGATGTTGATCATGGTCTTTACGTGTTTTCTTTGCTTGTAGTGACTCAAAAATAACACAAAGACTATGATTCAACAAATTGACAGCCAAATATTTATAAATATTTTTATTGATTTAAAGCAGTTCTAAAAATTTTCCTTTTTGACACCGTTCTTATCTCGAACTCACGTTAATTACATCAATCTTTCTGAGTTGTATTTAGATGGTATAAACAATGATTTTTCGAAAATCCATATTTTCAAATACCAAAAAGTAAAAACCAGGCTGGAATATAAAAACAAGCAGGTTACCTTGTTTATAAATGGGGTACAGGTATTTTCAGGAGCTTACAAGTCGCCTGTTGGCAAGATCAAAGGCATATCGGTTCAATTTAATGGTTTTGGCAAATTCCATGCATTTAAGGCATGGAATGAAAAAGGCAGTTTGGTTGAAAATGAGGTGTTCGGAAATTAAAATCTCCATGACTAAGGTTTTTTGAAAAAGTAACTACCAGGCGTCATTAGGCGAAACAAACTTTTCCTTAGGTTTCATTCTGAACCCGAGAACAATTTCATGGCTGCCAGATTGATAGGCATTGAGATCAGAAGTGATGTAATTTTAGGCTAGAAATATTGAATTTGGATTTGGCCCACATACTTTTGTAACACTCATTCAATTAAAAAGCAAAGATTCTAATAACGTGGCCTGGGGAGCATTGAAAACCAAACAATTGAAGGTCAGGGCCTAATGAAAAACATCAACCACTTTTTACTTGGTCTTATTTTTTGCTTCACAAGTCAGGCTCTGTATGGGCAAGGATTATTTAAAAGAATTATTGGTAGCTTTATTCATGATACCAACAATGCGGCAAAACCCCGGTTTTTGACCTATCCAACTTTGGCCTTTAGTCCGGAAACCAGTTTGGAGTTTGGGCTTAATTCCATTTTCGTATATTATGCCAATAGGGATACTCTAAATCGCTTAAGTGAAATTAGCGCATTTTCTTTTTATACTGTAAAAAATCAATATGGCTTTTGGCTTGACCATTTCTTATACAGCAATAAAGACAGGTTCTTTTTTCTGGGTAAAATCCGATTGCAGAACTTTTCGCTTTTGTGTTATGGAATTGGGCCTGGCACACCAAAGAGATATCAGGCGAGGGTAGATGCCAATCAAATCTGGTTAAAGGAAAGAGTTTTAAGGAAAATAGTAAAGGACTTTTTTATTGGCTTTGAGTTTGATTATCAAAGGTTGAGTGAGGTTCATTTTGTTCAAAATTCTCAAACTGAAATTTTTCAACTTCCGCTTGGCCATCAAGGTTTCACCAATTTAGGAATAGGCTTAGGTATAGTTTATGACAACCGGCACAATGTTTTAAATGTTAGAAAGGGATTTTTTCGGAGTTGAGTTTTTTGAATTTCCATCCGGTTTTGAGTGATTACAAGTTTAACTCCATCTTTTCCGATTCCCGTTTGTTTCGCCCTTTTGGAAAAAGAAATGTGTGGGCAAGCCAACTTATAGGGCAGTTCAATATGGGCGATGTCCCTTTCAATCAATTGGCTCTTATAGGTGGAGAAAGCATCATGAGGGGCTATTACACAGGAAGATTCAGAGATAAAAATCAAATAGCAGCCCAGACGGAATTGCGGTTTTTGCCCCTTCCCTTGGGTTTTAGCAAGCGATTGGGGGCCACGGTTTTCCACAATTTCTCCAAGCTTTAAAACGGCATTTAACAAAGACCTTATTTGGGCAGGAGGTGCGGGCCTCAGGTTTTTGATATTTCCTAAAAAAGGTATTTATACAAGGTTAGATTATGCCTTTACCAGAGAGGGGGGAGGTCTTTATATTTTTGTGGGTGAGGCTTTTTAATTTTTGATAATTCAGGAAATGACTGCAATTTTTTTCTTCAGTATTAAAAAAGTAGTTCTATTTGAATTCCACTTTATTTCATTATAAATAATTATATTAAATGGACTCTCTAACCCACGTTGTTTTTGGTGCAGCCCTTGGCGAGGCCATTCTAGGCAAAAAAATAGGCAAAAAAGCAATGCTCCTGGGCGCCATTGCCAATACCATTCCCGATTTGGATGTATTCCTTGTTTTTGGTGATCCGGTTCGGGAAATTACAATCCACCGTGGGTTTTCGCATTCATTGGTCTTTCCATTTCTGGCTGCACCTATTTTGGCCTGGTTATCAATGAAATACCTTAAAGATTCGGTTTTATTCAGGGACTGGTTTGTTTTTTTCTTTGCACTTATTCTCACCCATCCTTTGCTGGATTGCCTCACTACTTATGGAACCCAGTTGTTCCTGCCATTCAGTGATTACAGGGTCAATTCCAACAGTCTTTTTATCATTGATTTGTTCTTTACGCTACCCATGATGGTTGGGGTCATTGCCTGCTGGATTTTCAAAACCAGCAATCCATCCAGAAAAAAATGGAATCAAACAGGACTTATTATCAGCGTTCTGTATGTGTTGTTGGGCTTTTCTTCTAAAGCAATTGCTTCCTCTGTTTTAGAAGAAAAACTGACTGAAAAAGGAATAGAAAGCAAACACAGGATGACCGGTGTAACACCCTTTAACATTCTGCTTTGGTATACAATTGCGGAGGTAGATTCGGGTTACTTTATTGGCGATTATTCTCTTTTGGACAAGGATAAAAACATTCAATTCTCTTTTGTTAGGAGAAATGAAAACCTGCTCGAAGATATTAAAAACGATTATGCCATCAACAGGATGATCTGGTTCAGCAATGGTTATTATTCTGTAGAAAATGTAAAGGGTGAGCTACGTTTTTTTACACTCAAGTTCGGAACCACAGGATTTGACCTAAGCAAACCACTATCAGAATCTGTTCCATTTTATTATCTGTTGAAAAAAGGAAAAGATGGTTTGATAAAAGTGGAAACCAATCGTGGATTTGAAAAACTTGAATTGGGTAAAACTTTACAGCAACTATATCAAAGGGTAATGGGCAACAAGAATGCCTTTGAAAAACTATAGAAACATCGGAATATCAGTTGAATAAAAAAGCCAAACCTTTCGGATTGGCTTTCAACCTACTCCACTACCTCGCCTTGACGCTTAGGGGTGGTTCGGAATTTCTTAGGATAGAGTGCAAAGATAAGTGGATTTCAGGATGAGAATGGCTTTTATTTGCTTTTTAATTTTAGCCGGGATATCGAGTTGTTTCAGGTAATTGAAATTCAGAGGTATACTTTCATTTCTTGTTTTTATATATTGTTTTTAGAGATGATCATATTTTGGTTCATCGATACAATAACTTTTTTCTTCCATTTGAATTTTTACAAAAATTCAAAACGTTTGAATGGGTACTGCATACCTACAATTTAAAACCATTATCTGTTGTGATTTAGCTTATTCAAAAATATAAAATTGTATTTTCACAAACCGGTGGATTGATTAAAATGACCTCTTGCTTCTATCAAAAATGATCTTGTATCAAAGTGCCGAAAAGTTTCCAAAGGCTGTAATGCACCACTATTTTGCAAGTTTGCCTCTGCCACCAAAGCCCTTACATCTGTCCGAAATGCATCCTGAATCAAGGTTTGACAGAGTGCTACGTCATTGGATTGTTGGGCGATTTCCAGATTGTTTCTATCCAAAATCAAAGCCTGAGCGTATGCAATCTGAATGGCTTCAATCGATTGAAGCAAATCTTCTAATGGGTCTTTCACATTGTGGCTGGCATCTATCATGTAGGCAACTTTCTGATTTTTAATAGATTTGTCCCTCATTCCATCCACCAGTTCATTGAAAATGAGAAACAACTGAAAGGGTTTTATGGAGCCTGTTGTCAAATCGTCGTCGCCATACATGGAGCCGTTGAAATGAAATCCACCTAAAGAGCCAACATGTAAAAGTCTTGCTACAATTTGTTCGATGTTGGTGTTAGGTAAATGATGCCCTAGATCAACAAGCACTTTTGCCTGTGGACCAAGCATTTGTGTAAGTAAATATGAAGTACCCCAATCTGGAATTACCATCGAATAAAAATTGGGTTCGTAGGGTTTATACTCCACAAGCATGGTCCAATCAGCTGGCATTCCCTTATAAATTTCTTTTAGTGAATCGGCAGTAAGCCGAAAGGCATTCCGGAAATGTTGCTGTCCGGGAAAGTTGGAACCATCGGCCAGCCAAACGGTTAATACTTTGGCATTCAGCTCTTTTCCAAATTGAATTACTTCCCGATTGTGTTCAATGGCTTGATTGCGGACCTTTTCGTCGGTGTGGCAAAGCGAACCAAATTTATAGGAATGGGTCTGGTCTTTCTGATTCTGAAACGTATTGGAATTGACCGAATCGATGGTCAGTTTTTCCTGTTCCAGAAGTTGTAAAATGGCTTTGGGGTCTTTTGGGATGTCCCACGGAATGTGCAGTGAAATGGAATCGGCGGCTGGATTTAGTTTTCTCAAAAGACCCACATCGGCGATTTTCTCTTCCAGACTTCCTGGTTCGCCTCCGCCTGGAAACCGTCCGAACCGGGTGCCGCCTGTACCCAGTGCCCAGCTGGGGATGGCGATTTTCAGTTTGCTGATTTCCTGCACGATGGCTTTCACATCCAGACCTTTACGATCCAGATTTTCGGAAAGATGGCTGAAATTGCGCTTATGAGATTGGATGGAAGATTGGTTTGCTTCCTGGATGGTGGTGTTTGAAATTGGCATATGGTTTTATTTGTTGGATAAAATTTGTTATTTTGTTTACAGTTTACAGTAAACTGTAAACCATTTTTTAGGCCTCGGTAATTACTTCAAATCCCTTATAACTTCCTGTAATGGCAACTCCAAAAACTTCAGTGGCTACTCCTTTCAATTTTAGTTTACCAGCAGTTTCATTGAGAGTGGCACCCGAGCCTACGGCGTCGTCAATCAACAAAATCCTGTTGTATTTTTTTGATTCACTGGTCACAATACTTCTCCGGGCGTTCAAAATCCGGTCCTCGATTTTTGACAATGCCTTTTGAGGAACCACAATTTCACCTTTTACTTTAATGAGCTTAATTTGAGGAACATCAATTTGGAGATTCTTTTCCAGCATGGTCATAAACTGGACATCCCTT
The DNA here is from genome assembly GCA_044379485.1 of Catalimonadaceae bacterium. Taxonomy (GTDB): domain Bacteria; phylum Bacteroidota; class Bacteroidia; order Cytophagales; family Flexibacteraceae; genus CAMDMI01. Next base: position 7,241 of record JBIPOE010000079.1, read on the forward strand.
CGAATGGTTGGAGGAATAAAACCAACGGCATCTACTTTTAGAATCTGAATCAATCTGTTAATTTTTTGAGAAGATAATTGAATAAGACGAAGTGATAATTTTTTATTCTGCCCTTGTTTTGCAAAATGGAGCAACTGGCCCATTAATGTTTTTCCAAACCGTTCAATCGCATAAAAGTCAAGATAATACAGGGCATTGAGATGCAGTTTATCAATACCTTTGGTGGTTTTGATTTTTTCCGTCCCATTTATAAATCCATCGTTATCAACAAATTGATTGTATTTTTCGATTGTTTGTCTATACTCTGAAATGGTTTTTACCACCGGTACTTTTCTTTTTTGACACCAATATGCAAATGCTTCCAGACCTTCAAGTAAACGGCCATCTTCTGTAATTTCAATAAATTGTCCTTCCAGAAATTGACGATCCGCTTCATCCACGTTTTCCTCCGTCTGATCCTTTGGCTTTTCAATAATTTGATAAAAGACCAGAGGTGGCTTTCCAATTTTAATGAGCTGTTTTTGATCCAGTAGATCCAGCAGTTTCCTTTGGACATATTGTCGGCTGAAACCTGTGGATTCAGCAATTTCACTGGGCGTGGCTTCACCTTTCAGGATGAGATATTGTAAAATTTTGTCCTTCATATTTGTTTACAGTTTACTGTAAACTGTAAACAAATATAATTGATTGTACCGAAATTAAAATCAACCTTTTTTATGCTCTGATTCGAATGGAATATTTGAATCGGCTCTCCAAGGGAAATCAGGGTAATATCAATACTAAAAAACTTCATACTAATTAACTTTTTAATGCGTTTATCTCATTTCAACTACCTGTTTACCAACCTTCAATCCCACTTCCTTTTCTTTCCAAACCAACTTTCCAGTCAAACCTTCCGGTAAGGTAATTTCAGCGGTCAATCCATTTTTTGTTGTGGAGTATTTTACTTCAATCAATCCTTTTGGATGGGGAATTTTGCCTTCGGCTTTTTTCAAATCGCCCAAATGGGGTGTGATTTTTACGGTGGCAAAACCGGGTGCATCTGAATCAATCCCTAAAACGGTGCGGTAAAATTCGATGTTGGGACTGCAACCCCAGGCATGACAATCGCTGCGGGAAGGTTCGGGCGATTCGGCCCAGGTGGTAAGACCTATGGACAGTTGTTTCCGCCATTCCGATAGCCAGGAAAGATAGTTTTCGCCAAGTCCGGCTTTAGTGGCGGCCTGATGCAGATAGTATTTAAAGTAAATGGTGCAAGGAGCCATGTCCTTCGCTGTCATAGTTTTCTCCATCACTTGTTTTTGCAAGTCGGGTGGACAAACGCCTGTGATAACGGCCAATGAATTAACATGCTGGGAGAACTGGTCGAATGTGATTACGTCTGCGTACAGTCCGGATTTTGGGTCCCAATACAGTTTCTGGATGCTTGTTTTCAGGGTTTCTATTCTGCTTTTCAGGGTTTTGGCCAGATTGGGATCGCCCAGATTCTCTTCCATTTCTGCTGCCAGTTGCAAAGCATGCAAATGCAGCAAATCCATGTGGGCGGAACGTCCATCGGAACCTCTTTTTGGTACACCCCGGGGAAAAGTGGCTGTCCAATCCATAAAATTCCACCAGGGCACATCTTTGATGGTTCCGTCCGATTGGGCGTAACCGTTAAAAAAATCAAGAACTGTCCGGGTGCCAGGTAGCATTTCTTTCGCAAAGTTCTTGTCGTCACGGTATTTCCAGAAATCGTGCAGCATACCGATCCAGAGCAAGGAAAACGTAGGAATGATCTGAAAATCATTTGTAGGATAGCGACTTGCGGTAAATCCTTCCGCCTGACGCGAATTGTAGATTGCACGAATGGCCTGTTTGGCGAGGTGATCTTCCCCAAAGGTATAGTAGGAAACCAAAGCCTGAATTCGTGTATCGCCCACATACTGAAGCTGTTCGTAATATGGACAATCGAAGTACGTTTCATGGGCACAAAGCCGGGCAGTCCGGATTCCGGTGTTCACAATGCTGTCCAGCAAGGAACTTCCAGCTGTAAAAGTACTTTTTGCCACCAAAGGAAAGCCTGTAAACTCACCCCGGAGGTCTTGAATATCGAGTGGTTCTTCCTTTGTTTCGACGATGAGCTGGATGTACCGCCATGTCCGGAACCAAAGCGGACGGAAAACCCTGTTTTGGCCTCCATTGGGCAGAAAGACATCCTGGTTTCCGATAAAAACTTTTCCATTTACCTCGTTCCGGTTTCCCTTGTTGTTCAGTTTCTGGTTCTTGGAGTTGATTTCTTTCGGCTTTTTTTCAAAAAGTCCTTCGGCATATAGGAGGGTGATTTTTGCTCCCTTTCCTCCACTCACAAATAGTTCAGGATAAGCGTTGGTTAAATAGCTCTGATCCAGCAAAAAGGTGTCTTTTCGGTTGACCGGGATGGTCCAGCGGACAGGTTTTCCGGGAAAGTCTTTTGGTACCTGGGCAAAGGTTGATTTTCGTAAACCGGGGATTCTTTCCAAACGCGATTCCATAGCCGGAACATCCGATGGAATTAACATCCACTTGCCGGAATCGTTTTTGGATCTGGGACTTCCTTTCGGGCCTTTTTCCGGGGATTTCCAGGCCTCATCATTGTAGGCCAAGGTTTCCCAGTTCCAGGGATATACGGAGGCATCGATTTGTTCTCCGGGACCCACCACATAATATTCCGGGACCATTTCCTGTGTAATTTTGATGGGTTGCCAGGCCTTGTTTTCCAGCCATTTCCAGGTTTCGTTGGTATTGACCACTTCCTCCTTTTCAGAATTGCCTTGTAGGATAAAACCGGAAGCACCCGAACTCATTTCTCCCAATCCTGTCCATTGGGCGAAATTCCAGATCCGGGCGGCCAATACATTTTTACCCGATTGAAGAAAGGGTGCCAGATCTACGGTTTCATATTTCCAGTGAAACAAATCCCTACGGGCCGGGCCGGCAGATGCTCGTATTCCATTCACATACAGTTCATAGCGCTGGTCGCCGGAAACATGGATCAGAAATTGACCAGGCTTTTCGGGCAGCTCAAAAGACTTGCGAAAAAGGTGTACCCCAAAGTTTGTGGCACTACCCTCTGCAGGTTTTATCCAGAAGGCATTCCAGTTGGTTTGGCTCCAGTCTTTGGTTTGGGCTTCCGTTTGGTTGGAAACCAGAAGGCTGAAAAGAAGGATGGTTAAGAAGTATTTCATGTTTGGAAAGGAATTAATAAAGATTCAATAATTGTCCGGTAAAAAAGATGATTTATTTATCGTTAATTTTAAAAATCAGAAGTGTATTGCAAACTGTTAATATTCAAATTATTAGCCGATAATCCAGTGTTTTTAACAAAAAATGGTAAGATTACGGTAATGGGATCCAACATATTTTAAATCAGTTATTTACAAGTCTGCAAATTTTAACTTACCGCACAAACGCTGCCGCTACTCCACCATCTACATTCAGGACATTTCCTGTGCATTTGGAAAGGTCGCCCCCCACAAAAGCAAAAACAGCTGAGGCAATGTCTTCCGCATAAATGATTTCATTCATCAGCGTTCGTGAGGCATAATAAGCAGGAAGTTCCTGAACCGTAATGTTATATGCTTTTGCTCGTTCTTCTGCCCAGGCGCCTTCCCAGATTTTGCTTCCGCCAATGACGGCATCAGGATTGACGACGTTTACCCTGATTTTGTCTTTTCCCAATTCTGCAGCCAACAAGCGACTCATGTGCAGCTGTGCAGCTTTTGCGGTTCCGTATGCAATGTTGCTTGGACCAGAAACCAGGGCATTTTTGCTCACAATGTTGAGGATGTCCCCACCCTTGCCTTGTTTTCTAAAAATCTCAGCGGCTTTTTGGGAACACAGAAACTGACCTTTTACCAACACATCCTGAAGCAGATTCCAATCGGCTTCGGTGGTGGTTTCCAAAGATTTGGAAATGGCCAGTCCGGCGCAATTCACCAGAAGGTCGACACCACCAAACTCCCGGCAGGCAAAATCAAAAGCGTTTTGGATCTGGTTTTGATCCATCACATCCAGACTTACCGAACGAACTTTGTCTTTTCCAAACCTGGCTAAAAATTCGGTTTCTGCTTCCGTTTTCCAATCTTCATTCAATTCTGCCAGAACCACACAGGCACCTTCTTCTGCCAGGCGTTTCGCAATGGCTTTTCCTATTCCTCCACCGGCTCCTGTTATGAATGCAACTTTTGCAGAAAGTGGTTTCTCTTTGGGCATTCGTTGGAGTTTCGCTTCTTCGAGCAACCAGTATTCAATGTCAAACGCTTCCTGCTCAGGCAAGCCCTGGTACTCAGAAACTGCCTCAGCTCCCTTCATTACGTTGATCGCGTTGAGGTAAAATTCTGACGCAACCCGGGCAGTTTGCTTGTCTTTTGCAAATGAAATCATGCCAACCCCCGGCCAAAGTAAAATTACAGGGTTCGAATCACGGATGGCTGGGCTGTCCGGGTTTTTGCATCGATCGTAATACAATTGATATTCTGATCTGTACCTGGAGAATAGTCCTTCGAGAAATGCTGGATTTTCAGCCAACTTCTCTTCCAGGTTGGCGGGCAAAACCAGTGGCCGGATTTTGGTTCGGAGGAAATGATCGGGACAGGAAGTGCCCATGGCAGCCAATCGGTTCAGGTCATTTGAGTTTACAAATTCAAGAACTCTCTCATCATCTGAAAAATGGCCAACCATTCGCCTTAAAGAAGAAGCAAGTCCCCTGACCTCAGGCATGTAGGTAGAAACAAGGTTTAGTCGATTTTCTTTGGATTGGGATTCTTTTGAAGTTCCACCAAAAACAGCTCGTTTTTTACCATAATTTTCATTGAGATAAACCGAAGCCTCTTCAATAATGGTCAAGGTGTTACAATATGACTCATAAGAAGTTGCGCCCCAGGAAAACAATCCATGCCCGCCTAGAATCAGGCCTTTTGCAGAAGGATTATTTCGAATAGCCGCTTCGAGTTGTAAGCCCAGATCGAAACCCGGTCGTTGCCATGGAATCCAGATCATAGAATCGCCCCAGATTTCTTGCATGATGGCCTCGCCTTCCTTTGATGCTGCGATGGAAATCAAGGCATCGGGATGCAGATGGTCGATGTGTTTAAAAGGAAGCAGGCCATGCAGCGGTGTATCGATGGACGGAGCCGCACATTTTGGATCGAACAGGCAGTGGTTAAACAGCTCAACCATTTCGTCTTCAAATTCTAAACCCCTATACCGATTTTTTAGCTGATGTAACTTCTTGATGTATAGATTAGCGCAACCTTTCCTGGTCAATGTTCCAATGTCTCCTCCGGAACCTTTCACCCACATAATTTCCACCTGTTCGCCAGAGACAGGATCAGATTCCATTATTTTTACAGAAGTGTTTCCGCCTGCATAATTGGTTAACCGGAGGTCTGTACCAAGGAGATTGGACCGGTAGATAAAAAGGTCAACTTCAGAGCCGGAAAATTGATTTGCTTTGTCCTCTTCCCATAAATAGGAAACGTACTTGAAGTCAGATGGCTTGTGCGACATTGATTGAATTCTGTAAAAATTTTTTGCAAACATAAATTATTCAATCAATTTCAATCATTTTAATTTACTTGCGATCTTAATTTATGGCTCAACAATCGAAACACGCAAATGCTCTTCTGGCATTGCTCCAAAAAGAATCGCAAATTTCTGTTGAAGTTGCCTGTGCAGAATTGGGGTTTTCTGAAGCCACCTGCCGGCGGGTTTTTGGCCAGCTTGAAATTGAAGGTCTGGTTGAAAGATACTGGGGAGGGATACAATTGCCCAATTCCTACCCAATCCATCAAACCTCAGTTTACCAAAGGCAGACATCCAACCTGGAAGACAAAATTATTGTAGCAAAGGCGGCTTCCGAAAGGGTTGAAAACGGGGATGTTGTCATTCTCGATGGGGGTACAACCACCGTTCAAATGGTTCCTTTTCTGGCAGAAATGAAGATCAGGGTGATCACCAATTCCATCCTCATTGCACAGGCTTTCGATCATTTGCGGGCAAAATCCAATGGTCCCGAAATTCTGTTAACCGGCGGCTGGTTGTTTCAGGAACTTGGGGTGCTTACCGGACCCGAAACGCGGGAAACACTCCGCAGATACCACGCACAGAAGTTGTTTTTATCACCTGCCGGGCTCGATGAAAACTACCTTACCAACCACCATCCCGATATTGTGGAGACTGAGCAGACAATGATCCAGCAGGCAAAAGAATGCATCATCCTGGCCGATGCTTCCAAAATTGGACTAAAGCACATGTGCAACATAACCACCACAGAAATGGCACATTCGATCATACTAAATACCTCTTCAGAATCTATAGCTTTTCAATCAAAATTAAAGAACCCTTCCTCATTAATCCTTGTAAATCAATAAGTAATGAATGTTTTGTTGGGCGTTTTTCTCCACTTTCTGGGTGGATTTGCTTCAGGAAGTTTTTACATTCCGTTTAAAAAAGTAAAAGGTTGGGCATGGGAAACGGCCTGGCTTGTGGGAGGTGTATTCTCATGGATTCTGGCACCCTGGGTCGTGGCATGGCTTACCGTTCCAAACCTGTTGGAAATATTGAAAACGGCTCCGTCCGAAACGATGGGCTGGTGTTACTTTTTTGGAGCCCTTTGGGGAATCGGCGGCCTGACTTTTGGCCTTTCTATGAGGTATTTAGGGATGTCATTGGGCATGGCTGTGGCATTGGGATTTTGCTCTGCCTTCGGCACATTGATTCCACCTATTGCCGAAGGAAGATGGCATGAAATCTCCACCTCACTATCCGGACAGTTCACACTTTGGGGTGTGTCAGTTTGCCTTATTGGAATAGCAGTTTGCGGTTGGGCCGGAATCAAAAAGGAAAGAGAATCAAATGGACAGGTAAACGAAGCCATTCTCGAATTCAACCTCAAAAAGGGTCTCTTAGTTGCTACGTTTTCTGGTATTCTAAGTGCTTGTTTTTCATTTGGTTTGGCCGCTGGAAAACCCATTGCCGATCTCAGCAGGTCTTTTGGGACAAACCAACTCTGGCAATCGGGGGCGGTATTGATTGTGGTGCTGGCAGGAGGATTTACAACCAACGCCATCTGGTGTATCTGGCTCAACATCAGTAATAAAACAGGCAAGGATTATCTCAATTTCAAACCTGGTTATGCCAGAAACCTGCTCTTTTGTGCCGTTGCCGGCATCACATGGTACCTCCAGTTTATGTTTTATGGGATGGGTGCTTCGCAAATGGGAGAATATGAGTTCACCGGCTGGACACTGCACATGGCCTTCATCATCGCGGTGAGTAATGTATGGGGACTGGTTTTTAAGGAATGGAAAGGTTCATCCAAATCCACTCTCACCTGGCTTTCGGCTGGAATTTTTCTGGTAGTGTTTTCGACGGTGCTGGTAGGTGTGGGGAATTATTTGAATTCGTTATAACATCCACCGCCTGTTATGAGATTTCCTCCCACAAAACTCCTTATTTATTTAAACTCCCATTTCCGATCTTTTGCTTTTTGGTTGGTTTTATTTTCGCACTTTACCGTTATATCAGGATTTTCACAAACTGGGAGGCTGGACAATCCAGTAACAACTGATTGGATAAAAAAGAATCTGTCAAAGAAGGAACTGCACCTAATTTTGAATCCTCAGATCCTGGGTTTACTTGAAAAAAAGATCCAATCTGACTCACTTTGCAGACTCCAGTTTGAAGTCCTTCGCCAATTGGGGGACTCCTTTCTTATTGCACCACCTTTAACACGGACATTGGAGGGAATCCGGTTGTTGGGCGTTTCCCGAAATGCATTGAATCGACTAACTACGCTATCTCTTCTCTACAAAATCACTAATCAGAAACAATATTTGAGACGGGTGGAAAGCGATCTGATTTCATTATCCGCATATTCTGATTGGAATCCTTCTCATTTTCTGGATGTTGCAGAAATGGCCCTGGGCGTTTCATTGGCCCTGAATTGGTGTGGCAATGATCTTTCAATAGAAAGCAGAAAAAATTCGAAACAGGCTCTTCGGAAACATATCCTTTTCAGTTTTGAAGAAAATCCCGGATTTAACTGGTGGATATCAGCAGAAAATAATTGGAATCAGGTTTGTCATGGAGGCATGATTGCTGCAGCCCTGGTACTTGCAAATGATGAATCTGATTTATCCGCAAAAGTAATCTCCAGGGCCCTCGACAATATTCCAAAAGCCATGCAGGCATATTTTCCCGATGGAGCGTACATCGAGGGTCCATCTTACTGGACCTATGGGACAAGTTATACCCTTGTGACGATTTCACTTTTGGAATCTGTATTCAATACAGATTTTGGCATTGCCAAATTTTCCGGATTTATGGAAAGCGCAGGTTATCGATTGGCAATGAGCGCCCCGTCGGGTAAAAGTTTCAACTACTTTGATGCTGGAGAAGAAGGCCTTTCTGCCTCTGATCTTGGTGCCCTTTCCTGGTTTGCCCTTTCTACCGGAGACAGGATGTATATGCCTTTTGATGCCTGGAAAGTTGCTTTAACGGCTAAGCAAAAAAGTCGGATGGCTGCCATTTCTTTGATTTGGTCGGCTGGTTTCAAAGAAAAAAAGCATTCTGTTTTTCCACAGGCCTGGAAGGGGCAAGGCCCCAATCCCCTGGTTGTATTTCAATCACCAGGAAAAAAACTTTACCTGGCGGCCAAGGGTGGAGCGGCCTCGCTGAATCATTCCAACATGGATGCTGGTTCCTTTATTTTTGAATCTCAGGGTGTGCGATGGGCCATAGATCCTGGAAACCAGGATTACAACCCCCTTGAGCGGGTTATGGGTGGCAAACTTTGGGAGCGGATGCAAAATTCCGCTCGATGGACTCTGTTAACCAAAAACAATTTCTACCATAATACATTGACAGTCAATGATTCTTTGCACAAGGTAAATGGCCATGCGCCCCTGGTTTCCTTTGATTCGGTTGGAAAATCGGCCACTTTTCAGTTGGATTCCTTGTTTGGATCCGGGAGGGTGTCTGCCAAAAGAGTCATTTCTTTGCTAAAAAACAGTGGAATGGAAGTAACAGACAGTCTGGTCTTTGGTGTTGGAATGCGAACCATTTCCTGGACCCTGATGACAACCGCTGAGGTTCAGTTGGTTTCAGGTGGTGCTGTTTTAAAACAAGATGGAAAATCGGTACAGCTCCAGATTCTCGAACCCTCCCAGGTTCAATTGTCTGTGATACCCTGTTCCCCTCCGCCTTTGCCTTACGATAAAAATATTTCCCTGTTAAAGAAACTGGAAATCAGGATCCCTGCCTGGATTTTTGATAGGGGAAAGGGTATAATCCGCGTACAAATCCTTGATGCAAATCCATAGTATTTTTGAGGAAACTATCTGGATTTGAGCAATTGGGGGAATGAAGTTCGACCTTTTGTGCCCCGTATTTAAGAATAGGAGAGGCTCAACAATAGCCACTCTCGCCTGCCTTTCGGCCGGTATTTTTCTGGTGGTCTTTTCTACGGTATTTGTTGGGGTGGGTAATTATTTGAATTCGTTGTGAGGAAGCAAGAAATTAGTAAGAATTATATTTTGAAACAGGCATAAGATACTTTGAGATTTTACAATGCATCAAATTTCATGTGATTTCAAATCCACCTAAATTCTGGTTTTAGATTTGTATAACCATTTACTACAATCAAACCTTGAATTTTACCATTCAACAAAAAATCCCAAAAATATACATAGATATTTGATGTATTAGAATTCTATGCTTACGTTTGTCTTATGAAACAATCGGAGTTAATTAAAGGCACGTTATCTACCCTGTTACTGAAGCTCCTTGAAGAAAAAGGGCGGATGTACGGCTATGAAATTGCGCAGAATCTAAAAGAAATTTCTGAGGGTAAGGTGATGGTAAAAGAAGGGTCTCTTTATCCTGCCTTGCACAAACTGGAGGCTGACGGATTTCTGACTGTAGAAGAAGAGTTTATTGGAAAACGTATCCGGCGGTATTACAGCCTGACCCAAAATGGAAAAACCCAAAGCGAGACTGCACTAAAAGAACTCCGCGGTTTCTTGGAAATGATGCAAAATCTGGTTTCACTTAAACCTCACTTTCAGTCATGAGTATTGCCTTAACCGATGTGCAGTTTGAATACTTAGAACAGCAACTTATTAAGTCCGGTCTGCATCGAAAAGCATTGTATCACGATTTGCTCGATCATTATTATTGCCTCACTACCATGTATATGGACAAAGGGCAGGAATTTGAATCTGCAGCAAAGATTGCTTATAATGAACTGGCACCAGATGGCTTCCCGGCCATAGAACAAGAACTTCAATTTTTTCTCAATTTTAATATCCACCTTCGTATGAATCGAATTCTGTATTCTGGCGCCTTTTTGGCTGCCTCTGGTCAAACCATTTATATCTTGTTTAAAACCTTGCGTTGGCCTGGTGCAAACCTGTCGTTAATGCTTGCCTGTGCTGCACTATTTTTTATGGTGTTGCCAGTTTGGATCATCCAGCTCAGGAACACTTATTCAAAAATGAATGCTGGGAAAAGGGTAAGAATTATTTCTGGTTTGCTGGCCATTTCCTTTTTTGGATTGGGTTCAGTTTTTAAAATTCAGCATTATATTGGTGCCAATGCACTACTCTTATTGGGAACCGTAATTTTCGCCATTTTATTCTTTCCACTATTTTTTTGGGAGCAATATCAAAATGCGGTAAAACAATCGTCTGGCATCCCACAATCAGCCTGATATATTTGGCTTTCAATGAATTAAAATAAGGGTTCTACAGGAAATTTAGTGTTGGAAATAAGTTCAGTTTACCATGGTGGAATAAAATGGCTATTCTGAAATTCAGACCTCCCAACCTCACGTAAACTAGGAAGTGCTATTTTTCTGAAAAACGAGTTTTAGGGGGGTACCCGGGAACAGAGTCTGGGTATTGTTGATTAGATCCAGAGAGTTTGCCAAAGCCTGATTTGCTCTTGGGTTAGG
>JBIPOE010000011.1:0-69635 GCA_044379485.1 Catalimonadaceae bacterium
AGTGATAAGACCTGGACGGAGTTTTGAAAGAAAACACAAACAGAAAAAACCTTACTCCATGAATTACAAGCCTTTATAACATTGGCTTAACTTAACGACATTGAATCATTATATATTAAAAATAATTCAGGGAAATTGATTTTAACCCGTTATTTGTTCCTGATTCGCAATAATGTGATTTAGAGCTAAAATTTTAATCAGGCGTAAATATAAAATTTGAAAGTATTCATCACCGGAGGAACCGGCATTCTGGGCAGGCAGCTCATTTCACGGCTTTTTGACAAGGATTTTGAAGTAGTTGCTTTGGAAAAAGGCAAAGAATTAAACCGAAGACGCTTGGTTCCCTTTTCTGAAAAAATAACCTGGATTGATGGTGATGTAGGAGATTTAATGGCACTTCAATCTGGAATGGAAGATGCTGACTTTGTGATTCATGCAGCCGCATTGGTTTCTTTTAATCCTGCAGATCGGACGATTTTGCACAAAATAAATGTGGAGGGAACTTCCAATATAGTCAATTGTGCTTTGGTGGCACCCAAATTGAAAAAGTTAGTCTATGTTTCGTCTGTAGCCTCTTTATCTCCCAGTAAACCAGCACCTAGCGAATTAAATGAGCGAAATGGCTTTAATCCGGAAGATGATACTTCTGACTATGCTTATACAAAATATCAGGCTGAATTGGAAATAGCCCGTGGTGTCGAAGAAGGTTTAAAAGCTGCCATGGTTAACCCATCCATTATTTTGTCCCAGGGATCTACAAAAGAAAGTAGCAATACACTTTTTGGATATGCACAAAAGGGAATGCCATTTTATCCGACAGGTTGGATCAACTATGTGGATGTAAGGGATGTTTGTGAGGTAATAGTTAAGCTATTGACTGAAGGTCCTGAAAATGGAGAAAGGCTGGTGCTCAGTGCTGGCCATATTTCTTACAAAGAATTTTTAGAAAAGTCAGCTCAAACGCTGAAAGTACAAGCACCAAAAATAGAAACAAGTCCATTTTTGTCGGAAATTGCCTGGCGTCTGAATTTTTTAATCTGTTTTATTTTTAGAAAAAAACCATTTTTGACAAAATTTACAGCCAGAGCTTCTGCCAAACGGCTGATTTACAGAAGTGATTTGCTGGCAAAAATTTGGCCCGATTTTAGATTTAAAAAATTAGACGACTCCATTCATTGGGTTTGCTCGAATCTTAAGTGAATTTATTAGGTTAGGATTTCCAAATTTAGATATTTGCAGGCAGGCAGGAGGGGAAAAAGACATAGAATACATGCCAAGAGAATTTAATAACGATAAGGAAGGTACGGAGTGGGTAAAAAAATATGAGTCTATGCAAAAGGCTCAAAAGACTGAATTTCTGGATCTTGAGGCGTATGAATATATCATTTTCCACTATGTTTCGCAAAACGAACCTGCAAAGGCCAAAGTGGCTTGCGAACTTGCCATGTCCACGTTTCCTTATGCATCTGAACTTCTTTTAGATTATGCCCATGTCCTGGCAACATGTGGCGATAATAAAAATGCTATGGAGATGGTGGAAAAAGCAGAACAGTTTTTCCCGTATGATGTGGACTTGATCGTATTAAAGTGTTCCCTCATGAATTTTGAAGGAAAACATACCGATGCAATCCACTATATAACTGAACTTGAGCCCATTGTAGAACAAAAAGAAAGATTGTACCATGCTTTGGCCAATACTTTTGCACAAATGGAAAACTTCGAGGATGCCATTTTCTGGTTTAAAAAATCGCTTGATATTGACCCAAATGCCAATGATTGTTTAGAGGAATTTCTGGTTGTTTTAAGTGCAGGAGATAATCTTGAGGAAGGATTACCCTATTTTAAAATAGCCCTTGATGCGGATCCATTTGACGCTCTGCTTTGGTTAAGTTATGCCAATGTTTTAAATACCATCGAAGACTTTGAAGAAGCTTTAGTCGCTATTGACTACTGTTTGGCTTTAGAGGAAAAAATGCATATCGCCCATTTTCACAAAGGAAATATCCTGATGAACATGGATAAATTTGAGGAGGCAGCGGTATGCTTTCAGGAGGCCATTGCCATAACAGATAAGCAAGCTGATTATTATGTAGGTGTGGGTGCAGCAATGGAAAGCCTTGAAAAATATGACCAGGCCATTCATCATTTTAGAAAAGCGATAAAGATAAATCCCGAACAAGATGATGCCTATTTTGGCATAGGCTCTTGTTTATTGGAAATGGAAAAGTTTTCTGAAGCCATTCATTTTTTTAATAAAGCCATTCAATATGATGAAGAAAACCCAACGTATTGGATCAACAAAGCAGTTGCAGAATATGGCTTAGGTAACATCATTTCCGCAGAACAAGCTTTTGAAAAAGTATATGAAATAGAGCCTGAAAACCTTACGCTTTGGCTGGATTGGTCTCATATATATTTTGAACAAGGTCATGTAGAGAAGGCAGTAAGTATGATTAATGAAGCCATTGCGCTTATGCCGGATGAAGCTTTGTTGTATTATCGAAATGCCTCTTATTTGTTCTCAAGCGGGTCCTTTAAAGAGGCGCTTATATATTTAGAAAACGGAATCTTATTGGATTATGACAGCCACTCGGTTTTGTATGAATTTTTTGATGACATTAAAACCCAGAAAATGCTGTATAAAATTATCCAGGAAATAAAAAATAACGGAAAATCAAATCAATGAATTATAACTTAAACCAACTACCGGAAAGGACAAACAAACCGAGGAATTCTGGATATACCATGGCAATGGACAAAGGTCTAAGCGTACGTGAGGCTGAAGATTTTATGTCAGTATGCGCTGGTTATGTGGATGTTGTAAAGTTGGGTTGGGCTACATCTTATGTTACCCCAAACCTGAAAGAAAAACTAGCCGTTTACAAATCAGCTGGAGTTCCCGTTTATTTTGGAGGAACACTTTTTGAGGCATTCGTAGTAAGAAATCAATTTGAGGACTACTTGCGGGTTTTAGATACGTTTAATTTGGACCATGTTGAAGTAAGTGATGGCTCTATCGAATTACCTCATGATGAAAAATGTAGCTACATTGAAAAACTTGCCAAAAGAGCTACAGTTTTATCCGAGGTTGGTTCCAAAGATGAACAAAAGATAATACCACCTTACAAATGGATTCAGCTGATGAACAAAGAGTTGGAAGCAGGTGCTTGGAAAGTAATCGGAGAGGCAAGAGAAGGCGGAACTGTTGGATTATTTAGACCCACTGGTGAAGTACGAGAAGGTTTGGTTGATGAAATATTAACCCAGATTCCCTTTGAAAGTATTATTTGGGAAGCACCTCAAAAGGCACAACAAGTCTGGTTTATCAAACTTTTAGGAGCCAATGTAAACCTTGGAAATATTGCTCCGAATGAAATCATCCCTCTGGAAACCATTCGTTTAGGATTGAGAGGTGATACATTTAATCATTTTTTAGGTAATTTATAGAAAGGAAGTGTTGGTCGTTTTCTACAACGACCAATACTCAAATCCTTCCGCTCTTTTCCTGAACAAACCTTTAATATCAACAAGCAATGCAGGAAAATTCGCCCAGCTTTGAAGTGTGGCATTGTCTATTTCGAGAAATGGTTTGTGGGCTACTGCCAAAACGATGGCATCGTACTTTCCTTCTGGTTTTTCTTTCAGGTCAATTTGATATTCTTCATGTAGTGCGTCCTTATCTGCCAGAGGATCAACCACGTCAACCAATAATGAATATGCCTTTAGCTCCTGTACAAGTTCGGCCACTTTAGAATTTCTGACGTCACTTACACCTTCTTTAAAGGTAGCACCCAATACCAAGACCTTAGATTCAGCTGGATTTTTTCCTTGCTTTACTACTTTTTGAACAGTCTTTTTAGCGATGTAAGCTGGCATTTGGTCATTGGTGTACCGTCCTGCAAGAATAATTTTCGGGTCATGCCCTAGCGCTTTTGATTTGTAAGTCAGATAATATGGATCTACACCTATACAATGCCCACCTACCAAACCGGGTGAGAATTTTAGAAAATTCCATTTGGTTCCTGCGGCCTCCAAAACCTCAAATGTGTTGATTTTCAGACGGTCACAAATCATGCTGATCTCGTTCATCAAGGCAATGTTGAGGTCCCGCTGCGTGTTTTCTATAATTTTTGCAGCTTCTGCAACCTTAATTGAACTTGCCTGATAAATTCCTGCTTCAACAATGCTTCCATAAACCGCTGATATAAATTCAAGTGCTTCGGCATCATTTCCGGAAACTACTTTTATCACATTGGCAAGTGTATGTTCTTTATCTCCTGGATTTATCCTTTCCGGAGAAAAGCCTACTTTAAAGTCTTTACCCATTTTGAGCCCTGAAATTTCTTCCAAAATCGGAACACAATCTTCTTCTGTACAGGCTGGATAGGTAGTGCTTTCAAAAACCACATAATCGCCTGGTTTTAATGCATTTGCAATGGTTTCAGTTGCTGAAAGTAAGGGTCCAAGATCTGGCATTGTATGGGCATCTATAGGAGTAGGCACCGCAACGATGTGAAAATTGGCTTTTTTTAAAAAAGCTGGATTGGCCGAAAATTCGATATTGACACCAGCAAATTCCTCAGAAGTAACCTCACCACTTGGATCTAAGCCTTTTTGCATCATTTCTATGCGTGATGGGTTAATGTCAAAACCTACAACAGGAAATTTTCGCCCAAATGCAAGTGCAATTGGAAGACCCACATAGCCAAGACCAGTTACCGAGATAACAGTATTTTGAAGGTTCATTTTGGTTTTCATATTCTTATGTTTTAAGGATTTTTAGTTTTTTTCTATTTCCACTTTGCCATCTTTCAGATAATACAGCTCCTGACTTTCAGAACATCTGGCCTCATGGTTTTCATCAAAATGAAGCCGCTTCCCGTTTTTACTCATCCATCCAATTTGACGCCCTGGATTTCCAACGATTAGTGCAAAATCTGGTACAGATCTGTTTACCACAGCACCTGCGCCTATAAATGCGTATTTGCCAATGGTAATGCCACAAACAATGGTTGCATTGGCCCCAATGGTTGCTCCTTTTTTTACCAGGGTTTTTAAAAATTCACTCTTTCGGTTCACCGCACTTCGGGGATTATACACATTTGTAAAAACCATGCTGGGACCCAAAAAAACGTCATCTTCACATTCAACACCTGTATAAATGGAAACATTATTTTGAACTTTCACATTTTTTCCAAGCGTAACATTGGGTGAAACAACCACATTTTGCCCCAGATTACAACCAGAGCCAAGTTTAGAATGGCTCATGATGTGACAAAAATGCCAGATTTTACAACCAAAGCCAATCTCCACATTGGCATCCACATAAGATGATTCATGAACAAAATACCCGGTTTCTATTGGTGCCATTTTTTGTTTTGCTGTTTATCTATCAAACCAACTTCTTCTTCTGCTTAACTTAAGATCTTGAAGAACAGATGCTTTTACGTTAATATCTATTGAATAAGAACCCCTGTTTCCTGTTGGGACCCAATTAAACCTCATTTCCCAGCAATGTAAATCTCTGTAAATGTTGATATTTGGGTAAACCAAAGTTTTATTTATAAAATCATATCCTGAGTTGAATCCAACTTTCCATTTTGGGGTGAGGTTTACATCTCCACTAAAGGTCAAAGAATGCATGAATGCAGATTTGTCAAATCCATTTTTGGTGTAGGTTAAATTGTATGCAAGATTCAAATTCCAGGGAATATTAAAATCTACATACATATCTGGGTTGGCATTTATAAAATCCAGTTCTCGTTCCTCCTGAGCACTCATGTTCTTTTTAGGCGATTTTTTCTTTTCTCTTGCCTTTGGGTTTAGGCTTGTGCTCGTTGCAAGATTTAAAGAATTAAGCCTTCCTATTCCATTACCAGCTTTCCATGCATAAACAGGGGTTTTTCTTTGAGCTTTTATTTGATTCCCCTCCTGATCTAAAACTGGTGCCTGAAAAGAATACGGATCCACAACACCATTTAAGTTCACATTTAAGTTTCCAAATAGCGTTGTTCTTGCAGAAATATTGATGGGTGCCAGTTGAAATGAATCTGCTGCCATATTGTATGAAGAGGCAATATTCAAATTATCAAGTAGGTTTATCTTTTTAAACGGTTCCTTTCCTGTCGTATCTTTTCTGTTTTTCACCTTCAATTCAAATGTATTTGAAAGTGAAAAGTTAACAGACCCACTTTCACCTCTGGCTGGAGTTCCACCTAATACCGCGTTTGCAAAAGGGCTAAGTCTTTCTGTTTTCCCAAACGAATCAATTTGTATTTCACGGGTCATTCCGTACTTTGGATCCGAAAGATCAGGTCTGTAACTAAACCCAATTGTTGGATTTACAATATGTCGAAGGGCTTCAATTCCGGCTTTCTTTATAAAAAAAATGCCGTAAAGTCGTGTTTGAAACGAAACACTGCTGTTATAATTATAAGCCCTTGAAAACTGCTGAATGGTGTCAATATCAAGTGCTTTTTTCTCCTTTATCCAATTGTAGTCAAGTCTTTGCAGATACCAATATTCATCATAATTAAAACTGGGTGCCACCTGCAAATATTTAAGGAGGTTAAATGAGGTGGAAATAGGTACAGAATGTTTCATTCCATTTTTCATCCTGTCTAAAATAGGTTTGAAATTCTTTTGTTCAAAAGGCAAAATGCTGTCATTTAGCTTACTAGCTTCTTTAAGTATTGTTGCTCCTGAAAAAGCCTGTGCCGAAACTGGTGCATTGCTAATGGTATTTTGAGCTTGCATGGAGTAGGCAAAACTCACTTTTTCCCACCAACTTTTTCCTGAACTACTGCCCCTTTTAAATGGATAAATCCGGTTCATATTCAGATTAAATGTAGGCAAGTCCATGTCGATTTGTTTGGTAACTACGTTTTGCTGCTGTCTTGCATTTATTCCCAGACTGAACGGTGTGTTCTTAAAAGTTTTGGAATAAGCTACGTTTGAAGAAAAGGTTGAGGACAAGTAGTTTTGTGTGCTAAAGGAGTTTCTATTGTTAAACGTGGAGGTTCCAAGATTAACCGAGGCCGAAAATGAAGAGGTTCCTCTTGTTTCAGGAATGTGACTCCACTGCAACCAGAAATCCTCCCCAACTGGTGTTAAATTATCATCTCCTGCCTTACGGTTTGAATATCTGACATCCAAATTTCCACTATAGCCGTACCGCTTTTTGTAATTGGCTAACACAGAAAGTCCGGTACTCCCTTTGGAATATATATCAGTTAATATTCTGGCTTCGGCATAATCGTTTATATGCCAGTAATATCCACCGTTTCTAAGGAAAAAACCTCTGTCCACGGCTTCGCCATATGTAGGAACAATTAAACCAGAAGAAGCACTTTGAGGTGTTGGAAATATGCCAAAACCAAAACCAAATGGCGTAGGTAATTCTTTAAAATGGATATTGAAAGGTCCGGTTACCATTTTCTTTCCCGGAATTACTTTGATTTTTGAAGCTTGAATATGAAAATGCGGATGTTCAAGATTGCAGGTTGTGTATTGTGCATTGCGAATATACATCTGATTTTCAGGTGTTTTCTTTACTGATTCACCATGAATGTATCCCTCGCCTTGTTGGGTAACAATGCCTTGAATTTTTGCTCGTTTGCTTTTAAAATTGTAGGTCATTGAGTTGGCCTCATACTTCTCTGCGCCTTGGGTAAAAACTGGCTTCCCTTTTAACTTTCCCGTTGTATCTGGAAGACCCTTTGCAAAGGCAACATTTTTAATCAAGTCGATTTCCACATATTCTGCAGTTAAAGTTAAATTGGTGTATTCCACTTTGGCATTATGGAATAGGTAAACTTTGGAAACTGAGGCGTCGTATATAACAGAATCTTCTGCAGTATATTTAACCTCATCCTGAAGGTCTCCACTAGAGGAGGTAACATCTGTTGAATCAATAAAAAGCGAATCACTAACCAATGAGTCCAGATTTTTAACAGTATCTACTTGTATGGCTATGGGCTTAATCTTAATTTCAGATGGAGCACTTTTAGTTTTTTTTGGCGTGGGCTTTGTTTTTTTTCCCACAGAGCTTTTGGACGTTTTGGGTTTTGTTCCTTTTGGTTTAACCTGTGCCTCCACCCAAAACGGCAATAGCCCAAAAAATAAAAGGAGAACTAATAAACAGATGCGGAACAAAGCAGTGTGGTGAGCGAAGGATTTTGCAATTTTGGCACAAAATTAAGACATAGCGGCGCCAATGCCAATTCAAACGATCAGACTTACCGTTTTATTGTGGATTATTTCACTTTTTATTGCTGTTTTTTTCAGTTTTAAGGAATATGATAAAAAATACCGGCTAAAAACCATTGTCCTCGATGCTGGGCATGGTGGAAAAGATCCTGGGACTCACGGAAAAAAAACCAAAGAAAAGGATGTTGTATTGGCAGTTGTCCAGAAATTAGGAAAGCTCATTAAAGTAAAGTATCCTGAAATAAAGGTTGTTTACACCAGGACCACGGATAAATTTATTGAATTGAATGAACGTTCCAGTATAGCCAACCGGAATAACGCCGATCTTTTTATTTCAATTCATTGCAATTCTGGCCCTGCACATATTTGTGGATCTGAGACTTACGCAATGGGACTTCATACCTCGGAGGGGAATCTTAGAGTCGCAAAAAGGGAAAATGCGGTTATTTTAAAAGAAGATGACTATTTGAAAAAATATGGCGGATTCGATCCCAATTCGCCTTTAGCGCATATTTTCTTTGCCAATGTGCAAAATGTATTTTTGGATAGGTCTCTTTCCTTCGCACAAAAAGTAGAGCAACAATTTGAGAATCAGGATGGTAAAACTAGCAGAGGGGTAAAGCAGGCAGGTTTTTTGGTTTTATGGAAAACTTCTATGCCTGCAGTTTTAATTGAGCTTGGATACCTGACACACAACAAAGAGGAGAAAACCCTTCATGGTGAGGATGGGCAAAATGCAGCAGCCAAAGGTATATTGAAGGCTATAAGTAAATATAAAGAGGGCTTGGAAGAGAAATAGCCATTTGGAACTATTACTTTAAAAAATTCGGATCAATTAAAAAGGCAGTATATCGTCCTTTTTCTATTCGGATAGAATCTTTAATTATAGGTTTTAAATAATTTGTGTTAGACCTTGCGATGTTGTCCGACACAAAAACCAAATGAATATCGTTCTGCTTTATGAATTTTTTTTGGATAAAAATAAAGCCAGAATCCTTTGAAAATTGAATTTCTTTTTTGTAAAAACTGTTGAAAGTAAAACGTTCTACATAGGAATTTAGCCCTGCATCTTTGAAATTCAAACTATCTTTCTTTGTCATTAGATCTATTGAAATCCAGGCACTTGTAACTGAATCAGAATATTGTAAGAACTCATGCCCAATCATGCTTGATGCTAAAAAGGGCGAGTTTGTTAAAATGTTAAAATGAACAGCTCTATGATTTGGCATCACTTTAAACCAACTTTTAATTTTGATGGCTGTTTCCTCCTTATCGATTATCGGTTGGCACTCTCTTTCCAGGTTGTATTTTAAATTAAATAGGTTGAAGATAATAATTATGCCAGAGATGAATATAAACAGGTTCTTGTTTTTAATTTCGGTCGTTGAAATTAAAATCCCTAAATATATTGGAAGGGCACAATAAAAAAATAATATAAATATTTGAGAAAGATCAATTACAAATGAGAAACAAATTATGGCACTAAAGAGGCCAATTGTTGTAATGGTAATTTGTAAATTTTCCTTAATGAGAGGATTGTAAATTATTTTTTTGAGTGAAAATATAATTAATACAAATAATGTGATATAGAATAATGCTTTACCTACTGGTAATTCATATAAAAAAAAAGGAAATGCAGAAAGTATTGCAAAAAATAACAATATTTTCCTTGATGGTTTTTTAATAATAAAAAATATTAAAATGAAAGAGATTAATATTGTTAAATAAGTGAATTCGATAGTTTGAATTATAAAAAAACTTATGCCTCTTGGCAAAAAATATGGATCTGATTTATTGCTATCAATGAATTTTGTAATGAAATTAACTTTATCGCCGTGTATTTCCCCATTACCATTAATAGAATAAAAGATAAAAAGGGAGCCTAAAATTAAAATTGAAAGAAACCATTTGAAGTCAAATTTATTAATCAGAAATCCTACAAAACTATAGAGAATAGTAAATGGAACGTAGGTTATTGAAATGATCGGTAAAAGGCTTGTTATTAGATATTTATAGTTGTTTTTTAAATTTTGAAGACAAATAAGAGGTGCAACAAATATCATAGAAATACAAAGCTTTATGCCGAAATAACTTGATAAAATATGTGGGCCGGCATCATTTAAAAACACCTTTTGAAATGCAAAGTGCTTTAAGATTTGAACTAAAAATTCTGGGAGATTTTTAAATATTACTTCATCTAAAATGGTATATCTCAGGCACAAAAACAAACAAGAAGTTAGTAAAAGAACTTGATAATTTTTCCATTTTGAAAAGTACCTGATTACCAATGCTCCTGAGCCAACTGCCATTGCCTGGAAAAGAGGGACTACGGATAAATGATAAGTTTGATAGGTATTGAGCTTAGAAAAAAATTTCAAAAAGATGGCTAAATAAAACTCAAAATAGTGATAAGGTTTTATCGCCACATCCTGACCAAACATTCCCCTTTCTAACTCTAAAAACCAGGTTTCTTTTCTAATTTTTAAGAGCAAATTAATTTGTGAAGTATAAGAAAAGTCGTCAAACGCAGTAGTACCAATCAGATTAGTTCCAGGTGTTAATATATTTAATGCCTTTAATAAAAAAAATACTATAAAAAATGGAATATAAAACAGAAGAGTCTTATGTATTGCTTTAAATCTATCTTTATCTGGTTTATAACTGATCCATGGTAGTATTAGGAATATAGCTATAATAAATATGGTTTTAAATCCCATAAGTAAAATTGCTATGATACTACTAGTTAAGGTTAGAAAAACCGGCAGTCCAATTAGTACATTAAGGACATCGGTATTTTCCTGATTAGAATTTGATTTTTTTGTAATTAGTAATGCACCTACTAAAAAAAATAATAAAATAAGTACATTTATTGCCCCAACACAAAAAATATCAATGTAGTTCATTTGCTAAATTTGCCTTCAGGTTTGATGAATAAACGAAATAATATTATCCAGTATATTGATCAATAAATTTGGTATAAGTACCCAAATCCTTATCTCCTCTTCCAGATAAACACAAAACTACCACGTCACCTCTATTGAAGTTTACCCTGTCAAAAACTGCCAAAGCGTGGGCTGTTTCCAAGGCTGGAATAATACCCTCTGTGCGGCTTAGGTCAAAAGCAGCCTGCATGGCTTCGTTATCTGTAGCGGCTACAAATTCTCTTCTGTGGCTTGTAAACAAATGTGCATGCATGGGTCCGATTCCAGGATAATCCAATCCGGCGGAAATTGAATAAGGTTCAATTGCTTGTCCGTCAGAGTTTTGCATGAGTATTGTTTTTGAGCCATGCAAAATCCCATCTTTTCCTAAGGCAGTAGTTGCAGCGGATTGGCCAGAGTAAATTCCTTTTCCCGCAGCTTCTACGGCTATCAATCTTACAGATGGTTCTTCCAGAAAATGGAAGAATGTACCTGCAGCATTGCTTCCTCCAACACAAGCCATAACCGCCTCTGGTAATTCTGAGCCAGTTTCAGATAAAAGTTGTTTTCTTATTTCCTCAGAGATAACTGACTGAAAACGAGCTACCATATCCGGATAAGGATGGGGCCCAACAACTGAACCAATTATATAATGGGTGTCTTCCGGATGATTAATCCAATGACGCATTGCTTCATTTGTTGCGTCTTTTAAGGTTTGGCTTCCACAGGTTGCTGGCACAACTTTGGCCCCTAACATCCGCATTCTATCCACATTTGGTTTTTGTCTTTCCATATCGTGTTTGCCCATATACACAATACACTCCATGCCCATCAAAGCGCAAACTGTTGCAGTTGCTACGCCATGTTGACCAGCACCTGTTTCCGCTACGATTTTATGTTTGCCTAAATGCCTGGCAATCAATATTTGCCCTATCGTATTGTTGATTTTATGAGCCCCGGTATGACAAAGATCTTCCCTTTTAAGAAAAAGTCTGATTCCCCATTTTTCCGATAATTTTTTGGATTCATACAAAGGGGTTGGCCTTCCTGCAAAATCCCGTAATAATTTCCTGAATTCTAATTGGAATTCGGGTAAATCCATCAGCAAACGGTAGTTAAGTCTTAACTCTTCTACATTTGGATACAGCATTTCAGGAATAAATGCTCCGCCAAAGTCGCCATAGTAACCATTAAGGTCAACCTCAAATTTTGATTCTATCGCCATATATTCAGGAATTCCAATGTGAAAAAAATGTTTTGACTTGGTCTAAATTCTTTATACCAGTTTCTGATTCAAACTTTGAGTTGATATCAAAACCAAGAAAAGGTAAATCTTTTAAAAATTCTGGTAAATAAAGGAAATCCGGACCAATTACACCTGAAAGCCAAAAAGGTTTTTCGAAAGGATATGTTTTTAAAACATTGTGTTCAAACTTTTGACCCGTTCCGCCATATTGGGGATATGCGGTATCAAAAAGAAAGGCATCCCAGTCTAAAAGCCAATTTTTCATCATTTCCCAATTTGGATCTTCTGATTGTAAACCAAAAATTTTCCAAACCTCTAAATTGTTGTTTTTTAGTGTTTTGCCTAATTCGGGTGATTCATTACCATGAAGTTGTACACAGTCTAAAGTTAGAATCCTGGCAATTCTAAGAATTTCATTTTCATTTACAAAAACACCAACCCTTTTAATATCCTTTGGAATCTGTTTTAAAACCTTGTTCACCAACACAACTTCAGCTTTTCTTTTTGAATCCTCAAAAAATATAAAGCCCATATAGTCAAGATTTAAGCCAACTAATGTTTCTATATTTTCCTTATTTGTAAGGCCGCAAACTTTAATGGATATAGGCAATTTGAACTTTCAGATTTCAACTGCAAATTTAGACTTAAATACCTTTTTAATAGATTTAAACATGGTTTTTCCTTAAATTATTAACAGTATTACTTTTATCCTGTTTTACGAATTTGCAAAAAGCTCATAAAAAAACTGAATGTCCCAACCTGAAAAGCCAATAAAATTGAGGTAACAGCAGGTATAACTTTTCTGAGAACGACCTGAGGGTTTAGCGGTCCAAAGTGTTGAACCTCCCAAATCTGAAGGGCAGAAACAGAAAATCCAATTCCTAAAATCAAAAACCCCAAAGCCATAAGTAAACCTCTTTCCAGTTGAAACCAGGCAAGATCAATACCAGAAGTTTGAATATATAAACCTTCCCGTCTTGCAAAGGCCTGGCTTAGTAAATAAAAGGCAATCAGTTGAAAACCAATTAGAACCAAAGCAGATGTATATAACAAGGTATGCACATCCAGCCGGAGTGATTGGAAAGGCAGTTCAGATTTTAAAAGCAAGGTTGAAAACAACATGCCAAAAAAAACAAAGGTTAAGCCTGGATAATAAAACAACCAACGAGGGCTAAACAATAATAAAAACCTCAGATGCCGCCAGCCATCTCTCCATGTATTCAAATGTGGAGGTCTTCCTCTTCCGTCTTTGTACAATTTTATGGGTACCTCTTTTGATTTTAATTGAAGAAGTGAGGCTTTAACCACCATTTCTGAGGCAAACTCCATTCCAGCTGTATTGGGATTCATTTTTTCAAAGGCTTCGCGTGTAAAACCTCGCATGCCACAATGAAAATCCCCAAATCCATTTTGAAAAAATAGCCGGCCAATAAATGAAAGAACAGGATTTCCCAGATATTGATGCAGCCAGGGCATGGCTCCATTTTCAATTCCACCAACAAATCGGTTGCCGATTACAAACTCAGTTCCGTTTTTCCATTCGTTTAAAAATGGTTCAATTTCCAGAAAATTGTAGCTGTCGTCCCCATCTCCCATAATGATAAATTCACCACTTGAAGCCAAAATTCCACCACATAGAGCAGCACCATATCCAATTTGACTGATTGTAACAACTTGAGCACCTGCATTTTCGGCAATTTTTTGGGAACCATCAGTGCTTCCATTATCTGCGACTATAACTTCTCCTGAAACTTTGTTTTCAAGCAATGCTTGTTTTGCCTTTGCCACACAAATGCCAATTGTATTTGCTTCATTTAAGCAAGGGATTACAATGGATATCTCAGGATTCAAATTGGAAATAATTAGCCTTTTTGTGCTGCAAAAAATGAAACTGATTTCTGGAAACAAATGAAACTGAATTTATTTGAAGCCATTGGAATAATTTCAAAGTGTGAAAACAAGTTGATTATGAGCCTTTAAAGTTTAAACTTCAGTTTTTAAAAGCATTTCAGTTCCGCTTATTTCTTCCTCAAAAGGCCTGAGCAATGGCGCTGAAAGCATTGTGGTGAGCTTTTCCTTCAAATCATTTACATTTAAATTGTGTTCTAAAAGTCCGTCATGGGCTATGGACATTTGCCCTGTTTCTTCAGAAACTACCAAAACAACTGCGTCCGTCATTTCAGAAAGTCCCAAAGCCGAACGGTGCCGAAGGCCAAAATTTGGAGGTAAGTCCTGATTTTCGGAAACTGGAAGAATACATCGAGCAGCTTTAATCCGACCTTTTGCAATGATTACCGCCCCATCATGCAAAGGACTGGTTTTTACAAAAATGCTCTGCAAAAGTCTTTTAGAAAGAACTGCATCAATTGAATCGCCGGTTTCGGCATAAAATTTCAATTCTGTACTTCTGGCAAAAACAATAAGCGCACCTGAATGGGTTTGACTCAAGGCTTTGGCCGCTTCTATTACAGGTAAAAGTTGCAAATGGTCCCGGTTGGCTGATCCGGAAAAAATATTTCTAAACAGCCCTTCCTCTGATATGATGGAGGATTTGCCAATTAACAAAAGTATTTTTCTGATTTCCTGTTGAAACAATATTAGAGCAGCCAATCCACCAACACCTACAAATTGGCCTAAAATTCCACTCAGCATTTCCATGCCAAGAGAATTTACAATCTGATAAATGACATAAATTGAAATGATGCCAATAAAAATTTTGAGGGCTACTGAACCCCTTATCAGCTTATAAATCTGATACACCAAATAGGCAACCAGCAGGATATCGATGAGGTCGATCCAGCGGAAGTTGAGGAATCCTATAGCGAGGCAAAAAGGCATGAACAAAATTTTCGGTTGAAACTAGAAAGAAAAATTCACATAGCAGCAAATCCTCTGATTGTTCCATCGGTTTTTTTGAAAAAGTGATAAAAAAGAGCTAGATTTTTTTTAAAAACTCAAGCGCTCAGGTTTTCAAGGTCCAAAAATGAAAAAAGAGCCTAATTCCAATTAGGCTCTTTTGTTTTAAAAATAATGTTTGCGCAGACTTCAAACTTTTTGTCCTTTCAGACGTTAATTGGAGGCTGTCGTAAGCACGAGTTTTATTTATTATTTTTCCGGCATGAAAACAAAATCTGCGTCCAAAACCGAAATCGATCTTAAGACAAAAGTACAATCCGAATATCTGGATTTTGTATTGACAGAGGGCAAAAACCCTACTTCAGTTTACTTATTCGCCAAAAGCGTGGGCATACCTGAGGCGGAATTCTACCAACACTACAATTCATTCGATGCAATTGCGGTTGATATCTGGGAAGGTTTACTAAAAGAAACAATAAACCGAATTGAAGCTAGTGAGGAATATGCGGCATTTTCAGTTCGGGAGCGCATTTTAACGTTTTATTACACAATAATAGAAACGCTGAAGGGCCAAAGGAGCTATGTATCCTATTCTTCTAATGGTTGGTTTAAGCCTGGAAACCATTTGCCGGCCAAAAAAGCGGTTGAGAAAATATTGGAACCATATTTTGAGAAATTGGTAAACTTAGGTTATGAAACAGGGGAAATGGCCGATAGAACCAAAATCAGCGACTATTATCAAAAAGCATTGATTGTTCAGTTTTGGTTCATTCTCGATTTTTGGTTGAAAGACAATAGCAAAGAATTTGAAGACACAGATGCCGCCATTGAAAAAGCAGTAAACCTCGGTTTGGATCTTATGAAGGAAAATACACTTGATAAGGCATTTGATTTCGCCAAGTTTTTAATTGGAAGAAGGAGGTAGTTTATAGTTCAAAGTTTTGAGTTTATAGTTCAAAGTAATTGGGATCTAGGAATCGGGGATTGGGAAAAAAGCATTAAAAAAAAACCTCGCAGTGGTGACATCATAATAGACTGGAACAGACCAGTCAATAAACATCGTAGAGGTGACATTATTAAAAAATCGGCCATTAAATCCGCTTACGGGAATAACATTATTAAAATGAAAGAACAAAACACCATTCCAGTTTCTAAAGTACAAAGAGCCACTGAGTTTTTAAAGACCGGAGCGCAGATTGGGGGAAATTACCTTAAGCATTATGCCAAAAAAATGGTCAATCCTGATCTTACAAAAGAAGGGCTTCATCAGGATAATGCTACAGACATTTACCAGTCCCTCAGCAAGTTAAAAGGTTCAGCCCTTAAAGTGGCCCAAATGATGAGTATGGACCGGTCGGTTTTGCCAAAGGCATATGTGGAGCAATTTCAAATGAGCCAATACTCTGCACCACCGCTTTCCGGACCGCTTGTTATCAAAACTTTTCAAAAGCATTTTGGCAAAAACCCCAGCCAGATTTATGACAGTTTCAATTTACAAGCAAGCAATGCCGCTTCCATTGGCCAGGTACATGAAGCCACAAAAGATGGGAAAAAACTGGCGGTGAAAATCCAATACCCAGGTGTAGCGGATAGCATCAGTTCTGACCTCAAAATGGTTAAACCGTTTGCGGTTCGCTTGATGGGTTTGAACGAGGCCGATGTTGACAGATACATGGGAGAAGTAGAAGGAAAATTATTGGAAGAGACTGATTATGAGCTGGAAGTACGCCGTTCACAGGAAATTTCCATGGCTTGTGCACACATTCCAAACCTGTTTTTTCCTACATATTATCCTGAACTGAGTAGCAAACGCATAATCACTATGGATTGGCTCCCTGGCCAGCACTTAAAAGAATTTTTAGAAACCAATCCCAGCCAGGAAGTTCGAAATAGCATTGGTCAGGCACTTTGGGATTTTTATGAATTTCAGATTCATGAACTTCGGCAGATTCATGCGGACCCACATCCAGGCAATTTTATGATGTTGAGCGATGGTCGATTGGGTATTATTGATTTTGGCTGTGTGAAAGAAATTCCTGAGTTTTATTACTATAACTATTTTGCTCTTATCAACCCAGCTAATGTGAATGACAAAGAGCGGGTTATGAAACTGTTTTATGCACTTGAATTTTTGTATCCTTCAGATAGCGAGGCAGATGTGAAGTTTTATGTGCCTCTTTTTACCAAAATGATTGATATTTTGGGTGTGCCATTCCGGACCGATGAATTTGATTTTGGCAATGACCAATACTTTGATGGCATTTATAGTTTCGCGGAGGAACTTGGCAATATGAAAGAACTTCGGGAATCGAAAGTAGCCAGGGGAAGTAAAGATGGTTTGTATGTTAACCGCACCTATTTTGGTTTATATTCTATGCTTAATCAATTGAAAGCTAAAATCAATACGCATTCTGTGTTTAAGGATATGGTTTTGGAAATTTGAGCCTAATTTCGTTTTAGGTGTGTTCGTGTTATTTTCACTGTATCATTCCTGTTTTAAAATTGTATCATTTTCGGACAGAAATATTGAATTGGCTTAATTGTAAACAGCTGTAATTCAGTATTTTTTTAAAAAGTCTTGATTTTTGTATTTCTTCTGGCATGGATCGCATAGTTGAAAAGAAGAAATGGCCAGCTAAAAAGATATTTTCTATTTTATTGGTTATTTCCTTGATTTCTGTTTTGGCTTTTTCCTGGTGGCAAACATCAGGTAAAAGTCGGCTTAATGTAAATACTGAGCGGCTTTCAATTGCTGAAGTTAAAGTCGGGACTTTTAAGGAATACATTCCTGTTATGGGAACTGTTCAACCTCAAATCAGCATTTACCTGGATGCTTTGGAGGGAGGTAGGGTAGAGGAAAAATTTGTGGAAGATGGTACCATGTTGAAAAAAGGCCAATCCATTCTTCAATTATCCAATACCGATTTGGAACTAAGCCTCCCCAACCAGGAAACACAGGTTTTTAATGTGCTCACCCAGATGTAAATCGCTAAAAGCAATGCGGATGAAAATTCCATAAACAGGCAAAATCAAATGGCTGAGGTAGAAAATGCCTTAAAGGAAGCTGAACGTGTTTATGATCTGAGTAAAAAGCTTTTGGATCAAAAAGTGATTGGCGAACAGGATTATCTGAGTTCAAAAAATCTTTGGGATTACCAGAAAAAGCGCAAGCAATTAGCCGAGGACATTATGAAAAAAGATGCAGTTTCTATGGCTGAACAGTTGAAACAAATGCAGGAATCCTACGAAAAAATGAAAATTACTCTTGCCTTAATGCGCAAAAAGGTTGGTGATTTGGTTGTAAAATCGCCCATCGATGGCCAATTAACTTCGCTTGATGCAGAAATTGGGGAATCAAAAAATAAAGGCCAAAGGTTGGGGCAATTAGATGGCGTTGGCAGATTTAAGGTTCGGATTCCCATTGATGAGCATTATTTCAGCCGGATTTTTACAGGTCAAAAAGGAGAATTTGACCTTGTCAAATGTAACATATAGTCTGGAAATCAAGAAAGTATATACACAAGTTACCGGAGGTAGATTCCAGGTGGATATGATTTTTACCGGAAAAGTTCCTGATGGCATCCGTAGAGGACAAACCCTTCAGATCAGGCTTGCTTTAAGTGATGAAACCCAGGCCCTTTTGCTTCCTCGAGGTGGGTTTTATCAACAAACAGGAGACAACTGGATTTTTAAAGTAGGTGAAAATGGAAAAGTTGCTTATAAAACAGACATCCAATTGGGTCGCCAAAGTCCGGATTATTAGAAGGTGCTTGGCGGCCTTAAAACTGGAGATATGGTAATCACCAATAGTTATGAAAACTATAGTGAAATTCAGGAACTTGTGCTTAAAAATGAAAATTAATCAACAAAAACAATTCGCATTCAAAACCATACGATTATGATAAAAATAAAAGAAATGGAAAAAGTCTGTCGCACCGAAGAAGTGGAAACGGTAGCCCTTTATAAGATTTCAATAGATGTGAAAGAGGGTGAATTTGTGACAATCATGGGTCCTTCCGGTTGCGGGAAATCTACCCTGCTCAATATCCTCGGCCTTTTGGATGATCCGGATAATGGAAGTTTTATTTTCAATGGAATAGAAGTGGCCAAATTTAATGAGCGAAAAAGAGCAGAGCTGAGAAAGCAAAATATTGGTTTTGTTTTCCAGAGTTTTAATCTGATTGATGAACTTACTGTTTATGAAAACGTTGAGTTGCCTTTGATTTATCCCAAAGTGCCTTCAGCCGAGAGAAAGACCCGTGTTGAAAAGGTGTTGGATCAAATGCAAATTATGCATAGACGAAACCATTTTCCTCAGCAACTATCTGGAGGTCAGCAATAAAGGGTGGCGGTTGCCAGAGCAGTAGTTAACAATCCAAAACTGATTCTTGCGGATGAGCCAACAGGAAATCTGGATAGTACCAATGGTAATGAGGTAATGCAGTTGTTAACCGATTTGAATGAAAAAGGAACAACCATTATTATGGTTACGCATAGTGAAAACGATGCGAAATTTAGTCACCGAATTATCAGGATGCTTGATGGACAAACGGTTACTGAAAATATTTTGGTTTAACCAGTCCTAAAATGGACTTTTATGAATAGGAAATTTATTGCCCGATTTTAAATCTGGGTTCAGCACTTACGTTCAATCCTACAAAGTCTTTTTTCTCCCATTTAAACATGGCAGCTCTTCCTATCATTGCAGCATTGTCTGTACAATATTGAAAGTCAGGAATAAAAACATCCCAGTTTTCTTTTTTACATAACTCTTTTAAACCATTTCGTAAAGAAGAGTTGGCAGCTACCCCACCTGCGACACCAAGGTTTTGAACATTAAATTCAAGCATGGCTTCTCTGGTTTTAGATAAAAGTGGCTTTAGAAGTGCAAATTGGAGCGATGCGCAAACGTCATTCAGGTTTTCTGCAATGAATGTTTCTCCTTTTTCCTGCAAGAAATACAAAAAAGATGTTTTGACGCCAGAATAAGAGAATTGGTAGTCAGGCATTTGACCCACTGGAAATTTGAAGGCCTTTGGGTTTCCCGTTTTTGCCAGATCATCTATTTGTTTGCCGCCAGGATAAGGTAAGCCCAGCAGTTTTGCACATTTGTCAAAGGCTTCCCCAACGGCATCATCTTTTGTTCCTCCTAAAACTTCCATTTTATCCCAATCTTTAACCAGAACAATCATGGTGTGTCCACCAGAAACTACCAGGCAGATAAATGGAAATTTTGGTTTTCGCTCATCAATCAAAAGTGATAAAATGTGGGCCTCCATGTGGTTAACAGCGATAAGGGGTTTGTTTAAACCCATGGCTAAACCTTTCGCGAATGAAGTCCCGACCATCAAGGAACCTAAAAGGCCGGGTCCACGTGTAAAGGCAATGGCCTCAATTTGATCTTTTTTTACATTGGCTTGGTTGAGCGCCAATTGGGCCACATGAACAATGTTTTTTTGGTGCTCTCTGGAAGCCATTTCTGGTACAACTCCGCCGTAGTTTTCGTGCACCATTTGGCTGGAAACTACATTTGATAGCGGAATTCCATCTTTTAAAATAGCAACTGAAGTATCGTCACAAGAGGACTCAATGGCCAAAAGCAGCACCTAAAAACTTAAATTGTGGTTGAAAAGTTAAGGCTTTTTACTTTTTCGGCTACTTGTTCCATCAGCCACATGGGAGTAGAGGTGGCGCCACAAATGCCAACAGATTTGGCTCCGTCAAGCCAGGATGGATCTATTTCTTCCTCATTTTCAATAAAATAACTATTCTTGTTCAAATCCAGGCAAACAGAATACAAGGCTTTTCCATTCGAACTTTTCTTTCCACTCACAAATAAAACCACGTCATATTCTATTGCAAATACTTTGAGCTGTGGTTCCCGGTTGCTTACCTGTCGGCAAATGCTATCATTGGCATCAAATATTTCGTCCAGCTCCTTTTCGGAATTAGCTTTCTGAATTTTTTCCTCGATTTTGGACTTAATTTTTTGAAAACCAGCCGTGCTTTTAGTGGTTTGGCTAAAAAGAGTAATCGGTTTTGAATAATCCAGGTTCTCAAGTTCTTCCAAAGAGGTTACAATAGTGGCTTTGTTGCCAATTTGGCCGTTCAAACCAATAACTTCGGCATGGCCTTTTTGGCCATAAATAACCATTTGCCCACCTTTTGATTCGACCCGATCAAATTCGTTTTTAACACGATTCTGAAGTTTTAACACAACAGGACAAGAAGCGTCAATTAATTCGATATTGTTTTCAATGGCAGTTTTATAGGTTTCTGGTGGCTCGCCATGGGCTCTGATCAAAACCTTGCAATTGTGCAAATTAGCAAGTTCTTCCTTGTCAATAACCACTAAACCTTTGGACGCCAATCGGTTTACTTCCATAGAATTGTGGACAATATCCCCAAGGCAATATAATTGTCCGCTTTGTTCCAGTTCAGCCTCAGCCATGTGAATGGCATATTCTACGCCAAAACAATATCCTGAATTCTTGTCTATGTCAACTTTCATGTCTTTTAAAAAATTGGGCTCGTTACAATTTGTACCGAGCCCAAAGCTTATTTAAGAAAACGTTTTAAGAAATGAATTATTCAAAACTGTATTAAAAAATGCAGAGATTTATTCCAATGCACCTTTAAACGCCGCGTTGGTATAGAAGTTTAAGAACTCAAGATCACTAACTGCTTTTGCCTTTAAAGATGGATCTAAACTAACTGCCTTTTTTAACTTATCACCAAGCTCGGAAGTTTTGTTTTGTCTTGCTGCAGCAATTGCCTGAACATAAAATACCAATGCATTTTTAGAACCTGTAGCAGCCAACTCTTCTAAAGTTGAATATCCTGAAGACCAATCTTTTTTCAAAATCTGAGCCAAACCCTTATTATAATTGGAAGTTGGTTCATCTACTCCGTTAGCAAACATGTTTAAAGCTGAAGTGTAATTGCCTCTTTTCAATTCAACTGTTCCTTTTACTGAATTGGTAATTCGTTTGGCTTCACTGTTACCGCTAAGACCTTGAGATTTTGCAAAAATTTCATCAATCTTTTCTTTATCACCTTTCATTTGGTAAGCAGTTGCAAGATTGGCGTACACCTCAGCAGTTTCCATTCTGGCTCTTGAAATTTCAAGGTTGGTTATTGCTTTATCAACCAAAGCTGTTTTTTGGTCGCCATTGGCCTTTTTGGCAAGCTCAAGTCTAACAGCCCCAAGGTTGTTGTGGGCTTGCCAGCTGTCATTTTTCTTGGTGGCAGCCATATAAATGGCCTCTTTCTCTGCCAATATTGGTGTTAAAGTGGCTGCATAAGATAACTCTTTATCGCTTAAGGTATCAGTTGGTTTTCCACCTTCAGATAATGTTTTGGCGAGAATTGAAATTTGAGCATCTGTTTTCTTTGGTTTTAAAGTTAAAATTTCAGTTTGACCCAATCTTAGTTTTGGATAAATGTGGAATAACAACTTAGGAAAACAAGCCAGTTTTTCCAATGCCTGCTCTTGTTCAACATACGTTCCTGGACCATCTATTACTGACATAACAGAAGCTTTTTCTTCACTAGTCAGCGAATCGTCAACTGCAATGGTATCCTTCATTGGAACCCAATTTTGAACCAAGGCTTTGGTTACAAATTCAATTGAATCGGCCTTCGTTCCATAATTAAGCCTCTTCATCATGCCTCTATAATACGTTTCAATTGCTTTTGCCCTTTGATCAGAAAGTTCAGTGTTTTTTACTTCACGACCTTCAGGAGAGTGCATACCAGTAATAGTTACTGTCTTTGTCGCATTTTTAGAAGCAATGTAGGCATCAAGGGCCATTTGGTTGGCTGGTTTTATTTCAACCTTTTTAGATTTTTTCTTCTTCGCTTTCCCTTTTTTCTCTGGCTCGGCACCTTTTACTTTCAAAACAGCGCTTCCCTGATCGAAATAAAAATTAACGTTTACAGGAAAATATTCTGGTAGCGGATTGTATCCATGTCCAGCTAAAACAGTCAGGTTTTCTTCCTGAACCAATTGCGAGGTAAGTATCAAACCTTTGGCATAATTAACTTCCGGAGAAAGTTTAGCCTTGTCATTTTGGTTTGAAGCTGAACCCTGAAGAATCAAATCCCCTTTATCCATGCTACTGGATTTATAGGCAAAAGCGAACTTTCTTGACATTTTTGGCGATTGCTTCTTTTGTTCAGGAAAGTCTAAATAATTAAATTTCAAATTCCCAACAGGTAGTTTTTGATCTGAATATTTGTAATTAAAGCTCAATGAATATGCCTTTCCTTTTTTCAACATATTTACTGGCAATTCCGCTGAAAAACTGAACGCTACTGAATCTCCATGGAGTTCAAGTGGGCTTGGGGTTAATGTTAATTTTTGTTGCTGGGCTTTTTTCAGCATAGTATTTAATGCGCAGCCTTGCAGCATAAACAAAGCGAAAACTGAAGGGGCCCAAATTTTTTTATTGAACATAAAACGAGTTTATAGTAGATTTACTTTTTATTCCAAAAGTGGATTTAATTCGGCAAAAATATAACATGAATTCTTTCTGACCTAATTTGCTATTAATCAACTGTAATTAAAATTTAATTAAATTGAAATGATTTTACAATTAAAAGCATTTGTGGAAAGAAAAGCTTTTGGGGTATGCACCTGGCTTGGCGATGTTATGGGCTTGAGTACCAGTAGTATTAGGTTGTATTTTATTTATATTTCCTTTTTAACAATAGGCTCTCCAATTATCATTTATCTGGTTCTTGCCTTTTGGTTAAACATAAAAAGATATCATCGAAGAAAAGTTAGTCCATTTTGGGATCGATAGTTTAATTCCTATAAAATAAGACAACTTTAACATTTATTTCAGGCTTAAATCCTAATTTTGTCTGGAAAAATCTATTTTAATAATTCAAACAATGCTCGTCACACTTCGTCAACTTCAATATGTAGTAGCAGTAGCCGACTTGCAAAGTTTTTCTAAAGGGGCTGAGTTTTGTTCTGC
This sequence comes from Catalimonadaceae bacterium, assembly GCA_044379485.1. Lineage (GTDB taxonomy): Bacteria > Bacteroidota > Bacteroidia > Cytophagales > Flexibacteraceae > CAMDMI01. The sequence continues at coordinate 24,216 of JBIPOE010000011.1, forward strand.
AGAACAAAGTACAGTAAGCCACCAAGTGAAGCAGGTAGAAGAAAAGTTAGGCTTAAAGATTTTTGTTAAAAGTTCACATCCTATTAAGCTAACGGATGAGGGAAAAATAGTAGTGGAGCAAGCCAGATATATTCTCAATAAGGTGGATGAGCTGATAGCCCCTTTTAAGAATCCTGCACCAAACGCCTTAGAAAAATTTGTTGTGAATCAAAGTCAATAAATTTCTGCAAGTGTGTTTTTTGCCATATTGAGCTCGTTTTCAGGATCTCTCCAAACATTTGCCCATTCCACAAAGGAAAGCCAGGTTTTGATGTCTTCTGGTTTTAGCCCGTATTCTCTGGCGATTTCTAAATTTGATGAGGTTTCGGCTTTTAATTTTTTTCCAATGTAAAGGACTTCTGTAAAGGCTGACCGCAAAGCATTTAATTTTTGGATTTCTTTTTCAAATGTGGGTGTGCAAACCATCACAAAACATGGCCAAGGCGTTGGAAGCTCATCAATCATTTTAAATTCTCCGGAATCTACCAATGGTTTGGTCATCCACTTTTCCCAAAAAAATAAATCTGCCTCCAACTTACCAAGTGCATTTCTGGCACCTTCCAAATTTTGAACCAGAACAAAATTCTCCTGTTCAATTTTTTCCCCGCTGGCCTTTGCATCTACTTTGGCCATGAGCTCAGACCCCGAACCAAATCTTGAAATGGCATATTTTTTACCAGCTACCGGAGAAACCTGTAAAACCGGATTTTTAACAGAACTAAATATACCCCAAACCAAAGGAGTCTCTACAAAAACGGACAAGGGAACAATTGATGAACCTTTCATTTGGGCATTGGCAACTGCCTCTGTTAAAACAAATGCTACATCTGTTTCTCCATTTTCTAAACTTTGAATCATGGCCCCTGAGCCACCTGGAAAATCTTTCCAGTCCCATGTAAATTCCAGAAAATGAGAACTATTTCCTTTTAGCCAGATTTTCCAGGGGTAGTTGAAATGCTCTGGTACACCTGCCAGTCTGATTTTAGATTCCAAATCCATTTGCAAATTTTTTTACAAATCAGTTCATCTTTGGGCATTCAAAAAAACGAATGACTGAAGGGAAACGATTTATACTCATAGATATTGGTAATTCTTATATCAAAGCAGCTCTTTATCAAGATGATAAATTGATGGAAAGGTTATTAATTGAAAAAGGCCAGGAGGAAAAAATAGTAAACCTGGTTGAAGGCGGTCAAATTTCTGGTATTATGATTTCAGCGTCCGGAAATTCGGATATAGAGGAAAGGCTTCAACTTAATTTCCCCCAAATTCCTGTTTTTCAATTGCACTGCTCCCATGTAAAAGATGTGAAATTGTCATACGCCCAACCTGAAAATTTAGGAAAAGACAGACTTGCGGCCATACTTGGGGCTCGAATTGTGCAAGCTCAAAAAAATATTTGTATCGTTCAGGCAGGTACTTGTCTTACTATAGATTGGTTGTTTAAGGATGGAAATCATATGGGAGGAACCATATCGCCAGGCCTGAAAATGCGCTTTAAATCTATGCATGAATTTACTGCAAAACTACCTTTGTCTACTGAAAATGAGCTGCTTGGTTTCATTGGAGAGTCCACAGTATCATGTTTGGCATCAGGTGTAATTTATGGAATGGTCGCTGAAATTGAATTTCAGTTGGAGTCCTTTAAAAATCAAATTGGAGATGATGTTGAATTGATTTTGACTGGCGGTGATGTTAATAATTTGGCTCATCGACTTAAACCTTCCAATTTTGTGGTCCCTGATCTCGTTTTTCTGGGAATGTTGAAGATATTGAAAAGCCTGATCTGATTTAAGTAAAATTTTGCGTTATCCACTAATTGTTCTGGTGCTGGCCTTCCAGTTTATGATTTTTCAAAAAGCCAGGGCTCAGAGTATTATAGGACACTCTCCTATTTCCAGATTCGGAATTGGTCAATCTTTTGGCTCTGGTCTTACCAGAAACGAGGGTATGGCAGGTTGTGGACTTGCAATACCTAATTCCGACCACCCAAATTTGATTAATCCAGCACTTTTATCATTTAATAGAAAGGTGGATCTTGATATTGACTTAAGATATGTATTCCGGGATTTAAAAGGCCCTGGAAATGCATCTTTAAGTGATGGTGGCGGTGGACCATCACAACTATCTTTTATTATTCCGATTACTAAACGATTAAGTTCTGCTTTCGGTATTCGTCCAAAAACATTCAGGGATTTTATTTTTGATCAAAAACGATTTGAAGGTGCAGATTCTTTGTCTTTTAGAAATCGCGGCCTGGGTGGTATTACACAGGTTTGGTTTGCTTCCGGATATGAATTGAATCAAACAATAAGTCTAGGGCTGGAAGCAAGTTACCTTTTCGGTACATTGGAAGATTCTGTAAGTTTTGGTGTTTTACCCGCTTCAACTAATTTTAATTTTATTTCTATTTATAAAAGAAAAGTAAGCCAGTTTGTTTTTAAACCTGGTATTCACCTTCGGATTCCGGTTACAGCCAATAAGAGTACATATCTGGCTTTTGGAGGAACTGCAGATTTGGGGAATTCTATTGGATTTAAGGAATACCGCACTTTTACAATTAAAGGAGCGGGAAGTCAACAAGATACATTACAGGATGGTAATAGGTCAAGCCTAAAAAGATCTGTTACCTATTCTGCTGGATTCTCACTTTTCAATCCTGAAGTTGGTTCTATTAATGCAGAATTTGATTGGATTGAAGCGGCTGGTGAAAATGATGAAAACACCATTGTAAAAGCACGCAACGCCATTGCAGTGCGTGTTGGAGGTGAATACACAATCGGCACAAAAAAATCTACACGTTATTTAAACATCATTACTTTTCGGGGAGGACTTAGTTATCAGCAACTTCCATTACAACAAAATGGAAAATTTATAACGGATCAGAAAGTGAGTATTGGTGCTTCATTTCCGATAATTAGAAAAGAGGCCAAGTTTAGCCGTCCGCTTATAAATTTGGCAGTTGCTTATGGTCATAGGGGATTAAAAGGTAGCACAGTTGGCCTGGAAAAGTATTGGCAGGTAACGGTAGGATTTACCTTAAATGATTTCCTTTGGTTTAATCGATACAGAATCGATTAAAGAAAAAAAGCCCTGAATTTCAGAGCTTTGAGTTCTGGAATAAACTATTTTAGTCTCTATATAAAGGAAATGATTTCATCCATTCGTTTATTTCAGTTTTGGTTTTGGCAATCAGGTCTTCATCTGTATTGTTCATCAAAACTCTATCTATTAGCTCTACGATTTTTACAAAGTCTGCCTCTTTTAAACCTCTTGTGGTCATAGCAGCAGTTCCGATTCGCATTCCTGAAGTAACAAATGGTGATTTGTCATCAAACGGAACCATGTTTTTATTGATGGTAATATCAGCCTTAATTAAAGTGTTTTCGGCAAGTTTTCCTGTTAAACCTTTGCTTCTTAAATCGATCAGCATCAGGTGATTGTCGGTACCTCCGGAAATGATTTTGTAGCCCTTGGCCACAAAGGCTTTAGCCATGGCCTGTGCATTGGCCCCAACCTGATGCACATATTCTCCAAATTCATCTGTTAAACACTCGCCAAATGCTATTGCTTTAGCAGCGATAACGTGTTCCAGTGGACCACCCTGGGTTCCAGGAAAAACACCCATATCAATCAATGAAGACATAGATTTTAATTCCCCTTTTGGTGTTTTCTGACCAAATGGATTGTCAAAATCCTGTCCCATTAAAATCAAACCACCTCTGGGCCCACGCAAAGTTTTGTGGGTAGTTGTAGTTACAAAATGGCAATGTGGAACTGGATTCTTTAAAAGCCCTTTGGCGATAAAGGCAGAAGGGTGTGAAATATCTGCCAATAAAAATGCACCAACCTTGTCTGCTATTTTTCTCAAACGCTCATAATCCCACTCTCTGCTATAAGCCGATGCACCACAAATGAGTAATTTTGGTTGAACTTCAATGGCTTTGGCTTCAACTTTGTCCCAATCAATAAGACCTGATTCTGGCTCAACTCCATAAAAATAAGGATCGTATAATTTACCTGAAAAGTTTACAGGTGAACCGTGTGTTAAGTGACCTCCATGAGACAAATCGAATCCTAAAATTTTATCACCAGGATTCAAAATGGCCAACATTACTGCTGCATTTGCCTGAGCACCGGAATGTGGTTGTACATTTGCCCAAACGGCTCCAAAAAGTTCTTTTGCTCGGTCTATAGCCAATTGCTCAACCTGATCTACGATCTCACATCCACCATAATACCGCTTTCCAGGAAGTCCTTCGGCGTATTTATTGGTGAGCACAGATCCCATAGCTTCCATTACCTGTTTGGAGGTAAAGTTTTCAGAGGCAATTAATTCTATACCAAATTCCTGACGGTGATATTCTTTATCAATGAGATCGAAAATAACTTTGTCACGTGTGATGGAAGTTGCAGATGCGGTCATATTCAGAAAAAAATTTTAAGCCTGCAAGTTAACAAGGATTTGCTGCCTTCTTAAAAAATGAAAGCCATAATTGCCAGTCATTTTTAACTTTCAATCAATAGAATCGTAATTAATTCACGCAAGCTTTTGATTTCCAAAATATTAGGATAAGGACATATTTTTTCTGAATCATTAAACCAAATTACATCCAAACCAGATCGAATGGCACCAGCAACATCCGTCCGAAGTCCATCACCAATTATCAATGATTCCTCCTTTCTGGCCCTGGCTTTTTGAAGTGCAAAATCAAAATATTCCGTTTCTGGTTTTTTGTTTCCTGCTGCTTCTGAGGTGGTAACTGTTTTAAAAAATCTGCTCAAACCACTAAAGTCCAGTTTGTTGTATTGGGCATCATCAAAACCATTGGTGATAATGTGCAGCTCGAAACGAGTTTGTAAAATTTCCAGAACTTCAATTGTTCCTTCTATCAAATGGCTTGAGCGACTGCATATTTCATAATATTTTTCATGAAAATTATCCAGTATTTGGTTGGGTAAGCCAAATTCTTCAAAGACCAATTCTAAACGTTTGTGTCTGAGCTCGTGGCGGTTTATGTAGTTTTCCTCAAAAAGATCCCAAACTTTTAAGTTGGCTTTATGAAATGAATCTATAAATTTTTCTAATGGATATAATCCAAAAGCTTCAAGACCGAATGTTTTGTGAAGTTGCTTTAAGGTTAGAGCAGAATTTGTATCATAATCCCATAAAGTATGGTCCAGATCAAAAAACAGATGCTTTTTATGTTGGAAACGCAAGAAAACAAAGTTTAAAATAGGGTGTCGTTTAGCAATGGCATTTCTCTTAACTTTTTATAAGCCTTTGATTTGTAGGCTTTTGCCAGTGGTTCCAAGTGGCGTTCTCTATGGCAATCTGAGCCAAGAAAATGCACAAAACCTTGTTCTATCATCCATTCCGCCAGTTTTAATGCAGGCAAACCATAATAGCCTCCAAGTGACATGGTATTGATTTGCAAATACACCCCACTGTCGAAAAGTTCTTCCAGTTTTTCTTTTCGGTTTTGGAGAAACATATACCGTTCTGGGTGCGCAAAAACAGGTTTGTATCCCTTCAATCGCATTTTAAAAAAGATTTCCCGAAGATTGGCTGGTTCGTTCATAAAGCCTGTTTCAACAAGAACTAGTTTATCCTTTAATGTTAACAAAGGTGCATCTGTTTCGAGTAATTGGATAAAATTTTCATCCATAAAATACTCAGCAGCAGCGTGAATCTCTAATCCAGAACCCGATTCTTTCAAGGCCTTTTTTACATCTTCTAAAACCGGCAAAATGGTTTCAGGTGTATTTTCATACAAATCCTGAATAATGTGCGGCGTGGTAATAATCTTTTTAAACCCACGGTCTTCAAAGGTTTTTAAGAGCTTTAGGCATTCTTCAAGATTTGTTGCACCGTCATCAATGCCAGGCAGGAAATGACTGTGCATATCCACAAGAACTGGTTCAGGAGGGGGAACTGCTTTTGAATCGGACTTAAGTAAAAAAGAGAAAAAACCCATTTGTGATTGTTCTTGGTACAAATGTAGAGATAATGTTCAGCCATGTTTTTTCTTATTTTGATAATCCAATTAATAAACAGTTGAGATTATTTTAACCTCTAATTAAACCTTTCTCTCTCAAATAGTTGAGTCTAAGAACTTGCTTTTCAATATTTAAATTCTGGCTTTTTAAAACTTTACAAATGGCCAGTTCGTGGTCGCCTCCATCCGCCCAATGAATCACTTCACAATCCAGATATCCAATGGCCTGATTCAAATAAGGACATCCACCAGGACTAATTCCAAAATCTAATTTGCTTAATTTATCCGTTTCCCTGCCTGATTTTCTGCCAAGTTTTGAAATCAGGTTGGACTGATTTTCTGCTAAAAAACTGATGCATAAACGATTAGATTTTTTAACAAGTTCAAGCGTAAAATCTGGTTTATACAAAGCAACCACTATGGTTTTTCCATCCATAGAAGTTTGCATTACCCAGGAGGCAATGTTCATATTCAGTTTGCCATTGAATGATGAACCAATTGCATGTACTTCGTAGTTTTTTAATTTCAGAATTGATTTTGCCATGGATAGAAAACTTGTTAATGCTTTTTAGGTTTAATCAAAGTTATAAAACACATTTTTTTGAAAGTAGCATTTTTTTTGAACCTTTTTTTTGAACCTTTTTTTTCCATCATTTTGACTCTCAAGGAAATAAAAATTCGATACGAAATGTTATGAAAATACTGAAATTTCGAAATGACCTCTAAAGAATTTTAAAATAGATTTTTTGATTTGATGCCTTTCGCATTTGATTTGTAATAAGGCCAAAAACCGATTTATCTATCTTCTTTTTTAAAATAAAACACTTATAGTCAAATATATATAAAATTATGCGAAATTTTCCTGTAGAAAATGAACCTCTGTTGACAGAAAACAAAAACCGATTTGTTCTTTTTCCAATTCAGCACTCCGATATCTGGCAGATGTACAAAAAAGCTGAAGCTAGTTTTTGGACCGCAGAGGAAATAGACTTGTCTCAGGACCAGAACAATTGGAACAATCTTAATGACGGTGAAAGACATTTCATTTCTCATGTTCTGGCTTTTTTTGCAGCTTCTGACGGCATTGTGAACGAAAATTTGGGCGTTAATTTTTTCAACGAAGTTCAGCTACCGGAGGCAAAATGTTTTTATGGGTTTCAGATTATGATGGAAAATATCCATGCTGAAACCTATTCTCTTTTGATCGATACTTATATCAAAGATCCAAAAGAAAAAAGCTACTTGTTCAATGCTTTGGAGACAGTTCCATGTGTAGGCAAAAAAGGTGATTGGGCCATAAAGTGGATCAATTCTGAAAACTTTGCTGAGCGATTGGTTGCATTTGCAGCAGTAGAGGGTATTTTCTTTTCCGGTTCATTTTGTTCTATATTCTGGTTGAAAAAGAGAGGTTTGATGCCAGGTTTAACATTTTCTAATGAGCTTATTTCCAGAGATGAGGGCTTACATTGCGACTTTGCCTGTTTGCTTTATACAAACTACCTGAACGAGAAGTTAAGCAAGGATCGTGTGAATGAGATTATTACCGATGCCGTGAAGATCGAGCAAGAATTTGTAACCGATGCTCTTCCTGTTAATCTGATTGGAATGAATGCCAAATTGATGAATGAGTACATTGAATTTGTTGCTGACAGGTTGTTGGTTTCTCTTGGCTATCCAAAATACTACAATACCTCAAATCCATTTGATTTTATGGAGATGATCTCTCTGCAAGGTAAAACCAATTTCTTTGAGAAGAGAGTTGCCGAATACCAAAAAGCTGGTGTTATGTCTGAGAAAGACAACCACAAGTTTTCCATGGAGGAAGATTTTTAATCGGTTAAAAAGCAAAATAAAAAACCAGTATTTTTTTTTTCGGATTCTGGTTTTTTAAATCTTTAACCTTTCCACAAACCACAAAAAAAGCCCCACATTTCTGAGGGGCTTTTTTTGTGGACTTTGATTTTCTTATTTCATCACTATCACTTTTTCAACAGGCTGCTTTGGCGCAGAAACATGTTTGTGGCCAGTGCTGATGAATGGTCCGATAACCAATGCAACAATGGACATCAATTTGATCAGGATGTTCATAGAAGGACCTGAAGTATCTTTGAATGGATCTCCAACCGTATCACCTGTTACAGAAGCCTTATGTGGTTCTGATTTTTTGTAGTACATCTGGCCATCGATCATCACACCTTTTTCGAATGATTTCTTGGCATTGTCCCAGGCTCCACCAGCATTGTTTTGGAAAATTCCCATCAACACACCAGAAACGGTAACACCCGCCAATAAACCACCAAGCATTTCAGCGGAAGAAGTATCTGGAAAGACACCCTTAAAACCAAATCCAACAGCAATCGGTGTAAGCAAAGCAATCGCACCTGGAAGCATCATTTCTCTGATAGATGCTTCAGTGGAAATGGCAACGCATTTTTCGTATTCTGGTTTGGCTTTGTATTCCATAATACCCGGAATTTCTTTGAATTGACGTCTAACTTCCTTCACCATATCCATAGCAGCACGACCTACAGCTGAAATAGCCAAAGAGGAAAAAATGAATGGAACCATTGCTCCAACGAACAAGGCTGCCAAAACAGGTGCTTTGAAAATGTCAATAGAATCGATTCCGGAAACACCAACGAAAGCTGCAAATAGTGCTAATGAAGTCAATGCTGCAGATGCAATGGCAAACCCTTTTCCGGCAGCAGCAGTTGTGTTTCCAACCGCATCCAAATTGTCTGTTCTGTGACGAACTTCTTCAGGCAGGCCAGACATTTCAGCAATTCCACCCGCATTATCAGCAATAGGTCCGAATGCATCAATTGCCAATTGCATTGCAGTAGTTGCCATCATACCTGATGCAGCAATTGCTACACCGTACAAGCCGGCAAATGAATAGGAAACGATGATACCAGCAGCAAGGGTCAAAATCGGTAATACGGTTGACTCCATTCCAACTGCCAAACCGCCAATGATATTGGTTGCGTGGCCAGTAGAAGATCTGTTGATGATTGAAAGAACAGGACGACGGCCCATCGCGGTATAATATTCCGTTATGATACTCATTAATGTACCTACAACCAAGCCAACTACAATTGCCCAGAAAACATCCATAGAAGTAAATTCATAAGAACGAATGCTTAAAGTTTCTGGCAACATAAATTTAACCAGGAAGTAAGAAGCAACGCCTGTCATAAGCATAGATGACCAGTTTCCAAGATTCAAGGCGTTTTGAACACTGGAGTCTTCACCAGAAATCCGAACGAAGAAAGTTCCGAAAATTGAAAAGATGATACCCAATCCAGCGATTACCATTGGTAAAAGGATTGGTGATAAACCTTGAAATCCATCTCCGGAAGCATCAATTTCCTGACCCAAAACCATGGTGGCAAGAATAGTAGCCACATAAGAACCAAATAAGTCCGCACCCATACCAGCAACATCGCCTACGTTGTCACCAACGTTATCTGCGATGGTTGCAGGATTTCGAACATCGTCCTCCGGAATACCAGCTTCCACTTTTCCTACAAGGTCAGCCCCAACGTCAGCAGCTTTGGTATAAATACCGCCACCAACACGGGCAAAAAGTGCAATTGACTCAGCACCAAGTGAAAATCCGGCCAAAACTTCAATGGCTTTGATCATACCTGGACCAGTTGCAGAACCACCGGCAGCATACATGTGGTAAAAAACGATAAACAAGCCTCCAAGGCCCATTACTGCCAAACCTGTAACTCCAAGGCCCATAACGGTTCCTCCGGTGAATGACACAGCCAATGCTTTTGAAAGGGATGTTCTTGCTGCCTGTGTAGTACGAACGTTTGCTTTGGTAGCAATGTTCATTCCGATATATCCAGCTAAGGCGGATAAAATAGCACCAATTAGAAATGAGATGGCAATTACCGGGCTTGAAGTTTCAAGCATGGTGCCCGACCAGGCCAGAATTAAGGCAGTAACTACAGCAAAATAGCTAAGTACTTTCCATTCTGCTTTGAGGAAGGCCATTGCGCCTTTGGCAATATAACCTGCCAGTTCCTGCATGTTTTCATCTCCGGCATCTTGTTTAGATACCCAGGCCGACTTGGCCGCCATGACAATCAGACCCACTAAACCAAAGAGTGGGATGACGTACATTAAGTTTTCCATTTGATTGTAAAATGTTTAATAGATCGCTTTTAAAAAGGACCGCAAATATAGGAATAGGTTTTTTTTGTCCTAATCGATTTTAAATATTTGAAAATGAGAGGATTGGTTGATTTTTTGAGAATTGGGCCCAAATTAATTCATGCAAAAGCGTGGGATTTTGGTGAAAATAGCTGAAAAAAAATTGAAAACAGAATCGTTTGGGGTAGAGAATAAAAACAAAAAAGCCCTGAAATTTTTTTCAAGGCTTTTTTAGAAGTGATTCCATTTGGATTCGAACCAAAGACCTACTGCTTAGAAGGCAGTTGCTCTATCCAGCTGAGCTATGGAACCTGATTTGCCTTTGCTCTATCCAGCTGAGCTACGGGACCTTTTTCTAATTCAAAAAAAATTGCCGAAAAGCATCTTTTTTCAAATTGGTGTGCAAATTAAAATAAAATTGCGCTCTTAATTGCACTCCAATGCGTCAAATATTTTTAACACTCCTCATTATCAGTAAATTATTTCCGGTTTTTGCCCAAAAGCAAGACCTGATTTTTGGTTCAAAAGACAATCTCATGCCTGGAGGTGTCTATTATTATCCTGAGGCCTGGAAAACCCCCCAATGGTCCAGGGACATAAAAAAAATGAAAGAACTCGGTTTCGAGTTTGTGCACATGTCTGAATTTGCCTGGGCCCGAATGGAACCAAAGGAGGGCCAGTTTGATTTTGAGTGGCTGGACATCTGTGTAAAAGAATGCGAAAAGAATGGTTTGAAAGTGGTGCTTTGTACGCCTACACCGTGCCCACCTTCATGGCTCACGGCCAAACATCCGGAGGTGTTTGTTGTGAATGAAGGTGGCGTGGCATGGAAACACGGGACCCGATTGGCGGTTTCATACACCCATCCCACATATTTGCAATATGTGGACAAAATAATAGATGAATTGGCCAAACGCTATGGAAAGAACCCATCTGTGATTGGCTGGCAACTGGACAATGAACCACACTTTGGACCACTTTACGACCATTCTGCACATTCCGAAAAGCAGTTTATTGATTATGTAAAGGTAAAATATAAGAACAACCTGGATTCGCTTAATTACCACTGGGCCAGTATGTTTTGGAGCACAGATGTGAGTGATTGGTCCCATATCCACCTGCCAAATAACAAAAACAAAAGCCTGGAGGCTTCACCACATGCCATGCTGGATTACCAACTTTTTAATGCAGAAGAATTGGCCAAGGGACTTCGCCACCAGGCCAACAGACTTAGAAAAGGTATTGATCCTAAGCAGTGGATCACCACCAATTTTGCATACAACAAGTTTTTGCCCTCTGTGGATCCTTTTTTGAATAAGGGCGATTTAGATTTTGCAAGCCATACCATGTATTTGACTAATACTTATTTGAACTACGCAAAAGATAAACTGGCCTACCGACTGGGCTCAGGAATGGAAATCGCGTTTGCACAAGAGCTTACCGAATCGATTTCCGGCCAAACGGGTATTATGGAACTGCAGCCCGGGCAAATTAATTGGGGTTCCTATAATGCTCAGCCTTACCCAGGTGCGGTGCGTATGTGGGTTTGGCATTCGTTTGGAATGGGTGAAAAATTTGCCTGTACCTATCGTTATCGCCAACCTTTGATAGGAGGGGAGCAATACCACAATGGCATAATGGAAACCGATGGCATTACTGTTGCAAGAGGCGGAAAAGAATTTGTGCAGGCACTTCAGGAAATCAAAAGCCTGAAAAAGGTTCCTGAAAAACCAAACCCCGATCTGGAAGGCAGAAGAACAGCTTTTCTTTGGAAAATGGCAAACCTGATGGACATGGAAAATGGCAAGCACACCCAGCAGTGGAATAGCTGGCAACATTTTTTTACCTATTATGAAAATCTGAAAACGATGGGTTGTCCGGTTACTTTCTGGCAAGAGTCAGATGAATTTAACCCGAAAACGCATCCTTTTTTGGTGGCTCCTGCTTATCAGTTGATGGATTACAAACTGGTGGCTAAGCTGAAAAAATATGTAGAATTGGGTGGAAATCTGGTGCTTAGCGTCCGCTCCGGTCAAAAAAATCCATCCGGGCATTTGTGGGAAGGTCAGCTTCAGGCACCAATTCTGGATTTGATTGGTGGCAATGTAAAATATGTAGATCAACTGCCTGCGGGTACTTCCGGTAAAATTTCTTTTGATGGAAAAAACCACGATTGGACGGTTTGGGCTGATATTCTGGAGGTTCAAAACCAACCAGCTTATGGAAGCAAAGCGGAGGTTTGGGGCAAACATGAAGACCAGTTTTTTGCGGGAAGTCCAGCTATTTTGCATCGCAGCATTGGTAAAGGTAGCGTAACCTATGTAGGCACCTGGAGCAACGATCAGGAATTGGAACGCTTGGTTTTGAGGAAATTGTACGAAAAAACCAATGCCAAAATCCTGAATATGCCCAGATATGTGTTTACTGATTTCAGAGATGGATATTGGGTAACGGTAAATTATACTTCAGTTCCAGCCCAGGCACCTGTTTCGGCCAATGGAAAAATTGTGTTTGGAAAAATGGAAGTAGGGCCGGGAGAGGTTTGTGTTTGGATGGAGTAGGCTTCAATAAAATTGAAATAGGACCTGCTGAAAAAGTAAACATAAAATTTTTGCAATATTTCATTTCGGATTTTTTGCCGTTATCGGGTCTTTTGCCTCAGTACACACGTTGACCAATAATGTATAGCAGAGGTTTCCTGAAAAACCTATATTTTGCATTTCAATGGAGTTTTGGTTGGTGTAAAACACAAATAAGTGCTGAAATTATAAAGGAAAAATTAATCTTAAACAATATAAGATATTTCTAGTAAAATATAGTTAAAAAGTTCCGCCAAAACATATCTATAACTATATAAAAAAGCCATCTTACAATTCTCATAATTTATCTTACAATTTTCAGAAACCAATTTACAATTACCTAACACTATTTTACAATTATCAGGAACCATTTTATAATTACCAGAAATCACCTTACAATTGTCAGTTGTAACAATACAATTGCCTAATAGTATTTTACAATTATCAGGAACCATTTTACAACTGTCAGCAACTATCTTACAATTGTTAAGAGTTGTTTTACAATTTGAGAGAGTAATTTTACTTATGCCAGAAAGGATTTTTCCTTTTAAATGATTTGTTTTATGATTGATACCGTTCTTCTCAAATGTTAAAGAAGGTATGGATGAATCTGCAGCTGTGTTTGCTGCCAGTTCGGCCAATGAAAAATCGAAGGAAACCAATATGTTGGGCGGTGGTCATGGCGTTTTTACCCACTTTTTGGTTTAGGGGCTAAAAGGCGCAGCGGACAAAGACAAAAATGGTCTGGTAACCCTTCGGGAGGCTCACGAATATACCTACAGAAAAGTATCTGACTTTACAGATGGCAAACAACATCCTGAACTAAAAGGGAAGTTTGTTGATTATTTGCCTTTGGGTGTGGTGAGGAAGTAAGGGTTTTGATTAAGATTCTTTTCTTAAAATCTAATATAATTTTTGTCAAATTGTTGTACAATCGGACAACCATGATTAACTTTGAAGCCCATGAGTAAGGTAAAGCTAAGAACTGTAATTTTATATAAAAGCTACTTTTCTGACTTCTATAAAACCCTGAATCAGAAAGTAAAAGATAAAATTTTATGAACCTTCAAAATCATAGAAACCCAAAAACAAATTCCTGCTGAATATTTAAAACATATAGAAGGAACGGAGGGACTTTATGAAATGAGAGTGCAACAAGGCAGCAATATTTTCCGCGTTTTTTGTTTTTTTGATGAAGGGAAAATTATTGTTTTAGCAAATGGTTTTCAAAAGAAAACCCAAAAGACACCAAATTCTGAAATTGAAAAAGCATTGAAAATCAAAAGGGAATATGAAGCAGAAAAATAATTTAAAAACATTGGACCAATTTGTGGATGAACAATATGGCCCCAATGGAACTTCCAAACGTGACAAATTTGAAAAAGGATACGAAGAATTTAAACTCGGTTTCATCCTTCAACAAGCACGCATTGAAAAAGGCTTAACTCAGGAAGAACTCGCTGAAAAATGTGGGACAAATAAGGGTTATATATCCAAGATAGAAAACAACCTAAAAGAAGTCCGGATTTCTACCCTTCGAAAAATAGTGGAACTAGGGCTTGGAGGTCACCTGGAACTGTCTATCAAGCTTTAACGAATTTTCTTTGACTAAAGATATTCAAAAGTCTGGCCGAAAGTAAAGTTTATGGATTATTTGCCTTTGGGTGTGGTGAAAAAGTAAGGGTTAAACAACCGGAAAGTGGCCTCGTTTTTCCTGCATTTTTTGCCCCTTCCCATTCAATTTGATAATCTTGCAGTTCTAAAAATTATGAAGGACTATTACATCTTAGATTCGGAGGTTGTTTATCTGGACAATCATTTGATGGTAATCAACAAGCCACCAGGGGTTTTGGCGCAAACTGACAAGGATGGAAACCGTTCTATTGAAGATGCTGCAAAAGATTGGTTGGCGCATAAATTTAACAAACCAGGGAATGTTTTTGCCACCACTACGCATAGGTTGGATAGACCGGTTGGTGGTTTGGTTATCATCGCACGAACTTCAAAGGCTTTAGTCCGGATGAATGAGATTTTTTCCCAAAGGCGTATTCAGAAAATTTACCTGGCCATTGTGGGTGGAAAACCTGAACAGGAATTGCACCTGCGCCATTGGATCAAAAAAAATGAAGTTACCAACAAAGTTTGGACCTACACATACGAAAGAGGAGATGCAAAACAAGCAGATTTGAAATACTGGTTTTTGTCGCAAGACAGAGATCATTCTTTGCTGATGGTGAGATTATTTACTGGCCGTCACCACCAGATCAGGGCTCAATTGGCCTTGCATGGCACTGCCATTGCCGGCGATTTAAAATATGGTAGCAAATCGCCTTTGAGCACCAATCCGCTCCTGTTCTCTTATGCTACGCGTTTTGAGCATCCGGTTTTAAAAGAAATCATCACCATAAAAGCGCCTTTCCCAAATGATGAGGTTTGGAGAGGTTTTCCGGAGCCTGATGAGGAAACCTTGGAGCGTGCATTTTCAGCAAGGTTGGAATCCTAGACTTTTTCCTGAAGTATCGTAAATCTGAAATCCATTGGAGAAATGGAATCATATATCTGTGCAATCCAGTCTGGGTTTAAAACCAGAAAAGAAATCCAGCTTTCGGTCCTTTCCTGAAGATTTCCACCTGGAAAAAGCTTAGAAATGAGGCCATTAATTTGATTGATTTGGGTTTCGTTTTTCTGCTCCGCCGCTTTTTGAACTCTTTTTTCAAGTCCATCCACCATCTTTTCAATTTTGGATAACTCGGCTGCCAGACTTGGCTTTAAGGTTTGGTCCACAGAAGCCGCCCAATTTAATAATTCCGCATACACATTTTCCAATTCAGGCCTTTGCCATTCATTTTGGATTAGGTCTTTTTTGATTTCATGGCTTTCCTTAAACAAGTCAGAAAGGCTTAAACCGAGTTTTTCTATCTTTTTTGATTGCGAAGCCGAAATGTATAGGGCTGAAAATCTTGGTATTAACAATGGGAATGGTGTTTTTCCTTTTTCAAAGACTGAACCCAGTTGCATCCAATAGGCCAGTTCTGCCGGACCACCCACAAAAGCAAGGTCTGGTAAAAGAATCTGAGAATACAAAGGTCGGAGCGCCACATTCGGACTTAATTTTTCAGGATTCTTCGTAAAGAAATCCAATGCCTCAATTTTAGTCCAGGTATATTTTCCATCAATGGTCCGTATGAAATCATTTTCCGACTCCAGGCGCAACCGCTCATCTCCATTCAAATAAAACAAGTTGATGGGCCTCGCATGGATTTGCGGCTTGTAGGCAAGCGTTTCCAGCGCATTTGACTTATAGATAACCTCCTTTTCCACCCAAGGCTCCATAAGTTCTTGTAATATGGATTTTTGGAAAGCTGCCTTCAGATCAGCATCGTCTGCATCTAGCGTCAAAAGGCCAAGGTTTCCAAAAACTTTTTGAATCCATTCTCTGGTTGATTCTGTCAGGGTTTTTTCGGACGAATAAACTGCTGACATCCATTCAGGAAAGTCTTTCAGAAGTTGAAGTTGTTCAGCAATACCTTCTCCTTTCATTCGACCTACAGCGCCCGATTGGCTTACCTGAACTTTTACCTGGGTTGCAAAAAAATTAAAGCTGGAAACTTCTTCCAAATCATGATCTTCAGTAGCCAGCCAGTGGATGGGCACAAAATTGTATGTTGGAAAACTATTTTTAAGCTCCTCAGCTAATTTTATAACCGTTAAAATCTTGTAAACCACATACACTGGTCCTCCTGCAATGTTTAGCTGATGGCCGCAGGAAACGGAAAAGGTGTTTTCGTTTTCAAGATTTTTAAGATGAATATTCTGTTTTTCAGTTAGTTGGGTGTTATTGTATTGATCTCTCAATTTTTGCACTAAGAGCGATCTTGTAGTTTGGTTGTAGCTTTCTTTTTTGCTAACAATTTGATTGCTAAATGATTCGCGGTTAGGGAAATCAGAAACGAAGTTCTTTAACTTTGGGTCCGACTCAGCAAAATCTGATAGAAGTGATGAAAAGTATTTGAGTTCACTATATTTTCGATTGTTGATTTCTAAACCCATTTTATTTTTTGAATGCCTCAAAACTAAGGCAAATGCCATGCTGAAAATTCAAAAACCTGTTTTTTTGTCTGGATTTTATGCACACATCAACCTTTGAACTTTGGAATTTACCTTTTATGCCAGCAAATAGCATATGAGTATCAGAATTTCTTACGTCATGAGCTTAGGTTTGACTTCTGCTGCCTTACTTTGGGTTTTAGTTTTCATCCCATTTTTGTTGCGCCTCATCTCAAATTTTTCTTTTCTGTTGATTATCTGCCTTGCTGGGCTTCAGTTTTCCTGTAGCAGCCAAAAGGAGAAACAAAAGAAAGATGCCTTTAAATTTAGCTCCACAACAGATTTTTACAATGCTGAAAAGTTTGAAGGCTTTGAAAAGAAGCGGTATAAATACCTGTACGCCTATAACATGAGAAAAGTCTTATACGGCAACCAATGTGTAAACGAGGTTACCAGAAAGTTTGGCTATGAGTACATTCCGGCTTTTGACAATGCCGAAGAGCCGAGGAATGACCTCCAGATTTGGGTCCATAACTTTTTTACCAAAATGGGAATTACCTTTCGCCATGGCCCTTTTTGGAATCGAAAAGTTAAAAAGAGGATAAAATACTGCGCAGAGAGCTCAGGTGATTTTAATGGTTAGGGCTTACATTAAATAATTTAGCACAAAAAAAAGCCACGTCAAAAACGTGGCTTAATTATTTTAAGATTCAAAGATTCTTAGTGAGCAGCAGGTGCAGCAGCAGCTGAATCAACAGTAGCAGCAGCTGAATCCATTGGAGCAACAGCAGCAGTGTCCATTACAGTTTCTGTAGTAGCTTCTACAGCTGTAGTATCAGCAGCAGCTTCTTCTTTTTTCTCACCACCGCAAGAATATAGAGACAATGTACCAGCAACCATTAACAACGCGAATAACTTTTTCATTTTTTGTTTTTTAATTGATTCTTTTAAAAATTTTGGATGCAAAAGTATGTCCTGTTTCGAATTTCGCAAAAAAACTATCACTTTTTTCTGAAAAATATATTTAAAGGTACGCCTTCGAGGTCAAAATGCTCCCTCATTTTGTTCTCTAAATAGCGTTGATAAGGCTCCTTGATATACTGTGGTAAATTGCAAAAAAACGCGAATGAAGGCGTGTAGGTGGGTAATTGCATGATAAATTTGATGCTGATTGTTTTGCCTTTACTGCTTGGTGGAGCAAGCTTTGCTATCTCAGGCAATATTTTATCATTTAATTCAGAAGTTGGTATTTTTCGGGTCCGATTTTCGAAAACATGGATCGCTTTTTCAATTGCCTGGTAAACGCGTTGCTTTTCATGGACCGAAACAAACAGGATGGGCGTGTAGTCAATTGGTGCCAAACGCTGCCTGATATCGTCTTCAAATTTCTTTGCGGAGTTGCTGTCTTTTTCAACAGCGTCCCATTTATTTACAAGAATTACAATTCCCTTTCTCTTCTTTTCAGCCAATGCAATAATGGCCACATCCTGCGACTCCAGGCCTCGGGTGGCGTCCAACATGATAATGCATACATCAGAGTTTTCCAGCGACTGGAGGGATCTTAAAACTGAGTAAAACTCAATCTGGTGGTCCTTCAATTTTGTTTTCCTTCGGATACCGGCTGTGTCGGTCAAAATAAACTCTTTTCCAAAGGCATTATAATGCGTGTCGATTGAATCTCTTGTGGTTCCGGCAACATCAGTAACGATGTTTCGTCTTTCGCCCAATAGTAGGTTTATAAAGCTTGATTTACCAACATTTGGCCTTCCTAATACAGAAATTCTTGGAATACCCTCATACGGATCTTCTACGCCCGGATCTTCGAAATGGCTGACCACAGCATCCAGCAACTCGCCTGTTCCATTGCCAGTTTGGGAGGAAATAGGATAAAGCTCGCCCAATCCCATTCCGTAAAACTCACCTGCAAGGTGGGCTTTGTCATGCGTATCGGCTTTGTTTACAGCGATATAGATTGGTTTTTTTGTCCGCCTTAACAGATTTCCAAAATCTTCGTCAAAGCCTGTTAAACCATCATTTACATCCACCATAAAGATGATTACATCACATTCCTGAATGGCCATATCTACCTGATCGCGGATGGCTTCTTCGAAAATATCTTCAGAACCAACCACATAGCCTCCAGTATCTATAATGGTAAAAAATTTCCCGTTCCACTCTGTGAATCCATAATGTCGATCTCGGGTTACACCGGATTCGTTGTCCATGATGGCTTTTCGGGCACCAACCATACGGTTGAAAAATGTGGATTTGCCCACATTGGGTCGGCCAACAATGGCCACAATATTGTTCATAAGTTAATCCTTGAGGGTCTCCTCCCTATCAAAAGGTCCGCAAAGGTAGTGTTTTTTTTGGCGATTGTAAGGGACTGGATATCAGAGGCGAAAACTCTTTGCTACATTTAGATTGGAGATTATGGAACTGAAATTAAGTTTGATTTAATTATAAAAGAACCACCAGCTTTATGTCAAATCAATTTTTTGTTTCAATTAGGTTTTTAAAAATGACTTTAAATTGTTGCAAGTCAATCTCGTTTAATTTGCCAATTTGAATGTGAAGCGTTTCCTGTTTTAATGTCATAATTCGGTCGCATCGCAAGATCGATTGGACCCTTAAACCATTTGCCGAATCAGGAATTAGAAGATATTCATTGGGATTTAATGGATTATGCAAAACAGAAGTTACAGCTGCTAAGACCAAATCCTTAAACAAATCAGATGTTTGGCATATAACCACAGCTGGCCGCAGTTTTGCCTGGCTAAGTTCTGAAAATGGAAACGGGATTAGAACTAAATCACCTGTCTTCATTATTCGGTTTCTCTAAAAAATCCTGGTAAATATCTTCAGCTGGGTTGTCCCAAAATTCAAAACCATTTGATTGTGAGGTGATTTCCCTTGTATCATCCCCACTGATTTCTTCTTCCAAAAAAGTCACTACAACTTTGGTATTTACTTTTGCATCAACCTTTTCCAAAAGTTGAATGCTTTGTCCATTGAAAATTCCTTTGACAGCAACCATAATTCAAATATATACTTTTTTGTAAGAATTATTTCAATTCAAAATTGGTCTTGAATTGTGGAATTTCTGAAAAGCCAACAACATGACTTTGATTACCTAACTCTTATTTCAAAACCTGAAAAACCAAAGTACTGGCTCCAAAAGCCAGACCTGTCATATAAATAAGCTGTAAAAAAGGCCATTTCCAAGAAGCCGTTTCTCGATAGGAAACCGCCAAGGTGCTCATGCACTGCATGGCAAAAATATAAAAGACAAGAAGTGACAAAATGCTTGCGGTGTTAAAAACTGGTTTACCCGTTTCGGGATTTTTGGCTAATCGCATTCTGTTTTTCAAAAGCTCTGTTTCTCCCTCATTTCCAGAGGCATAAAGCACAGACATTGTGCCTACAAATACTTCCCTTGCGGCAAATGAAGTAATCAAAGCCACACCTATTTTCCAATCGAAACCCATCGGTTGGAGGGCTGGTTCTATCCAACGGCCTGCAATGCCGGCATAACTTGCTTCCAATCTAGCTGAACCAATTTGGCGATTTACCTCTGCTTCAGGTTGATTGCTAAGTTGGGTTTCTGTTTTGGCCTTTAATTCCGCTTTTTCAATGGAATCGCCCGGGCCAAATCCAGCCATCAACCAAAGTAAAACTGAAATGGCAAGGATTACTTTTCCCGCCTCAAAAACAAAAGCTTTCGATTTTTGAAAAACTGAAAACCAAAGATTGCGCCAATGCGGGGTTTGGTAAGGTGGGATTTCCAAAAGAAATGGAGTTTTTCCTTTGACAGGCAGTAGTTTATCCAATAACCATGCAGTGAGAATAGCACCAAAAAGGCCAACCAAATACATAGCAAACAACACTAAGCCCTGTAAAGAAAACGGACCGAAAACGGCAGCATCTGAAAGCAACATGCCAATAAGCAAGGTAAAAACCGGCAGCCGTGCAGAACAGCTCATGAGGGGTGTTACAAAAATGGCAATGAGCCTTTCCCTTGAATTGGTCATATTTCTGGTGGCCATTATGGCTGGAACGGCGCAGGCAACTCCGGAAACAAGAGGAATGATTGCCTTGCCACTGAGGCCAATTTTTTTCATCAACCGATCAAGTAAAATCATAACGCGGGCCATGTAGCCAGATTCTTCCAGCAAGCCGATGAGAAAAAAGAGAATGGCTATTTGTGGAACAAAAATTATAATGCCCTGAATTCCAGCCAATATTCCTTCTAAAAACAAGCGTTTGAAAAGTCCATCCGGTAGAATGGAATTGAATCCATCAATAATCATCGCCATTAATCCTTCAATCAAATCCATTGGATAACTGGAAAATTGAAAAATGGCCTCGAACACACCCAATAAAACCAGCAGCATTAAAACATAACCAAAAATAGGGTGCAATGCTACCGCATCGAATTTATAACCAATATTTGCTTTTGAGCCGTTTCCTGTATCGAAAGACTTAAGCAGTACTTTTATCTTTTGATATCGGTTTATGGTTTCTTTTGCTTGAGCAAGATCTGCCGAAATATTAAGACCCTTTATCGCTGCCGCAGCTGAAACAGATGCTGCTTCTACTTTTTTACTAACCCAATTGAGCCAGGAACTATAAGAAATTGTTTTAGAATCTTCGGCTGAAATGCTTAAAAATTCTTCTGGATTAAAAAGCTTTAAAGCTGGTAGTTTTGCGTTTTTAATGTTGGCTTTCAACTCAGCTATTCCTGTCCCGGTCCGGGCGTTTGTTGCCACAATGGGGCATCCAAGAATTTCGCTAAGTTTGTTTAAATCAATTTTTATGGATCTAGCCTCAGCTACATCCATCATGTTCAAAGCAACTATAGCAGGGATCTGAAGGTCAGCGATTTGAGAAAAAAGAATTAGATTTCTTTCCAGATTGGAAGCATCCAATACTATTATTATTGCCTCTGGTTTTGTGGCATCATCTGAAACCAATTGGTTAAAAACCACTTCCTCATCTGGTGATTTTGGAACCAAAGAATAAGTTCCCGGCAAGTCAACCAGTTCATAATCAAAACCATTTGCTGAGAAAAAGCCAGACTTTTTTTCGGTAGTAACCCCTGCGAAGTTTCCTATTTTTTGTTGAAGACCTGTAAGCCTGTTGAAAAGGGATGATTTTCCAATATTGGGATTGCCAATGATGGCCAGCCTTTGTGCCATTTTTAAGAATTAGGCTCCATAAGGATATTGGCCGCATCTTCCCGGCGGATAGAAATTCGGATGGGTCCGTTGCTCAAAACTAATGGTCCTGAAAAAGGAACTCTGTTTACGATTTTCCAGATCGTACCAGGAATCATTCCAATATCAGCCAATTTCGCATTGAGATCCAGTGACTTGCATGAAACAAATAGCGCCTGGAGATTTGGTGGTAAAACAGATAAAGCGATCAAGTCAATGCTTATTTAGAATGAATTTAAACAACTGCAAAGGAAAATGATTGGAAGAGAATTCCAAACGGAAATATCAGTTTTTGGGATGATTAAATACGGTAAAAATTAAGTGGATAAATTTCTAAGACTAAAGATGGTCTTTTAACGGATAACTTAATGAATATTAGATCTCTGGTTTATTGCATCAAGCCCTCGCTTTTTAAATATTCAATTACTTCGTTTTCAAGTGAAAGTGTGATTTTAGAAATTAATGGAATTGAAAGGCCTTCTTTGAAACAAGCAAGCATAGTTCGTTTCTTTTCTTTCGAAATTCCTTCTTGTTCCCGGGTTTCTATTACGTTATTCATATCCCGATAATATTTTAAGGAGTCTTCATATGCTTCCATTTGAGCTGGAATAAATTGGGCAATCTCAGCTGTATTAAACGCCTTTTCAAAAATTTTGGTTTGAAGTCTGTTGGGAATTTTATCAAGATCTTCAAGGTTTTTGATAAAAAAAAGCCATTTATCAAACTCATTTTCAAGATCTTCTTCCGTCTTATTGAATTTTGGCATTTCCACATATACAAAAGTTAGCTTGTCATAAAATACTCTATTGCTATCATTTTTGAGTTTTATTGTATGTAGATAATTATGTTCATTTTTAGTTTCTTCAAAAATGAAATCAAGTATACCTACACAATAAACAGCTTTTAAATTGAAATCCCATTTACCCTTTTCAGCTTGCTCTCTTATAGGAAAAGTAGAATAAAAAATACTTCTCTCTTTAAAAAAGTTTTGCTTTGCTTTTTGTAATTCTACGATAAAATAATCACCATTTTCACTCTGACAATAAATATCAAAAACGGCTTTTCTATCTACTATAAGGTCTCCAAGTTGGTCGGTTTTTTTATACTGTAAATCTTTAATTTTATGGTAGTCAGGTAAAAGTCCATTTAAAAAATCGATCAGGAGGTCTTTATTGACCTCTTCTCCAAACAGTTTTTTAAAACCAAAATCTGTAAAGGGATTTATAAAACGTGCTCTCATTTTAATATATTAGGTTGGGTTATCTCTTAAGATTTGAATTAATTTCAAATTAATCATATCAATTCTGTCTCAATCCGCCTTCTGATATACGTCCCTGAAATTTCTTCCCTGACCATTATAGTCAAGTCCATAGCCTACTATAAACTTATTTTCTATTTCAAAACCCTTGTAAGTGATTGGCAGTTCCACTTTTACAGCCTTAGGTTTTATAAAAAGTGTGGCAATGGATAAGCTCGCAGGTTCCATACGCATAAATATGGTTACCAATTTTTCCATGGTAAGTCCCGTATCTACAATATCTTCCACCAAAATGATATGTCTGCCTTTGATGTCAGTGTTTAATCCCAAAACCTCTTTGACTTCCCCACCTGTACTTTCACCCTGATAGGATGCTACTTTCACAAATGAAACTTCGCAAGGAATGCAAATCTCTTTCAAAAGATCAGCAGCAAACATAAAACCACCGTTTAATATGGGAATGAAAACAGGTACTTTATCCTCAAAACTCTGATTGATAGCCGTGCCAATTTCTCTTACCCTTAACTGAATTTGAGAATGACTAATGAAAGGAACGAACGTGAGATCCAAAACCTCGATAACCGGAGCTAAAACCATGAGGTAAAATAAATGGTTACATTGTTAATATCACAAACTTCTTTTCGAAATTTGCAAAATGGTGGATGAAAAAAAAAACCGACGTAACAAATTGATTCTTTTCGCAATAGCAATCGGATTTACTATTTTTGTAATCATCACAGTGTTTGATATTATGGGTCGAACCACCAGACCAGGGGCAAAAAAGCACTTGCCAAACAGCATTCTTAAATAATTTCCGGTTTTTTTCCAGCTTTTGCATAAGCATAACGGCTTACACTTTTTCCATCAAAATATCCATCAAGGCCAATGCCGGCAACCGATTCTGCAATCTGTAGATTTACAAAACCATCAGAGGCCAATGCATTATCGGGAATCTGTAGCAGTTCTATTTTTCCTACAACCAGCGTTGTGCCATTTATCGGCAAAAAATGTTTTTCCTGAAATGAAAGACCAATTTTTAATTGGGATTCCTTCACAAAAGGCGCTTCAAAATTTTCCAGATATTCTTCAGTAAGTCCTACACCTTCAAATTCTGACAGACTCCATTTGGCAGAAGTCCAGTGTGCTTTGTCTATAAAAGTCGGTAAAATGTGGTTTAGAGTAAAAAAACCTGTTTCCTCAATATTTTGTAAAGAATTCATGCCTTCTATCACTGGTCTGAACAAAATACCAAGTAAAGCAGGATCTGCCCCCAAGTGCATTACCTGAGAGAAAATTGCCAGATTGCTAATGCCTTCTTTGTTTCTGGATCCCAATAAGTTAAGACTTTTGAATCCTGTAATGGAGTTGATAAGATTGGAGCGATAAAAACGTTCCATTCCTGTAATTGTATTGGAATTGAATAACATTTTAAATAAACCACTTGGGCCAATTAATGTTATTGGATGTGATCTTTGGGCCTCAATTTCATTCTATTAATTTGGAAAGCATACATCAGGATTTAAAATTCAAATTTATTTAATATTGTTGCATTCTTAACTCCTGATTACTAGAGTGATACGTTTTTTAATTATAATCCTTCTTTTTTTTGGAAACTGCCTTTGGGTTTCTGGTCAAATTAAATTGTCTTTAACCGGAACCATTTGGAAAGGGACTGGGCTTCCTACCAAAAAAGGGACTGAACTTTATTTTCAAAATGATACCTTGGTGATTGTTGATTTGGAAGGTTACAATCCAGCAGATCAGTATCTTACCAGGCAAAAAGGAGATACACTTTTCCTGAGTTTGATTGAAGAAAACAGTTTTGCATGCAGGGAAGAAAAGCCAGCCAGATATAAGATTTTCTGGGCCAATAATGGAGAAAAACTTTACCTGAAACCCATTGAGGATGCATGTATTACCCGATTCACCTTGTTGGTATCTGAGAGTCCCTGGTTTAGAAAAAGGGAGGAAAACGAACTTAGAGCTGATTGGTATTTTCTGGACCCTGAAAAGGATAAGGTGCCGGGAATTTCACTTTATCAGGCTTATTCCTTATTGAAATTCAGGAAAAGCAGTCCGGTTGTGG
Source organism: Catalimonadaceae bacterium (assembly GCA_044379485.1). GTDB lineage: Bacteria > Bacteroidota > Bacteroidia > Cytophagales > Flexibacteraceae > CAMDMI01. Next base: position 49,604 of record JBIPOE010000011.1, read on the forward strand.
TGGCTGTAATTGATTGTCCGGCAGATTATTCCCATGAAGATTTGAAGGAAAAAGTGTGGGTAAATCCCAAAGAAATCCCTGGTAATCAAATAGATGATGATAAAAATGGATTTAAAGATGATGTAAACGGCTGGTTTTTTTCTTGCTCCAAATCTGGAGTTCCTATCCAAAACGAACAACCGGAGGTCACCCAGATTTATGCCATCTGGAAACCCAGATTTGATTCACTAAAAGGGAAAAAACTTACGGTTAGAGAGCAACGGGATTTAAAAATTTTTGAAAAGGCTAAAATTGAATTTGAAAAAGGAAAGCAAAATGCAGATTTGTTGAAACTCATATTTTCAGATGCCCAACAATTCAACAAAACCATGGACAAGTTTTTGAGCCAGGCCTCTGATCCTGTTACCAGAGATCAGATTTTGGATTGGAAAGCAAACGCTGATGCCTATGAGATTGGCTTAATCGATTTAATACTAAACCTTTACCGACCTGCTGTTCAAAACTTTGCCCAGTTTGTCAAAGCATCAAAAGCCAATTATTCTGCTTTAAAAAGGGATTATTCAGAAAAGTGGATGTATGCGTTTAATCCTGATTTTAACCCAAGGTTAATGATAGGTGATCATCCCGAAAAATTTGCTGAAAAGATGTATGGATCAGGTTTTTTAAAACAACCCACTTTAATGGAAAACGACCATGGAACACATGTAGCCGGAATAATAGGTGCAAAACGTGGCAATGGAAAAGGGATTGAGGGCATAGCAGAAAATGTTAAAATTATGACCCTGGGCGCAGTACCATCCAATGGGGATGAGCGGGATAAGGATGTGGCCAACTGTATTCGGTACGCGGTTGATAATGGTGCCAAAATCATCAATATGAGTTTTGCCAAGCGGTTTAGTTCATTTAAACCTGAAGTAGATGCTGCAGTTTTATATGCCGAATCCAAAAACGTTTTATTAATAAATGCCTCTGGAAACAGTTCCAGCAATACAGACTCAATACCTTTTTACCCGATCGGTACTTTTGAAAATGGAAAAGTTGCCAAAACCTGGATCGAAGTTGGAAATTCCACCAATTCCTTAAGCGAAGTTTTGGTGGCCAGAAGTTCAAATTACGGAAAGAAAACTGTGGATTTATTTGCCCCTGGAACCGATATTTTTTCAAGCACACCCGGCAATACCTATGAAGCGTTTACAGGAACCAGCATGTCCGCTCCGGTGACCGCCGGTGTGGCAGCTTTGATCTGGTCATACTTTCCAAAGCTAACTGCTACGGAATTGAAAACAGTTTTGCTGGAATCTGTTTATATTCCGGAAATTAAAGAAGTTGGCAAGCCCGGGACTAAAACCTTGGTGCCTTTTTCGAGTTTATCCAAAACCGGGGGTATTGTTAATGCCAAAAGAGCTGTTTTTGCTGCCGAAAAAATGATGAAACGGAAGAGAATTAAATAACCGCTTTTTATTGGACACCCTCTCATTTATCAGAACGCCAAATTTAATATTGTAGATTTCTCAAATGGAATGCAGAATTTGCGGCCCAAAGGCGAGTGCCAAAAATGACTTATAAAGAAAAAACACCTTCAGGTTTATTCAATCCAAAACAGGTTTTAATTGCTGCTTTCATTTTTTGCTTTTCTGTTAATGCTTTTTCCCAAGATGTACTTACCTTAAAAGAGGCATTGCGAATTGGTCTGGAAAACAATTTTGATATTAAAATAGCTAAAAATGATGCACTTCTGGCAAAGGAAAGTAATACTTTTGGCAACGCTGGTTATCTTCCAAATGCCTCTATTTCAGCTGGAACCGGTTTTCAGGTCAATGACATCAGCCAGAAATTTGCCTCAGGTCTGGAAGTGAACAGGGGAGGGGTTTTGACCAGACAAGCCAATGCAAGTCTTGCTGCCAACTGGTTGTTTTTTGACGGAGGCAAAATGTTTATTACCAAAAAGAAACAGGATACCCAACAATCTGCTGCCGAGATCAGGGTCCAGAATCAGGTGATAAATTTCAGCGATTCATTGGCTGCAGCTTATTACCAGTTGGTGCTTTCTAAACTGGATATTCAGATAAACCAACAGGATATTGAGCGAACTGAGGAAAGGTTAAAAATTGCATCTGAGCAATTGCGGGTAGGAACCAGGCCAAAATCTGACCAGATTCTGGCCCAGATTGATTTGAATGTTTTAAAAAACAAATTGGCCAACCAAAAGCACCAGATTGAAATTAGAAAGGGTGGTTTTAACCAACTTTTGGGCCGTGATCCTGAGATAGAATTTGAAGTGGTGGAAAGCGAAGAAAGTCCTCAGAAAAAGGATTATGCACAGCTTAAAGCAAAGGTAATCGGACAAAATCTGCAGTTAAAATATCAGCAGAAAAACCTGGAGGTTTCAAAACTCAGTATTAAAGAAGTAAAATCCAGGGCTTTGCCGCAAATTGGATTGAATGCTGCCTATAATTATGGACAAACCAATAACCAGGCGGGTTTTGCACTGTTTAACCGAAGCCTTGGACCCAATGTTGGGATTAATATAACGGTTCCTTTATTTTCAGGAATCTCAATAAACAAACTTGTGAGCCTTGCCAATTTGGATTTGGAAACCAGAAACCTGCAGTTAAAATTGACAGAAAACAGATTGCTATCACAACTTTGGCGGTCTTTGAAAAATCTGGACATTCAGTTGGAAAGTATGGAGTTTGAAAAGCAAAACATTAGCCTGGCTACAGAGAATAATGAAATCGTAAAAGGCCGATTCCGGTTGGGACAGGCCACAAGTCTGGAACTAAAAGATGCTGAAAATCAGCTGAGTAATGCCCAAAGCAGAATGCTTCAGGCAAAATTTAATGCCAAAATATTCGAGAACCAGATTCTAAGGTTGGCAGGGGAGTTGAATTTGCAATAAAGACGCTGAGAATAAATGCCTAATACTTTTACTTTTCCTATTTCAATGGCCCTCAGAAAAATGCAAAAGTGGCTTTATAAAAGTGGGTGTGTTGATTTTTGACATAGGCGCCTAAGCCGGTTCCCGAATGAAAACCAAGGGCTTCACCCTTGGGTAACAAATATCGCCCTTTCAGGGCTTTTAGGGGAATTGGGTAAAAGTCAAAGCCCTGAAAGGGCTATATTTAACAACGAAAGGTGAAACCTTTCGACTTTAAAGGAAATGGATTTATAGCCCTGAAAGGGTGAAATATGAACGATAGGATAAGATCCCAATTTCTTATTCTGATTTTTCTCCCGGGTCTTTGGTCCTTGGTCAAGGGATAAGGTGGCTTTAGAAAAGTGGGTGTATTGAATTAATGGACAGGAACCAGGGCGGAAGATTGAATACACTTTAAATATTTTAATTATCCCCGATTGCAAATCGGCTTTACCTGTATTCTGACAAACACTTTGCTAACATGTTCAGACAGCAGCGGTTTCATAAACGATGTTCAACTATGTTTAGAAAGCGGAATTATAGGGGCACTTGTTTAGCTTTTTTTAAGATTTATCGATTTTTAACAAATTTTGAAAAAAAGACCATAGCCAATCTTTTTTTTGTGTAACATTGCCCTTCTTTATTACAAAGTTTGTTTTTTCGGTTTTAACAAAATTTTATTGGGCAATCCCCCTATTTTATGATTAGAAATTTTACTTTCTTCTTTCTTTTATTTACCTTGATTGGTTCTGGTCTCAAAGCCCAGAATTTTGCTGTTGATTATTTATATAATCGGACTACTGAGGTTTACCGGCCATTAGAAAATGACACTACACTAGGATCTGGGTTTCAGGACGATGTATTGTACATGAGTCAAACAAACTTCAGTGGTCCTGCTAATTGCACAGGTTGTGCAATTACTGGTACGGGTTTTCCTATTGGTTTTCCGTTTCTTTTCGATGGCAATACGTTTACCAGATGGGCCTTTTCTTCCAATGGTTTTATCAAGCTTGGAAACGGAACATTTACCATAAGAAACAGTCTTGAATCAGCTTTTTCCTCCACTGGTGATAGTTCTGAACAAGTTAATATTATATCCGCTTTGCATGGTGATATCGTAATGACTGAAATTCAGGGTTCATTCCGGTATCGTACAATAGGCAACCCGGGTTCCAGAATATTGGTTGTAGAATACAGGGCTATGAAGCATTGGGTACCAAACATTACAACTGAAGAGGTCTATAATTTCCAGATCCGTTTGCATGAAGGTTCCAATAAAATCAGCTTTGCCTATGGCCCGTTTTTGAAAGATGGTGTCTCAAGGAATTATGATGTGGGTATCAGAGGCCGTTATTTTAATGATATCCATCTCAGGTCTTTACCTGCATCTGCTGCCAATTGGACACAAAATACGAGAGGGGCCAATTCCAATGCTACCATGGCCACCAATACGGAATTGACACCTATCGATGGTATGGTTTTCAACTTTATACCGCGACAATATGACAACGATCTTTCTTTAGAGGCCATCCTTTCTCCGCTCAGTGGTCTTAAATCCTGCCCGCTTTCTGCAAATGAAACCATAAAAGTTAGAATCAGAAACAGTGGCTTGCTTCCCCAGTCTTCTACAACAGTTGGGTTTCGTGTTGGAAATGGTTTGGCTCAAACTCAGCTTGTTCCACTGACACCTCCTCTTGCCGCACAGCAAACAAGAGAAATTACAATTACTGCCCCTGCAAATCTTACAGGTTTTAGTCCAAAGGATTTAACCGCATTTGTTTTTATTCCTAATGAAGAAGAGGGAAGCAGAAACAATGATTCCCTATCCATTGGATTTACCATTGGCAGGCCTTTTGAGCTTAGTTCAATATCATCCTATGATACTTTGGGCCAACGTGGTTGGGAAAGAGGGCGAGGTGTAAATTCCCCTGCAGGCTCATACAGCCTTTGGAGACCTTCCACTTCTTTTAACTTCAATACTTCGGCTTTGGAAATGAGAACTGATACACCTTTGGTTAAAAACGAATGGTTTTTTAGTCCTGGTTATAAAATTGATACCGCATTTAATTATGGCGTAGCCTTCTCTGCAGCTATTACCGCGGGACTTACAGGCACTGCTCCAATTGCGGATATTGGGGACGATACCATAAAATTTATGTATTCAACTGATTGCAACCAAACCTGGAAATTATTAAAGAAATTTTCCACTGCTGAATTGGCCTCATCAGAAATATCAAATACACTTAAGCCTTTTGAGGTTTTTTTACCCAGTTCTTTAAAAGACCTGGTTAGTTTTGGTTTTTTTGGCAAAAACAATGGAAATGCCTTTGCCAATGCCTATAGGTTTCATTTTAGAAACTTCTTAGTAAGAAAGGTTGCAAGGTTTGACTTAAGTGCTGATACAGTTAGAGTCCCAAGTGTAGTCTCTGTTTCCTGCTTTTATTCCGGGCAGGAACCACTCACAATTAGTATTACCAACCGAGGTTTTGACCCAATAGATAGTACAGACGCAGGGTTTTTTATCAACAATGGTCTGGTTATCAGAAAAAAATTCGGGTTTAATCCGGCACTTCAACCAGGGGGGAAAGCAATATTGAGATTTGAAGGAAGTTCCGGCGCAGATTTATCAGTCCAGGATGGTACTGTGATTATCGGTTTTGTTGCGTTAAGGAAGGAAAACATTGCGCAAAAAAATAATGATACTATTAGAAGGACATATCCTTTAATTCCGGGTCTTGCCATTCCTACACCTGTTTATCAAACCTATGCAACCGCATTGGCTGCCAGATGGCAAAGGGGTAGAGGAGTTCTTATTCCAGCTGGATCTAGTTCTTTGTGGGGCAACAGAGCTGTTTTTGTCAATCAACAAACTACGGGTATAGATTTTGCTGCTGCTCCAAGTGTACTCAACGAATGGTTTTACAGTGCCAGTTATGTAGGCCCAAGTATTGTAAAATTTGCTTTTAAAGCCGCTGTTACTGCAATTGGAACAACCGCTGCAGCCACCTCTATGAACCAGGATTCTATAAAGGCTTTATATTCTGTTGATTGTGGTGCTTCCTGGCAAATAATTAAAGCTTTTGCCTCATCTGACTTAGGCAATGGTAATGTAAGCAACTCACTAAAAGAGTTTTCTTTTGATCTTTTTAATAACCGTGGATCTATTTTGGTTGGTTTTGCAGCATATAGAAAGTCTGGTGCTCCTGCTACTGCTGGTTTTACATTTCATGTTGACTCCATTAGTATTACCACACCTAGTTTTCCAGATTTTTCAGCTCTTGGTTTGCTGCCTGGTTTGGATGGTATATTAACATGTCCCGGACCACAACCTGTAACTTTGGGAGTAGTAGTAAGAAATTCTGGTAGCCAACCGATAACAAGTGCTACAGTAGGTTATCGCTTAAATGGTGTTGTTACATCCCGCCTGGTGAATTTTTCAGGTACTGGTCTGGCTTCTGGAAAACTAGATACCATTCGGTTTACGGGTGCCCAGGCCCCTGTATATGCCAGTCCTGGGAACTACTTTTTAAAGGGATTTATTAATTTGCCATCAGAATCCCCAAGCACAGCGTTTAATGATTCTTCCAGTTCCAGTATTTTTACACTGTTTGGTAAAGTACCTGTGCCATACAATGAAACTTTTCAACTTCCTGGCCTTTTGCCAATTGGATGGGCTGCGGACACCATAAGCGGACGTGGCTTTAAACATACCCTAGGACGAGGGCCTGCAGGTACACAGGCTCTAAGCTTCAGGGCTCAGCCCACTTCCACCAGAGCTGTCCTTGTTACCAGAAATTTTGGAGAAATTACAAGTGCAACAAATTTCTTAAGCTTCGCCTACAGAAGTCAGGATAATACAAATGCCTTGTTCCGTCTCAGACCTTCAGATTATATTGATGTGCTTGTTTCCGGCAACTGTGGTGTATCTTATACAAGTGTTGGCAGAATTGATTCCATTAATCAACAAATTGCTGCTGGTTTTCTGGGAAAAGATTTTCCTATTAATGCCTTTATCGGGCAAGATATTACTGTAAAACTGGATGTAAAACTTACCCCAAAGTTCGCTCAAACCGTATTTTTTGATGTTTCCAGGTTTACGATCGGTGGACCTACAGGGGCAGCGGATTTAATTGAAAGCAATTCTCCAAACTTTTTTGTTTATCCAAATCCTGCAAGTAAATTTTCAGGATTAAATATTAAGGCCAAAGAAACCTTTGCAACCGCCGATGCTTACAGCTTAAATGGCCAAAAAATTTCTATGCCAATTTCCAATCAAAATGAAGGTGTTTTATCTCTTTCAACAGCAAACCTTAGCCCTGGCATGTATGTGCTGATTCTGCATGGTGATAAAGGACCTGTGAAACTGCGGTTTGTTATAGAAAAGTAAAAAAATATGGCCTGTGCTTTATTGAAGGCACAGGCCGTAAAAATTAGAGAAAAAACAGGTTACTTTTTATTTGATTTTTATATAAATAACTCTGTTGGAAAAAGGTCGTTCAACCTGCTTGTTTTTTACTTGTTTTTCAAAATCTCAAAAAAATTTAAATAAATTTTGTTTTTTATATTTAATGTAACATTTTTGTCATCCATTGTTTTATTTTAGCAAAATATTCTTTGGTCAATCTTTTTTATTTATACTTTTTAAAACCTTATTTTATGATTAAACAAATACAAACAGTTTTATTATCTGCATTTGTCTTTTGCCTGCTTGGAAATGTATCTGTGGCGCAAGACAAAAAGAGTTCCAAAAAAGGGAACAAGGAAAATGCGGCCCCGGCTGCTGCCAGTCCAATTGGGGGTATGGCTCCTACAGAATCTTCAGATGACAAACCAAGACGAAGAGATAAAGGGGTGTTCTACAGTTTTATTGTGATGATCAATCCGCAGGATGAGCAGGCGCATGAATTGTGGAAACTTTTACCTGCCAAATTTACAGAAACCCAGATATTTTCATCCGGAGCCAATTCAGAAGCCCGTTTTATTTACTCCAAAAATCCTGAGCTTGCTTTGTTTAAAAGGGCTTATGGCTCATATTTTCCAATTTTTTCAAGGGAAGATATTGATGTTTTCAAGGCAGCACTTCCATGTTTGGGTGAAATGGAATCTGAATTTATAGCCATGGCTGAGAAGTTTCAGGGCCAATAATCCATTAAGAGTTTAGTTTTAGTTTTAGTTTTAGTTTTTAATCGTTTAATTTTTAATCTATGTTTAATTTCTACAAAAGAGAGAGTAGATGGCTAAGGGGTATTCCTGTAGCCATTGCCATGTCTTTGGTTAGTAGTATCTGGTCGCATGCGGCCACGTTCTACTCCAAAGCTGCTTCTACGGACTTCACTGCTGTTGGCAGTTGGGGTGCGAATACAGATGGAACGGGTGCTGCACCTGCTTCTATTAGTAATGCGGATGACTTTATCATCCAGAACGGTTCGGTTATGAATCTGAATACAGGTTCAGCAGCTGTCAGGACCTTGGTGATCAATGCTGGCTCACTTACGGTGGGTAGTAACACACTTACTGTTTCTTTGGCAACGACTAACATCTCATTGCTAACAGTAAACACTGGTGGTACTTTAACTGTAACAGGTGGTACTATTAACATCAATGGTCAATTGAACATACTGAATACTGCGATATTTAACCAGTCTGGAGGAACCATTTCAGTGGATGGAAATGACAATGGAGTGGCTTTGAATTCTGTTACTGGAGTTATAATCAATATTACTTCTTCTGCGCTTACATGCACAGGAGGTGTTTTGCGGATTGTTGATCCTCATGTAACTACAACAAGATGTTTTGGTTATAACAACGGTACAACGGTTAATGCTTCAGGTACCCACGTTTTTGAAGTGGGTGATGGTGTTTCAACACAAACAGGAGGTACCAACGGTTTCCGGGTGGATCCATGGTCGGGCTCTGGTAAATTTAATTTTAACGATTTACGGATCAATACTGCCGCAGGAACAAACCGGTTTCTTAGTCAGCAATTTGGTGGTTTTGTTATTTTACAGGATCTTTTAGTAAATCTTGGTGAAGCAAGATTTAACAGTACATATGCTGTACGGCGAAATATTACAGTAGCTGCAACCGGTACTTTAACTACGCTTTCAACTTTAACTTTTGGTGGTGATGGAGTAGCGTCTAACTTAGCACAGGTAGTTTCTGGTACTGGTGTTTTCAGAAATCTTGCAGCATCACCTACGGCTAACTTTTCTGGTGTAACAATAAACAATACCAATGCGTCTGGTGTGACGTTTTCAGGTGCCAACTCTTTACTGAGTGGTGCCAATACTGGTACCGCTTCAGCAACTTTAACTTTCACTTCAGGGTTACTTAATACTGGAGGTGGGATTTTTATTAGCGGTGTTTCGGCAGGTGGAGTTGGTGGAGGCATATCATGGACCAGTGGTGGATTTACAACTGGTAGTATATACAGAAGATGGCTTGGAACTACAAGCTTAACAGTTGGTGCAACCCCGACTGCTGTAGCTTTCCCATTTGCGAATGGAACAAGTTCAAGAAGGGTCTTAATGAATAGATCTGCAGGCTGGACTACAGGTGGTTGGATTCAGGCTACCTATACGCATGCTGCCGGTTTAACACCATCTGTTTTTGCGGATGGAGCCTATAACGTAGATGTAAGAACAAATGCAGGTTGGACTTTTACCTCAGGGGGTACAATTAACCTTGGGGTTACTACTTTAGCAGTAGGCTTGCAAGGAGAAGGTCTTGTGGTAACTTCCACTGTTGGTACTCCTCCAAGATTTATTCAGGCGGCTGGTGCCGTTGGTACGCATGCTGCAGGTACAGGAACTACGGCGGCTCCTTTTGCGAACAGATCAGGATTAAATTTAGCGCTTCTTAACAATGGGGGAAATCCTCATCACATTGGTATAAACAATGCCGATCTTGGTTTGTATTCCATTGCCAGCGGTGCATGGGAAAATGCGGGTACCTGGTCAACAGGCGTACCAGGGCCAGCATCAAATCCATTAATTTCACCAGGAAATACAGTAACTGTAAATGCGGCATTGGCAGAAGCTTTGAATGTAACCGTAGCAGGTACGCTGGTGGTTTCGGGTAATACTTTAAATGTAGGAGGTGCAAGTGGAACGGGTGTGACCGTAAACAACGGTGGTGCTCTTACAGTTTCAGGGGGTACTTTGAATGTAGGACCTCAGGACAATTCATTTTGCAATCGTACCGTAAGTTTATTGGCAGGTTCTGCTTTTACAGTTTCAAGCGGAACTGTAAATCTTGCAGGTAACCTTACTGCATCAAGTGGTATGACCTATACCCAATCGGGTGGTAACATCAATGTAGATGGTAATGCAAACGGAGTAGGTGGCAATTCAACTGCTTCAACTTTGATGAATTTAAATGCAGCCTCGCTTACTTCTGTAAATATGACTGGTGGAACCTTAACTTTTATAGATCCTCCAACAACTACAGCAAATACACTCACTTTATCAGGAGGCACAAATGGTAACATGAATGTGACGAGTGGGCATACCATCCGTTTTGGTGATGGTGTTTCAAGCACAGCTGGTGGTACCAATGGCTGGAGGGTAGACACCTGGTTCAATACTTCAGGTATGCAATTTGGTAATCTTGAGGTAAATGGCCCGGCTGGAACCAATCGTTTTTTGACCGGCGCCTACCAACAGCCTGTAATTCAGGACGTAACTGTAAATTCAGGCGGAGAATGTAGAATTGCTTCCTTGTTTCTGGGACGCAATCTATTGGTAAATGGGGGTGGAACATTAACCTCAACCACTACCTTAGGTTTCGTGGCTGCCGGCTTTTTGAATGGTGGTAGTTTAGTATTTGCTGCTTCACCAAATGCCCAGACCATTGGTGGTGCGGGTACGTTTCGTAACCTAACGGCTGCACCAACTGGTAATTTGACTGCATTAACAGTAAATAACTCAAATGGAACAGGTGTGACCATGAATATACCATTGGTTATGACTGGTGCTTTAAATATGACTGCTGGTAGATTAAACACTACGCTGACAAATATTCTGACCATTGAGTCAGCTCTTTCAAATACTTTCCCTGGAGGATCAAATGGTTTTGTTACTGGTCCAATGCGAAGCAGAATTCCAGCTTCATTTACAAATTATGCTGCTGTGTTTCCAGTTGGAAAGACTGCTGCCAACTGGTTGATTTTCTTTAATGCGACTACAAACGCAGGAGGTCCGGTTACCATTCAGGTAGAAACCAATAATACTTTGGGTGCTCCTACTGCTTTTGATGCATCACTTCTTGCTGTGAATGCAAACAGGGAGTGGGTTACAAGCATTGTTAGTGGGGTTGAGGCCAACTTAACTTCTTACAGCGTTCAGGCTTATGATGGTGCTATTGTAACAGGAAATGCTTTATCAGCGATCAAAACTCCTGCGACTCAATTTTCAATATATGGAAATGGCTCTGATTTTAATGCAGGCACCGCTCCATTGGGTCCATTTCTTGTAACATCTGTACCACCTCTTGCAGGATCAACTTTCCCTGAAAGAATCGGTTTTGGAACAACAGGTCCTTTGAATGTTTCTAGTGTAACAATGGAACAAAGTACAGTTCCGAGTATTACAGGCGGTGTTTCCAGAAGTTCTACCAACAACAACCTTGCCCGTGTTATCATTTCTGCCGTAGGTTCTTCTGGTACAATTGCTCTTGAAGACTTAACCTTTACATACACTGGTACTGCGCCATCAGGAGATATCACTGCGGTTACCTTGTGGAATGGTACCTTCGGTGCACCAGGAACCCAGATAGCTTCAACTACTATTTCCGGTGGACAAATAGAATTTACCGGACTTGCTGCCCCTATAGTTGGTGGAAACAATTATTTCTGGTTGCGTTTTAACGTTTCCGGATCTGCAGGTTTGGGTAACACTGTGGACGTAACAATTCTATCAGGCGATGCATCTAATTGGACTTTATCTGGTACAACAGCGACTCCACCATTGCCACTTTTGACGCTCAATCCTACTGGCAATAGAATAATTGATTATTGCGCCCCTACATATTCTACAGGCTGTGGTACCGGAGCTGATGCCATTACCAATGTTTCTTTGGGAACACTTACAAACGCATCAGGTTGTACTGGTACACCTTTTTATACATTTTATAATGCAGCCACCGTACCAAATCTTGATCAGGGTGCTACGGTTTCTATTTCAATTACGTATGGTACAGATGGATCTCAGGCTTCAGGCGTTTGGATAGATTTTGATCAGAGTGGTACTTTTGATGTATCAGAATTCTTCTCTACTGGTCTGGTTACCGGAGGAAGTTCTACTTCTACGTTTAACATAATTGTTCCTCCAGGCGCTACTCTTGGCCAAACCAGAATGCGTATTCGTGGTGGTGATGATGTTGCGGTAACTTCCGGTGTACCTTGCGGGGCTTCTGGAAGTGGATTTGGTGAAACAGAAGATTACAGAGTAAATATTTCTTCACCAACGCCTAAGTCTTTGACCGCCATTACAGCTACGCAACAAACCGGTGGCATGGCAAGAAGTACAACCAATAACAATTTGCTTCGTGTCGAATTAGACGCAGCTGGTTCTGCTGGTACTCTTACATTAAGCCAGATCAGGTTTACTTTAACAGGAACCTCATTGGCAGATCTTGCAGCATCTGGAATCTCTCTATGGACAGGTACCAGCACTGCGCCTTCTGCGCAAATTGGTACAAGCCAGAATCCAACGGCTACTGTTAATTTTACAGGCTTAACAACCACTCTGAATTCAGGTTTTACTTACCTATGGTTACGTGTTAACACATCTGCAGTAGGTGTAATCGGAAATTTGGTTGATGCTACAATTGCCGTGAATGATATTACAATTTCAGCTACTGGCGGTGCTATAGCTCCAGGTTTACAACCAACAGTTTTAGTTGATCCGGCTGGTGAGAGATTTATTGACTATTGCGCTCCGACATATTCTTCCGGACCAGGTACAACTGACCAGATGACCAATGTAACTTTAGCCGGATTCTCAGCCACTCTTAACAATACAAGTGGTGCATCAACAACTCCATTTTATACGTTTTTCAATGCAGTTACGGTTCCTGATTTATTGCAAGGTGTAACTTATCCGATATCAATAACTTTTGGTTCAGATGGAACACAGTGGTCGGCTGTATGGTTAGATTTTAACCAGAATGGTTTATTTGATGCTTCTGAGTTTTTTGGACCATCCTCTGCTGCTGCAGGTCTTGGAACATCTACATTTAATATTATTGTTCCTCCGGGTGCTACCCTAGGTAATACCAGAATGAGAGTACGAGGTGGTAATGATTCACAGATGAACAGCGGTAATCCTTGCGGTGCAGCTACAAGTAGCTTTGGAGAAACGGAAGACTATATTGTAACCATCATACCTCCGCCAAATTGTACAACGTTATTGCCATTTCCTGCTTCTGCAACTACAGCTTCAGCCGCTACAGTTTGTAATGGTGGAAATGTAACTTTTGGTTTGACAGTTGGCATGCCAAATGGTTCAGGAATAACGTATCAATTGCAAAGAAACGGAGTTGATCAGGGTGCTGCTCAATCATCAGTTCCTTTTTCAGCTGTAGTAACAGCAGGAGGTAACTGGGGAATAGTTGTGAAGTGTAATGGAACTACTCAGGTAACTGCAACAACTGTTGCCTTAACAGTGATTTCACCAGTAGTTACTCCAGGTGCTGCTGTAAGCAGATGTGGTTTTGGTACTTTATCGCCATCTGCATCTTCTGCAACTGGTGGCGCCACCTTACGTTGGTACACCACTGCTACATTGGGTACTGAGGTTGGAAGTGGCCCTTCTCCAAATGTTTATATTACTCCATCTTTGCCTGCACCTTCTACAACTACCTATTATGTAGAGTCAACTGTCAATTTGGGTAGTGCTGCATCTGGTCCTGCATCTCCTGCAATCGGTGCATTTGCTGCTGGAATTGCTCCTGGTGCTGGTATTTTTCAAACGTTTAATACTGCTTCAGCTGTAACCATCCAAAGCATAGATTTATATCCAATTGCTGCTGGTGACATGATAGTAGAATTAAGAAATAGTTCAAATGTAACCGTTGCAACAGCTACAAGAAGTATTACTGCTGGAGAAGCCAATTCAACGGGTACTTCCATCGGTACACCTCTTACTATGACTCTTAACTTTAACGTTCCTGCTGGAACTGGCTGGAGAATGGTATTTTTGTCTGGTCCTAATTGTATTAGAAACAGTGCAGGTGCTGCCCCATCCTATGGTGTAGCAACTGAAGGATTGACCCATACAGGTAACTGGTTTGCAGACAATAACTACTGGTATTTTGGTTTTAACTGGCAACTGGAAGGTCGTTGTGCATCTTCACGCTCATCTGTTCTTGCAACAGTTACTACCCCGCCTGTTTTGGTTGCTTCACCTTCGGTAACAATTTGTGATGGACAATCAACAACCATTACTGCATTTGGTCCTACATATTCAACTTTCACATGGACTGGTCCTTTGTCTGGAGCGTCTCAAGTGGTATCTCCATCAGCTACAACTACTTATGTGCTTAATGCTAGTGGAGGCGGTTGCAATAACATTGCATCTACAACAGTTACTGTGTTGCCTACACCTACGAATCCAGTAATTATAGCTGCTCCTTTGGGAGGACGTTGCCTTGGTCAAAACAAGACATTGACTACCTCCTCTACAACTTCTGGTGTAGTTGAACTTCTTAATCAGAATTTTAACTCGGGAACATTGGCAAGTTTAGGTTGGAGCCAGACTACTTCTGGAATTTCAGTGCCATTTTCAATTGTAACTGCTCCATACACATATGACGTTACTACAATAACCAACTTTAGTATCACTACACCTAATAGTTCATTTGTTATTATCAACAGTGATGCGGATGCGGCTAGTCTTGGAACTACAAGTTTGGAATCACCAGCTTTTAGTACCTTAGGTCGAAGTAATGTAGATTTAACTTTCACACATGTGTACAGACAAGCTTCGAGTACGGGTAGTGTTGAATATTCAGCAAATGGTGGTCCTTGGTTGGCAACTGGTTTTAGTATGACTGCTACTACACCGGCCCAAACATGGGTTGGTTCGGCTATTCAAACCACAACTACAACAATTCCTTTGCCGGCCGGTGCTGTTAATCAGGCAAATGTGCGTGTACGTTTTACCTATGATTATGATTGGTCATGGTTTTGGATGATTGATAATGTGATTGTTACAACGAATGATGTTGTTTCTTACAGATGGTCAGAACCAAGTGGTTTTGGAGGCATACCTGCTCCTCAGCAATTATTTTCACCAACCAATACATCTGCCATAGTTACTCCTACTCAGGGTGGCTCATATACATATACTGTAAACGTAACAAATACAGTTGGTTGTAATGCGCTTATTCCTGGAACTCATACATTTAATGTTAGTGATGTAGTAGTTGGTGTATCCAGTACCGGACCTCAGAGAGTAGGAACAAACCTGGCAATAACAGCTACACCTACTGGTGGATTTGGTGGATATTCCTATCAATGGTTTAAATTACCTGCCATAACCCCTCCGGGTGATGTAATTGGTGGTACAAATGCTCTTGCATATCCTGGGGCAGTAGAGGCTAACTCCGGAACATATAGAGCCGTGGTGACAGATGGTAATGGTTGTACAACACAATCTGATGTAGATGCCCTTGTCTATGCTGCCTTGGTATGGAACGGAAGCCAAAGCAATTCATGGACAGATCCTTTGAACTGGTCGCCCAACATAGTTCCAGCCAATGGAACAGATTGTACAACTCCACTTACCAGAGATAATGTAGTAATTACTGCCACTGGTACTCCTCCTTTGTATCCTGGAGCGGGTGTATTCGTTGATAACTTCGGTGTTGAGTCTGGTTTGTTAACCATCAATAATAACGTTAGGGTCTGCGGAAGTCTTGCAGGTGGTAATGGTATTGTTGGTAAGGTTGTTGGTGCTGGTTCAATTGAATTGGTAGGATCAGGTACCAATCTGATAGGAGGCAACCTTGAGGTTGACGATATCGTTATAAACAAAACAGGTGTAGGTCCTGTACAAGTTCAAGGTAACTTAAGGATCAATAACCTTATGACTGTTACTGCAGCACCTGGTGGAATTGTAGTAAATACAAGCGGTAATGTTATTTTAACATCTTCAGCTACCCAATCAGGTAAAATTGGCCCGATTCCAGGTGGTGTATCTATAACAGCTACAGCTCCAGGTAAATTTACCCAGGAGAGGTATATACCAGTTCCTGCCAGTGGCAGATGGTATCTGTTGGGTTCTCCTATAGTAAATAAAAACTTTACGGACTATGCCGATGACTTCAGAGTTGTTGGTTTGTCAACAGGTTTTGGTACTCAGGGAGGTGGCATTTTGCCTTCCATTGAGCCTGAGCGTTCTACCATTTTGAAATATGATCCACTTGTTGTAGGAAACTATTTGGATACTGCTCAAAAAATGGGATGGAGAATACCTGCTAATACGGATAATATCACCAATGGTCAGGGATTCAGAGTATTTATCAATCCTTATGAATTTGCAGCCAACCTTAACAGATTGGATAACCAAGGTTTGATTCACTTTGGAAACAAGACCTTCCCAACATTGAGAAGAGTTACTCCAGCCTTGTGTCAGTCAGGTGTTACTGCCAGCACAAATGTTGCTTGTCAGGAAAAGGATTTTGGTTGGAATTTGCTTTCAAATCCATATCCATCACCAATCGATTGGGATGATGCAGATTGGACAAAACCAGTAGGTATGAACAACGCTTTCTTCACATATAACAATGCTGGATTAGGTGGCTATCAAGCATATCTTGGTGGTGGTGGTGATGCAATGGGTAACACCGTCAATGGTGGAGCCAATGCAAATATCATTGCTTCTTCCCAAGGTTTCTTTGTGAAAGCTTTTGCTGATAACCTTACACTTTCTGCAACAGAAGGCGTAAAATCAACTACAAATGGTTCCTTCTACAGAACTGCTGTAGCCACAGATCGTGTTAAAGTAAGAATGACCAGAAATGGTAGTTCCGATTTACAATTTGATGGTATGATCCGATTTGATTCTGAATCAACATTCGGAATGGATGCCAACAAAGATCTGGATGCTTTTACAGGCCCTGGAGCTGAGTTCTCTTTCATAGGTGACAATGGTGAGGCCCTATGGTTAAACACTGTTCCGGTACCAACTGAGACAAAAGTTATTCCAATGAACACTGTTTATGGTAATGTTTCTGCTACTTATACTTTCTCATTCATTGATGGTGCTTCTATCAGCAATGGAGTAGAAGTATTCTTGAAAGACAACTACCTTGGAACAATGACAAGCATGAATGCTGCTGGTGCATCATATACATTCGCAGTGAATGTAAACGACGCCAGTTCTTCAATCGACAGATTTGAAGTTGTTATATCTCCAGATGCAGTTACAGGTGTTTCTAAATTGATAAATGGCAATGGATTCCGAGTATATCCAAATCCATCAAGTTCAACCTCTAAGGTTACACTTGCAGTTAGCGGAGCAAAAGGATCTAAGGCTTCTGTAGAAATTGTAGATGTGGTAGGTAAAGTAGTTTACACTGAAACCATGTCAATTTCTCAGGAATCAAATGTTTCTGAAAAATCTGTTGATTTAGGTTTGGCATCAGGTGTGTATACAGTTAAAGTAACCACTTCAGGCAAAACCTTCACTGAAAAGTTGATCGTTCGTTAATCACACGAATTGTTATAAAATAGAAAGAGGGCCTCAAAAGGGCCCTCTTTTTTTGTGGAGAGTGCCGTCGGCCTGCATTCATCGGGTTAAGCCCAGCCTCGTTCTTAGTATAAGCCTATGGCAAATTCTATATGTGAATCCAAGATCCCCATCAGGTAAAGCATTGTCTTTGATTTAGATAAGCTTAGTTACGATTTGGGTAATTATCAGAACTGGTCTGAATTGAAACAATAAGCAATTTGTTTTCTTGGGATAAATGTCTGATATTTGTGGACAAATGTCGTAAAGCATCCAAATGATTCGCACAAAGTCAACTTTAGAAAATAGGCTTAACAATGAAATTTCTTTATTTTTAAGCAAAAGTAAAAACGTTGAATATCAAATGGATGTAAAACAGTCCATTACCTATGATGATTTTTTGGCCGATAAAATGCTCATTATTTTGGCCATCAGGTCTGGCATACCCTACTCACTTTTTGATTTAATCCAATTTCAAGCCCCTTTTACTGAAAGTGATTGGGCCAACTTTCTTGACATATCCACAAAATCTTTACAGAGATACAAGTCCTCTCCTGATCATCATTTCAAGCCAATTCACTCTGAAAAGATCATTGAAGTAGCAGAAGTTACAAAAATTGGTATGGATGTTTTTGGAGGTATGGACAAATTTAAACTTTGGTTACAAACCCCAAACTTTGCTTTGGGAAAAATTAAACCTATTGAATTGCTAAAAGATTCTTATGGGAAAGATTTGGTGGTAACTGAGCTTATTCATATTAACCACGGAATTCTTGTCTGATTATGGAGGTCTTCCGACTTTCAAGAGAAAAATATGCTTCTCCTCTTTCAGGAAAGGGTGCTGCAGTAAAGGGAGCACGGTGGAATTCAATAGGAATGGAAATGATTTATACTGCCATTAACAGGTCTTTGGCTATGGCAGAGGTAGCAGTACATTTTACATTGGCTACTTTGCCAGATGATTATGTTATTATTACAATAGCCATACCTGACGATTTATTACTTAAACAATTAAGCGAACGCGAATTACCAAACAATTGGAAAGATTTTCCGCACCCTGTTTCTACCCAAAAGTTTGGTGATGATTTTATCATAGAGAATAAATATTGTGGTTTAGTTGTTCCCTCTGTTGTAACACAAGGGGATTTTAATGTTTTGATAAATCCTAATCATAAAGATTTTGGTAAAATTGCAATCACCAGGATCGAGAAATTTCCATTTGATAAAAGAATTTTTAAAAATTAAATGCCTGATTCGGAAGCATTGGAATTCGGTTTGCTTTTCTGGAAAGTTCTAAGACTTCTAGGAGGTTAAATAGGAGCAAAAGTCATTTTACTTCCGTAATACCCTGATTTCTTTAATCAAAAGAAACATCCACAATTTCAAGGCTAAGTTCTTTTCCGGTTTTGGTTATATCTTCCAAAAATGGATCATCATTTTCTGATTGACCAGTCTTATAGCAATGTATTTGTATGAGCGGAAAGCGGGAAAGGGTTGATTGAAAAATAAGGCTGTCTTCTAAATTTGAGCCTGTAAAAGAATCCGCCCACATGGCAAGGTCAATATCACTTGTTGAATGAACAGTTCCTTTTGCATAGGACCCAAATAATATCAATCGGCTTGGCCTTAGTCCGTTTCGTTTAATATCGCTAATGAACTCATTTACATACTTGTTGAAATTTTTTCGAGTAAGCATATACGAAGTTTATCTACCGTTTCAATTTGTTGTTTCACATATTCCGGGACTCGCAATTCTATTGAGATTACGCTTAAAATCGGGATAACAAGATTCTATATTCCAGCCTTGCATAGCCCCCAAAAGATTATATTGTTCACCGCTTAGTTCCAAATCTGTTTGGTTGGCAATAATCTTAAGTTCATGGGAAAAAGGCGGAACTGCGCTTGCATTGTCTTTCAGCCAATGGGCTTTTAGGATTTTCTCAATAGTGAGATGCATGAAAAATAAGGCATAAACCCTTCTGCCAGTTTTCATTAAATAAAGTCTAAATGAAAATTGAACATACTTTTTCTTTTTGGCCTCATTCCGGTTTCTCCGTGGGAGAAATGAATTATGGCATGTTCAATTTTTTAATAGACTTAATATAAATCTAACATTGTTGCCCAATCTTCATCTGCATTTTGAATCCAGAATCGAATATGTTCAGACTTTGTCGTCATAGGATTTCAAATATATTACCAATAAGCTTTTGGGCCAAACGTGATTTAAAATAGGGAAATATTTTGAATGTAAACCAGAATTGTAATTCCAGACCTCCCAACCTCACGTAAACTAGGAAGTGCTATTTTGCTGAAAAACGAGTTTTAGGGGGGTACCCGGGAACAGAGTCTGGGTATTGTTGATTAGATCCAGAGAGTTTGCCAA
>JBIPOE010000179.1:0-5549 GCA_044379485.1 Catalimonadaceae bacterium
GAATCGGAAACAGGAGATTTACAAGGAGGTGATGCTACTGTCCCAATTGGAGATTACATTTGGGTATTGGCAGTGATGGTTGTAGTATATGCTTTTTGGAAATTAAAGGCTCCACAAAACAGAATACTTCAAGATTAAGAAAACCAAGATCTGATAGTAAAAACCCTGCTCTAGATGGAGCAGGGTTTTTTGGTTATTTGGAATCTCTTTTTACAAATCGAATTTTATTCCTTGTGCCAATGGTAAACTCTTGGAATAATTATTCGAGATAGTTTTTTTGCCGCGAAGACGTTAAGGCTCGAAGGAACTTATAGATAAAGCTGCAAGATTGAGTTTTGCACCTTTTTTTTATGATTTTTCTTTTTCGGTGCAAATCCTGAGGGTTTTAGCGGAAACTCAATTTTATTTTCGGACAAACTGCAATCCCTTGAGCATCGTTTTAAACTTTTTACCGGATCTAAAAATCACCGAAGCACTGCGTACATTTTTTGGTGAAACAGCCTCTGGAGTTGCACTACCAGTTCCTTTTACGCTGATTTGAAAAGCGCCTAACTGGCCCAGTCTCACTATTTTTCCGGCATCTAATTCTCGCGAAACGGTAGCCACTAAGCTAATGATTACGGCAAAACAATCGGATTGGGTTAAGGAAGAACTATAGGCAATTTGATCCGAAAGTTCTTCTAAATCTATTTCGCCTGTTTTAGTTGCTTTAGGGTAATACAGCATCGGAGCATCTGGATTTGTGGGGTTCGTCTTCCCGATAGGAGTGATGGTTATGGGCATAGGATTTTAGTTTTTAGGATGTTATAAAAATTTTGTCAGTACAAAGGTAGTGTTTCGTCCTGACGAAACAATTCATTTACCGGGGTAACTTGATTACATTACCGCGGTTACCTAGTTAATTTACCGCGGTAAATTAAATGCATTAACCGTATGAAATAACAAATGAGTCTGACAGAAATTCTTCTGCCTTGTCTTGTAGAGACAATCCTATAATCGATTTGAAACTTTAACAAAACGAACTAAAGCAGGGAATGATGATGGGGCAATAGCAGCAGACGGAAACACCATAGCTGCAACTT
Organism: Catalimonadaceae bacterium; assembly: GCA_044379485.1. GTDB lineage: Bacteria > Bacteroidota > Bacteroidia > Cytophagales > Flexibacteraceae > CAMDMI01. The sequence continues at coordinate 1,083 of JBIPOE010000179.1, forward strand.
AAAACCGCTTTACATACTCCTGCGCCGTTACTCCTGTAATATTTTTAAAAGCGATATTAAAAGTATTGTAGGAGGAAAATCCCACCTTTTCGGCCAGAGTTTCTACTTTATAATTTTTAAGGTATTCAAACTCCAGCAATTTGGTGGCGTCGTGAATGCGAACAATCTTTTTATAATCAGTAAAACTCTCGTTGCAATGAAACTTCAAAATAAAATGGATGTGACTGATAGGAATTTTTAAGGCAACAGCAATATGCTCCGTACTCAAATCGGGATTTCGGAAAGCATGCGTATGAAAAGAATACTCTTCCATTTGATGAAGATATTCCTTGAGCAATGGTTTTATTTTTTCCTCTAGTTTTTTATCCTTCTCACTTGTAACGAGCAGCTCCTTACCTTGTAAATTCCATACACTGCTGAGTGCTAACTTTTCTGCAGCAGCATCAATGGTTTTGTTTAATAAGTTATACCCATAAAGGATTTCAGGGGTAAGGATTATTTTTACAAAAATACCCATCCATACCAGTGCCGTTATCCAAAGGTAATGATCTCTTGAAGTACTGTTTTGATAGGTGTTAATGCTTATAATAATGCGTATAATAAAAATCAACATAAAAGAGACATACAGAAATAGGGTCCAATTTTTCATCAAGTCATTTTGTTTTTGGATAGCCTTGATCAAGGTTTTTCGGCGCCATACGTGTTTATAGAGCATCATAAATCCGAAAACAAAATAGGTTATATAGAATAAAATGCCAAAAAAGAAAAAAATTTTTTTTATCCAATCGGCTTTGTCAGGATTGATATACAGAAACGTGAGAAATAAGCTGCCCAACAAAAAAGGCACTATAAAATGCACCAAATTCCCCAACTCGAATTTGCTTTCGTATATAATATTGGTAAAATAGAGATAAAAGGAGGGCATCATCATGATAACGCCCACATCGAGCAAGGTTACAAATTGTATCATATCCAGTTCTGGATACGCTAGTGCAATCCCATGAAACAAAAATCGTACAGCATTACTTGCGGTAATAATGATCAGGTATTTATTGATCAGCGAATGTTCCTGATATTTATTTTTTCCAAAGATTAAAGCAGTACTCAAAAACCCTAGAACGGCCGTAACAAATAATATAATGTTGCTGAGCATAAAGCAAAAATAGTTTAAGAAGGAAGACATCCGATTGCTTCCTTAGATGGTGAAAAAAAATGTAGTGCAAAGTACCACAATTATTGCAAACGTTTCTATATAAATATATCTCAAAAGCTGGAAAAAATATCTCAAAAAAAGGAAAAAAAGCTATTAAACTCCAAAAAAGCCACTTATGAGGCAGCAATCAGGGATGTTTTTTGATACAATTCAACCGCTTTGTATTGCGGAAAAATGAGTGTAACGCCTACCCTCTCATTTTTGAGGTAGTACCTATTTTTTCTTCATTATTAGTACCGTCCAAAACGGGCAACCAAAAAACATTCTCTCAAAAACCGGGAATCGCATCTCGAAACGTGGAAATTAAAAGCGCGCTATTTCATGAGTTATTTTAAAAGGAGTACTTCGCAAAATGAATTTATGTACAATTAAAAACCTTAATTATGTTTTACAGTTTTAAAACCAAGTTTCGAACCAAACTTAGTTTAATTTATTTGCTACTGTGCATTGGCGTAGCCCAGGCGCAAGCTCCATCAGCGCCTTCTGATTTAGTTGTAACACCTTCGAATAATGGTGGATCGGTAGCATTTAGCCCTCCATCTGATATTGGTGGATCTGCCATCACTAATTACGAATACTCAATAGATGGTGGTACCAATTGGGTTACTCCTTCACCTGCAATAACTGCAAGCCCATTAACTATTAGTAGTGGTCTAACCATCTGTACAACTTATTCAATAACGATTCGAGCGGTAAATGCTTCGGGTAGTGGTACTGCTTCAGATCCAGCGAATTTAACACCTACAGCTTCTGGACTAGGCGACACTTGGACAAGTTCAACCTATACAACAGCAGATAATACGTGGCGCTCCGTAGCATACGGCAATAGTTTGTTTGTGGCTGTGGGCAATTCAGCCGGCAGTAAAGTAATGACCAGCCCAGATGGGATTACATGGACATCCCGAACCGCAGCAGCAGATAATAATTGGTATGCGGTAACCTACGGCGGTGGTTTGTTTGTGGCTGTAGCACAATCTGGTACAAACAATAGGGTAATGACCAGCCCCGATGGGATTACTTGGACAATCCGGACCTCGGCAGCAAATAATAACTGGACTTCCGTAACCTACGGCAATAATATGTTTGTAGCTGTAGCATCTTCTGGCACAGGAAATAGGGTAATGACCAGCCCCGATGGGATTACTTGGACAAGTCAAACTTCAGCAGCAGATAATACTTGGAATTCCGTCGCCTATGGCGATGGTTCATTTGTGGCTGTGGCTTCATCCGGCTCAGGAAATAGGGTAATGAGCAGCAGCGATGGCATGAATTGGTCATCTCGATCCACATCTAATTTGGATTGGCGTTCCGTAACCTTCGGCAATGGTCAATTTGTGGCTGTGGCTTCATCTGGAACAACCGATAGAGTAATGACCAGCATAAATTGGGGGCTCTCATGGATTAGTTCATCCTCAATACCAAATGCTAACTGGTATGCTGTAACCTACGGAAATGGTTCATTTGTAGCTGTGGCACAATCTGGCACAGGCACTAGAGTAATGACCAGCCTCGATGCGGCGACTTGGACAACTCAAAGCTCAGCAGCAGATAATAGTTGGAGTTCCGTAATTTACGGTGGAGATAAATTTGTGGCCGTGGCTAGCAGCGGCGGTGGCGATAGAGTAATGACTAGCTCTAATGGCAAAGCTTGGACACTCCGAATCGTGGGATTGGATAATGGCTGGGCTGCCGTAACCTACGGCAATGGTTTATTTGTAGCTGTGGCAAGAACTGGAACAGGCAATAGAGTAATGACCAGCCCCGATGGGATTACGTGGACAAGCCGCACTTCAGCAGCAAATAATACGTGGCAATCCGTAACCTACGGCAATGGTGTGTTTGTAGCTGTATCAATTGATGGCACAAATAGAGTAATGACGAGCCCCGATGGGATTACCTGGACAAGTCGAAGTGCTGCAGTAAATAATAGTTGGTATGGCCTAACCTACGGCAATGGTGTATTTGTGGCTGTGTCTAATAATGGCACAGGCAATAGGGTAATGACCAGCCCCGATGGGATTACTTGGACAATCCGGACCTCGGCAGCAGATAATAATTGGGCTTCCGTAACCTACGCCAACAGTTTATTTGTGGCTGTGGCTAATAGTGGCACAGGCAATAGAGTAATGACCAGCCCCGATGGGTTTACTTGGACAATCCGGACCTCGGCAGCAGATAATCCATGGTTGGCCGTAACCTACGGCAACAGTTTATTTGTGGCTGTATCTAATACTGGCACAGGCAATAGAGTAATGACCAGCCCCGATGGGTTTACCTGGACAAGCCGGACCTCGGCAGCAGATAATGGATGGTTCGCCGTAACCTACGGCAATGGTTTATTTGTAGCTGTATCTAATACTGGCACAGGCAATAGAGTAATGGCCAGTCCTGATGGGATTACTTGGACAAGCCGAACCCCGGCAGCAGATAATCAATGGTGGGGCGTAACCTACGGCAATGGTTTGTTTGTAGCTGTGGGAGTAACTGGCTCAGGCAATAGAGTAATGACTAGTTCTTCTGTACTTGTAACGCCTTCAATATCTATTGTTGCAAATACTGCCAATAGTGTTAAACCTGGTACTTCTGTAACTTTTACAGCTACTCCTACCAAAGGGGGTAGTGCACCTGCCTATCAATGGAAAAAAAATAGCATTAATGTGGGCAGCAATAGTAAAACCTATACTGATGCAACTTTACAAGACGGGGATAGTATTACTTGTGTACTTACCAGTAACAACCCTTGTGCTTCGCCTACTGCAGCAACCAGTAATGTTCTAAAGATTACACTATTTAATACCTGGACAGGCGCAAGTAATACCACTTGGAGCGATGCTGGAAACTGGTCCTCAAACACCGTACCTACTGCATCGTCAGATATAATAATTGCAGCAGCAACAAACCAACCTTTACTCGCAGCGAGTATTAGTTTAAATTCCTTAACCATCAATTCCGGTGCCAATTTGACTGTTCCTACAGGATTGAACCTCAAGGTGAGTAATTACATTCATAATTCAGGAACACTAACGATAGAAAATAACGCCAACTTGATACAAACGGCTGTGGCAAACACCAACTCGGGTTCAGGAACTGCCATAGTAAAAAGAGACAGCAATGTTTTGAAACGTCTTGATTATACAATGTGGTCTTCGCCAGTTACGGGAACTCAAACTTTGTTACAGTTTTCCCCGTTGACCTCGACAACATCTTCGGTTCGTTTTTATACCTATAATCCAACTACTAATTTGTACAACGCC
>JBIPOE010000133.1:0-5511 GCA_044379485.1 Catalimonadaceae bacterium
TTTGGTTTCCTTTCTGGCCTCAGACAAAGCAAGTTTTATAACTGGTGCCAACTATGCGATCAATGGTGGTCAGCATGTGTTTTAATCTTCCGTTTTTATGTTTTCAATTTTAACCAGAACAAGGTTGGTTTTTATCTTTTTCAGGATGGTGAACTTGTAACTATTTAGGAGAATACTGTCCTCAGCATCTGGTATTCTGCTAAACTTGTAAATTAAATAACCTGCCAGGGTTTCAAAGTCGCCATCTTCAATAATGGGACGTGGCAAACCTTTGTTGATGTCGTGCAGGGAAGCCGAAGCCAAAACGGAGAAACATCCATCACTAAGTTCCTCTACATAAGGCATTTCGTTATCGAATTCATCCTGAATTTCACCTACCAATTCCTCCAGAATATCCTCCATTGTTATAATTCCTTTGGTCAAACCATATTCATTGACCACCACCGCAATTTGCTGATGCTTAATTTGAAATTCTTTAAGCAGTCTTCCCAATAGTTTGGTTTCTGGTATGACCATAATGGGCCTCATGATTTCTGAAATCACAATCAATTCCTTTTTCCTAACTTTCATGAGAATATCTTTTAGATAAACCACACCTACTACCTTGTCGAGGTTGGTTTCATAACAAGGAATTCTGGAATAGCCACCATCCAAAACCTCCTCCAAAACTTCCTCAGAAAAGTTTTTGACATCTATGGCAAGCACCTGATTTCTTGGTACAATTATCTGTCGGACAGAACGCTCAGAAAAGTCAAAAGCATTTCTTATGATCTGGTAATTTTCCTCATCGATGGTGCCAGACTCTTTTCCTTGTTTCACCAGGTAGCGAAGCTCATCGCTGCTGTGTACTTCTGCGCCATGAATAATTTTTACACCTAAAAACCGAAGTACTGAGTTGGCGATTCCGTTTAACAGCCAAATAAATGGTCTGAAAATCAGATAGAAAAACCTGAGTGGATAGGCTACAAACAAGGTTGTATTTTCAGACCTTTGAATGGCAATAGACTTTGGAGCCAACTCCCCAAAAACTATATGCAGAATCGTAATGATTGCAAATGCCAATGGTAAGGCAATGTCATGTGCCAGTTTTGGATCTAACTGAAGACCCATGGCATGCATAACCGAAATCAGGATTTTAGATACCACGGGCTCTCCAACCCAACCAAGCCCAAGACTGGCCAATGTGATTCCCAACTGCGTGGCAGCCAAATATCCATCAATATTATGAACGATTTTTTTGGCAAGGATCGCAGCAGTATTTCCTGCCTGGGCCTCCACCTCCAATTGTGATTCTCTGACCTTGACAATGGCAAATTCTGCAGCGACAAAAAATCCATTTAAAAAGACCAAGAGTAGGGTTATGAAAATATCAAAACTCATTAAAAACTAACCTGATAACGGGCAAAGCTAATGATGGTCAAGGATTAAAATGGTAATAATTTTAAATGTCCATAAATTAAGGCTGCTTTTATGGTAATTGAAATTCTGCTGTTTACTTTTTTTCGGACTAAAAAGACAGACTAAAGTTTAACCAAAGTTTTTAAGAATTACCCAATCAATCAGTCAACTCAAATTCTTTGACCACTTCGCCTTTTAACAAATGTTTTTCAAAAATTTGATCCAAGGCTTCTTTGTTTAAACCTCCATAAAAAACACCTTCCGGATACACTACCAAGGCTGGACCTTGTTGGCAAACATCCAGACAACCTGCTTTTTGAACCCGTATAGAAATGGGTAAATTGGCTTCTTTTATTTTGGATCTCAAATGCTGAACTGCCTCTAAACCAAAGGCTTCTCCGCAGCATTTTTTGCCTTCAGCCTTTTGGTTGGCACAAACAAATATATGTTTATCGTATTTCATGTATCAGGAATGATGACCGCAAATTTGAGCCATTATTTCAAAGTATCACTTAAACAAGGTTTTATACTTAAAATTTTATTCCAAACTAGTGTTTGCAAACTCAGAACAGCGGAGTAAATATCCAAACCACAGATGGTGTGGCTCTTTAAAAACTAGTGAAGAAATATGGGTGGTTCACCTCTGTTCCGAGCCCATTTAGCCGCTCAAAAAAAATCAGAAAAGTACCTTTTATTATTTTTTAATTTGGCAAAAACAGTGGTTTATGCTCACCTGATAGGCCTTTGTTAATTCGGTATTGGGTCTGTAAAGGGTTCAGATTTTTGAACACTCCAGAACATAAAAGGGATGGCCGGATTATATTCTAATGATTTACACTTGAATTAATTGCTTTAATTGCATAGTGGATATAATTAACAACAGCCTGACTATTAAGACCTAAAATTTTGCAAATGTCTTCAATTGTGAAACCTAGTACAAATCGAAAATAGATCACTTCCCTTTCCCTTGTCCCAAGTTTTTGCATTGCATTTTGAATTTTCTGGGACAAAACCTCAGTTGTTTCCGGTCTTTTTATTTTATCTTCAAAAGTTAAACCAGCGTTGTCATTTTTTTCTTTGGAAGAAGCGAATCGGGTCCAATCTGGTTTTTCCTGAAGGTTGTTAATGATTTCCTTTCTCAGGCATTGCATCAAATAAAATTGAACCGATTCTACTGCTTTAAGGTCTTGCCTATCGGACCAAATCTGGAAAAATGAATCTTGTAAACCCTTAAGCGATGCCTGTTTATCGTTGGTTAATACCATTGCATATTGATACAAAACCCGGAAATGACGCTTGTAAGTCTGCTCAAAAGCAATGCTATCGCCTTTCTTAATTAACATCCACAAGTTTGGATCTGATTCAGATAAATAATTGGTCACTTTGGTACTTTTGGTAGTGGTTTGCTTTTCTTGTCGAAGAGGAGAAACAATAACCTCTTTATAATTTGGGGACCTTAAAACCAGGTTTTGAATAAAAAAAGCACTTTGGCTACCAGCTGATTTTTGATCCATATTTATAAGACTTGATTGTGAAATAATCTACATTTCTGTTCTGATCTTCTAAGCCCTGATCGAGGCCACTTTTGTGAGTGAAGTCATCATATATAAAATAGATTCTAGCCATACACACTAATTTTACTTTTGATGGTATTTGCCGCATACTTTGGCGTCCTATTTGTGTGGAATAAGCCCCAATGCTTTTCTGGTTCATTAGGATCTGGCGAACCTTTCCAGGATTCATCAAAGGCTTCGAAAAAGAAAACCATGACCTTGTGGTTATCGGCCCATTCCATCAAATCATCGTAATACACCTTTTGGTTTTCTTCGTTTACATGCTTCGGGTGGATGCCTCTTCCATTGGAATTGGTAGCCCAGCCTGCTTCGGTAATCACAATTGGTTTATCGGGATACAGCTGTAAGACAGCTTCATAATTTTCTCTGGTGTACTCAATGGCTTCGTGGATATGCTTGTATTCCCAAACCGGATAGGTATGGATGGAAATAAAATCAACTTCTTCAGCAAGATGCTTCAATTTACTGAGCCAGGGCACATAGTTTTCGCAATAAGTAACAGGCTGTTTTGCGGATTTTTTTACCAATCGGGTAAAATCCAGAACACGTTGAACCGGCACGTAATGGTCTGTCCAATCTACACAGGCTTCGTTTCCTACTGATAGTGAAAAGATGGTTTCAGGGAATTTATTGGCTCTGTCAATCAACTTTTGGATCTGCCTGTCATTTTTCAGACGGTTTTCTTCCAATTGTTCCTCTTCATATGTGCCACCTCCCCATGGACAACCGAAGTTATTCATCTCAGCTACAATGTATGCGCCCAGCATGATTTTAAAATCCAGTTTTTCATTTTTGATAACCTCTAAAACCGTGTCCGCATGGTCGTCACAATCATAAAGCCGGAGGTATTTCCAGTGTTTTTGAAGAATCAGGAGATCCTCTTTTACCTCCTTGTAAGAAGGCGAAATCCCACCAGGTTGTTGCCCATCCCGGAAACCAGAATAGCAAATTGCATTTGCCACAGGTAGCCCTAACTTTTTGTATATATCCACGATCAGAACTTTAGGTTTTCGTTTTTGTCCCAAATACCCCAATACGCACCGACGATTCCTTCTGATCCAACTTTCCATGACTCATCAAAAGATGAAAAATAGAAAACCGGGATGTCATCATTGGCAGACCAAAGTTGGGTATTGATAAAGTAATCCCTGGCCTGTTGCATACCTGGCAATGATCCTTTAAAGCTTTCGCCCTGACTTGGCCAACCGGTTTCGGTAATAATCACAGGTTTACCATTGGCTGCATCTTTTGCCTGGTTGTACATCTGTTGCATGTAGGCAAGCGATGTTTCAAAAGGACAGCCCTCCCAATACGGGTAGCAATTGCATAAGACTACATCACAGGCCTCCGTGATTTTTGGGCGCTCCGTAAACTCATAATACGCATCTACATAGCCAACAGGCACATTGGGAATCCGGCTTTTTACTTCCAGAATAAATCCCAAAAGTTCTTCTTCGGATAAATCCTTTCTGTACATCACTTCATTGCCCACTACGGCTATGTCAACCAAACCTTCATTGGCTAGCCTGATCAATCCTTCAACTTCTCTTCGGTTTATTTCAGGATCATCGCCTAACCAAGCCCCAACCAGGGTTTTAAGACCAAATTCTTTCGCCACCTTTGGAATAAACTCATTACCTTCTGTGCAGGAAAATGAGCGGATCCATCGGGTGTGGGGGCTGAGAATCTGTATCCGCCTTCGAACTTGTTCTTCAGAAATTAGGTCGCCAGGTTTCTGGCCCTCGTCGTATAAACTGAAACAAAAACCATGAACACCATTTTGAAGAATTTCGGAGAATAAACTGTTCAGGCTTTCTTCGGTTTCACCAACAAGATAGTTTATCTCTGCAAGGTTATGGGAGGTGAAAATGTTTTCTTTTCTGAATGACATACCTTTTACTATTTGATGGTTTTAAGGTCCTCGTTTTTATCCCAAATACCCCAACCTGCACCTACTTTTCCCTCTTGTTCTGTTTTCCACGATTCATCAAAAGATGAGAAATAGAACAGGTCAATATTTTTGTTTTTTGCCCATTCCTGAACCGAGATAAAGTACCGCATTGCATTGGATGAGGAAGGTTTTGCAACTTCTACGCTTTCACCAATACTTGGCCAGCCGGTTTCAGTTATGATTACCTTTTTGTCCTTGGATACCTTTTGAGTAAGTTCAATCATTTTGTCCAGATAGGTCAGTGCAAACTGATTATCTGCTCCCTCCCAGAAAGGATAACAATTTGCCAAAACAACATCACAGGCATCCACCAAGGCAGGTCTGTCCAAAAACTGGTAGTAGGCATCCACATATCCAACAGGAATGGAGGCTGGCAATTCTGCTCTTACTCTTTGTATATAGGTCAAAAGCTCTTGCTCAGAAATTTCCTCCCGATGCAATACTTCATTTCCGATTGCAGCCATGTTCACGAAACCAGCCTTAGCCAAAGCAATCAAGGAGTTGATTTCCTGTTCGTTTCGTGCTTTGTCATTGCTTATCCATGCGCCAACCAGAGTTTTTAAGCCTTTTTGGTGGGCCAATTCCGGA
>JBIPOE010000177.1:0-5488 GCA_044379485.1 Catalimonadaceae bacterium
GTTTTTGTAAATGCTTTTGCAGTAAATAGCAAATCGATTGGTTTAATGGACGTATTTTCAATTCTAAGTCCATCGATAATCGTATTTCCAGAAGTTTTATTTACGCCTGTCAAACTATCTGGTATGGATATAATCTTCCATTCAAATGTTGCATTTGGAGTTTCCGAAGAAAGTGTAACTGATTTAATTGTGCTAGCGCTACACATGGTTTGATTCAGTAGATCAAAGGCCACTTTTGGAGCAGGATTTATTGTTAAATTAAAATCGATAGACTGACCCGAACAACCCGAACCACTTGTAGTAATAGCATATTTAAGGGTATATGGTTTAATTCCTGTATTTTGAATTACCTTGCTAGGAAGAACTGTAATACCACTTTTTAGATATCCATTTATCTCTTTTGGAACACTTAAAGAATCCGTCAGTTTCCATGTAAATACAGTTGAGTTAACATCTGATTTAAAAACTGGTGAAGCGTATGGTTTTCCTCCGCAAATGGTTTGAGCTGGTATTAATGTTACTTTGGGTCTCGGTAATACCTTGTATGAATAAACAAAGGTATCTCCTTCGCATCCATTTGAACTTGGAATAACATTGAAAGAAACAATGGCTACCGACGAACTATCATTGTTCATTGAAAACTTCGGAATCGAATCGCTTCCTGAAGTTTTTGAGATGATTACTTTATATGGGTTAGACTTTAAACTCCATTTGTACTTAGTAACTGCATTTTGAATATCGGAGGTCCATTGTACAGTCTTCGTTGGTGAACCAGAGCACACGTCTTGAAATAGTGTAGTAAGCGTAATCTTAGCTTTTGGATTAATAACAATTTTATAATTACTCTTTTTACTTGGGCATCCATCAGATGTAGTTGTTACTTGGGCAATCGAAACTTGCTGTACATGAGAGGAATTTAATCCTTTAAATGAATTTATTGGATTATTACCAGAGGCCCCTAATCCACTTACTATTCCCGGGGTTGTATTTATCCAGCTAAAAGTGGAGCCAGGAATATTTGAACTAAATTCTACTCGTTTTGTATTTTGATCATAACAAAGGGTATCAAATGGGGGTATAGTTAAAAGTGGAGTTGGATTTACTGTAATTTTAAATCGTGCAGTATCGCCTTTGCAACTTATTGAATCCTTATCAGTGAATACAGGTACAACTTTCAAATTTGAAATAACAGGTAATGCAGTAGTATTTATTGATTTAAACCTATTAACACTATCTTTTCCTTTAGCAACTAAACCAATATTAATATTGCTATTATACCAATCGTAAAAGGTTCCTGTTCCTGAAAATTTCACTTTAGTTGTTAAAGAATCATTACATAAAACAATATCCGCTGGTTGATTTACAACTGGTATTGGATTCACTTTGATCAAAAACGGCATTGTATCCCCCTTACACTCTTTTCCAAGATTAGTATAAAAAGGAATCACCTTGATTTTCGATTGAATTGATGCGGATGTTGAAGTATTTGAAGCTTTAAATGTTTGAATATTTCCTGTGCCAGAGCTTGCTAAATTGATACTCGTAAGATTATTATACCATTTAAATACAACTCCGCTGGTTGTACTGTTAAAAGCAGGTATTATCACATCTTCTTTATGACAAACGACAACATTTTTTAATTTGGTAATTATCGGTTTTGGATTGACTGTAACCAAGAAACTTTTTGGTGAACCAAAACAAGTTGCAACATTTTTAAACTCAGGAACAACACTTACCCTACTTGAATCAGGTGAAACAGTAGCATTTATTCCGTTGAACCCTAGTATTTTCAATCCATTGCCTGCTGACAACCCTATCGCTGCATTTGTAACTTGCCATTTGTAATTTGTTCCGTTTCCATTAAATATAATATCCTTTGTTTTTTCACCCGTACAAAGTACAGTATCTTTTAGGATTGACAATTCAGGTATTGGATTAATCTTTAGAAATAAAGTATCTTTATTACCCTCGCATACTGCTAAGCCTTTTGTTTTTGCAAAAGCTAAAATCTTTACAACTTGTTGTTGTTTTTCATTGTGGGATAGTGTATATGCTGGTATTACATTTGTTGAATCTAATACTACATTTACCCCTGTTACTTTAGCTGTACCGCTAACTACATTCCAGTTATATTTAACGTTAGCCGTGCTAGAACTTAACTTAATCTCGCTTGTTTTTTGACCAGAACAAATAGTTTGTTCCGACACCGGATTTAACATTGGTGCTGGATTTACCGTAATTTTCATCGATTGAGCTGCACCTCCACACCCTGAAGAACTATTTGTTGAAACCATGTAAATTAATACAACAGAATCTTTACCCGTATTTATAATTTTTGCTTTGGGTATATTTCCTTCCCCCTTTGGATTAGAACTACCAATATATCCACTTAATTCTGTTTTAGGTAGGGTTGCATAATTTGATAAAGTCCAATTAAATTTTGTACCAGCAACATCGGATATAAAAATAGCTGATTTTGTACTATCTCCACCACAGATGGTTTGATTTCCTACCCCTTTTAAACCTGGCGCAGGATTTATAAATAAAGTGTAAATAAAAGTAGTATCTCCTAAGCATCCTGAATAGGTAGGACTAACTCTATATTCTAAACGTCTAATTGTTTTAGCCTGATTATACACTTGCTTTTTGAAAAAAATTCCTATTCCCGTAATATCATAACCTGAAACGGAATCAGGTGTATTTATTAATTTCCAAGAAAAAGAAGTATCTGAATTAATATTTGGTTTCCATACAATCAATTTTGAAAAATCACCTGAACATATGGAGTCCTGTTTGTCTGTATTTAATATTTTAGCAGTAGGTTTTACCGAATAGATTACATTTTTTGTACCCCCATCACAGGATACTAAATTATTTTTATATGTTGGAGTTACAACTATATTTGATGTTAAGGTTGCATTTGTGATATTTGTTCCAATAAATTTAGGTATTGAATCCTTACCATTTTGAGCTAGCCCAATACTTGTATTTGAATTTGTCCACGAGTAGGTTGCTGTTGAAATATTACTTGTAAATTTTTGTGTTGGAAAAATAGCATTATTACAATTTGTATCTGGAATCAAATTCGTTAATACTGGTCTCGGATTTACAGTAATCTCATATTCGTCTGTATTTCCAATACAACCTACTGGGTCTAAGGTATATTTTGGTGTGACTTTAATCGTGGTTTTTATTGGTGCTATTCCAGTATTTGATGCCGTAAACTGAGGTACATTCGCCTCTCCTGATGCTGATGTTAGTCCAAGAGTTGTTAATGAATTTGTCCATTCGAATTTTGTAGCTGTACCTGCAAATGTAACTTTTGGAATAGTAACCTCAGTACAAACAGTCGTATCAACAGTTGGCTTTACTGTAGGTGTTGGAATAACTGAAATTTTATATTTACTCGTTATACCAGGACAAACAGTAGTACCTGTTGTACTTGCCCATGCCTTAATCAAAATACTATCTGGAGTTGTCGAAGTAGTGGTTAATTTATAAGCTGGAATAGTTCCATCACCTTTTAAAGTAGTAAAACCAGAAATATTTGCAGGAACGGGAACGAATGCTTCCCAATTTATTGTTGCGTCTGAGGGTAACGGAGTGATAGTTACAGTCTGAGTAGTTGCATCATTACATATAATTTGATTAGGGATAGAAAAACTTACTTGAGGTGTAGGATTTACAGTAAGTAAGAACGTTTGCTTGGTGCCTGGACAAGAAAAAGAAATGGGGAATACATCATAAATCAAAGTCAAAGGATCACTTCCACTATTTGAAATAGAAACACCTGTTAAGTTTCCACTCGTAGGATATCCACCTAAATAAGGAGAAATAGAAGGGTTTGTTTTTAATGACCAATTGTACACAGTATTTGTATCTGTATTTGACTTAAATACAGGAGTGGTAAACGATGAATTCCCACAAATCGTTTGTGCATTGATCGGATCCATGGTTGGCTTAGGATTTACGGTAAGCGTGTAATCAAACTGATCGCTTTCACATAAATCAACGGTCGCCTTAACCATAAACTTAACCGAAATCGGATTTACACCTGCATTTGTAAACACATAATTAGAACCTAAAGGGCCTGTTCCTGAAGGTGGAGATATGGTTAAACCTGAGTTTAGTGCAGATGAAGTCCATGAAAATGTTGGTGGAGGTGATGGTGGAAGTGATGTAACATCTGTTGTCCACAAAACACCATTATTTTTTATTCCTGTACATACTTTTTGACCAGTTTCATTTGTAATGTTAGGTTTTGGTTTAACTCTCAAATTAAAAGTTAAAGGAGTACCACTACAGCCAGTGGCTGTTGGCGTTACTTTTATTACTGCCTTTTTAATCAAATGAGTTGCATTAAGAGCTTTAAATTTTTCAACTGATCCACTTCCAGTCATACCAGACATCCCTATTGCATCGCCTGAATTTATCCATGAAAAAGTGGTGTTAGGAACATTTGAAGCAAACGCAATTTTTTCTTGCTCAACATTTGCACATACCGATAAATCTGAAATAGGAACTAAAACAGGGATTGGATTTACTGTTATTGAAAAAGTGGTTTGATCACCGTAACATGTTTTATTTTCATAAGTAAAGGTTGGTGTTAATGTGAAATTTGATATAATGGCTGATGTTGTTGTGTTTATTAGGGTCTGAGGAAGTATTTTATTTTTTCCTGTACTTTGTATTCCTATGGAAGGATCATTTGTCCAATTAACATTAACTACCTGGACATTAACGACAGTTGAAGGGATGGTAACAAACTTAACAGTATCCGATTTTTCATTTGCGCATTTTACTTGATTTGAAACTGCCAAAACCGATGGTTTTGGCAATACCGTGATTGTAAATGACCTAGAAACTCCAGTACATGACTTTGTTCCTGCAGTAAATACCGGGGTGATTGTATACGTTCCTACCTTAATTGAAGGTGAATTATTCTCCACTTTCAATGCTGGAATTAGAGTGGTACCAGTACTTGCTGCACTTACATTTGGCTTATCTCCAACTAAACTCCAACTATAACTTGATCCATTTGAAGGTAAAATAACTGGGCTTACTGATGCCGATGTTTCCAAAGGACATAATTGTTGGCTTGAAATTGAACTTAAAGCAGGTAATGGCAATACTTTGATTACAGTGGAAGAAGGTATCCCTGGGCAGGTTGAATTTGCAGTTTTAAAAACGGGTGTAACTGAAATCGTTGCTGTTTCAACAGTGGTTCCAGAATTCGTTGCACTAAAAGATGCAATGGAACTGACTCCATCAGAGGCGGTTAAGCCAATTGATGTATTTGTATTCGTCCAGGTGTAAATTAGGTTTGAAGTAGTGGTAGAAGTAAATACTATTGGAGCACTATTCTCATTATGACACAAATCTTGATTTAGGGGAGATATACTTACAGAAGCCTTAGGATGTATGGTTATGGTATGTGTTTTCGGTGTGCCAGGACAAGCAGCAGATCCAAGGGTTAGTGCTTTTACCT
>JBIPOE010000175.1:0-5466 GCA_044379485.1 Catalimonadaceae bacterium
CCAGAGCGAACGTAATCCGAGACACGTTTGACCAGCTTGTCGTGACAAGGTGTGAAGACATCATCGAGAGAAGCAGCGTGACCAATGGGAATACCAAGATACTTGGTAGAGCCAACGATGAGCATGTCGGACCAGCCGTTGATGTCCAGCGCAGAACGGAGCTGAGAGCGCCCACCGGTGGCAACAAAAACAGTTTTGGCAGCGTTCAGATGAAGCCCAGTAGCTTTGGCAAAGATGTGAAAGCAACGCTTTAGCGCAGGGAGATAAGGGATAAGATTCTTGGCACCAATAGCAACATCGTCAGCGTAGAGACGGATGTGAACCTTGGTGGTACAGGTGATCATATCGTGAAGAACATCCATAAGCAGGATGAACAGTGTAGGGGAGAGAGGGCAACCTTGTTTGACACCAGCACGAAAGTCAATACGAAGGGGGTTAGACCTATCTGTAGTAGTGAAGCAATGAGCATTATGAAATAAAGATTGAATAGCATTGCAGTGTTGCATAGGAAGACCAATTTGCTTGATGAGAGCAAAAATAGCTTCGTGTGAAACAGAGTCGAACGCTTTCTTGAAGTCTACCAGCATAATGTCATAAAATTTTTCATTGTCCATGGCAGAGTAGAACTTCTCATTGAAAAATTCAATGTTGCTGTCCACAGACATACCAGCGCGAAACCCATGCTGGTCGGGGGACAGGATTGAATCCACAGAGGGAGTAATACTTTCACGGATGCAGGTGGAAATAATTCTGTTATCTGTGTTGTTGACAACTAGAGGTCTAGTGTCTTCAGCCAGATTCGTAGGCTTCTTTTCGAGAACATAAAGCAGACCAGCATTGAAGTCATCAGGGGGGGGGTGACCATCCATGAGCCAGCGAGTGCAGGAAAGAAGAACAGGAGCGGAGATATCAGCGGTAGCTCTGTAGACTTCAAAAGGAGCATCGTCAGGACCAACAGCAGAATCGTTGGTGTTGTCAATGACCGTGTGTACGAAGTCTTCAGTGATAGCTGTAGGAGCACAGGAAATACGTTTGTTGTAGATCTTGAAAAGTTTAGCAGTGTACTGAGTAGGTGAGTGATGCCATTTATCACTCCAGAACTTAGCTAAAATCTTGTTGACTTTGACAGGATCACTGGTGATAACGTCGTCAACGTCCTTGATGGAGGAAACAGTTTTCTTAGATGAGGGAAGAGAGCGACCAATAGTGGCAAGCTTGTCAGCCGTGGCTTTGGTGGCGGAGTCGTAAGCGTTCGTAGCAAATTCAGTGTTGACAAAATTCAGTAAGGCTGTACTATCACCGTCCTGAGGGAGGAGGGAGTGGATAGTGTGATGAAGAGGGAACTCTGCGATCACAGCAGTACGGTCAATTTTGCCAGACGAGTTTGCAGTGTGGAGAATACGAACAGCATCCCAGAGAAGACTGTCACGATCGGGTTTGAAGTGGGGTGAGGAGCGAACTTCGAGATGGGCAGCAGCGAAAATCTTTTTGAGGGCAGAGAGATTTTGAAACGGACCGTCACTAGGTTGAGCAGCACTCCACAAACGCGAGACAGTAGCTAGGAATTCAGGGGAGTTCACAATAGAAGAAGAGAAGCGAGATGAAGAGTTTCTGTGAGTGAGGTTAGATGTGAAGGTTAAACCCACCGGAACATGATCCGTGATATGGGTTCCCCCTTTGTCCTGGTTAGGAAAAGTGTGGATGTATTGATTAGGAGTAAGAGAAGAGACCGTGTTGTGGTACCGGTGTCTGTAGGCTGAAAGGGTGTAGTTAGACGTAGTGTCTAGACGGCAATTAGGGGTGAAGGCAGCTATCGTAGCATAATCAAGGTTATGATAGAAGCGATCAAGCCTAGAGGAGATGACTGAGTTAGTGTTAGAGTTGTTACGGTAGAAAGTGTGAAATTTTTGATGCAGTTCCTGAAGCTGGTGCTGTGTAACAAAGTTATTGAAAGCAGTAGCAGCAGCACTAGAATAGTTGTGATAGTTAGAAGAGCGATCGATGGGGTGTTCAGTGAAGTTGAAGTCACCCGTGAAGATAGTGTTAGTGGTGTAGTTGTAAGTAGTGAGAGAATTGATTTCAGTAAGCCAGTGGTTACTGTTAGAGCCATGAAGGTAGAGATTAATGATACAGAAGT
The DNA here is from genome assembly GCA_044379485.1 of Catalimonadaceae bacterium. Lineage (GTDB taxonomy): Bacteria > Bacteroidota > Bacteroidia > Cytophagales > Flexibacteraceae > CAMDMI01. The sequence goes on from JBIPOE010000175.1 coordinate 2,138, forward strand.
TTTTACCTGTTGAGCGACAGGTAAGTGTAGTCTTAATAGAGGAACCCTTGTGAATGACAGCAGGGGAACCATCGACAAAGAAGGGAGCATTAGAGGAATCAGCAGCGGGATTGGAAGCAATCCTAGAGTGAATCAGCGTAATGACCCCCCCTCTCGTGGAGTCGGTGGCAGAGAGGTGAACGGTGTGAGGCGTGAAGATGTGTTGAAGTGTGGTGAGGTAGTTGTCGGAAGGTGCTCGAACATCTTGAACACAGACAATGTCGTATCTTTCCAGCAGGGACTGGAGGTGAGATATGACCTTTAAGTGACGAGCAACCAGCCCACCGGGGAGTGAAAAGCTACCTGAATTAATGTTAGTGGTGACAATGGAGGGAAGCTTGAGATGTGAGGTAAAATTAGAACTACAGTTGTCAGTAGATTTGCGCTCAGGGCATAAGTTTTGTCGGGAATAAACCTTCATGGCAAAGGAAGTTAGTTGATGGTACTGCCGCCAGTGGCAGGGGGGTCAGTTGATGTTAGCTTGGTGGCAGGCATTCCCCCAAGCATCGAAAGACTAGCGGCAGCAGATGCACTAAACCCAGAGCCTATTACACTGTTGAACATCTTCAGAGGAGAGGGGGGTGAAGTAGGTTCAGCAGTACCCGATGTTTCCCCTTCAGCTAGCTTTTTGTGAACTTGCTCAGTAGAAGTTGAACCACCATCGAGTTGCATGTGATCATCTACCTGTGTATTGCTTTCTTGCGATGTAGTGAAATCAATTGGTATAGTTGCGAGAGGGTTGAAGTGGCTGGTGATGGTGTTTTTGTTAGCGGTGTTAGGGGTAATGATTTTATTGCTTGGTCGTGGTAGTGATTGATTAGATTGTTTGCCGTTGGTGGTTGAATTAGGTGATTGAGATGTGGGTTGTTGTTGGGGTTGCGGTTGGGGGTTAGTTTCGGGAAGATCACGGGCATCTTGCATGATATCATTCAGTTTACTGCAGAGCTTTTCTACGTCTGTACCGTTGCGAACGTTGTCCTTCACCAGAGCCGTGACTTCTCTCAAGGACTTCAGTCTTGAGCGCCCTATGGCAGAGAGCAGACCCCCCAGTTTTTTGGCTCCAGTGAAGTTGTTGCCCAGTTGCTTTGTGTGGTAATCACTATGTTCTCTGGCCCAAATGGTGACGACCATTTTTGCCATGCTTTGAATTTGCTGTTCTGGTCTGTACCCATTCCATTTGTCCTTGAGGTAACCGGTAATTCTCCAATCTTTGCTGGTGTCAAAGTCCCCAGCATCTGCTTTGCGCTCGTTGGAGTGGGTGGCAGCAGCTACAACAGCAGGGTCATTAAACAGCACAATATCCTCGTCACTAGCATCCAATGCCAGGAATTGATTACCCTTTTTGTTTCGTGCCTGTTGATTGTTAGGTGGTGCGGTATTGGTTTGTGTAGCTTGCTGTGAGTTTGTGTTACCCGATCTTGCCTTAGTCCTAGTAGATCTCCTGTTGCCTGCTGGAGCGAAAGCTTCCTCTTTTTGTTCTTCAGCATCATGATCAGGGTAAGGGTGATGGTCTTGCTCGTTCCAGTCTTGCGAGTCGCCATTACCACCAGATGACTCACGATACTTTGTGTTGATCACGTTGAGGGCTTCTTCACTCATAGCTTCTCCCTTGGCAATACTGACAGCCGAGGCTTGAACCGAGAGGAATTGGAGACCAGTGGTAACGGGGTACAAAGAGCCTTTAGTTTCAAAGTCAATCAACTTTTCTACGTCCTTCAGCAGATCACGCGTAGTCACGTTGAAAGAGAAGATAGAGAGCGTGGTGTCTTTAGTGTGAAGTGTTGACGGCCTGATGCTTGACTTTAAGTATTGGATGAACACACCACCATCCTTCGTTTCTTCACGAGAATCCACGATCGGTAAAGGACAATTGGCGACTTTCGCAAACAGTTCAAATTGCAGAAATTCTGTGGTAGGGAAGCCTGTGAAGCCACCAATGTAGGAGGAATGAGGGCACATCTCCGAAGGTGGTAAAAGGGTGCGGCCAAGGGTAGAGTGGACATCGTTGGCTATGACCTCATTCCAGGGAGAACCAGCAGAAGGAAGTAAAGAGAAGTTGTCTCCATTGTGCGCAACAGTTTTATCCAGCTTGAGTAATTCGGGTATAATCTCGTTATCATAACCTTCGTTGAATATGAAGCGTACTGCATACGGAGATAAGAATTGCGTAAACTTTGCCGAAGGATGCTTTACCAGTTCGAAGGCTTCAGCAGGGTAGGGCCGACTCGAGCGGAGCAGGAATCCATCCTCGCCAAGAGATTTGTTGGGGAGAACCAAAATGTCTTTGCGCATTTTCAGTGTGGCTAGAACAGATTGATTGTATCCCGGCTTGGGTTTGATGTATGCAGTTCTGATTATATCATCATATTTCTTCTTACGGTCTTGTTTAGGGCGATCCACATCAGCCTGCAGTAGGAAATCTTTGTCTGCGAGGAGCTTTAGAATGGGGTGGCTAGAGTCTTCTTCTTGGAGTGACCCAGGTTGCCATTGAATAGGAATGACCTCGTTATAGATTGCGAGAGGGGCTACATCATCTTCGCTAATCTCAATGAGGCATTCACGGAGTTTGCTATCCTTAGCAGTATCAGCAAATATCAATAGCGAAATATGGGTGAGGGAGTGTCCAAGGATTCGTTCATCTCCGGGAAGTGGCACTTTTCCGGTAACTTTCACGTAGGGGACTCGGTATCCTGGAGAGAATGTGTGCGTAGAGTGTAGGGCACTGCAATGAGCTTTGCTGAGAACTTGGGCAGCATTAATTTGAGCAACTATTCCGTTGCAGGAGTGCGACGTCGGTTGTAGGACAAGTAGAACACCGACCTGAGGATGCAACAGAGAGTGACCTGCATGTTTGTGTGTGTTGTATGACTCTGCAATAGTTTTAGTCACAATGTTTTGCTGATTTTGATTAGCTAAAGTGAACACTACAGTGAATGTTTTTTTTGCTGCTTTGTGTTCGTTAAGTCTGTCATTTTTTTTGATGTTCAAAATCATCTCAACAATCACATCAAGGTTAGCAAGATTCCAGCATTTGAGGGGGGAAGAGCTAAAAGCACGGTCTAACTCACCCACAGAGGCAGAGTGCGCGTCTGTCATAGTATCATTAGTGTGTGTGATATATAGTGCTATCGAATCGTGCGGGATTTTGTCCTTGATGTGTTGTGCTAGTTGGTCACATTTCTCACTCCTGAGGGAGATACCAAAGGGAGCAACATGTAGATCGACCTTGAAACCACCAGGCTGCGGCTGGACCATTGATTCCATCTTCACGGGAGGAGAGCCATAGCAGT
>JBIPOE010000012.1:0-68415 GCA_044379485.1 Catalimonadaceae bacterium
ACTCCATTTTAAAAGAATCAAGGTTTGTATTTTTGAAAAATCCTGAGAATTTGCATCAAAAACAAGCTGCTTTATTTGCTCTGATTTCACAAGGTAACTATATGGTATCCCAGGCTTGGAAAATCAAAGAGGACTTCAGGGCCTTGTTTGGTCAGGTAGATTCCTCACGCACTGTTAATACTCGAAAAGTGGTTTTTCAGTACAAAAAGTTATGATATAAACCCAATAACAAAGGTGGTGGAAATGTTTAAAAGACATAAACAGACAATAGCAAATGCTCTATCCAATCCTGATAGCAATGCATATGCTGAAAGAATGAACGGAAGCATCCAAGAGCTTAAATTTGTCGCTAGAGGTTTTAGAAACATCCACAATTTCAGAATAGTCATTTTATTCCACCATGGTAAACTGAACTTATTTCCAACACTAAATTTCCTGTAGAACCAAAGATTTAGCAAAGTTATTTTAAATGACTGAAATTCAATTATTTGTAATCTTGTTTTTTTCAAGAATTTTAAAAAATATATTTCTTCCAGAGTGATTTTTGATTTATCCTCCATTTAACGTTTCTATTATTTTCTGGAACAACATTTTCAAACAAGTCAATTCTTGAAGTTAAAATGAAGTCAATTTTTCTTGTAATAATTTCCTCATTTTGACCAAGCATATTTAAAAATCAAAACCGACCTTTCGCTTCCTACACCCTTTTGCGTATGACCCGTATTTTTTACCTTTTTGTTTGCCTTTCTTTACTTTTTAAGCTGGATGTATTTGCTCAAAAGAAGCTGATTTTAAAACTGAAGCCAGAATTCAGAACCACTTTTGAAAACAGATCTGGGGCTTTTGCATTCATTTTTTCTGATCTGAAACTTAATCCACCCAAAAAACGATTCCCTTTTCATAAACCACTGCCCCAAACGGAGACAAAGGCAAATCCCAAATTGGTGGACTTAAGTCTTATCTATGAATTGGAAGTGCCAATGGTTTTGGCATCGAATTTTACATGGAGGCAATTTCAAAATAAGCCAGAGCTGGAATATGCGGAATGGGAAGAACTGGAAGCGTTTCCTTTGTCAAACCCAAATGATCCAAACGCAGATTCTTTGGTGGGTAGCCAAAGACAGGTTTTAAGAAAGATAATGGCTTACCAGGCCTGGAACCTAAGCCAGGGAGATACCAATACTTTAATTGGTATTTTGGATACAGGTGTGCCTGTTGACCATGAGGACCTGATTTCCCAGATAAAAACCAATCCAAACGATCCGCCAAATGGCCTTGATGACGATCAAAACGGACTTATTGACGACTACCGTGGTTGGGATTTTGGCAGCAATGATAACAACCCAACGCCAGACAATACTGGAACAGCTCCCGGACATGGAACTTCTGTGGCTAGTCTGGCTGCAGGAGCAACAAATAATGGAAAAGGGATAGCCGGAGTCGCATATAAATGCAAAATATTGCCCGTTAAAATATGGAATTGGGCTGGTAATTTTAGTAATTTCAAGGGATATGATGCCATTGTGTATGCCGCTGATAGGGGTTGTAAAGTAATCAATTGCTCATGGGGCTCTCCTAGAATCAACAGACAATATGAACAGGATATTATAAACTACGCTACATTTAATAAAGATGCTTTGGTAGTTGCAGCTGGAGGAAATACACCTGGTTTTTTAAACTTTCTGCCAGCCAATTATGACAATGTTTTAGGTGTTACCATGACGGATACTACAGATCAGATTTTCTGGGCAGCTTCTCAAAATTTCAAACTGGATATTACTGCTCCCGGCGTCAATGTATTTGGAATTCAGACCAATGGCAATTATGGTTGGGTTGAAGGAGGTTCTTCAATGGCCTCTCCTATGGTAGCAGGCGCAGCAGGTTTGATTCGTTCAAAATTTCCTGAATTGACCGGACTTCAAGCAGGTGAATTGTTGCGAGTAAATACAGACACCATTTACTCAATTCCTGGAAATGCGGGTTACAGAGACAAGGCAGGAAGGGGCCGTCTTAATATTTTAAAAGCACTTCAAAAGAAACAAAGCATTTCCTTAAGAGCAGTAGATCTGGATTTTAGAACAAAAAGTGGTTTGTCTGCGAGAGCGGGAGACACGGTTTTGATTTATGTAAAAGTTCAGAATTTTCTGGATAGCATTTCGGGATTTGAGGCAAAAGTTTCCAGTATAAGTCCTTACCTTCAGTTTATTCAGAATACCCTAAGTTTTGGTCCAATGGCTACACTTTCAGAAAAGTGGACAACAATGCCTTTTGTGGCTGTCATTAGTCCTTTAATGAATACAGTTGAAAAAGCCGAAATCAGGATTGAAGTAAAAGTAGCCAATTTGTATGTAGACCAACGCTGGTTTATTGTTAATATAAATTATCCATATTTAGACCTGGATATCAACCAGGTAAGAAGCACAGTGGTTTCTTACAACAGGTTTGGAGCTTTGGATATTTCTGGAACCATTGGTTCTGGAATCAAATACAAAAATGTCCAGATGTTTGGGGATGCCGGACTTATGATTGGAACCGGACCTTCCCGGGTTTCAAACGTCGTATATGACACGGCTTCAAACGATTATCATTTTAAAGCTGAAACCGATATTCGCTTTACAAATTACAAAAACTTAAGCCAGCACGCAGTAAATTATAGCAATGATTCAGCGGCTGGGGCGGCAAGAATTGGCCTCAGGATCAAACAATCCTCGTTTGCCATGAAAGATGATTCATTAAGTGGATCTGTTTTTCTAAACTATCATATCACAAACCGCAATTCAACTTCTATTGACAGCATTTGTGTGGCCCAATACAATGACTGGGAGCTTGAAAACCTCAATGCAAATTTTGCTTTATGGATAGATAGCTTAAAGCTTGGATATACAAAAGGAAAGGCTTTCAGGACAAGGTTTGCGGCTGTGCAGTTGTTAAGCGGTGGAGAACCACAGTTTTATGCAATAGATGCTCTTGGTAATACAAACAATGGAAACATAAATCTTTTTGATGGCTTTTCTATTGCCGAAAAGTGGCAAACTATGAGCAAAGGAATAGGCCGACCAAACGCAGGTCAAGGAGTAAATGGAAATAATGTAGTCCAGGTTGTGGGAACAAAACTTAGAAATTTCGCTGCTGGCGAAACCCGGAAAGTAGCATTCGCTTTTTTGTTTGCAGATAGCCTACAGGAATTGACAAAAAGGGCAAAAGCCAACCAAAGCTTCTGGAAACAATTGAATACCAGCCCTTCTCCAGACTCGGCAAAATTTAAGATCTGTAAAGGTGATACGGTTGATTATTTCCTTGGAAACTATGCGGGAATAAAAAATATAAAGGTGTATTCAAACAAAACAAGTGAGGATGCCCTATATGAGGGCACAGGAATTTCAAGTCGGATTTTTAAGGATACCAGTTTGTATGTGTCTGGAAATGACTCGGTTTTTCTTGGGCCAAGGGTTCCATTTAAGTGGACAAGTTTCCAAAAGCCAAAAGGAACTTTTCAATCTTTATCCATGTTGCCAGGAGATTCGATTTCAATCGATAGCAGTTTGACCTTCAAAGCAATTGATACCACCGGAACTTTTAAAAACCGTTGGGAAGTTAATGGTGCAGTTCTCCCTGATACAGGTATTTCAGTTTCCATTTTGTTTGACTCCTTAATGCAATATTCCATTTGTTTGAAACAAACTGAACCTGAAAACAACTGTGAAAATCAAACATGTAAAACGCTGAAAGTGTTTCAATTGGTCAATACAAAGAAAGAAATCTTCCCTGTTTTATTCAGGCATTACCCAAATCCTGTTCAAGGCAATTTGTTTTTTAGTTCAAATGAAAAAGGTTTGGTTTTTGAACTTTCGGATCTTTTGGGTAGGAAAATTCTTCAGGAGAAACTTGATAACCAAACGGGTCACATTGAGCTAAATAACATCCAATCTGGTATTTACAGCTATAAGATTTTAGGTAGAAATGGAAGTAAATCAGGGAAATTGGTAATAGACAATTAGTCAGCTTAATGAAAACTGCCTTCTATTTTAAAAACTTAGAAGTTGAAATATTGTAAAAGCTAATATCCACTTGATTTACAGCAAGTTGTTTTTCTTCAATATGTCCTCAACTTTGGATAAAGTTAGATCTGCCATCTTGGCCAATATTGCCTTCTCAATGCCTTCTTTGAAGCCGGCAACTACCATTTCTTCTGTTTTTTGTATTTGGCCTTCGATTTTTCCTTCAATCTTACCCTCAATCTTTCCTTTCCCAAAACCTTTTTCCAAAGCATCGCTAATCAAAGCTTTTTCTACCCGAACAGAATCCCAATATCGCTCATAAGTATCGAGCTCTTCTTTGGTGTAGGAACTTTCTTCCAATAAATCAATGGCTTGTTTTAGTTCACTTGATTCCATACTTTCTTTAGAATTGGTTTGCATAAATTTATCAATATCACTTATCAAACGTAACCAAAGAATACCCAAAGCCTTTTCTTGCAAATTTTGGGCTTTCACCTTTGGCAATTCCACAAATATAAATTCCAATCCTTTCATTTGCAATTGGGGCTCCTGAACCGATACGATTTTGTAGTGGTGGAAATAGCTGTCACTATCGGTTACAAAATTCTGGTTTACAAGGCTCAGGGCATATACGGGTTGCAATAATTCATATTGTTCACCTTTTTCTAATTGTTTCACAAAAGCTTTTGAGGCATTAAAAAGCACCCTGTTTTGGAAGGAATTTGTCCAAAGCATCTGCATTTCCACTATAAACTGCCTGCCTAAAGTGTCTTTGCAGCGCACATCGACAATGGTATATTTAAAAAGAGGAATAACCGGAGTGAGCTCCGCTGGCAGGTATTCTATACTTTGAATTTTTTGCGTTTCATCCAAAGGTAAAACGCTGTTCAAAAAACTGATGAGCAAGTGGGGATGCTCAGCAAATATTTTTTTGAAAGTGAGGTCGTTTTTTGGGTCCAGGTAACGCATTTGGCCTATTTGATATGCAAATATAGAATAGAAGTTGAATTGATGGTATCAGCCATGAATTCAATTCCTTATAAAGTTCATATGAAAACTATTTATCAAGAATGCTGAGGCTTCGATAGTTTAAAAACCGATTTCTTTTCAATTTAATTCAACCAAAGATTCCAAACTAAACCGAAACAGTTCTTTGCTCAATCCTCTTTTCGTAGTTTTCACCTTTAAAAAGGTAGTTGATGTAGATGCCAGGTGTGTGTACAAAATTTGGATCCAACTCACCAACCGGCACAATTTCTTCTACTTCTGCCACCACTATTTTTCCTGCTGTTGCCATCATGGGGTTAAAGTTTCTGGCGGTTCCTCTATATATCAGGTTTCCCATTGCATCACCTTTCCAGGCTTTTATAAATGAGAAATCCGCCCTTAGCCAATTTTCCATCAAATAGGTTTTTCCATCAAATACCCTTGTTTCTTTTCCTTCAGCCACTTCAGTTCCAACGCCAGCTGGGGTAAAAAAAGCAGGAATACCAGCGCCACCAGCCCGAATTCTTTCCGCCAAAGTTCCTTGAGGAATCAGTTCAACCTCCAATTCTCCGCTTAGCAATTGTCTTTCAAATTCGGCATTTTCACCCACATAAGAAGAAATCATTTTCTTTACTTGTCTGGTTTTCAGCATCAAACCAATGCCAAAATCATCCACACCAGCATTGTTGGAAATACAGGTCAGGTTTTTAACCCCGGATTTCAATAAGGCAGAAATGCTGTATTCTGGTAATCCACTTAATCCAAAACCACCAAGCATTAAGGTATCGCCGTCATTTACTAGGGCTACAATGGGGTCCAGGTTGTCAACTATTTTACTCATCTTTTTGGTGTTGGTAATTAGGTCTGCAAAGAAAGAGCGTTCTTTTTAAATTTTACTCAGGTTTTGAAGAAATCGTCTTTAGACTTTTTAACAGGAAACATATTTCAAATGATTGCGCCAATCACTCGTTTTATTCAATTTTGGCCTTTATTTACACCGCGTTTTACAGGTATGAAATTTATAACTCAGTTTTTCAGGATCTTTACAGGAGCCCTTTTTATTTTTTCTGGTATGGTCAAGCTCATTGATCCCGTAGGAACCCAGATTAAAATGGAGGAATATTTCGAGGTTTTTGCCCAGGCCTTCCATCCATTTTTTGAGCATTTTGTAGATTTTGCCTTGCCCATCGCCATTTTTATGTGTGTGGCTGAAGTGGTTATGGGAGTTGCACTTTTGTTTTTTTATAAAATGCGGGTAAACATGTGGCTCTTTTTGGTGCTCATGGTTTTCTTTACATTTCTTACAGGATATACCGCAATGGCACTTTATGCCAAGGAAAATCCACTTACAGGTTTTGCCATCTCTTTTGCCTCTTTTGCAGGTGTAGAAGGGCCAGCAAATATTAACGCAGTAAGCGATTGTGGATGTTTTGGCGATTTTATAAAGTTAAGACCTTGGGAATCATTCCTAAAAGATCTTATTTTAATGGTTCCTACTTTATTTTTGTTTTGGAGAAGAAATAAACTGGAATCGGAGTTTAAAGATTCAGTTAATGTTATTGGCGTTGGCTTTTCATTGGTGTTCAGTCTGTTTGTTGCCTGGCATGCAGTAAAACATTTACCAACTTTTGATTTCAGGCCATATAAAGTTGGCGCAGATATTAAAGCCAATATGCAGCCAACAGAACCACTTCGCTATCTGTATTTTATGGAAAGAAATGGAGAAGTTAAAGAGTTTTCAGAATATCCAATGGATACTACCTGGAAATATAAATCCATGGACATAGCCAATCCGGATGCCAAACCAAAAATTACGGATTACAGCGTTTGGAATGATGATGGAGATTTTACCCAACAATCATTTGAAGGCATAAAACTTTTCGTAATCGTTAGAAAGGCAGATAAGGCCGATCCTAAAGAATTCAGAAAAGTAGCTTCTCTTGCCAGCAATCTTTCCAAGCTAAATAGTGTAAAAGTTGAATCTTTTGTCCTTACCAATAGTGACAGGCAATCTATTGAAAATTTGCGGCATGAAGCACAGTTGGCCATTCCATACTACTATGCAGATGGGACAGTTTTGAAAACCATCATGCGTTCTAATTCTGGAATTTGGTTGTTGAAAAACGGCATTGTAAAAGGCAAATGGCATATCAATGATACGCCTGAAATACACGAGGTTATCGAATTGCTAAAAAAATAGGCCACCGGCTAAAACTTCAATTCAAATTTTATGGCCAAATCATTTCGTTGGGGAATTATTGGTCCTGGCAGGATTGCGCATAAATTCGCCCAAAGTCTTCCTTTTTCTAAAAATGGAAAACTGGTTTCTGTGGCGAGTTCTTCTCTTGAAAGGGCGCAGGATTTTGCTTCCAAATATGAGGCGGAGAATGCATTTGGATCCTATCAGGAAATGTTGGAGTCTGGTACAATCGATGCGGTTTATGTCGCTACTCCTCACACCTATCATTTTGCCTGTTCAGAAATGGCTTTGCGATTGGGTATTCCAGTTCTTTGCGAAAAACCATTGACGGATAATGAGATGGATTCAATCCGATTGGTGAAAATTGCCAAAGAAAACCAGGTTTTTTTAATGGAAGGTATGTGGACTGTTTTTTTACCACACATTCAAAAGGCCTTTTCCTGGATAGCTGAGGGAAAAATTGGAGAACTCATTCATATACAGGCAGATTTTGGATATCTGGCCAATTATGAGCCAAAAGGAAGGCTTTTTAATCCGGAATTGGGCGGAAGCGTATCAAAAGATGTGGGTATTTATCCTCTGGCACTTTTCTATAAAATTCTTGGGAAACTCAATAATTTTCAGGTGCAAGGACACAAAGCTATAACTGGAGTTGATCAGCATGTTCTTTTCCAAGGGAAAGGTTCAGAAAAAGCAACCTTTCAAGGAATGGTAAGCTTTTTGACAAATTCAGAAGTTGAGGCTATTATTTTTGGTTCAAAGGGCAAAATTAGGATTGAAAGTCAATGGCTTAGAGCCACTTCAGTGACTTTAATTACTGAATCAGAAAAAACTAATTACAAACCAGAAGTTGGTAGTTTTGGATTTCAGTTTGAGGCAGATGAAGTTGAAAAATGTGTCCAGGCTGGCTTGATAGAATCCCCAAAGTGGTCTCATACTGATGCTTTGTCAATGGCGAATTATATCTCTATTCTTGAGGATGTATAGGCATTATTGGGTTATATAGTCGAAAGCTGGTTCTTTTTCCAAGGCTTTTTATTTACTTTACCGAAACATTCAGGTAATTTAGTGTACTGTACAAATCTCCGAGTCGCCATCCTTTCCATGTACAACAATGCCCCTAATCAGGGTATGCGCTCCATAAAATCAATTATCGAACGGGAAAGTGGTCGTTTCAATGATATAGAATTTGAATATAAAGTATTCGAAACCAGGTATTTGAATGAACATCCAGATGTCAACGAGTTTGACATTTTCATTTGTACCGGTGGTCCCGGAGATCCATTTGACGGCATTGGTCAGGCCTGGGAAGGAAATTATTTCAAAATGTTGGATAAAATTCAGGCAATCAATGCCCAGGAAAATTCCAGCAAAAAATTTATATTCTCAATTTGCCATTCGTTCCAGTTGATGTGTCGCTATTTTAATATTGCCTCAGTCAATAGAAGACAAAAAACATCTTTTGGGGTTTTTCCATGTCATTTTACGGAAGAAGCAATCGATGAGCCTGTATTTAGGGGAATGGACGATCCGTTTTATATTGTTGATAGCAGAGAATGGCAATGTGTAGCGCCTAATTATGAGCGTATTAACGAAATTGGAGCCACGGTCTTATCATTGGAAAAATTTAGACCGCATGTAGATTTGGAGCAAGCCCTAATGTCCATTCGAATTTCAAAATATTGGATTGGAACACAATTTCATCCTGAGGCAGATCCTGCAGGTATGCGGGTTTATTTTGCCCAGGAAGAAAAAAGGAATGGCGCCATTGCCCAGCATGGTTCTGAAAAATTTTATGCAATGCTGGATCATTTGGAGGATCCTGATCACATCTGGTTGACAAATCATAGCATTTTGCCAAATTTCCTGCAAGGGGCAGTTGTCGAATTGCGGCCGGAAATGGTATCTAAAAGCTAATCTTAATTATTATTCGAAAATTTGTTCCTTATGAGCTTGATTTTTTTCTTATAATAATTTTTGGTAAACACCTGTAAATCAAATTAATTTTTTAAATTATACCATATTGCATTCAAAAAATGATCTGCATTTTCTTGTATTGTAATATTCTAAAACATCTTTGTCCCTGATATTTTATAACCAATGAGTCAACAACCAAGTAACCAACGTGCATTTCCAATTCTGGTTTCCATTTTCTTTTTCTGGGGATTTGTAGCAGCCAGCAACGATATTCTGATTCCTGTTTTCAAAAAAGCTCTGAATCTGGAACAGTGGCAAAGCCAGATGATCTCTTTTGCTTTTTATGTAGCCTACACAGTTGGCTCTATCATTTATTCCTTAATTTCCAAGAATTTAGGAACCGATATTCTTAATAAGATTGGTTATAAAAATGGAATTGCCATTGGTTTGATAATCTCTGCTATTGGTTCGTTTCTGTTTTTTCCAGCAGCTCAATATGCATCTTTCAACATTATGTTGACCGGCCTTTTCATTGTCGGTTTGGGTTTTTCACTTCAACAAACTGCTGCAAATCCATTGGCTATTGTGATGGGAAATCCTGCAACTGGCTCACAGCGACTTAGTTTTGCCGGCGGAATTAACAATGTAGGAACTACTATTGGACCTTTGTTGGTTAGTATAGCCATTTTTGGGAGATTAAATCCAGGCGAGGCTGGGGTTGCCGACATTCAAAGTGTTCAGATTCCATATTTAATCCTTGGTGCTGCTTTTTTATTGGTTGCAGTCATTATTAAAACCTCAGCTATTCCCAATAAAATTGAACTTCAACATGATGAGCCAAGTTCGTTAGAAAATGTAATAGAGCGAAAAAGTGCTTTAAGTTATCCGCAATTGATTTTGGGAATGGTTGCTATTTTCCTATACGTAGGGGTTGAAGTTTCTACAGCTGGTAATTTATCAGAGTTTATGATCAAGAAACTGAGTTTTGACGAAAGCCATTGCGCACCCTTTGTTTCTCTTTTTTGGGCCAGTTTAATGATTGGTCGACTTACTTCATCGGTTGGAGCTTTCGTAAATAGTGAATCCTTGAAAAGAGTTTTAGGCATAGCCGTTCCATACCTTGCTTTCGGTTTTTTCCTTTTTGTAAATTGGTTGGCCAATCATGACATCGAGCCTTTTCTGCCGTATGCTGGCGTTATTCTGATTTTGGTTGTACTTGACTACTTAAGCCATGGCAATCCTGCAAAACAGCTTTTGCTTTTCTCTTTTGCGGGTATTTCTGCTTTGTTTGTAGGGATGCTTTCTTCCGGAATGGTTTCTGTATATGCCTTTATATCAGTAGGTTTATTTTGTTCTACCCTTTGGCCTTGTATTTTTACTTTGGCAATTTCTGGCCTTGGTAAACACACCACAGAAGGTTCCAACTTCCTAATTATGATGATTATGGGCGGTGGTTTTGTAAGTTTGTTTCAAGGTGTTGTAGCAGATGAGTCCATGCTTGGTATTCAATGGAGTTATCTGGTTGGTGTGGCTTGTTTTGCATACCTGGCCTTTTATGCCTGGAGGGTTTCAGGTATTTTGAAAAAGCAAGGCGTTTCATTTGAAGTGATGAAAGGAGGTGGGCATTAAGAATCGAATCTGAATTAAACTGTCGATTATTCGGACGCATCCTCCAAAGTTCCAAACCAAACCACTGCATAAGGCGGCCTGATAGCCAGTCCAATAGCCTTCCATTCTACTTGTTTCCAAATACCTTGGTTTATTATAACCTGATGGTGACCTTTGCTTTTTTTCCATTGGGCCAGCCAGTCCACATCTCCTGCAGTGTTCATGGCTGAAATTTCATAACCCTTTTCTGCATAACCGGTTAACTCCGTTGGTTTGTCCCACATGCAGTTTGGATTTTTATGGTCAGAGGTATAGCAACACTGTTTACCTTGCCCATTTCCAGACCAGGAATGCATGTTGCAAACTCCTTTTGGTGGATGATTTTTTAAATCCGTTGCATGGAGTTGTGCAACTTTTGTAAGTTTATCAGAAAAGGCTATCTTGTTCAGGCCCAGAGATTTTCTGTATTTGTTGATTTCTGAAAGTAGCTTTTCCTCATCTGAATTCATTTTCTCAGAAATTAATTTATTAGTTCCTGTCCAGGAACAAAGAATCAGACAAAAAAGAACGAAGAGCTTTTGCATACGTTTATGACCTGTTTTAATCCTGACTTAAAGACTGGTCCATTTGGCATTTTGACTGGATGAGCCAACCACAGCCTCAATAAATTTCATGCCTCTTACGCCGTCTTTTACGGTTGGAAATGTGATTTCGAATGGTTTACCTTCATTTCGCAATCTACAGGCTAGGGCAAATTCCTTGTATAAATTTGCAAATGCTTCCAAATATCCCTCCGGGTGCCCTGCCGGAATTCGGGTTGCATTTTGGGCCTCTTTCCTCAAATACCCGGCACCTGTTCTGTATATTTCGTTTGCTTTTTCAGGGTGTTTTACAAGCAAAGTGTTGGGCTCTGTTTGCAACCATTCCAGGCCTCCGGTTTCCCCATAAACCCGGATACGGATGTTGTTTTCATCTCCAACCGCAATCTGGCTAGCAAACAAAATTCCCTTTGCGCCATTGTTGAATCTGAGCAAAACGGAACCATCGTCATCCAATAATCTACCTTCAACAAAAGTACTAAGATCAGCGGCCAATTCTTTGATTTCCAGACCGGTAATGAACTCCGCCAGATTTTCAGCGTGGGTTCCAATGTCTCCAATACAACCTGCTTTTCCAGATTTTGAAGGGTCAGTTCTCCAGCCGGCTTGTTTTTGACCGGAAGATTCCAACAAAGTGGACAACCAACCTTGTGGATATTCAACGACAACTTTTCTAATCTTTCCGATGGCTCCAGCCGACACCATAGCTTTTGCCTGGCGCACCATTGGGTAGCCAGTATAATTGTGGGTAAGGCAAAAAATTCTGCCAGTTTTTTCTACAATTTTTGCAAGAGTTTCCGCTTCATCCAGACTAAAGCTCAGGGGTTTATCACAAACTACATCGAATCCGTTTTCTAAGGCAAGTTTGGCTGGCGCAAAGTGTACATGGTTGGGTGTAACGATGGAAATAAAGTCCATTCTTTCCCCAATTGGCAGTTCTTTCTCCTTATTAATCATTTCCTCAAAATTGGCATAAACCCTGTCTTCATCAAGAAATAGTGATTTCCCAGCCTCCCTTGATTTTTCCGGATCTGAGCTAAATGCGCCACAAACCAGCTCTATCTGGCCATCAAGTGCAGCTGCCATTCTATGTACATTTCCAATAAAAGCACCTGGGCCACCACCCACCATGCCCATTCTGATTTTTCGTTGTTTCATCGTTTTGATTTCGGGCCCAAGTTAAAAGAAGAAGACCTTTTTTAAAAGTTGGATTCTATTCCTTCAGGTTAATTAACAAAGTCTTAAACCAGCTGGACATATTTTTCATGGATTTTTTCCGAAAGTTTTGTCGGATCAAACCGTTTGCATTCTGAGTTACAAGCTGTTTCCAATTGCTTTTTTAATGTCGGATTTGTGGAAAGTTCAAATATTTTGCCTGCCAGCTCATCGCTCGAAGTAGGATCCGCATAAACTGCAGCCGTTCCAGCAATTTCCTCAAAACAGGCACCTTTTGAAGCAACAATTGCCTTTCCTCTGCGCATGGATTCCAGAAGAGGTATGCTAAATCCCTCAAAAACAGATGGATAAACTGTAAATGAACAGCCATCATATAAATTCACCAGATCGTCTGTTTCCACTTTTCCCAGCCACCGAAGCCTTCCTTCAAAACCGGTAAGTTGATCCAGAATTTCGTCGGCAGCATCGCCTCTTTCACCAACCAAAACCAAATCCTCTGGAATCTCCTGAAATATTTTCCGAAAGGCATCTACTAGTTTTTTGTGGTTTTTTCTAAGGTCTAATTTGCTTACGCACAGAATATAAGGCCGCTCCACAATGTCAAATTTGTATAAAATTTTAGCTACCGCTTCGGTTCTTTTTCGATAATGAAAAGCCAGATCGGTATCCTGATAAACTACTTCGGTTTTCCCTTGTGAAGCTGGGTAAAATTCCTCTAAATCTCTTTTTATTTGGTAGCTGGTAGCCAAAATCAGGTCCACATTTTTGACTGTGAAACTTGTTTTTTTATCCAAAAACCAGCGATCAAAGGATTTGAATTCTTCGGGAAATCGTATGAAAATCAGATCATGAAAGGTAACGATAGATTTAACTTTTCCCGGTTTCCAATCAAATGGCAATTCATTTTGTAAGCCATGAAAAATATCCAAACCTTCATTTCTTGCCTTAGAACCCCAACCATAAGTTCTGGAATTTTTTCCCAAAAAGCCGCCATTAGCCAATTTCCATGAAGCGGTGCTGTCATTTAGAGCACGAATAAAATAAGGAAGTTCTATTTCTTTTCCTGTGGAGAATAGTAGATATTCATTTTCATGATGCAGTTTCAACATACTACTCAGGAAAGTCCGGCTGAAATTTCCGATTTCTGAAGTATTGTGGAATGCACTTTCTGCATCAAAGCCAATTTTCATATTTTTATTAAGTGTTTAATAAACAGTGATTTATAGAATTTTATAAAAGGATTTTTAAATTTTTTACGCTGGGTATCGTTTGTTACTAAAATGATTTTTAAATGTTCCAAATTTCTAATGGATCATCTGCTATTTTTGGCCGTCAAAATTGGTCTTCCTTAATGCGGAATACAAAATTAAAATTGAAAATATTCACTATCATATTGGCAATTGCATTCACTACCAATGCTTTTGCCCAAAGAACCTTAAGTGTAATTTCAGCCGATCCCCGATTGAAAATTGCGCTGGACTTAATGGAAAGGCGAAATTTTCAGGCCGCCAGCCTTGAATTTCAAACTTTTTTACGGTCCAGTCAGGACTATACACCAGGTTCTAAAGAATTGGCAAATTATTATCTGGCCCATTGTGCACTTCGTTTAAGCCACCCGGATGCTGAGGAACAATTGCTTACCCATATTAAGAATTACCCAGGAGGCTTGTATGAAACCAGGTCTAACTTCGATTTGGGCTCTTATTATTTTCAAATCAGAAAATGGGATATAGCCGTACAGTATTTTACCAAAATTCCGGCGGATGGATTGGAAGAAAATTTCCAAATGGAGGCAGATTATAAAACAGGGGTTGCTTGTTTTCAATTGCAACAGTTTGATAGAGCAAAATCTTATTTTCAAAAAAATAAGAATAAAAATCATCCTTTTAAAGGATCTGCAGCTTATTATACTGCCTACTTGAATTATAAAGATGGTTTGTATGATGATGCCCTTTCAGATCTTGATCTGGCAGCCACCACACAGGAATTTAAACCTTTGATTCCAGTTTTAAAGGCAAGTATTTTATACAAAAAGAAGGATTATAATGCTGTTATTAGCCTTGGAGATCAGACATTTAAAGATACGGCCAAAGTTTCAAATCCTGAAGAATTGCATCTTTTGGTTGGGGAATCATATTTTAATAAAAAAGAATATAAACTTGCTGCTGAGCACTTTGACAAATATTCCAGATCCGCAAAAGGAAATCTGGGCAAGCCGCTTCAATTCAGAATGGCATTTACCTACTTCAAAACTGATCAAACAGACAAGGCAATTGCAGGATTCAGACAAGTGGCCGCCAGATTGGATACCAACAAGGGCAAAAAGGATACTTTAGGGCAATTTTCATCCTATTATTTAGGAGTTTGTTATTTAAAAAAGGACCAGAAACAGTTTGCCCAAAATGCCTTTGACCAGGCCAGTTTACTTAATGCTGATCCAAAAATTCAGGAGGTTGCATGGTTTAACGCTGGAAAACTCGCCTATGATCTTGCCAAATATGGGGATGCAGTTGAGATCCTGAAAGACTTCCTGGACAACTATCCCAAAAGTGAACATGTGGCTGAAGCCAATGAATTGATAGGAGAGGGCTTGCTGAATAGCAATGATTTTGAAGCGGCTTTGTCGTACATGGAAAAGACTAAAATTAAATCTGAGCGACTTGGTCTTGCCTATCAACGGGCTGCCTATCAGCGGGGCACTACTTTTTTTAATGACGGAAACACACTAAAAGCCACTGAGCTATTTACTCAATCTCTTAAGTATCCAAACGATAAAGAAACTTTAGCAGCCACACATTTTTGGTTAGGTGAAAGTTTAATGAAAGACCGTCAGTTTTCTAAAGCAATGCTAGAATATGCTGCAGTTTTAAAAATAGATCCTGTATTGGCTGGTCCGTATTTTAGCAAAGCAAAATTTGGCCTGGGTTATGCCTATTACAACTCCAAAGACTATTCAAAAGCCTTGGGAAATTTTAGGGATTACATTTCTGAAACAGAAAAAACTCCTCAAAAAATACAGTTGTCAGATGCAATTCTTAGGTATGCCGATTGTTTGTATGCGACCAAAGATTACAGTGCTGCTTTGAAAACGTATGACAAGGCGATTGATAACAAAACGTCAGAAATGGATTATGCCTTCTATCAAAAAGGTGTAGTTTATGCTGTTTTGAAGGATTTTGAAAATGCCCGAACCAATTTTTCGGTAGTTGTTGAAAAGTATTCGAAATCAAGACTTTTTGATGAGGCACTTTTTCAAAAAGCCCAAATGGACTTTGAATCAACCAACTATCAGGCAGCCATTCGTGGGTATAGCAATATTATTGAGACTATGCCTGAGAGTTCTATTTTGCCTTTTTGTTATCTGAATAGGGGAATTTCCAAATCAAATTTGAAAGAATACGCCTCCGCAGTGGATGATTTTAAGAAAATACTAAACGATTATCCCAATCATGTAGCCTCAAATTCAGCAATTTTAGGATTACAGGAAGGCTTGGTTCAAACAGGAGGGGAGGAGCAATTGACAGAGTATTTTGCCAAATACAAAAAGGCCAATCCTGAATCTGATGCATTGGAAAGTATTGAGTTTGAAACCTGTAAAGCCTTGTATAACAATCAGAAATATACAAAATCTATAGGTGGATTTCAGGATTATATTAAAAACTATCCAGGTTCGTCTTTTGTTCCTGAGGCTAAATTTTTTCTTTCTGAATCTCAATACCGGGGTGGAAATAAATCTGAGGCGCTATCTGGTTACAAAGAAATCGTGTCCCAGGGAAAGAGCAACTGGTACATACGATCCTTGTTTAGAATTGCTGAATTGGAATATAACAATGGAAACTTCAATGTCTCTGCCCAACAATATTCTGTTCTTTTAAACGGAGTTGCTAAATCAAACAAAGATGTGAACAATGCTACTTTGGGATTGATTGAAAATTTATACCAAATGGGTAAATATGATTCAGTTGCTGCTTTAAGTGCTGAATTGTTGAAAAAAGAAAATCTGGCTTTGGATGTATCAAACAAGGCTTCACTTTATGCAGCTAAAGTATTTGTTGGAAAGGGTGAATATGAAAAAGCAATTGATGAATTGTTAAACACAGTAAACAATGCACAGGATGTAAATGGTGCTGAGGCTCAGTACCTTGTTGGAGAGGTTTTTTACAAACAAAAAAAGTATAATGAATCTCTTGCGGCACTTTTCGATTTAAAGAGTCGGTTTGCCTCCTATCCAAAATGGTATAACAAAGGTTTCCTATTGATGGCTGATAATTACAAAGAACAAAAAGAGTATTTTCAGGCCCAGGCTACCTTGAATTCCATTATTGAGAATGCAAAGGACAAAGAGACCATTTCTGGTGCCAAGTCCAGATTGGCTGCGCTTAAAGTTGAAATAGGGGATGAGCGAAAACCTTAATTAAATTAGGTTTAATCGGTTTTTGATTAGTTAAGAAAATAGAAAAATAAAGAATTTAGAAATATAATGCCCATAGACGTGCTTTTAGGTCTCCAATGGGGAGATGAAGGAAAAGGAAAGGTTGTGGATTTTATTGCACCTGAATATGATGTTGTTGCCCGTTTTCAGGGTGGTCCAAATGCGGGTCACACTCTTGTAATGGATGGCATAAAGCATGTTTTGCATCAAATTCCTTCAGGAATCTTTAGGCCGGATACCATTAATGTAATTGGAAATGGCGTAGTTCTTGATCCCGCCGTATTTGCAAAAGAGGTTCGGGCTTTGGTTTTGAAGGGGATAGATGTGAAACAAAACCTTTACATTTCCAATAGAACACAGATTATCATACCAACTCATAAATTGTTGGATAGAGCAAGTGAGGCATCCAAAGGAGAACAAAAGATTGGTTCTACTTTAAAAGGAATTGGCCCCAGTTATCAGGATAAATATGCAAGGCAGGGTTTAAGACTTGGTGATATTCTGAGTGCCGATTTTGAGTCCAGATATAATGATTTGAAAAACTTCCACTTAGCAATTCTCGAAAAAGGAGGATGGGATAGCGTGGAGTTAAACGAAATGGAATCTGATTTCTTTGAAGCTTTAGAAGGTATCCGAAGCTTTAAAATTGTCAATACAGAGTATTTATTGAATGATTGTCTCCAAAAAGGCCAGGCAATTCTTGCTGAGGGTGCACAAGGAGCTATGTTGGATATTGACTTTGGTAGTTATCCTTTTGTAACCTCAAGTAGTACAACTGCAGCAGGTGCTTGCACTGGCCTGGGCATTGCGCCAAGGCATATTCGAAATGTAATTGGCATTACAAAGGCGTATTGCACAAGGGTTGGTAGCGGCCCATTTCCAACTGAGTTGAAAGATGAAACGGGAGAGAAAATTCGTAAGGCTGGGCATGAATTTGGTTCCACCACAGGGCGTCCCAGAAGAACTGGTTGGTTGGATTTACCAGCCTTAAAGTTTGCCAATATGGTAAATGGAACTACTGAAATGTTGATTATGAAAGGTGATGTGTTGGATGGATTTGATGAAATCAAGATTTGTACAGCATACCACAATAATAAAGGGGAGGTGAGTGATGAATTGCATTATGACATGGCCAGAAACGAGGTGTTTCCAGTTTTTCATACCTTGCCGGGTTGGCCTGAAGGTTTGCATGAAGCCAATTCATGGGAAAGTTTACCTCAAACTTTCAAAAATTATTGCCTGTTTATTGAATCGAAATTGGGAGTACCCATTTCATTCGTATCCACAGGACCTGGAAGGGAACAAACGATAGTTAGGTAGAACCCAAAAGTCGCAAATAGTATTTAACTTTTTGATTTTCACCTTGAAACATTTCTCCCGGCTGTGTTCGCCAAAGGCGAAAGAAACTGGAATAGTTTATCCCGCCAAAGCGGGAAGGCCATAAAGAATAGAAAATCAAAAGGTTAAAGAGGTAATTGACAATTGCTTGCGACTTTTGGGTAGAATCTATTTTTATATTGATAGAATTTCTTAAAAGTAAAACTTTGATCCAGGCGGTTAACAAAAGCCGGTTTAAGCATTTTAGTTTCATGTGTTTTGCAACCAAAACTGAGCAAGGTAGAGTCAAGTCACAGATTATTTCATTGAAAATTTGCGATTTTTGGATTCAATCTTTGGTTGATTCTGGTGCTTACAGGATTAAATATTTTTAAGAAATTGTTTAAATATTTTTTTAAAGTACTTATTGATACAAATACCCTAAAATTCATCCAGAAATTTATATTATAGAACGTGAAAGAATTGCCATTCAGTTATTGTTTTCTGGGATTTTTTGTATTAAAAATTTGAAATTCAGCCAGTTAAAATTTATTTTTCTATTTGTTATTCTTCCGCTGACTTAGATCAATAAAACCAAACTAATCAAAATTTAATGTGAGATTTATTTGGAACCAATCTAAAAAGTGCGACATTTGTCTCGCGGTCCTGTTAAGGGAAAAGGGACCGTAATTGTGATTTTGGGTTTATTGAAATTTTCAGAAGGCGCTCTTTGGGCGCCTTCTGATTTTTATAGCCATTCGGAACAAATCAATCTACACCTCTTTAATTTTTTTGGGCAAAAAAAAACCGCAGCCTTTCGGATGCAGTTTTAAATTTTATTGAGCCTTACTTTTTAACTTTTGCTCTTTTCTAGAGCGGGAGACGAGGCTCGAACCCGCGACCTACAGCTTGGAAGGCTGTCGCTCTACCAACTGAGCTACTCCCGCGTTTATTTTTCTGAAGAAAAATCTGAGGTTCCGAGCGGATTCGAACCGCTGTAGAAGGTTTTGCAGACCTCTGCCTAGCCACTCGGCCACGGAACCTTTTTTTAATTGGGTTGCAAAAGTAGGAATCCTAATTCCAATTCAAAACTTTTTAATGGTTTTGTTTTCAATTTATCTTTTTTCGCAATCCCCTTTACTTATGCAAAAACCAGTCCGAACCTTATTATCTGCTTTTGGAATGTCTGGAAAGGTATTTCATGGGCCTTTACTTTCAGCCCATTCCGGATTTGAGATTTCAGGAATTGTGCAAAGAACCAAAAAGGATTCATTGGATTATTATCCTGATGCACAAATTTTTACCAATTATCAGGATGCCATTTTAGCTACGAAGCCTGATTTGGTTGTTATAAACACACCCCCGTTTTTACATTTTGAAGAAACGAAACTTGCCTTAGAAATGGGATGTCATGTAGTTGTGGAAAAGCCATTTGCCACCTCCATTTCAGAAGCTCAAATTTTAATAAAAGTAGCTGATGAAATAGGAAAAATGCTCACAGCCTTCCAAAACCGACGTTGGGATTCTGATTTTTTGACCATTAAAAAGCTAAAGGATTCTGGTATTTTAGGGAAATGGAATCATTTCGAAACCAACTTCAACCGTTATCGCCCGGAAGTTGAACCACAAACCTGGAAAGAAATCCAACAACAAGGTTCTGGTTTGGTTTGGAATTTGGGCCCACACCTCATTGATCAGGCTTTGCAACTGTTTGGGTTTCCTGAGGCAGTCACAGCTTTCATTCGAAAAATCCGGCCTGGGGCACAGGTTGAAGATTCATTTCAGATAATGCTTCATTACCCTGGTTTGGTGGCTGAATTAAAATCTTCCTATTTGGTTGCGGACTTTGGCCTCAAATACAAAATTCAGGGTGATTTATTTTCATTTCAAAAGGATGGAATGGATATTCAGGAGTCACAATTGAAGTCAGGTAAATCTTGCCTGGATTCGGATTATGGAATAGAACAACCTGAATTCAGGGGAACCATTCGAAAACAGGGCCTTCAAGGATTGGAGCAGGAATATTTTGAAAATGAACGAGGGAATTACCTGGCTTTTTATGATGCGGTTTTTGATTGCATTCGCAAAGAAGGAAAGCCTCCAGTCCTGACCTCTGAAATTCTTCAGGTTTTGAGGGTTATTGAGGCGGTTTTTAAAAGTAATTCCTTGAAAACAACCATAAGTTTTTAAACATTCAAAGAAACCAAAGTAACGCCAGCACCGCCCCGGTCGGCATGCTCATCCTGAAAGGTTCCGATTTGTTTGAATCTTTTCAAATGGATGCGTACCATGTTTCTTAAAATTCCATCTCCTTTACCGTGTAAAATGCGCAATTCCTTTTGACCAAGCAGAATTGCTTCGTCCAACCAGTTGTCCACCAGGCCGATTGCCTCATCAGTTCGCATGCCACGCAGGTCAATTTGGGTGTTGAAATTCATCATTTTCTCATTTAAGTTCAGGCTTGAGGTTGGGCGTCTCTCTTTTGATTTTTGTTCGTTTGGATTGCCTGATATCTTTTCGAGTTTTTCTGTTTTGATATTGGTTTTGAGCTCACCCATGGTTACTTCAGCATCTTTTCCTCTGAACCCGGTAACTTCTCCAATGCTTTGGGTTCCTTTTATTCGGACAGTATCTCCAACGCCAATTGTGCCGGCTATTACTTCTACTTTTATAGGGATGGGTTGTCCTTTTTTAGGTGCTTTTTCCTCTTCTTCCAGAGCTATAACTTCAGGTTCCAATTCTACTTTTATCTTTTCCAGTTCAGCCCTGGCAACTTTGGTTTTGGTCTTATCCGCTTCGGTTTCTTTGATGATTCTAATCGTTTCCTCAATCTTTTGGTTGGCGCCTTCAAGCATTTTACTTGCTTTTATTTTGGCATCGTTGAGTATCTTTTTACGCTGATTGTCAAGTTCTTGCTGCTTTTTTTCATTTTCTACCAACAGGAGTTTTGTTTTCCTGTCCCGGTTACTCAGTTCCTGATTTTTGTTTTCCCAAAGCCTTTTTTCTTCCTCTAAATCAGAAATCAGTTTGTCAACGTTTATTTTTTTAATGCCTATTTTTTGCTTTGCCTGGTTAAGAACTGATTTTGGAAGGCCAATTTTTTCTGCAATTTCCAAAGCATAAGAACTGCCTGGCTGGCCGATTTCCAATTGAAAAAGTGGTTCCATTTTCTCACCATCAAATTTCATGGCGGCGTTTTCTATAGCTGGGTGGCGGTTTCCAAAGTTTTTCAAGTTGGTATAGTGCGTATTGACCAATCCAAAAATCTTCTTGTGGCATAGCGATTCGAGAATGGCCTCAGCGATGGGTCCACCTAAGGCTGGGTCGGTCCCTGTACCAAATTCATCAAGTAAAATCAGCGTTTTTTCATTTGCCTCCACCAACATATTTTTCATATTGGAGAGATGAGAACTATAGGTACTCAAATCGTTTTCAAGTGATTGCTGGTCGCCAATATCTACCAGAATTTTATCAAAAAAACCAAGTTTGGAGCCTTCCCCAACAGGAACTGGCACGCCGGCCTGCCACATATATTGCACCAATCCTACTGTTTTAAGGCAAATGGATTTTCCCCCGGCATTGGGCCCGGAAATAACCAAAACTCTCTTTTCCTTTGTAAGCCAGATAGTTAAAGGCACAATCGGTTTGTGACTTTTGATATGGGACAAATACAAAAGCGGATGCCTTGCTTCAAAAAGTCTGAAATCTGGTTCTGCCTGATGTCCAGGATGATTGGATTTGATTTTGAGACCGAATCTCGCTTTTGCCCGAATCAAATCCAGAACGCCCAGGAAGTTGTTTGCCATGCCAATCTGCCTTCTGAATGGTCTGATGCTGAGCGTTAATTCGGTGAGAATCCGATAAATCTCTCTGTTCTCTGCAAACTGAATTTCACGAATTTCATTGTTGGATTCCAGTGCCTCTTCTGGTTCAATATAAACGGTTTGGCCAGTGGCAGATTCGTCATGCACAAAGCCTTTGATTTTCCTTTTGTATTCAGCTAAAATTGGGATCACCATTCTGCCATTTCGAAAAGTAATGCCTGCATCATCGGCTATAAATCCCTGAGCAATGGCTGATTTTAAAGCCTGGTCCAGTTTTCTTCGAAGGCGACTTTGTTCGTCTATTTTCTTCTTTCTGAGTTTGTTAAGTTCTGTTGAGGCGGTATCTCTAAGATCGCCGTCTTCGTCAAATACTTTTTCAATGTTGTAAAAAATCTCACTCGGAATTTCGACTCTTTGGCAAAGCGCAAACAGTCTTGGGAACTGGCTTTGATTTTTACGGAGGGTTTTGATACAAAGTTCAATCGTTCTTAATCCACGGCTCAGGCGGGACCATTGGTCGCCCATAAGTACAAATCCTTCTATTTCAAGTTGTTCAGCATAGGGTAGGAGATCGAAAAAGTTGTTTTCCGGCAGCGAAATTCCTTCCTGGATCAATTTCTGGCACTCATGTACCTGCTCCTGATGGGCAACTACGACATCATATTGGCGGAGCATTTTTAGATTCTCTGCCATTTTTTTCCCAACATCTCCATGACATTGGTCTGATATCAAGCTTTTTATCTGGTCAAATCCCAGGCGTTGTTCTAAAATTTCGGTAGAGTTGTTTTTCAAATTGAACTGTCAGAATTGAAGATGCAAATTTACTATTGAATATGGAAAGACTTATGAAAAGTAAATCCAAGTTAATTTTGTTTCAAGGTTTAATGCATAAATGACTTTGGTAGGTTGATAATTTCAAATAATGGATTGCACCTTTTTTATCGCTGTTTGTTTTGAATAAAAATCAGGGTTATTTTATTTTTTCAGGAATTGACACATTTCGGCTTTTTTTACATAAGAAGCAATCATTAAACACTTATATGAAGTCTATTAAAAAATTGAACATGCCATAAATCATTTCTCCTACGGAGAAACCGGAATGAGGCCAAAAAGGAAAAGTATGTTCAATTTTCATTTAGACTTCATATAATAACCTGATGATTGTCATTTTTTTTGTTTTCAGGCGCCCTACATTTGACCAAAAATCATCGGATCTTATTTTTTTAAAAATGATAGTAAAAAACAAGGCACCAAGAGAGAAAACTGTATTTGTTGTTGAATCTGAGACTTCCAGGCAAAAGGAAATGTCTGAAAGTATGAGTCACCAGTCACATTGGAACTTTGTTTTTTTTGATGATGCCGCTGAATGTTTGGAAGAAGTTAAAAAGTCGAGGCCACTTGCTGTCTTTTTGGATATTCAACATTTTGACAAAATTCATGATGAAAAATATGGATTTGAACTGATTCAGCGTTTTAAAGTACAATCTCCCGAAACCGAAATTCTTGTTTTCTCTGAAAATGATAATGAAGAATGGGCAGCGAAATCACTAAAAGAAGGTGCTATGGATTACATCATATTGAACGAACATCAATATATAAAAATGGAGTATGAACTCCAATGGCTTGAAAATGTGAAGGATCGGCAATCGGAAGATAAAAAATTCATCCGCTTGTTGATAGTTGCGGTAATAGGCTTAATCATTTTTATAATATCCATGACTATTTTGTATGAGCTTGGTTATCTGAAGGAAGGCACGGAGACCGAACTTCTGCTGGGTGTATAAAGGTGATTTTCTGAGTAGCTTATGGCACCATGCCAGGCTTGCTGGTTCTTGTCGCTATAATTCATTTATGGGTTTCCCTATGGAAATATTTTTCCAAAGTCCATTACCTGTTTTATGTTCTGTTTTTCATTGGGATTAATAGCCAAGGTTACATAAAAAAAGCCCTTTACAAAAGGGCTTTTTTTACTTATCAAAAACACTAAAGAATTAATATACTGTATTTTTTGGATCAAAATTGGCCCAACCATCTGTCCAGTCCGTTGCACCAAAAGCACCATGGTAATCAACCAATTGGAAAAATCCACCCGTTAATTTTGCTGCTGTTTTGTTGGCTCCTGAAGAGATAACACCTGTGCTTACCCCAAAGTTTGGATTTGCAGGATAAACCGGCGTTTTACCCAAATACAAGTTAACATCAATGCCAAGTGCAGGATAGTCCAGCTCCCTTGTAAATCGTATTGAACCAGCAGGAGCAGGATTGTTTTCATTGAAATATGTTTTTACCTCATCATCCTGGTTGCCAGTTGTGGTTCCAGCTCCTTGAAATGGTTTTGGAGCAGTCCTGTTACCAAGAGAAATCAATAAGTTATTTTTGATTTCACCTGTGGAAGATGGTAGATTGTAGTTGTCTTGAGTTGACTTACCATCCAGACGAATTCCAACAGGAAATCCTGTAATTACTGAATTGAAAAGGGAAGTAGCAGTTCTTCTTCGGAAATGAACTGCATGCTGATAGTTTGCAGATATTGAAGTAGTTGAATCAAATCTTGGCCCAAAAACGGTTACATTTGAAAAGACAGGAGCCGTTAAAGGTGTTAGAGTTGACCCACCAGCATCGTTATCAGATTCAAATGCATTGGATCCAGACTGATCCGCAGAAAAAGGATCTCTTACAGCAACAGCAAATTGAACTTTTCCGGTGTAGCCAAAGTCTGTATCAAAATCATCATCCCATGTTCCGTAAGAAATCAGGTTTTTGGCATTTACGGTTCCGCCAAACCATTCAAAACCATCATCGCCTCCATACGAAACCTGCACATTTTCTATAACGGTTCCATTTCCTACTCCGCCCATGGTTAAACTATTGGTTTCGTTGTTTGGCGAAAGTGCAATACCTGCGTATTCAATACGGACGAATTTTAAGATGCCGGAGTTTTCAGCATCGTTCGCTGTGCTGTTTTGTGTGCCAAAAGTTACAGCAGGTGTAACCCCTTCAATGGCTGGATTGTTTTGGTTAACATTGGCATTGCCTAGTATTATAATTCCACCCCAATCGCCTTTGTCTCTTTCGCCAGGACCAAGTTTGGAAGTAAAGACAATTGGCTTCTCAGCTGTTCCCTCTGCTACTATCTTTCCACCTTTATTGATTATTAAGGTGCCCTTTGAAGCTTTGTCACCCATGATTATTGTACCTGCAGGAATCGTTAAAACCTGACCCGATTGCACAAAAACGAAACCTTTCAACAGGTATTTTTTTGATGCATTTAAGGTTTGAGTAGACAAATCTCCTGTTAATTCATTTGTAGAATTTACAACAGGAGCTTCCTCATCTTTTTTACATGAGAAGGCAACGATTAAAGATGAGAAAATAACTAAGTTTCTGAAAATGAAACGATTAAATAACATATGAACTTTTTTTTTGTTTCCACAAATCAGCAATCTTTGTGTTAAGTCAGTGTTAAGGAATGTTTAGCATTGTATAAACATTTTAGGTCAATGTTAACTTATTGTTGGGCAATTGAAAGGTTGCTAAAAACAATAAGCCTGAGTAATTTATGTTTACTCAGGCTTTTATAACCAAACCAGAATTTTATAAGGAGTATGATACCAAAAAGCTGTAATAGGATCCCCGTCTGAAGCTGGAAATCAACTCATCGTTTGAAGTGATTTTTGAGTCCCTGTTTGAGTCCTGCACAAATTTAGTCTGAAAGTTCAACAGGTCATTTACACCCAATTTAACATTTACTTTTTTAGATATTTGGTGGCTCACTGAAAGATCTACGATATGCCTTGGCATTTCATAAATGGATGGAAAAGTGGCATCACCCACCATGAAAATTCGTTTGCCATAGACATTGTATAAGGCTGAAAAATTGGTAGTTCCCTTTTCACTGGAAAAGAAAAAACCGCCATTGACCACATAAGGTGATTGTCCCTGCAAAGCCCGGATTCTTTCCTGCGAACCCACAACACCCAAATCGACACGGCTATTGATGATACTGGCGTTACTTACAAAAATCAACCTGTCAATCACACGGTCTCCTCCCGAAATTCCCACTGACTTTCTGATTTCCAATTCTACCCCATAATTATTGGCACTAGTTGCATTGGAGTAGGTAAACTGAGGTGAGAGCCCGATTGGGGAAATTTTGGTTTCAATCGGATTGATAAAATGCTTGTAGAATGCACCAAAAGTGATCATTTCTCCTTTGGATGGATAAAACTCAAGTCTGTAGTCAAGGTTGTGAATGTCAGCTACTTTTAGATCTTTATTCCCTACAAAGTTAGCATCCAGATTGAAGTCGTAGTAAACAAATGGCGCAAGTTCCCGAAACTCAGCCCGGTTGATGGTTTTGCTATAAGCCGCCCGCATGGTCCAACTTTTATTGACTTCATAAGAGGTATTGAAGAATCCCAATGGACTTAAAATTGGGTTGTTTACATTTACTTTTTCGGAAGAAGTTGCGGATTGCAAAGTCTGTTTGTTAAACTCAGGTCTGAAGCCAGCGATGAATTTCATCTTTCCAAAAGGGATTACAGTTTCCACAAATCCAGCGGCTAAAAAATTCTGAGCTTTGTAAGCATCCTGAGGTCGCGTTCCTTCTTCGAGTACAAATTTTTGAGTGCTCAGGTTTTCGGTACTGAAAATTTGGTTTAAAGGTTGAAAAACCAATTCCTGATTCTGGCCTGGATTCTTTAGAAGATAGGCAAAAAACCGTGCATCGAAGACCCTGGATTTGGTTTCTACATAAGTACCGGTTCTCAAAGTAGCTTTTGCTGAATCCCAACTAACAGAAAATTGACGGGTCAAAGAGGCCGAAGCGGTACCCACATGTTCCCTTAAACTTGAAAAGAAACGACCAGTTTCATCCAAACCTCCAGAACCGGCAGAAGGAACCAATTGAAATGGGTCTTCAGTTTGGGCCTGACGAACAGTTTTGATTCTTCTGTAATCTGGTTGACTTCTATGTGTATAACTGTAACCAGCAACCCAATCGATTTGATTGTTTATATTCAATACATGATTTCCTACCAATTGAGAACTCAATAAGCTTCTGCTGAGATAGTTGTAGCTGTAGTTTTTGAATTCATCACTGCTGCGGTCTGACATTTTTCCAGTTCTGATTACAGTTTCATTGTCGCCTATTTGGTTGAAAAGGTTTTTTAGTTCAATTCTGGAATTTGCGGTTCGGTACATCCAGTTTGAAATGGCCGAAATCCTCACATTTTTCGCATACGATTGGTCAGAATATTGAAACAGAGTATCCTGGCTTTTTTGTTTTTCAGCATCCCAGGAGGCATACCGAAATCTTGAAATTTTTGTGTTCTGGAAAGTGGATGTATAGTTCAATGAAGAAACTGTACTTAAAATATTCTTGCCAACATTCCATCTTTTTCCAAAGTTAAGGCCAAAGCG
The DNA here is from genome assembly GCA_044379485.1 of Catalimonadaceae bacterium. GTDB lineage: Bacteria > Bacteroidota > Bacteroidia > Cytophagales > Flexibacteraceae > CAMDMI01. The sequence goes on from JBIPOE010000012.1 coordinate 27,480, forward strand.
AAGGTCAGGCAAATTGGTGGATTGGCTGTTTGCGAAATTGCTGTTTAATTGTTTGGCATATTCAACCTGCTGACTAACAGGTAAACTCTGATACACATCGGTGTATGGATAATAGGAGGGGAGTTCTCTTTTTCCATTGTCAAATCCAATAAAATCTGTTGAGGATCCTTCAGCACTCATATTATTTTGCATCGTAGTTGCTGGCCTCAATGCAGAACCCATGCTGAGGTTGAAGAAATCTTCACCAAAGGTGTTTTTGGTATAAATTTTTACCACACCACCAGCAAATTCACCTGGCAAAGAAGCAGAACCAGATTTATAAATCATCATTCTTTCAATCATATTGGAAGAAATCAAATCAAAAGAAAATGCCCTTGTATCTACCTCTGTTCCAGGCGAAATGGCATCGTTTATCATGACGGAATTGTAGCGCTCATTTACGCCCCTGATCATTACAAATCTGTTGTCCACCACGGTTACACCTGGAACGCGGGCCATAACCTGTGCAGCATCTCTGTCCTGAGTTTTGGCAATTTGCTCTGAAGAAACGCCGTTGACCACCATTTCTGCTTTTTTCATATCAGAAATCAAGCTGATTTCTGTGTCTTTTCTCCTTGTTACTGAAACGGTTACCTCCTTGTTCTCTTTTATATCCTCTTCCATTGATATATCCAATGTCCTGATTTCTCCGGCAGGAATGGCCTGAAGTGGCAGTCGTTTGGTTTTGAAACCAACAAACCTGAAAAGTAGGGTTTGTTCTTTCTCGGCTGGAATGTCCAGTTTAAATTTTCCATCAAAGTCTGTTTGGGTGCCTGTCGTGGTTCCTTCAATAAGAATGGTTACCCCAAACATGCCTTCGCTTTTTCCTAATTCTTTAATTTGACCTTTTATGCTTGCTTTCTGGGCAAAAGTTACAAACGATAAGCCGCTGAATAAGAGTATAAAAACTCCAACTTTACAATAAATTTGCTTCATATTGATTTGAAGCTGCAAGTTTGTTTTGACTTGTTACTTTAGTTATTCCCCAATGTTAAGGGAGTATTACGATTCATGCCCTAATGTTAAGAGAATGTTAAGGAATGGAGGGAGAAAAAGATCTTTGGGAATGGCATGAGACAACCCCTTTTTTTTTCCAGACGAATAATTTTAACGGTTTTGGTCCGCTGTTCGACATTTGTAATGTCGAACCCCTATCGTAGGATTTACAATCCGCAACACACAGTTTATATTTAAAACTTCGCAAGTTCCAAAAGGCCTTTTCGTACACCATATATTGTCCCGAAACTGCTCCATAAATATTCTTCTTCTTTTTCTACCCATCCTGCCCGAACTGGGTTGAGGTTTATATAGTTCATTTTGCTGTCAAAGAAAGGTTTAGTTCTGATTTCCTCACCATGGTAGCCCGCTTCCCAAAACCAGATTTTGCCATCTTTTTTTAAGGAGTAATTTTAACCATTCTTTCCGGCTTTCTTTCTCATTACTTTCAATAGCTTTCATCAAAACCTTGGCTGTGGGTTTTTTAAAGTCACGGATAAGGTCAGCCAAATTGCCATTATCCACAGAAATAATCAAATGGCAGTGGTTGCTCATTACCACCCAGGCATAAATTTGTAATCCCTTGTTTTGCTGGCAATACCTTAAATTTTCAAGAAGCAGTTCTACATAAACGGCCCTTGAAAATACATCTACCCATTGATGAACAGTAAATGTTACAAGGGTCATAAACCCGATACGTTTCTCCCATCGGGTAAAAGTATAGAAGTTTTAAAAAAGTAGTGTTGACGGATTGAAAATCCTACGATAAAGCTTCCTGATTTCAAATCAGGAAGAGCAGATTTATAAACGATGCCAATAGTGATAATGAAACCAACCGTATCAAAAAGCCTCATTTGCCATTTGGTATTTTTTTTCCCATTAATTTGCGAGCTATGAAAACACGGTTTACAGCAATCCTTTTTCTTGTCTGGGTTTTTGGAACTAAAGCGCAGACTCAAACACCAATTCAGGTAACGGGATTCAACGAAGACATTGTCGCAGAATCTGGGTCTAGTGCATTGGACGCGACCACCAGGGAAATGGATGCCCAAAGTATTTCCAATTATGTGCTGTGCACCAAAGGTTTTGCAGATGAAAATAATTTCACACCAGCCAATACCTATGGCATTCCAGATGAAGGTGCATTCACCAGTCCTGTCAGAAACTATCAAATGGCACCTTTTGATGAAGACAATGCCATCTATCTTTTTCCTTCCGATTCGGGAACTCTTAACCTTGTCAATCCATCCAGATTTACAGATTTGAGTTTGCTTACTTTGGCCACAGAAGGCAACGCCAGTGTGAAAATAACCTTTCATTTTTCAGATGGAACTTTTCAAAACGCGACCAGGGATTTTATTGATTGGTTTGGTTCGGTAGTCAATCCTGTTTTTTTTGGATATGGAAGGGTTAAACGGAAAAATGGGCCCTTTTTTTCTGGTTCTGATTACGAAGCGGCTCCCACCAATCCTAAATTTTCAAGTTTAGATTTTACCTTGCCCTGTACCAAAACTCTGGTGTCTATTGGCTTTAAGAACGTTTCTTTTTCAGGAGCCGGAAGTTCCAGAGCTTTTGTTTTGGCGGTTTCAGGTGTAGAAAGGAAGGTAATTCCTAAAATCCAGACAACAGCCTCTGATACTTCTTTTTGCCAGGGAAAATTGATCGATTTTGTGGCTTTTCCGGATTCTCAGGGAACCAATCCGGTGTACACCTGGAAAGTAAATGGCTTGGTAGTAGGTAGCAATCAGCCGACATATTCTTCTTCAACTTTGCAAAATCAGGATGTGGTAACCTGCACTTTGAGGAGTAATGCCGTTTGTGCATTTCCTCTTGAGGTGGTTTCTAATCCAATTAAGGTCACAGTTATAAACCCAAGGATACCAAAAACAACTATAGCTGTGAATGATAGTACGGTTTGTGTGGGAACCCAAATAGTTTTTTCAGCCACTTCAGTAAATCCTGGCACAGCGCCCATTTATATTTGGAAAGTAAATGGTTTGGTAGTTGGTACAAATCAGCCAAGTTTCTCATCTTCAACTTTGCAAAATCAGGATTTGGTTACTTGTGTTTTAAGAAGTAATGCTGAATGTGTAACAAAAGACTCGGTAATTTCCAATTCAATAAAGCTTACAATTTCTCCAATAAAGAATCCGAAGCTGAATATTTCAGTAAATGACAGTACGGTTTGTGTTGGCGACCAAATCAACTTTACAGCAAACCCTTTGGATGCTGGTGCCAATCCAAGCTTTACCTGGAAAGTGAATGGTTTGGTGCTTGGCACAGATCAGGCCAGTTTTTCATCCTCAAGCTTGAAAAACAACGATAAAATAACCTGCTCTATTCAAAGCAGCGAAGAATGTGTTTCCCCTTCTTTTGTGGTTTCCAATACCATAAAAGTTGAAATTTTCCCTCTTCTGAAACCTGGAGCAAGTCTTTTTCTAAAAGACAGTTCGGTTTGTGAAGGAAACTCTGTGGAATTCATCGCCAATTCAACAAATGCGGGTAATCCGCCCATTTTCAAATGGTTTTTCAATGGAATTGCATCAGGCGAGGAAAGCAACAAATTGGTTTTGCAAAATCCTAAAAATGGTGATAAGGTTAGTTGCTTGATTACCAGCACAGAAAATTGCAAGGCATTTGCTTCTATTGAAACACAAACCAAAACTGTGGAAGTAATTCCCGTGTATAACCTTAGCATACAGGCTCCGGATTCATTTTTACTTGACGATTCCCCAAACCTGGTTTTGGTTGGCCCCTCAGGAGGACTTTTAAGTGGAAATGGAATCCAGAATTTGAGTTTTAACCCAGGTTTGGCCGGCGTAGGAAGCCATACCATTCAATATGCTTTTCCAGAAAACAGATGCACAACACCTGTTTCAAAAACCATACGGGTGAAGGAAGAAATTCTGCCATGTAATCCTGAACCTACCAATCTGATTTCCATAAATGGTGACAACCTGAATGATGCCTGGGATATTGGTACTTTCAATAAACAATGTATTCTTTCAGCCAGTGTTGAAATTTTCAATCGCTGGGGTATTTCAGTGTTTAAATCTGACAACTATAAAAATGATTGGTTTGGAAAGAAGGATGGTGAAACACTTCAGCCTGGATCGTACTTTTATACAATCACTTATAAGACAGCCCGATCCGCCGATAGTTTTATAAAAAATGGCGTATTGACGCTAATGAAATAGTTTGATTCTGGAAAATGAGTTTGGTTTTACATAAAGTCTATTAAAGGTCTGATCATATTTTTGACAAAGTTTTCCCGAGTTCATTTTCAGTTTCAAATTTTGCTGTTCGACATTTGTAATGTCGAACTCCTATCGTAGGATTTACAATCCGCAAAACACTGTTCATATTTTAAACTCCTCAATTTCAAAAAGGCCTTTTCGTACACCATATATTGTTACGCAACTGCTCCATAAATATTCTTCTTCTTTTTCTACCAATCCTGCCCGAACGGGGTTAAGGTGGATATAATTCATTTTGCTGTCAAAGAAAGGTTTAGTTTTGATTTCCTCACCATGGTAGCCCGCTTCCCAAAACCAAATATTACCATCTTTTTTCAAAAGTAATTTTAACCACTCTTACCGGCTTTCTTTCTCATTACTTTCAATAGCTTTCATCAAAACCTTAGCTGTGTGTTTTTTAAAGTCCCGGATAAGATCAGCCAAATTACCCTTATCAACAGAAATAATCAAATGGCAATGGTTGCTCATTACCACCCAGGCATAAATTTGTAATCCCTTGTTTTGCTGGCAATACCTTAAATTTTCAAGAAGCAGTTCTACATAAACGGCCCTTGAAAATACATCCACCCACTGATGAACAGTAAATGTTACAAAATAGACACCGCCTGGGTCATAAACCCGATACGTTTCTCCCATTGGGTAAAAGTAGAGAAATTTTAAAAAGGTAGTGTTGACGGATTGAAAATCCTACGATAAAGCTTCCTGATTTCAAATCAGGAAGAGCAGGGCGTAGAGATTCGGACTTACCAATTCATCATCCATCATTCAAACCTCATCATTCCCTAAGGCACCGGATCAAATCCATTTCCGCCCCAGGGATGGCATCTTCCTATTCTTTTTAAACCCAGCCAGGTTCCTTTGATAGAACCATGCTTTTGAATCGCCTCAATCATATATTGGCTGCAGCTTGGGTTATACCGGCAAGCCATGGGCAAATGGGGAGATATAATGTTTTGGTAGCCTTTAACCAGCAAAGTAAGGATCTGCTTCAAATTTTGAAATGCTTTATTTTTTTAAAATGCATTGATATTGAAGAGATTAGATTTTTTTTTTTAGAAGCCGAAAACTTAATTTCTCTTTCCTGCCTTCCAAAGTTCATTGAAAGATTTTGGGGCCAGAATGGGCTCCTGCCTTCTCTTGGACCAGGAATTTTTGAACATCACACTCACTGCCCATTGTTTGATGGCACTGCCACCAAAATTCATAAGCTTCCGGCTGAGCATAGCACGTTTCCAAAGTTGAAATCCAAGTTTTTCCCACTTGTTGTTCAGATTTTCTTCAACCGATTGCTTTCTGTTTAACAACAAAATACCATGGATATCAATCTTCACTGGGCAAACAGAAGAACAACCTCCACACAAAGTAGATGCATAACTCAAATGCTTAAACTTTTCTAAACCAAGGTATTGTGGGGAAATAATAGAGCCAATCGGGCCACTATACGTAGTGTCATAGGTATGGCCGCCAATATTTTTATACACAGGGCAGGCATTAAGGCAAGCACCACAACGGATGCAGTTTAATCCCTGGCGTTTTTCTTTGTCAGCCAATAATCTGGAGCGACCGTTATCCAAAAGAACCACATACATTTCTTCCGGTCCGTCAAATTCGCCTTCTTGTCTGGGTCCGGTTAAAATGGTGTTGTAAACCGTAACATGCTGTCCAGTTCCACTTGTGGATAGCAATGGCCAGAAAAGATCCAGATCCAGCATATTGGGTACCATTTTTTCAATGCCAACCAAAGCAATGTGCACTTTTGGAAAGGCTACAGTAAGGCGGGCATTTCCCTCATTTTCAGTTACTGCCACGCCACCAATATCAGATATTAAAAAATTTCCACCTGTTATCCCTACCTCGGCCTCTGTATATTTATCCCGCATCAACCGGCGGGCAATCATGGTTAATTCTTCCGGATTATTGGTTAGTTCAGTACCCAAATGCTTGTTAAACAATTCACTAACATCTTCCTTACTCATGTGCATGGCGGGTGTTACTATGTGATAAGGCCTTTGGCCAGCGAGTTGCACAATGTATTCACCCAAATCTGTCTCAAAAGGCTCAATGCCCTGGCTTTCCAGGTAATCATTCAAATGAATTTCTTCGGAAGTCATTGATTTTGACTTAACCACAAGCCTGGCCTCCACAGATTTCATTATCTTACCTATTGCCTGAAGCGCATCATCCGCATTTTGGGCCCAAATTACCTTTCCGCCTCTGCTGGAAAACTTTTGTTCCCATTCGATCAGCATTTTATCCAGATTCAGGATGGCAGTACTTTTCAAAAAAGAAGCCCTGGATCTTGCCAATTCATGGTCCTGATATTGGGTCATGCCTGAAGCAACAGAACTTCGGTATTTGCCCATGTTTTTGGCAATGGTCTTTCGATGTTTGGCATCAAAAGTCTTTATCTCAGCTTCCTGGGTAAATATTTCAGCGGTTTCTAACATAGTATCTTTCAATTAGATCTGTGGTTTTTCCATAACGGTTCCACAATTTTTACAAGTTTTGAGAATGTCGGAACTAAAGAATTGTTCCATAACCACAGGCAGTTGAGCCACAATATCTGAAACGGGTAATTCTACTTTGTGAAGCAAATTTCCACAATTTTCACAATGCCATTCAAAACCATCCTTTTCGTCTGAATTCCGGTACCTTTCTATCACAAGCCCAATGGTATTTGGACCTCTGCGGGGACTATGCGGAATATTTGGCGGAAGCAAAAACATATCTCCAGCCTTTAAAAAAACAGAATGAGGCAGCAATTCGCCTTTCGATTCTTCCTTTTCCAGCATAAGTTTCAATTCAATTTCACCCTCCAATTGGTAAAATAGTTCCTCACCTTTATTGATATGAAAATCCCTTCGGGAATTTGGTCCTCCCACCACCATGACCATAAAATCCTGATTCCCTTTGTAGATAACCTGATTGCCAACCGGGGGTTTTAACAAATGTCGGTTTTCCTGGATCCAATCCTGTAGATTGAAAGGCTGTGCGAAGGCTTGTGTCATGTAAAAATCAGAGCCCAAAAGTAGCCTGGATTTCGCTTTGGGCTATATATTAAAGGAAAAATTTTCAGAAACGTTAAATGGCAAAGTGGCCATTCAAAAAGGTCTCAAACTTTACCGCAGAGTTGGCTGAGGATAAACGCAGAGATTCGCAGAGTCCTCAAAATCAGAATGAAAACTCAGTTGCCCTCAGCGGTTAATTGTCTTTTGGACAGCACCTATTAACCTCAATTCAACCAAAGTCTGAAGCTTTTGCTTGAGGCCTTGGTAAATAAACGAACCTGATAAATTCCTGAACGATTACCAAGCTTGATTACATTTTCTTTGTCAGAAACTTTCCCAAGGCCGGTTTTTCTTCCAGTGATGTCAATTAGCTCATATTCTGTTATTTCTGATTTTGAATCCAAACCAAGTACTCTGAACTGACCATTTTTTTCATTAACAAATTTAACCTCCTGAAAGGCCTGAACAGTTTGATTTGAGGTCGTATTCCTTTGTATCCAATTGGTTATTGCCGTATCATTAGGCTCTACTGTTGATCGAAAATGTCTAACCCATCTGCCTTGCTCATCCACCAAAAATTTATTGAAGTTCCAATCAACTGAAACATTTTTTACACCATTTAAACTCTTCTTTTGTAGCCACTTATAAATTTGTGAAGTATCTCCGTTTTTGATAAAAACTTTACTCATCATCGGAAAAGTGATGCCATATTGGTTTTGACAAAATGAATTTATTGTAGAGTCAGCAAACGGATCCTGACCACCAAAATCATTACAAGGAAAACCTATTACTCTGAAGTTTTGAGATTGGTATGTTGAATCTAATTTTTGGAGCTTTGTAAATTGGTGCGTGTAGCCGCAAAAGCTTGCTGTATTCACAATAAGCAGCTTTTTTCCGGCAAACATGGAAAGGTTGATGGTATCACCAAAAATATTTTCTACTTTAAAGCCATGAAGACTAGAGGTTTGCTGAGAAATTCCTAAGGAAATTTGAAACATCAGAAGAAGTATAAAAAGTGCTTTCATGAATTTTTATTAGGATTTAAGTATTTGGATAATGAATTGATTTTCAAATTACTAACATTCTTTTGGATTTTCCCATCCTCTCAATTTTGTTTTAGAATTTGGATTTCGTAAAGATTTCCAATGTCCATTTTTTCCGTTATTCTAATATTCATTTTGAATATTTGGTCTTGTGGTTTAATTTAAAAAAAGCAAGGCAATACATTTACAAACAGACTGATAAATCCAGGATTCAAATCTGGTTTTTTTAAATGCATATTGAAAGAACGGTTTCAGTCAAACCATTTTGCTTTATTACCTTTACTTGCCACTTCAAAACATAAAGCGCACTTGAAACAAACTCTTCAGCCAATCCAACTCAAACAAAATTGGGAAAAAAAATTGGCAGATATCCACACCCTCGTGGGATTATATTTAAAACTGAGAGATCGATTTCCGCAAGCCCTTTTGCTTGAAAGTGCTGATTATCATGGCAAAGAAAATGCCATGTCTTACATTTGTTTGGAACCTTGGGCGGAGTTTAAAGTAGAAAATGAAAAAGTTTTTCTGGATGTTAATGGCCAAAAAATGAGCATGCAATTAAACAGAACAAAAAAGATCTCATATAATCTTTGGAGGGTTAATCCGGGGCAGGGGTCGTGGCGAAATCTGAACCAGAAACCGAACTTAAGGAAGTAGCTAATAAGCTTTCTGCTTTGAGAAATGCAGTTGAAAAAGCCTCTGAAATATCCAGGTTTTAGAAAAAATGAAAAATATTTTGGTTGTTTACAAATACTATTCTTTTACTTGTAACCTGGTTTATTTAGTCAGAAAACCAGAGTATTCGCCCACTATTTGGCGGAACGAAAAGTTTCAGCTTGACGATGTCAATGGCTTTGAAAAGGTCATTTTGTCTCCGGGACCTGGCATTCCTTCCGAGGCAGGTTTAATGCCTGAGGTCATAATAAAGTTTACCAAATCGAAATCTATATTGGGAGTATGCCTTGGTCATCAGGCCATTGGAGAGGCATTTGGTGGAACTTTGATAAATTTAAGTGAGGTTTATCATGGGGTTTCAACTTCAATTGACCTAAATCCAAACGAAAAAATTTTCAATGGAATTCCATCTTCCATTAAAGTTGGTAGATATCATTCCTGGGCGGTTGATTCAGGTTCCTTTCCTTCTGATCTTGAAGTGACTGCCAAAGACCAAAATGGGCAGGTTATGGCTTTACGTCACAAAATGTATAATCTTGCCGGCCTTCAGTTTCATCCGGAGTCCATTATGACTGAGTTTGAACAGAAATGATTTCAAATTGGATTAGGAGTTAGTTTAGAGTTTAGAGTTAAAAGTTTAGAGTTCAGAGTTTAGAGTTAAAAGTTTAGAGTTCAACATTCATCATTCAACATTCATCATTCAACATTCATAATTAAAAAGTATGTCATTATCAATCGGAGACAAAGCACCTGATTTTAATTCAAAAGATCAAAATGGAAATCCAATCAAACTTGCTGATTTTCAAGGTAAAAAATTAGTTCTTTATTTTTATCCAAAGGACGATACCAGTGGATGCACGGCCCAGGCCTGTAATTTAAGAGATAGCCTTCCTGCGTTGTCAGCGGCTGGATATCATATAGTTGGCGTAAGTACAGATGATGAGAAATCACATCAAAAGTTTATAACCAAGTATGGCTTGAATTTTCCATTGATTGCTGATTCCGAAAAGCAAGTTGTGGAAGCGTATGGCGTTTGGAAAGAAAAATCTATGTACGGCAAAAAATACATGGGCACAGTGAGAACAACGTTTGTGATCAATGAATCCGGTGTGATTACCAATATTATAGACAAAGTAAAAACGGCAGAGCACGCCAGCCAGATTTTAGGATGATTTTTTTTAACCTAGAATCCAACCTATTTAAAATTCTAATTGTCTTGATCCTATGAAATGCCTTATTGTAGATGATATTCATGAAGTTTTAATTTCTGGTTTAAAAAAAATCGGGATTGAAGTTGTTTATGAACCATTTATTAATCGGGAAAATGCATTACTAATTCTTTTTGATATAGATATACTCGTAGTCAGGAGTAAATTTCTAATTGATAAGGAAGTAATTGACAAATCTCCATCTTTAAAAGCAATTGCCAGAGCTGGAGCTGGATTGGATAATATTGATGAGGAGTATGCGAAAATTAAAAATATTCAGGTTTTTCATGCTGCCACAGGAAATTCAGATGCGGTAGCTGAACACACAATGGCCATGATTCTATGCCTACTTGCCAAAATTGCAAGTGCAGATAAGTCTGTAAGAAATGGAAATTGGGATCGGGAAAAATATCGTGGAATCGAGCTGAAGGGAAAAACGGTTGGAATATTAGGATACGGTCATATGGGTAGGGCAGTGGCTGTCCGTTTGAAATCCTTTGGATGCAAGGTCATTGCATATGATAAATATCTGAAGGATTGGCCAGATGAAAATGCGATTCGGGTTGATTTTGAAACATTGTGTTTTGAAACTGAAATTTTGACTTTGCACATACCCCTAACAGAGGAAACACATGGCTGGGTTGACGTTGAATTTCTGAAAAAATGTAGAAGAGGTTTGTTTTTGATCAATATGGCACGTGGTAAAATTCTCCGGCTTGAAGGGCTTGCAAATTTGTTAGAAGAAGGCATTCTATCAGGGCTTGCACTGGATGTTTTGGAGGAAGAACCACCAGTAAAAATAAATCAGGAAATTTCTTCAAAATATAGGTCACTTTTCGAAAGAGAAGATGTGTTATTTACTCCACATGTAGGTGGTTGGACAGTAGAGTCTTACGAAGGAATTGCAGTAGTTTTAGAGGAGAAAATCAGGGTATTTTATAACCTATCAAATTGGTAGGAAAGGTTAAAATTTTGGTTAAACGCATAATATTTTTTGGTCAAACCTTAAGACCGAATTAGTTTTGCTCAGTTCAAAAAAGGAAAAAATTACGAAAAACTGTTACGTGTTGGTAATAATGAGAAAGTTAGGAGTGTGGATGGCCTGGGGGCTGGTATTGCTCTTTTTAGAAATTTCGTCTGTTTTTGCTCAAAATGGTAAATTGACAGGTCGTGTTTTTGATAAAGAAACAAAAGAGGCAATTCCCTATGCGGGCGTTAAAGTGTTATCTGGTGGATCCATAAAAGGAGGTGGAGTTTCCGATTTTGATGGAAAATTCTCCGTTGCGCCAATTACACCTGGAACTTATACGATTGAAGTTTCTGGGGTAGGTTACAATAAATATGTGATCGAAAAATTTACCATTGGTTTTGAAGAAACCAAAAAGATAGATTTTGCGCTTACCTCCTCCTCGACAACTACAGCTGCAGTTGAAATTGTAGCTTACAAAGAACCTCTAATTGGTGTTGACAATGGTGAAAAGGTCAGTTTGAGTGCTGAACAAATCGCTAAAATTCCAACACGGAATATCAACTCAATGATTGCAACTCAGGCAAATGTTTTTTCAGCTGATGATGGAGGAAACGTTAATATAAAAGGTATGAGATCAAGTGATAATGCAGTTTTTATAAATGGTATTCGTCAATTTGGATCCACTTTACCACCTGCAGAAGCGATTTCTGAATTGTCAATTGTATCAGGTGGTGTTCCAGCACAGTATGGTGACGCTTTGGGTGGTATTATATCTATTACTACTAAAACTGCTGCTCAGAAATTCTCATTTGGCGTACAGGGAGAAACATCATCTCCTTTCGATAAATGGCATTACAATTTTGTGGGAATAAATGGCTCTGGTCCAATTTACCGAAAAAAGGAAACCTTATCTGACGGGACTGTAACTGACGGAAGAACAATTGTAGGATTCTTTGGTGCTGTACAATATACAACCAATGCAGATGCTGATCCCTCGGCACTACCAATTTACAGAGCTACCGATGAATCACTTGATCAGCTGAGAAGATCGCCCCAGGTAAGAATTCCTGGCAGTGGAGCCTATACCAGTGCTGCTAATTTTTTTACAAACGATAATTTTGAAAGGGTTTCAGCCAGACCAAATTTGAGAGATAGGAGTGTTCAATCAAATTTTAATCTCGATTTTCAACCAAATGAAAATATGATGCTTACAATTGGTGGAAACTTTAATATGAGCAAGTCAAGATTAGGTCCAAATGAAGACAATGGTGCTAACAACCCTAACCCTAATTCTTATCAAAATCTCTTTAATTTTGAAAATAACGGGACCAGAGATGATCAGGACTTTAATGGATTTGTTCGTTTCCGCCAGACCTTCAACACTGGAATATCTGATACAGGTTCTTTGTTGAAAAATGTATATTATCAGATTCAGGCAGATTATACCAGAAGAAACAGTTCAGATTATGACCCTCGATTTGGGAACAGACAGAACGAATATAATTATGTAGGTAAATTTGTTACTGAACGATCTAACAGAGAAATTCCTTTTGGAGCACCAGCTTTTACCTATGTATATAAAGGTTTAGATGAAACTGGAAGTTTAATATCAAAAGATACAGTTTTTTCTGCCACTCAAAATAATTTACTGTTTTTGATGAATGAGCCAACAAGATTGACTTTTGAACCATCTAACCTTAATCCTGATTTGACAGCAATTAATACCCAAATTTTTAAAGAAAATTTTATTCAAAATGATATCGTTCTAAACAATTTTAATGGCTTTTTAAATGGTCCCACTTCAGCTGGTGTTGTTGACAATGGCTATTTCTTTCCTGCCTTGGGAAAGTCCCAAAGCAGTTTTTCAAAAAGAATGGATGAGCAATATAGATTGTCTTTCCAGGCAGCTGCCGAGATAAAAAATCATACAATTAAAATAGGAGCCGAATTTGAGCAGAGGGTAATTCGAAGTTATACTGCCGGAAGTTCCTTATATGGTAGAGCAAGGCAACAATTAAATGGGCATTTATCCAGGAATAACAATGGTGACAACATAGTGGTTGATTCCAGTTTTGTTTCAGATAAAGGAGATCCCAACTATGGTAAAACAGTAATCAAGGTATTTAGATCACCTTTTGTTGATCCAAAAACGGATGGTACTGGAAAACATCAGGGCCAATCAGAATTTGATTATAGGTTTAGGCAGCGTAACGGTATTCCTATTAATGAGGATATTTTGCTGGATAGTTATGCGCCAAATTCATTTTCACTCAACGATTTTACAGTTGGAAACATTGTTGATAATGGAAATCAACCTTTAGCAGATTGGCAAGGATATACAGCTTATGGACAACGTGCAGGCAGGACTTCATTTTATGATTTTTTTAAAGATACTATAAACAGACCTATAGATGCATTCAGACCATTATATTATGCAGGATTTATTGAAGATAAATTTGAAATTGGGGATTTGATCCTGCGATTGGGTTTGAGGGTAGATGCATTTGATGTAAACATGCCTGTTTTAAAGGATAAATATACTTTTACCAAATTAACCACTGCAAAAGATTTTTACGCCAATTCCGGTCGTCAACAGCCCCAATCAGTGGGTGATGACTGGGCCGTTTATGTGGATAAACCGGCAAGTGACTTTGATGGTAGTAACTACAAACAATTTAATGTTTTGGGTTATAGAAATGGAGACACATGGTATGATGCCAATGGATTTGAAACAAGTAATCCGGCAACTCTCCAATCAAGTAGTGGACTCGTAAATCCGTTTTTTGATAATTTTACTGTAAAGGAGCAGTACCAGAAAAACCTCCAAAGGACGAGTGGAATTACTCTTGATGCGTTTGAAGATTTTAAGCCTCAGATCAACGTGATGCCCAGGATTTCATTTTCCTTTCCTATTAGTGAGGAAGCCTTATTTTACGCCCATTATGATGTTATGACGCAAAGACCCTTGGGTGTTAATCCCAATTTACAGCAAAATTATGCAACTGCTTTTGATTATGTTCAATCAGCAAGGAGAAATGGCGGGTTTATTAATAACCCCAATCTGAAACCACAAAAGAAGATTGATTATGCGATTGGATTTCAACAAGCATTGAATGCAAGATCCTCGCTAAAGCTTTCCACTTTTTATTCAGAGATTAAGGATTTGATTCAAGAGATAAATGTAAATTTTGCTTACCCTAATCGATATACTACAAATGGAAATCAGGATTTTAGCGTGGTTAAAGGACTTTCCCTTCAGTATGATTTAAGAAAGTCTGATAACTTTACTGCCTCGGCGTCATACACTTTATCATTTGCAGAGGGTTCTGCATCAAATTTTGCCGGGGCATTGTTAAATACAGCTACCCCAAATTTAAAGAACATTACGCCTCTTAATTTTGATCAACGACATGCGTTAAAATTGAATTTTGATTACCGGTATGGAGATAATGAAGGTCCAGAACTATTCGGTGTAAAGCCATTTGAAAATGTTGGATTAAATGCCACATTTTACACCGGATCCGGAACACCATTTACGCAGGACGGTTCAGAGTGGGGAGGAAGATACCAAATTAAGGGCTCAATTAATGGGTCTAGATTGCCCTGGAATAACAGGACTTCCGTAAGGGTAGATAAATCTTTTATTCTTCAGGCACCAGGAAAAAGAGCACATAACATTAATGTGTATTTTTATGTGCAGAACTTATTTAATGCAGAAAATATTCTGAGTGTTTATGCCCGTACAGCATCTCCTACAGACGATGGTTACCTGGTATCAAATTTTGGGCAAAATCAAGTTAACTCTGCCAATGTAGTTAGTGCGTCTTCTTATGCCATGTTTTATAATATGGCAATCATGAATCCAGATAATATTTCACTTCCAAGGAGATTTAGATTGGGAGTATCCTACAATTTTTAAAATTAAATTAGAAATGAACTGTAAATTTTTAATACATTTTTTTTTAGGCTTTCAAGCTTTTCTTTTGATACATACAGCATCAATTGGAGCTGAGTATAAATTTCATTATAATTCTCCTGGTGCATCAAATGGCCAGCAAAAGGGCGGCAGAATAAATGCAGGAGTACCAAATTGTGTACCTGGTATATCTAGTAAAGAACTGGATATTAACAATGTTCGTGCCAGATATATGAATCAAGGTGATATGTTTTGGGATCCTGCACTTGGATTACCAAGATATGAAATTCCTAAAGTTAACGACAATTCTACCCGGAAAAATTCTGTTTTTGCTGCTGCTATATGGTTAGGAGGTATAGAAAGAGGAACTACCAATGTAGTAGTTATGGCCCAAACTTATCGGGAAAGTGGTCGGTTTATTAACTATTGGCCAGGACCGATTCGTAAATACAACATTGATACTTCTTACACCAAAACCTCAATTTGTGCCGCCTGGGATCAACACTTTAAGTGCAATCGACAAACTGTAAAAAAGTTTAAGGATGATTTTGAGGCGGGTATTATTTCGGATTGCGAGGTGAATATCCCTGATGAGATAAAATTTTGGCCAGGAAAGGGTAATCCATATTTGAAGCAGGATCCAAAATTTCAATCAGACCCGGATGCCGTGGCATCCATCAATAACAATCTGGCAAATTTCTTTGATAGAGATAGTAATGGAGTCTACAATCCATGTAAAGGTGATTTTCCACTTTGGGCAGGTACAGAAAAAGATTTAGAATGTGCAGGCACAGAGGTAAATATAAATTCAGGTGCAGATCAGGTTATTTGGTGGGTTTGCAACGATGTTGGTAATAATAAAACTTTTCCTGAAAATACTTCCCTTGTGCCTGGCTTGGGTATGGAGGTGCAATATGAGGCATTTGCTTACGCTTCAACAGATGCCACGAATGATATGACTTTTCTTCGCCAAAAGTTGTATAACAAGGGAAATTTTACTTTAGAGAATACCTACCTGGCTCAATGGATGGATCCAGATCTAGGAAATTATAATGATGATTATGTTGGCTGCGATGTTCTGAGAGGGCTGGCGATCTGTTACAACGGAGATGATGATGATGAAGGGCAAAATGGTTATGGAATTAATCCTCCTGCTGTCGGAGTTGATTTTTTCAGAGGTCCGTTTCCTGATGACAAATTTGATGAGACAGATTGGGATTTGGATTGTAATACAAATTCTTCTAATAGGCGAGATACAAATGAAAGGATTGTAATGTCTGGTTTCATTTACTATAATTCCGGTGGGAATCCTGTCAATGGCGATCCTAGACGATTTAATGACTTTTATAATTATTTACAGAATAGGTGGAAAAATGGTCAACCTGTTTCTTTTGGGGGTGATGGAACCGCTGCGGTAACTGATGGTCAAGGAGCCAGATACATGTTTCCTAACGTAACAGAACAAAGTGATCCGTATGGTTTTGCCTGCAAAAGCGATGTAAAAGATATAAAATGTATTCCAAGTTCCTGCGGGAGTACGTGGAATGAAAAGGCAGCCGGAAATGCCCCGGGAGACAGACGTTTCCTTGCCAACAATGGTCCTTTTACGCTTTTACCAGGGTCTGTAAATGAATGTACAATAGGAATTGTTTGGGCAAGAGCTTCAGGAGGTGGGGCCACGGGTTCTTTTGGTAAACTATTATCAGCTGATGACCTTGCTCAGGAAAGATTTAACTCTTGTTTTAAAAGAAATGTAGGACCCAACAATCCAAATCTTGAAATTTCAGAATTGGATAGGACTCTGATTTTCAAGATAATTCCAGATACCATTGTTAGAAAGCCACTAATGACTACTGAGACCTATTTTGAAGAAAACAGAGCGGTTTCTGCTGGTGCAGAGGGTAGAGATGTGTTTTTTAGATTCCAGGGTTACAAAATTTATCAGCTGGTTGATGATAAAGTATCTGTTCAGGATTTAGATAATCCGGATAAAGCCAGGCTTTTGGATGGAGACATAAATGGAGATAGCATTACAGATTTTAATGGTTTAATGGATATTGCGGATAATACCTCAAGTATTAGTAATCTTGAATTTAATCCTGACTTAAACACGGAGGTCATAACCCCAAAGGTGAAAAATACACCTAATAAAGGTATTTTTAATTCTTTTCA
The DNA here is from genome assembly GCA_044379485.1 of Catalimonadaceae bacterium. Lineage (GTDB taxonomy): Bacteria > Bacteroidota > Bacteroidia > Cytophagales > Flexibacteraceae > CAMDMI01. The sequence goes on from JBIPOE010000012.1 coordinate 44,764, forward strand.
AGTTACGAGAGACATGTTTTCCAATATATCAGGTGGTAAAATTTCTAATTTTAAAAAGTACTATTATGCGGTTGTTGCTTATGGTTTTAATGATAATTCTGAAGCTAAAAAGCCTTATATTCAAGGTGTGTTAAATTACAAACTATATACAGCCATTCCTCACAAAGTATCTCCTGAAGCTTTCGGATCTATTTTTGACACCAGGTTTGGAGATGGGTTCGAAGTTACAAAAATATCAGGAATTGGAAATGGAGGAAATCTTGTTGATATAGATGATGAGCAGGAAAAAAATATTTTGGAAAATGGAAAAGTTGACAAGATCAGATATTTACCAAAAACAGGACCCTTGGATATAAAAGTTTATAATCCTAAAGGCTTAAAGTCAAGTAATTTTCAGATAAAATTTTCAAACAGGTTAAGATATAAAATTGGAAATTATGCGTTTAAGGAGGGAGATACTCTTGAGTCTTCGGATAAATATACAATTTCTGACCCGGATGTATTGGAACCAATTCCCGAACCTCCTGCAGGTAGGACCAGGTTAAAATTTGGATCAAGATTGAATTTTAGAAAAGAATACAAAAAAGGCATAGCTAAAGTTTTGAGAGTTATTCCATCTCAAGAGGATCCAAAGAATATTTTTGACCTTGATATTGAAATTATTGGTCAAAATGGTGGTGATTTTGCGTTTGATGTAGATAGGATTACCCTTTTACCAGGTCGGGATAATGTTTTCGATACCCTTTTGGTTGGAACAAAAAGAATAGGATGCGATTTTTGGGTGAAGGGCAATCCAGATTTAAAATCAACCGCCATTGAATTTGCACCTTTTGACTATTGGGCATTAAAAGATTTGGTTTCTGAAAAAGTTGTTTACAACCAAAATCCCGTATCAAGATCTTCTGAAGAGCTATTGCCTGAGTACGGCATTTCGATTAGGGCCAGAAACGGGATATCTCCAGGTTCTGAACCATTTAACAAAATTGGATCTAATGGGGCACTTGAATCCACCTATATATTTAATGAAAACCCATTGAATAATGGATTGTCTGGTTATGACGGATATCTTAGACAAGATAAACTAGCAAACGGAGAAAATTATTATGCATTGGATCCTCTAAAGAATTTCAATTCTTTCGCCAATGGTACCTGGGCTCCGTACGCACTAGGGCAATTTGCAAGGTCAATAAAAAGGCAACCAAATACGGTCCCAGAACTTAGACCCGATCAACCTGGCCCTTATGTTGGTGGTCCTCAGTTACCCTTTAAAAATGGCCTGATATTTGATTTTATTGAAAATTCAAAGAATCTTATTGATCGACCTAATAAAAATATTTCACTAGCAAAGAATGTTAACATAGTAATTACTAAAGATCAGTCAAAGTGGACAAGATGTATTGTTCTTCAAAATGATAGTGTTGATAAATCTACCTTTAATGCTGGAACAGGAGAAGGTTTCATTTTATCCAAAAGCCGTCTTCTTTCGGTAAATAAGTCCTTTACAAATGATGGTTCCAAATCTTCGTTAAGTGATACAATAATTTCAAGAGGAATGAGTTGGTTTCCCGGTTATGCCATAGATATTGATAGAGGCGTAAGACTGAACATGATGTTTTCTGAAAGTATGCTTGCGGATACCATTTCCGGCAACAATTTAAAATGGGATCCTCAAATACCCTCATTTCCACCTTTGGATCGTAAGTCTTTCATCTATGTACTTAATTCACCTTATGATGAATGTAAAAAAGCAGAAACCTTTTTTGATAATCTTTATATCAAAGAAGGCAGGAGACCAGTCACTCCAAAGGCCAAGGCAGATTCGATTCTTCCAAAAGCCCGTGCATGGCATTTGAGTAATATTATGTATTTTGGATCTTTGGTGAATAACATCGATTTTAATAATTTTAAATTGTTAGATCCTTTGACATCAGATCTTAAAATTAAACTTCGGGTTCAGAGATCATTTGAAAACTTTTCAAATGATACATTGAAGAAAGATTTTTCTCCTATTTATGAGTTCAATACATCTGGTTCCTCAGGGAGGAATGTAGCCTCGGTAGGAAAATCAGTCTTAGATTTAATCAGGATAGTTCCAAATCCATATCTGTCAGTGTCAGGGTATGAGAATTCCCAGGTCGATTCCCGGGTTAAGATAATTAATCTGCCTACACAATGTGTGGTTTCTATATTTAATTTATCCGGGACTTTGGTTCGGCAGTTTAATTTTGATCAGACCGACTCCAAACCATATTCTTCTGTTAGTGATGGTGCGGCAAACACAAATAGGCGAGGTGATAATTTTCAAACATTTTTGGAATGGGACCTTAAGAACCAGGTTGGTGTACCAATTGCTTCAGGAGTTTACATTATACATGTTAATTCTAAAAAATTTGGTGAGAAAGTGATTAAATGGTTTGGAGTTTTGCGTCCTATTGATCTTGACTCTTTTTAAATTAGGAACCACATATTTTTCGATTTTGATTGTGAACATTAATAAAATATTTGGCCCTCTTTTGATAGGTAGTGTTACCATCTTAAGTTGTATGGCGGGCAACGACACAAAAAGGGGTCAAGGTGGTGCTGTGGAACTACTCATAAATCCTTGGGCAAGAACTTCTGGTTTTGCTGGTGCAAATTCAGGAATAATACGTGGGATAGAGTCTGTTGGATTAAATGTGGCTGGATTGTCATCTATTAAAAAGACTGAATTTACTTTTTGTAATACCAATTATTTGGTTGGAAGTGACATTCATATCAATTCCCTTGGTTTTGGGCAAAGAGTTGGTGAAGGAGGCGTAATGGGTATTACTTTGAGTTCCTATGACTTAGGAACGTTTTATGAAACTACCGTTGATCTACCTGATGGAACTGGAAATACATTTAAGCCTCAGATTTTTAATTTTGGACTTGCATACGCAAAGAAATTCTCAAACAGGATAACTGGTGGGTTATTGTTAAGGGGTATTTCCCAGCAAAACCAATCTGTTTCAGCATTTGGCGTTGCTTTTGATGCAGGAATTCAATATCAGACAGGTAAAAGGAAAGAGTTTAAGTTTGGGGTCTCAATTCTAAATTTGGGACCTAAAATTAATTTTGGCGGGGATGCCTTAACTACAAGAGGTAGTACCGCTAATGGAAAATATACCCAAACTATTGGTCTTTTAGCTGCTGCATTTGAACAGCCCAGTATGTTAAATATTGGGTTTGGCTACGATTTTTACTTTTCCAACGATGAGGTAAAGCTTACTCCGTGTTTTAATTTCCGGTCTAACTCTTTCACCTCAGATCAATACCAGATTGGTGCCCAGGGTTCATGGAAGGATATGTTTATGATCAGAGCTGGTTATGATTATCAGGATGGTTTGTTTAGTGAAACAGAAACCACGACTGCAAACCTTGGACCTTCATTTGGCGCAACTTTTCAAATTCCATTTGTAAGAACCAAAACAGGTGAATTAAAGCAGGATGACAATACCGATTTATATTCCGGGACTACAAAATCCAAAGTGGTTGGCATTGATTATTCGTATTCTACTACCAGATTTTTTGGAGGTACTCACCGCTTCGCTTTAATCCTGACTCTTTAAAATTTATTCAATTATATTTGCATTTGTAAAACGGTCCGATTGAGGCCGTTTTTCTTTTTTATTAGCAAAACCACAGAAATGGCTATATCATATTATACCGAAGAAGGCTTTAACAGGCTTAAAAATGAACTTAATGACCTTAAAGTTAGAGGAAGAGCAGATATGGCAAGACAGATATCTGAAGCCAGAGATAAAGGAGATCTAAGTGAAAATGCTGAATATGATGCAGCAAAAGATGCGCAGGGTCATATGGAACTAAAGATTTCAAAATTGGAGGATATTGTGGCAAACGCAAGAATTCTGGATGCCTCATCAATCGATACCAGCCAGGTATCTATAATGACTAAAGTGAAAATTAAGAATTCTAAGAATGGTGCTACTTTAAGTTATTCTCTGGTTGCAGAGGAGGAAGCAGATTTAAAAACCGGAAAAATATCTGTAAAAAGCCCCATAGGAAAAGGATTACTTGGTAAAAAAGTTGGAGATAAAGCGGTAATTCAGGTTCCTGCTGGTGCTATGGAGTTTGAGATACTTGATATAGTCTCCTCTTTTTAGATATGGCCGGTATATTTTCTAAGATAATAAATAGAGAAATTCCTGCTTATATTGTTGCGGAGGATGATCAATGCCTTGCCTTTTTGGATATTAATCCCATTGCATTGGGGCACGTTTTGGTAGTTCCAAAAGTAGAAATTGATAACCTTTTCGATTTGCCTCTTGAAGTGTATAATCACCTTTGGACTTTTGCAAGAAATATAGCCAATAATCTGAAGGCCAATCTTGAGTGCAAAAAAATTGGAATTGCTGTTATTGGACTTGAAGTGCCACATGCCCATATTCACTTAGTACCTATTAATCATGTTGGAGACATTAATTTTTCCAAACCAAAATTGAATCCAACCAAAGATGAACTAGATAGGATTTTAAATCTTATTTCATCAAAAACATCAATTTAGTTGTAATAAAATGAAAATCTTAATTGTTGGCGGGGGAAATATGGGTCGCACCTATGCAGAGAGTTTTATTTCAAACCATTCTGTTGCCAGAAGAGATTTATTTATTCTTGAAAAGGCAGAAGATAAAATTCCATATTTTAAATCGCTTGGTTTTGAAGCTGTTTTTTCTGAACCGGAAGTTTTTATTTTTAACATGGATTTAATCATTCTTGCCGTAAAACCGCAAGATATTGATCTGCTTTTTTCCCGATTAAAAGAGTTCATGCGGCCGGATCAGTTGATACTAAGCATTATGGCGGGGGTGACAATTGAACGTTTAAAAGAGTCGCTTCCAACAGAAAAAATAATCAGGGCTATGCCAAATTTACCAACACAAGTTGGAATGGGCATGACCGGATTTACTGCTCATAGTTCAGTTTCCAGATCTGAACTATTTTCAGTCCAAAATTTGCTAAATACGACTGGGAAATCATTATACTTTGACGATGAAGGCCTGTTAGATGGAGTAACTGCTATTTCTGGTTCGGGCCCAGCCTATGTTTATTATTTTATGCAGGCAATTATTGATAGTGCCCAAAAAATGGGTTTTTCACCTTCAGAGGCTGAAACAATGGTGGAGCAAACTTTTCTTGGTGCTATTCATTTACTAAATAACAACAACTTCACTTGTAAGGAGTGGATAGATAAAGTTTCCAGTAGAGGAGGGACCACAGAGGCCGCAACAAATAATTTTTCTTTAAATGGTCTGAAAGAAAAAATAGAATCCGGATTGTTTGCCGCATTCGAAAGATCCAAACAACTTGGAAGTTAGAATATGAAAGAGGGAATCTATTTTTTTTTAAAAACATGGCTTTTGCTAATTGCCATTTGTTCGTTTTCTTGTTCTGGTGACAAGGAAATAAGTGGACCGATTGCTCAAATTGAGGCCGAGATTTTAAATCTACCAAAGTCAACAACTATTTTTTTAACTAAGGTTGATATTAGCGGTCCAAAATCCATCGATTCTGTGATCGCCGATGAAAATGGAAAATTTGAAATTAAAGTAACAGCTAATGATGAAAATCTGTTTTTGTTATTGGTTGGAGAAAAAAGACTACCTATTTTTCTTGAGCAAGGTAAACATTCTTTAAAGGGAAATTACAATGAACTTCCGGGTTCTCTAATCTATTCCAATTCGCCCTTAACTACCATGCTTAGAAGAGTTGAAGGAATTAGACAGGATTTTGATTTAAAAAGCAGGACTTTGCAAGAAGAGTATCAAATTGCAATGGTGGGCCAAAACAAGGAAAAGGCTGATTTGGTAGAAAAGAATTTTTCAATTTTATTAAAATCAAATAAAAACAAGATTAAACATTTGATCGATAGTATGGGTCCTGGTCCCGTAAGTCATTTGGCTACATCTATGCTTTCTGTGGATGAAGATTTAGGTTATTTGGATTCGTTGGCAATTCGTTTTGAAAAAGAAAAACCTAAGGCTGCCTTTACCCTTAAGCTCTTAAAATATCTGGAGCTTCCCCGAAAGCTATCTTTTGGTAAAATGGCGCCCGATTTTTCACAAGCTGATCCAAATGGAAATGAAATAAAGTTAAGTCAATTTAAAGGCAGCTGGGTTTTATTAGATTTTTGGGCTTCATGGTGCAAACCTTGTAGAGCAGAAAATCCAGAATTGGTTGAAAACTATAATAATTTTAAGGCAAAAGGTTTTAAGATTTTAAGTGTAAGCCTGGATGCCGAAAAAGGCGTATGGATGAAAGCAATGGTCGCTGACAAAATGAATTGGGCCCATTGCTCAGATTTAAAAGGCTGGGAAAACGGAGCTGCAAGACAATATGGAATTAGCTCAATCCCTGCCTCATTTTTAATTGATCCTCAAGGGAAGATCGTCGCAAGAAACTTACATAATAAGGAATTAGCTATTAAACTGGCGGAAGTTTTAAATTAATTTTATTGCTTTATTTATCTCTCAGGTTTGCAAAAATGATATTCTAAGAATTTAAAATGAGCAAAATTTTCCAAGCTATTTTTGGAAACCGACCATTGGCAATAGTAGTAGGAGGATTTCTTCTTACGATAATCACATTTATAGCCAATATTATTTTAAGTAATGATATTACATCCAATTTGAAGGCCAACGAAAATAAGGTAGAATCGATTTATAGTGAACTTGCCCTATTATCAAAAATTGAGGGTGAACTTAATTTTGCTGAGAGTTCACTTAAGAATTATCTGGTTTCAAGGCAAGAAATTTATTTGAGAAGCCATGACAGGGCAATGGGCAGGTTGGAAAAAAGTATTGGCCATTTGGTTGAAAGTTCATCTGGTATTATTTCGGCGGAGTTGATTAAGTCATTAAAGGATCAAATTTTAGCCAGGAAATTGATTTTCGCAAAATCCAAATTTTTGATTCAAACCAAGAATGAGGCTCAGATACAACTTGCCAGAGAGATTTTGTCCCAGGGTGCAGATAAAACACTTCAAATATTTGAATTATTACAAGATATTGAGAGTAATTTAAGAGTTTCCTTACAAATTAATAAACGTTATATTGATAGAAGTATATCCTATGGAAGTTATACGAATTATTTGGCCATTTGTATTGCTGCTGTTGTTGCTTTTTTTGCTATTATTTCTATTACTCAAGACTATCTGAGGCAAAAAGAAATTGAGAGAATTTTAAGACAGCTTAATGATGACAAGACTAAATTATTTTCAATCCTTGGACATGATTTACGTTCTCCACTTTCAGGTATAAATGCAGTTATTTATATTCTTAAGAATCATTTGTCCGAACTTTCTGAGACAGAATTAAAGGAGTATATTGATTCCCTGGAGCAGACTTCTTTAAACTATGGGAAATTACTTGAGGATGTGTTGACTTGGAGTAGGTTGCAATTGAATAAAGTCCAAATGGATATTAAGTCCTATGAGTTAAAAGTACTTTGCCAGGAAGTTGTCGATCTTTATTTTGATCAATTTGAAAGTAAAGGAATTAAGGTTATCAATTTGGTACCTTCCACCCAGGTTGTGATGGTAGATAAGGCAATGATTCAAACAGTTTTACGAAATTTAATATCTAACAGTATTAAATTTACCAATCATGGTGGAGTAGTAACTATAAACTTCAGGGAGGACAAGGATACAAATTATTTGAGTGTGACCGACTCTGGTGTCGGTATGAGTTCATCTGTTATCAGAACATTGTTTACCAATAGCACAATTTCAATGGTTGGGACAGATAATGAAGTTGGAACAGGCTTAGGCCTGGCAATTTGCAAAGAGTTTCTTGATAAGGATGGGGGAGACTTAACAGTTGAAAGTAAAGAAGGAGAAGGTTCAGTTTTTACAATTGTTATGTTAAAAGATAGTCAGTCAAATAAACTAAAGGCAGGTAAAAAAAAGGGTTGGAGTTAAACTTTTTTACCCGCAGGATTTTTTTAAGCGTTTACTTTTAAAAGAATTTTAAGAAGTTTAGCTTTTTCTTGGGACCCATTTTACTTCTTCAACACCAAGTTCTAAACTCATCATTCTGGACAAAACAAAGAAAAAGTCGGAAAGTCTGTTTAAGTAAGTCGCCACCAATTCCGGGACTTCATCAGCTTCGGAAAGTCTTACCACACATCTTTCCGCTCTTCTACAAATTGTTCTGCAAACATGAGCAAGACTAACCGCCACATGTCCACCAGGCAATACAAAATGCCTTAGTTCTGGTAATTTAGAATCCATTTCATCCATTGACTTTTCTAAGGCAAGTATATCTTCCGTTTGGACAGGAGGAACTTTATCTGCTCTTTTTGAAGGGTCGCTTGCGAGATTTGCTCCAATCACAAATAGATTATCTTGAATTGATTTTAAAAAATCATACCGGGCCTTATTAACATCATGGTCAGCCACGAGGCCTAAAAAGCTGTTCAATTCATCTACAGTGCCATACGCTTCTATGCGCAAGTCTGATTTTGAAATCCTGGTTCCTTCAACAAGAGAGGTTTTTCCTCCATCACCAGTTTTTGTGTATATCTTCATAACTATTTAATTGTAAACTATTTAGATGGTCTTTGAATAAATTGGAAAATCTTTCTAAAGGGCTTTAGCCAAAGTGTAAACCAAAATGGTTTTAGTTGATTTAGTTCCCAGGCCAATCTGTCTTCCTTGTTGCCTCTAATCCTATTCTCAATATTTTTATTGCTTTCTCCACCAACCCGCATTCTCACCAAAAGGTCTTCACAATAAACCGCTTTCAGGTTATTTTTATATAACATCCTTAAAATTAGTTCATAATCGGCTGCACTTTTTAAGGTTTCTTCTCTAAACCCTCCAAATTTTTCAAAAGCCACCTTTTTAAGAAAAAAGGTGGGGTGAGGCGGCATCCAGCCCATTAAAAAGGAGGTTGCGCTGTACATTCCAGTTTTCCAATATCTTATGATTTTTTCTGGTTGTTTGGCATCTACATATGCCAAATCACCATAACCAGCAAAAGCCATTGGGTCATTTTTTAATAAAGTTGCCATTTTTAACAAAACCTCATTATGGTTATAAAAATCATCTGCATTTAAATAAGCAACATATTCCCCTTGTGCCATCTGCCAGCCTTTATTCATTGCATTATAAATCCCGTGGTCTCGTTCAGAAATCCATTTCAGCCGACTTTCATAGGATTTTAAAATTTCGATAGTACCATCTGTTGAGCCACCATCCAAAACTAAGTATTCAAAATTAGTAAAACTTTGGTTTAAAACGGATTCAATAGTTTGAACCAGCGTTGCTGAATTGTTCAAACTTACTGTAACTATTGAAAACGTAAACGATTGCACCTCCAAATTAAGAAATAGTTCTCTCCTTGATTTTAATTGCTGGATTTCCTTGATAGATAGAATATAAATCCAATATGCCTTTTCCAACACTTCCAGCAGCTAATACAGCATGCGATTTTATTATGCTTCCAGGGCAAACAACACTTTTTGCACCTACCCATACCCCATCTTCTATATGAATTTCACCTACCATTAAATCAAACTTAAAACTTGAATAATTATGATTGCCACATAATAAAAGAGCCCCTTGGGAAATACAAACATTAGTTCCGATTTTTGTAAAAGCAAGATTATCTATCCAGACCTCTTCCCCTATCCATGAAAAGCTGCCTATTTCCAATAGCCATGGGTATTTAATGTTCACATTGGGTTTAATCACTACCCCTTTTCCAATTTTTCCACCAAATAATTTTAGCAGAAATACCTTAAGGGACGAAATTGGAAATAATGGGGAGTTAAAAACCAATGCATTTATGAAATACCAAAGTAACCTTTTAAGCTTTGATCCACCTGGCTTGTACCATGAATTGTTATATAAATCAAGCTGTGTTTCTTTTAGCGACATGGTTCAAATATGGCTTGGCTAGCCATAAAAGTAAAAATGGAAGAAAGCAAATTAGCGTTATTTGCAATTGATATAAAAAAAAGCCTCTTGTGGTCCATTGAAATAGTAATGCAATGCCCACTATTTTAAAATTTTGAAAAATAGGATCGTTTACAGCAAGATCTAAAAAACCAACCCATATTCCAACTACAAACATACCAATAACAAGACCGATCCACCCAAAGGTTAAAAAAAACTCCTCCATTTGTGAAACTGCCGGATTAGGGTTCCATGGCCAGCCAGGGGGAATCCAGGCTTTAGTTACCTCTAAAATCCATGGTTTTGGGCGTTGAAGATTTTGAAATTCAGTTTTTGGTTTTAATTTATTTTCTATAAATTTTATCCACGATTCAGGTCCAAGAGCTTCAATATCAGGATGATTATTTAAATAAATACAAGTTGCTTTAAATGTCCTGCTATTTGAAAATTCAGTTGTAAAAATCCTAATATCAAAAAGAGAGAGGTCAAAAGTGATTAAATGAAATTGCCGTTTTGCAATTGCCATTCTATTTAAAGTTAACCAGGATAAGGCGATGCTTAAAAACAAAACTCCGACGAAGATTTTAAAAAAGCTCCATTTATTTTGAACTAAAAAATCTATTACGAAAAATAGAAAGAATAAAATAATTCTGTACCTCCATCCTGATAACAAGCTGATAAACAACCAAAAAGAAAATAATACAACCCATTTCCAGTTGATTTTTTTTGAAAATTTATATTGAATAAATAAGCAAACTGGAATGCAATTGGAAATTAAATCAACTAAAGGATACTTCCATTGTGCGCTAAACAACAGATCAGATTCGTTTTGATTGGTCAAATCGAATAGATTTCCAACTGAGATCCCAGAAATTTGAAAATTGATTAAGACTAACAGCCAAATAAAAACTTGAATGGCTGCCATATAATCAGGTAGTTTAGAGTGTATATCGGATTTTAGGTTTGAAATTGAGCCTGGGTTTTTTGATGTTTTAAAGCAAAAATAACCCAAGAAGAAGCTTAAAATTCCAATAGAATAAACCAGCCCTTGTTGAGGCAATAAAATTTGTTCATTAGTGAATTGGAATCCAAAAAAAGAATTTATGCTTAAATTAAAATCTATAAATGGAACAAATATGTTATAGATGAAATATAATAGAAGTATAAAATAAAATCCAGGTTTAAATTTAGTTGTTGTATTTCTACTTAGATATATGCCTATTATATATACAAAAATCTGAAGAGAAAAAAAATATATGAAATTCAAATTACGCAACTTTGGGAAATCCTTTTTAATTTATAATAAGTTAGGTTTTTTGTTTTAATCATGTTGATAATTTATTTTTTTGAGTAGAGTCAATCGGTAGATATAAAACTACTAAAACCCATATAAATAAATGCACACCCATTTCTCTATCCATGTAGATTTCAGTCTGAACGCTTAATAGTAGAAATGTGCTCAATAAAAATAATGATATATTTTTTTTTGAAATCGATTCTTTAAAAAATATACCAAACATAAAGATTAAAACTGAAAGACCCATTAGACCATATTGCATCCAAAATCCTAAGAATAGGTTATGTGATGTTAGATGCTGTTCACTTAGATATGGATTGTATTTTTGAACCGAAGAGTCAAGTTTATCTTGAAAGTTTTGTGTGCCTAATCCAAAAATCCATGCATTATTTTCATATAAAATATCTTTACTAGCTTTCCATAAAATTAATCTTGAATTTATACTATTAGAATAATGTTTTGGAATTGTAGAAAAATCAAATCCGCCCTGGTTAGTTAATTCAAAATAAGCTTGAGTTTTAACTATTTTATTAATTATAAATCCAGTGGTGAAAGCAAAAATCGCAAAATATAAAATTATTAGGTTTAAATTATTTCTTATTATATATAAAATATATATTGTAAAGCAAATAAATGAAGATACTAAAAATAATTTTCCCACTATTAAATACTCGAACAGAGTAAAAAATATAAGAGCTGTAATTAGTAGAATATTAATTTTATTTTTATAAATATATACCAAACTAAAAAAGCAAATTCCTAATAAAAATCCATAGTAAGGTCTAGATGTGATATATCGAATTGATAAATGATCAATATCATTTCTTATTGAAGAGTAAATAAGATCTAAACCTTGAGATGAAAAATAAACTACGTTAATTAGTGAGGAGGTAATCAAGCAAGATATAATAATAATTTTCCAGAAAGGGGGCCAATAAAAGGAAAACTGATAAAGAATAAAAGGCAAAACGATCATTGGTAATCTTAATACAAAAGAATCCATGGCCATCCTGGGATTTTCCCACCTCCAAAAATCAAGTAATGGAAGTATGCCTATAAGGCAGAAAATAAATAGAAAAGGCGATACTCCTTTTCCAATTCGTCTTAAACTTGTTTTGCCTGGAAGAAAAATAAGAAAGGCGCCTATTATTATAAAAATGGAAATTGCAGTAAATCGAATTTTTTGAACTTGGGCAAATGGAATTGCCAAAGACCAGGCACAAAAACCTAAAAAGGCCAATCGGGAACTAATCTCTTCCCAAGACTTTAATCGAGGTTCTTGAATTCTTTCCACTTAAGAAATATTGTTTGTACCAATTGTTCCCGGAAAGCATAATTCGAAAACCTCTGTGCGTTCAGGCTAATTTCTTTAGGAAAAAGCTGGGTTTGAATGGTTTCAAATCTATTAATTGCCGAAATTAGGCTTTCGGTTGTTTGTTGCCAAAATAACACACCAGTTGTTCCATCTTTTACAATATCAGATGCACCACCTTTTCCAAATGCAATCACTGGGGTTCCACATGCTTGAGCTTCCGCTATGGTTATACCAAAATCCTCTTCGGCAGCAAAAACAAAGGCTTTGGCTCTTGAAATTAACTTCAAAAACTCTCCTGCATCCGCTTCTTTTCTTAATTCCACATTGGGAAAGTTATACTTTTTAAGCTTTGAGTCATCTGGTCCACTACCTACTATGATCAGCTTTTTATCTGGCATCAAACCAAATGCTTCTGCAATTAAGTCCATTTTTTTGTATGGAACTAAGCGGGAGGCAGCAAAAAAATAGTCATCCTTTTCTTCAACATACGTAAATTTCTGGACATCTACCGGTGGATACACAACTTCAGAAATTCTATTGTAAACGTGAGAAATCCGCTTTGCAATATATTTTGAATTTGCTATAAAGTGATGAACTCTTTGGGTACTGATTTGATCCCAGATACGAAGTTTATTTAAAAAAAATTGAGCAATAAATCCTTTAAATCCTGATTTCAGACCTGCCTCTTCCAGATATTGATGATACAAGTCCCAGGCGTATCTGCATGGGCTATGGCAATAACAAATATGTAATTGCTCCTGATTAATTATAACTCCTTTTGAAACCATGTGTGAAGAGCTTAAAATTAAATCATAAGCCCTTAGATCATGCCCTTCAACTGCAATTGGAAACCAGGGAAAGTAATTACGAAAATGCTTTTTGGCAAAAGGTAAATTTTGGATAAAAGTTGTTTTTGGTTTTTTACCTTTTAGAAAAAAATTGTTTGAATCAGGAAGAAAATCAACCAAAGAAAAAACATCCGCATTTGGGAAGACCTCCAGCATTTGCTCGACCACACGTTCTGAACCAGCAAAATTCACAAACCATTCATGAACAATGGCTACTCTAAGTTTGCCAAGAACTTGTGATTTTTCTATGGTCTCCGATTTCAAAATATTAGTGAGTATTGATTTGAGGACTATTTATATTAAAATTTAATTGACCCTTAAACTTGAAGTACAATGCATTTATCATACCTATAATAATCCAAAGATAAGGTCTTAAAATGTTTTGACTAAATAGAAGCAATAGAAACTCTATGGTTAAGGCATAAATCAGTGCTTCAAGGATTACCGATTCTCTTATAAAACCATTCGATTTTAGAAGGCCTGAAAGTTTGATACTGGACCTGTAAAACAAAAACAACCAGGATCCAAAAAACAAAAATCCAAATATTCCGCTTGCAGCCAATACCTCAACAAAGATGTTAAGTCCTTCAAATTCCTTTACTTTTTTTGAATCTGAAGTGTTACTCCCATAATACCTGGCTATGGCTGGTGCAATTCCACCTAATGAATACCCATAAACAGGGCTTAATTCAAAAACCTTCCAAACATCTGTCATTTGTTTTAATCTGGTTTCTGTAGAATGTCCTGCCGTGTTGCCAATTCCTGTGCCAGCCAGGTATCGTTCTTTTAGTTCACTATTATTAAGAACGTAGATAATAATACCAAAAATGGTAACTAAAATAGAAAAAGAAATTAATAGGTTGACTTTAGAAATTCGCAGGGTGAAACTTGAAGCAATTAGTAGTCTGAAAAAATCATATACTAATATTGCGACCATGAATAAAATTCCCATTCTACTTGTACTTAGAACTATAGCCATTACCAGTGAAATCAGAATTGTGGTTTGAAATTTTTTCGTAAAAAAATATACTTTCTTTTTGTGGCAGAAATATAAAAAGGCAAAACCTATCATTAGGTAAGTGGCATAATAGCTGGGCTCATAGGAAAGTCCATTTATTCTTGGAATTACGCTGGCTCTCCACCACATGGTTATTAGTACATAAATTCCGCATAGGCTTAGAAAAAATTGTATAAAGCCAACCCAAGCCATTGCATAAAAACTTAGAATATAGTACTTAATTATTTTTTCAGCTGATACTAAGTTTGAAAATTTATATATTGAATAACAGGTAATTATATTAAATATCATCCATAAAATATACCCTATATTTCTATTCAAAAAATGGGTATGAAAAACGAAAAATATGGGAAATAAAAACCAAGTAAAAATAATTATAAATCCGATAAATTTAAATCTGAAAGTATCTTTGAATACCAAAAAGTACAATAAAGTAAACATCATTGATGCTAAATAGCAAGTTCTTATGTTGAATCCTCCTACATTAATATTAAAGAAAATATCAAATGAACTCGAAAGAAAAATGATAAAAATAAGATAGGTGAGAATTCTTTTCATTTTCTGAAAATTATGAATAAAAATGAAAGGATATAAATAGTACCTCTGGAAAAAACTGTTGAAAAAGAAATCAATTCGAGACTTTGAAATCTAGCACCTAAAGAACAGATAAGTATATGGAAGGCCAAAACTGTTAAACTTAAATAGAAAATTTTAATTCCTCCTCCTAAAGAAATAACTCCATAAATCGCCGGACTAAAACATAAAAATGGAATTAAACCCAGCATTAAAATTACAAAAGAAGGAAACGTAGACTCGTATTTTTCTCCGCTTATCAATACAAATAGGTCTTTGGAAAAAGGCAAAACCAGCATGCAAATCAATGAAATAAGAACTGTAATTTTTAACCATTTCTTAAACCTGGTTTTACTTTGAGAAAAGGGGTCTTTTGTAAAACTATTTATAAATGGGATATGAGAGGTAACTACAATCAAATCAGCCATTGAATAATAACGAAAGGGGACCGAAAAATTTGCTATTTGGTCCATATCAAAATACCTTGAAACAAAATAAAAACTAATATGGTCATAAGTTCCCCTAATGAAAAAGAACAAAATTAGCATCCATGCTGATTTCCAGAACCAGGAAAATTGAGCCAGTCTTAGCTTAAATCCACCTAATTTAAAAAGGTTTAAAAAGGAGGAAATATCGACAAAAAGTGCTGTTAAAATGGAAGCAAAAAATGAAACGGCAGCTGTCCAAAAATTTAGATTTCCAGTGAAATAAAGGATGCAAAGTATTAATAATAAGGCAATTGGTCGGACTATACTAATTAGGTTGTAGCCACGATATGACTCCTTAGTTTGTTGCTGAGAAAGCATTATGTTTTGAAATGTCATCACTATCGCAGCCATTAACCCAATTAAAATTGACGGATAGAACTGAACCTTTCGAAATAAGGCAAAGGATAAATCTGGTCCACTGAATATAGCAATTAGTAATAAACTGGAAAGTAAAGCCATTTGAAACCAATTTAATGCAGAAAAAAAGCGGTTGTAATTTTGTATTTTTTTTAGATTAGCAATAGGAACTGCCGCTAAAAGAAATGGTGTAAAAAGCAATCCTGAAACCATGGATTGAATATATAAAAAGTTGCTTAAAAGAGCGAAGTCGTTCTTAGTTAATACTTTAATAAGGAAAATATTTGAAACTCCGAGAATAACCTTTGACGTTACTCCTCCAAAAAGAAGATTTCTAAGGTTTTTCCACATCTTTTAAGGAACCAAAAAACTTAGAGTTTTTGGTTTATTCCAATTTGATTTCAATGATGCAAAAAGCAAAAATGAATTTTTCAAAAAATGCTCAAAATATTTAGGTAGAATCGAATACAAGTATTTGTAAATAAAGACATTACTAAAGATCAATTTCTGAAGATCTAAAGTAAGAAAAACAAAATATTCAATCGCACTTCTCGTTTCAGGATTTATGTTCTTACCAGACTTTTGCAAAAAAATATACGATCTAAATTGATTTGCAAAAGAACATAATTTTAAGGAGGCAATTAGAATTAAATAAGTCCGGAATTCTATTGTAACCTGGCTTCATAAATACACAAGAGTTTCGAACTTAATCCCAATCGATCAATTTAGCATTGTCATCCATAAAAATGTCGGTCAAAGTATGCAAAGGATCGATCCCAACATATTTTGGTTTTTTGGCGGAAGTCCAGACAATCTCTTGGTTATTAACTAACTTCAGCTTTTCCATTCGTAAAACATCAGTTTTTACTTTTGGCGTTTCCTCATTTAAAAGGGCTAAATAGAATTGTTCTGTAATTGGAGCCTTCTTTTCATTTCCACCCAAACTATCTACATAATATTTATCCAATTCAACTTTAAAACGAATCTCAAATTGCCCATTTGCCAACTTTTTGCCTTTTGCTTGTACGATTTTATTTTTGTAAAGGGTTATTCGTTTCCACTGATCGTCAACCAATGTTTGCTGACCAGGAGCTAAAAAAGGAATCATTGTCGAATAGAAGTCATGCGTAGAAGGATAGGGCCTTTCTTTAAATTGGTATTTTTTCACAAACGTCCCTAAAAACTCATTCATTTTACTTTCTCCCAGTAAATCCATAACGGAAAACATGGCTAGCGAACCTTTATTGTAATACGCATAGGACTGCATTTCAATATCTAGAAGTGGGTTTTCCTTTTTCTTTTCAACACTTCTTCCAGATAAATAATCCCGGAGTTCTTTCCTTAAAAACCTACCCATGAGTTCCTGTCCATAACGCTTTTTCATTACCATTAGTGCAGAATACTCGGCCATTGTTTCACTTAAAAACTGACCACCTCTAACTGCCGCTGGCATAATTTGATGTCCCCACCATTGATGTGCCATTTCGTGGGCAGTCACAAAATACACATAATCAATGGCTTCTTTTTCCTCTAAATTGGCAATAAATCCAATTCCTTCACTGTATGGAATGGTATTGTCAAAGGATTGGGCAAAACTGCTATACCTTGGAAACTCAAGGATTCGAACTTGCTTGTGTTGATAAGGACTGAAGTTTTTTGAATAATAATCCAGAGAATGCCGAACAGCTTCAGCCATTTTTTTTACATTGAAGTCATGTGTAGGATGGTGATAGATCGTTATATCAACATCGTTCCACTTTTCCTTATAGGCAGCATATCTTGCAGAAATGATGGCATAAAAATTACTGATTGGCCTATCCATTTTATAGTGAAAATATCGCCTACCATTTTCATTCCATTCTTTTACAAGGTAGCCCGGTGCAATTGCAATTTGGTCTGGAGAAGTTGAAAGTATAGCTTCAAACCTCATGCTGTGGTTTAAGTCATCAAATAAACTTTGGTTTAAGGCGCTTGAGTCTAATTGACTTTTCATTGGTGGCACTTCCTTAAGGCCATTTTCTTTTCTTTTATCCTCATCTCTAATGGTATAGCCACTGTTAAATCCCATACTTGGCCAGAATCCGTTGTTGAAAAATGTTCCGTTGCCAATTACAGGACTTTCATTATCCAATCCTGTGTAGGCAAATTTCATTTCAAAATCAGCCTCAAATGAATCGCCCGGGGCCAGTGGTTTGTTTAATTTATAGGCTTTTATTCCTTTTTTCTTATCCTCGTAAACTATCTTTGAAGATACCGAAAGATTAAACTTAACCAATTCACCTTCAGGGTTAAAGTTGTACCAAAGTGTGTCAATTTTTTCTTTATGGGCATTAAAATAACCCATTTTGGCAGTGAGTTTAAGATCTCCATTTTCAGGAAACATATCTGCTCCAATTTTAATGGACGCCAAAGAAGGATGCCTGGATTCCTGGAGGTAGCTAAACTTCTTTTCGTATTCCAGATTTACCTTTTCCCTTACATTGCTGTTTACATATCCATCTTTTTCAACTGTCTGATAGGTAATGTTATAGCCAGTTATCAGCATGGCCAGAAAAGGGATTCCTACTGATAATTTTGCCCAAACGGAATCATAAAGTCTGTTTTTGAAATTTTTGATTCTAGCCTTTATTGTTGATTCTGAGCCTCTTACCAAAAACAAATAACTAACCGATAGCAAAAAGGCTGCAACAAATGCCCAATGGAGCAAATAAGTTTGAAAAACCTTTACGTAGTCTCCAAAACCATTCATATCTGAGTAGGTGTAGCTTAGATTACTGCCATAGCGGAATAATGGATGTTCAATATGTAAATAGCTTAAACCAATAGTAGAAATATAATAGCCCAAAAGTGCTACATTTCCAGTATATTTGTTGTTAACGATATTTTGAATGCAAAAAGCCAGAGAAGCAATTAACCAAAGTCTTGGTAGCTCAAACAGAAAAAGCGTTTTTAGATATAGTCCAATTTCGAAATTGTAAAAACCCTTTATGGCTTGAATTGGAATACAAACAAGTGGCACCAACGCCAATAGAAAAACAGGAACTAATAATAAAGAAGCATACTTTGACCAAAATATAACCGAGTTTGGAATCGGAAATGCATCGTAAATTCCTTCCATTTTTGCCTGCCGCTCACGCCAAACGATTTCCCCTGCAAGGAAAACTATGAGTACCATGCTGAGAATGTTAAACAAGGAAGAAGTTGTGGATTCAAGCATTATTCCGGTAACAGGATAAATACCAGTCTCATACGTTTGATTTGCATACCAGGCATCCATGCCCATGTACAAAGCAATGGCAAAAAGGAAAGCTATAAAGAACAGGTTCCTAAGGTTTTGGCTAAATTCAAGTTTCCAAAGTGTGAAAAAAGTTTTAAGTCCGGAATAATCAAGACTATAGTTTGTTTTGGGAAGAATTAAAACCGGTGCCTTAAAAGTTTCCTTTTCTTTTATCGTCCTTGATTTTGCTGTTTCAGCGACAGGGCTCATTCGGAAGCGTATGAATGAAACTATTAAAATGAGGAAACCTATTGATAGCCAGGTCAATCTGTTCAACAAAAATAAACCCTCAACCGGAATCAATTGTGTATTTTTTTCTGCAATTGACCAATACTCAGTTACTCTATCTGCTGAAGTCAATCCAAATGGATCAAGTATTGCCGCAAAAGCCTTATTATCTAAATCTGAAAGTAAATTTTGAGAAATACTGTATAAAACGATGAAGGATATCGCTACTATATACGCATACATCATTTTTCGGGAAAGAGATACCAAACTAAAAAATAATGATCCCAGCATAAAAACTGTTGGAATTAAAGCAATAAAGTAGGGCCACAAATAGGATGATGCACTAAAGGGAGCAAAATCAGTGCTATCAGGATCCTTCATTTTGGCAATGAACTCACCAATCATCATACCGACAGGGAGCATAAGAAACACCAGAGCACACATTAAAAACGTGCCTATAAATCTACCTGTCAAATAGTTATATTTAGATATTGGATAGGCATAAAGAAAGGTATCCATTTTATGCTCCACATCTCTGAACACAGGTACAGCATGAAAAGCCATCACAATAAACAAACCCAAAACCCCCATTACTGAAATGATCTGATGAATGTTGTATGGGGCATTGCTGTAAACCTTGCCAAAACCGCCGCCAATCCTAACGGCATCAGTGGTCATCAAGATGATTCCAAGTATTAAAAAAACCAGGCCATAGATATATGTGGCTGGTCGCTTAAATCGATAACGAAATTCAAAAAATAGAAAATCTAACATTGGTGGGCGTTTATCTTAAAATTTGAACTAGCAATAAGATTTCGAATATGCGTATCTCCAAATCTTAATGTCGAAATTATTGAAATCAGATTGATAAGCGGAAAGAAATCGTCATTAAAATCCATATGTAAAAAATTTAATAACAAAGCGTTTTGAGTAAACTAAATTCCTGAGTTTGTGGCAAATTACAAATCATTAAAGAATTCTTCAGGGCTTACAACCTTAATTTCAGAAAAATAAAAATCAGATTGGTTGGAAGTGATAATGAATTCACAGCCAGCATGAAAAGCTGAAAAATACTGCATAGCATCCTCAAAATCGTCAGCCTTTTTTAGTTTCAAAGCAGCATAGATTTCCTTTTGGCCACAATCTGTAACTGAAATGTGGGCCATTAATATTTCAAGTTTCTTTCTTGCTATGGTTTGGCCATGCTTTTTACAAGCAAAATACCATGTAATTCCCAGGCTGAGGGATGAGGTAAAAACTGTAAAACCAGGTTTATCTGCTAAACTGGCAATTCTGGCACAATAATGAAATGAAGGGTATTCCTGGTTGACAATCGATACCAATACATTGGCATCTAAAAAAATACGCATCCTTTATTTTTTGGATTCGTAGTATTCTTTTTTCAAGGTTTTTCTGGACCTGGGCTTTGTATTGTATTCGGTTTCGCCCTCTGCCGCAGCCATAACCCAATCAGAAACAGGATATTCTTCCAGGTTTTTGTAGTTTCCTTTTACCAGGCGACTTAAAAGAATTTCAGTAAGCCGGCTCAAA
This sequence comes from Catalimonadaceae bacterium, assembly GCA_044379485.1. Taxonomy (GTDB): domain Bacteria; phylum Bacteroidota; class Bacteroidia; order Cytophagales; family Flexibacteraceae; genus CAMDMI01. The sequence goes on from JBIPOE010000012.1 coordinate 65,650, forward strand.
CTAATGCCTTGATTTTCTGCATAAATTTTTGCCTGCTCAATTATATCAGCTTTGAAACTAAGGGTGATTTTTGCATCCATAATTCTCTTTATATTTATACGACAAAAATAAAAAAATTATACGGGAATTCAAATCAATGCCCAAAAGTCGCAAATAGTATTTAACTTTTTGATTTTCACCTTGAAACATTTCTCCCGGCTGTGTTCGCCAAAGGCGAAAGAAACCGGAATAGTTTATCCCGCCAAAACGGGAAGGCCATAAAGAATAGAAAATCAAAAGGTTAAAGAGGTAATTGAAAATTACTTGCGACTTTTGGGTCATTGCATGAAATTTTCAAAATTTTGCAAAAACCATTTCCATAATTTTGATTTGGAAAAAAAATAATACGTCTTGCGAGGGGAACTAGAAGTAGCCGCTTCATAGTTTCCTTCAAAAGAAAATTAGGGGTGTAAACTCCCTCAGCTTACACACTTTTTTGAACACTACCCAGATTTGTCGGCTTTGTTGGTTGCAGGCTGAGCAGCCGGGATAGTAGTGGATAGCCCACAGGCCATGAGGTACGAAATGGCCGAGGACTAGGAACGGATAGCCCGTTAAGCTGCCCAAAATGATATTGTTATGTTGGTTCCTTAATTAAGAAAGGCGCTGCTGGAGGTCCAGGCGGTGCTGGCGGGCGGTGTCTTTGGCTATGTCGTAACCTGCATCGGCGTGGCGGATGACGCCCATGGCGGGGTCGTTGTGCAATACGCGTTTGAGGCGGGCATCGGCATCGGTGGTGCCATCGGCGAGGATGACCATGCCGGCGTGGATGGAATATCCTATACCTACACCGCCGCCGTGGTGCAGGGAAACCCAGGATGCGCCTCCGGCTGTGTTGATGAGGGCGTTGAGGATGGGCCAATCGGCAATGGCATCGGAACCGTCGAGCATGGCTTCTGTTTCTCGGTTGGGGCTGGCTACGGAGCCTGTGTCGAGGTGGTCGCGGCCTATGACGATGGGGGCTTTGACTTTTCCGTCTCTAACCAACTTGTTGAATGCCAGGCCTGCGATTTCTCTTTCGCCCTGGCCTAACCAACAAATTCTTGCTGGTAAACCCTGGAATGCGATGCGGTCCTGTGCCATTTTTAACCAGCGTTGCAGTCCAGCGTTTTCTGGAAACAGTTCTACCAAAAGCTGATCGGTGACTGCTATGTCAGCAGGATCGCCACTGAGGGCTACCCAACGGAAAGGGCCTTTGCCTTCGCAAAATAAGGGGCGAATGTAGGCTGGCACAAAGCCCGGAAAGTTGAATGCGTTTTCTATGTGGCGCTTGTCGTGGGCCTGTCCGCGGAGGTTGTTGCCATAATCGAAAACGATGCAACCGCGGGTTTGGAGTTCGAGCATGAGCAGGACATGCTCTGCCATGGTGTCGAGAGAAAGGCTGCAATATTGGTCGGGGTTTTTGTCGCGGAGGGCTTTGGCTGCTTCTACAGTTAAGCCTTCAGGGAAATAGCCTACGAGTTCGTCGTGGGCGGAGGTTTGGTCGGTGAGGGTGTCGGGCAGAATGTTTCTTTCTACCAGACGGCGAAGCAAATCTACGGCATTGCAAAGTACGCCGATGGAGATGGCTTCTTTGTTTGCCTTTGCTTCCAAGGCTCTGTCTATGGCCTGGTCGAGGTCAAAATATTTGAGGTCGAGGTAGCGGGTTTCAATGCGTTTATCTATGCGCCATTCTTCCATTTCTGCGGCAAGGCAAACGCCTTCGTTCATGGTAATGGCCAGTGGCTGAGCGCCTCCCATGCCGCCAAGTCCAGCGGTGACGTTGAGGGTGCCCAAAAGTGTACCGCCAAAATGCTGGCGGGCTACTTCGGCAAAGGTTTCATAGGTGCCTTGCACGATGCCTTGAGAGCCAATGTAAATCCATGAACCGGCGGTCATTTGGCCATACATGGTGAGGCCCATGGCTTCGAGTTTCCGGAATTCTGTCCAGTTTGCCCAATGGGGTACAAGGTGGCTGTTGGCCAGTATTACTCTTGGGGCATCTTTGTGGGTTGGTAAAATACCGACCGGTTTACCAGATTGGATGAGGAGGGTTTCGTCTTCTTCGAGGTCTTTTAATGCCTTGAGAATGAGCTGGAAACTCTCCGGATTGCGGGCTGCTTTGCCTGTACCTCCATATACCACCAAATCCTGGGGACGCTCTGCTACATCGGGATCGAGGTTGTTGAGCAGCATGCGGTAGGCGGCTTCTTGTACCCAGCCTTTGCAGGTTAGTGTGGTTCCGGTTGGAGTTTTTGGTATTGACAATGAAGGTGTTGCGGTCATATATTGGTGCTTAAATGGTGGTGCAAAGATTATAATTTAAAGTTAAAAGTTTTAACTCAAAATTCAAAAATTGGAAATTAGGAATCAGGAGTTAGGAGTAAGGAATTAGGTATGGAGGCGAAAGTTTTAACATAAAAATCAAAAAACAGCAAAAAGGAAGCAGGAGTTAGGAGTCAGTAATCAGGTTGCGAAAGAAGTTATAACTGAAAGATTGGGGGGAAGGTTTTTTGGGTGGTGTTTTATTTTTTGGAGCGTGGGTGGGGTTTGGGTTTTTGATGGGATGGAGACGACGTTTATATGACGTTTGTACGGGGTTTATACGAGTTATGAATGATGAATGTTGAATTATTGGCTGTCAATGCCTAAAAATTGTTGACCGTTATTGACCACTTTCATCCGTTGTTATTGTAGAAAATAGACTAGGATTCTGAGGCCTTGTTTGCAGAGCATTATTGGGGCTCG
>JBIPOE010000013.1:0-68209 GCA_044379485.1 Catalimonadaceae bacterium
TGCCGAAAGTCTTCGAACTTTCGCCAAGTGAATGAGGAACCTTTTCTACTTCCGGAAAGCTCGTAGACTTTCAGGAAGTTTAAGCAGGCTGAAAAATTTAGTAAAAAAACCTTCCAGGCCTTTTTTCATGTGATTTATACTATTTCCAAATCTGGAAGGTCATGTCTGAACGTTCAGAATACCATTTCCAAATCTGGAAATGCCATCCATAATTTTTCAGTTTAGGTTCCCATTCATTTTCGAATTAAAACCAGTTCAATTCTTTGCTCCTAAGGCTTATCCCAATTTATCTTTAAAAAAATTTTATGACAACAATTGTTTTGGCAGATTTGCAGTCTGGATTTTACACCAATTAACTTGTTGATCTGTACCCTAAAAAATGTGCAGGCCTTTATAAAAATATGACCACTTCCATTGCCATGCAATTTGACAGAAAGAAACTGTCTGACGCAGAACTTATTCACCTGTATGAAGCCATTTTAAAACCAAGACTTATTGAGGAAAAAATGCTGATTCTGCTTCGTCAAAACCGCATCAGCAAATGGTTTTCCGGCATTGGGCAGGAGGCGATCTCAGTGGGCGTTGTGCAGGCTTTGGAAAAGGATGAATACATTCTGCCCATGCACAGAAATCTGGGCATTTTTACAGGAAGGGATATTGAACTGGGCCAATTGTTCAAACAGTGGGAAGGCAAAAAGGGTGGTTTCACCAAAGGCCGTGACCGCTCTTTTCACTTTGGCACAAACGAGCACCATATTGTGGGCATGATTTCTCATTTGGGTCCGCAAATGGGTGTGGCAGACGGCATTGCCCTGGCGCATAAACTCAAAAAGGAAAACAAAGTAACCGTTGTGTTTTCAGGCGATGGGGGTTCTTCTGAAGGTGATTTCCATGAATCGATCAACGTGGCTGCTGTTTGGCAACTGCCTGTAATCTTTGTAATTGAGAATAATGGCTATGGCCTGAGTACGCCTTCGGATGAACAATTCCGGTTTAAAAACTTTGTGGACAAAGGACCAGGTTATGGCATAGATGCCGTAAAAGTGGATGGCAACAACTTGCTGGAAGTGTATAACACCATCAAAAAATGGGCAATTGATATCCGAAAAAATCCAAGGCCGCTTTTGCTGGAAGCCATCACTTTCAGAATGCGTGGCCACGAGGAAGCCTCCGGAACCAAGTACGTGCCCGCTCACCTTTTTGAGGAGTGGAAAGTGAAGGATCCGGTCGAGAATTTCGAAAACTGGTTGTTGGAAATTGGCATTCTTTCTGAAGTTAAAATCAAGAAAATCAAAGCTTCCATCAAAAAGGAGATTGAAGTTGGTCTGGAGGAAGCATTTGCAGAACCTATGCCAGAGCCCAATGCCGAGGAGGAATTGGCTGATATGTATTTGCCTTATGTGCAGGACAAAAATGAACCCGATAGAAATAGCGGAGAGGACAAAAGACTTATAGATGCCATTCAGGAAGGACTTGGCCAGAGTATGGAAAGGCATCCAAACCTGGTTTTGATGGGTCAGGATATTGCGGATTATGGTGGCGTTTTTAAGGCAACAGATGGTTTTGTGGCCAGGTTTGGAAAAGACAGGGTGCGAAACACGCCACTTTGCGAATCGGCTATCATTGGAACTGGCCTTGGACTTTCCATTAAAGGCATGAAAGCGATGGTGGAAATGCAGTTTGCAGACTTTGTAACCTGTGGTTTCAATCAGATTATCAACAATTTGGCAAAGAGCCATTACCGTTGGGGACAAAATGCAGATGTGGTAGTACGGATGCCAACAGGTGCGGGAGTAGCTGCCGGACCATTTCATTCCCAAAGCAATGAGGCCTGGTTTTTCCACACCCCTGGTTTGAAAATAGCTTATCCATCCAATCCATTTGATGCCAAAGGATTGCTTAATATGTCTTTTGAGGATCCCAATCCGGTTATCTTTTTTGAACACAAGGCCATGTACAGATCGGTAAGTTCTAAAGTGCCAACAGCATTTTACACCATTCCATTTGGCAAAGCCAGAATCGTAAAAGAAGGCACAAAGGCAAGCATTGTTTGTTATGGGGCTGCTGTGCATTGGGCAGAATCGACAGTTGAAAAACTTGGTCTGGATGTGGAGATCATTGATTTACGAACTCTTTTGCCATACGATCAGGAAGCCATTGCAAAATCGGTAAAAAAAACAAACCGGGTTTTGGTTTTGCATGAAGATACCATTACAGGAGGAATAGGTGCGGAAATAGCAGCCTGGATTTCAGAAGATCTTTTCCAATATCTGGATGCGCCTGTTGCCAGATTGGGTTCTATGGACACTGCCATTCCTTTTGCTGCCACCTTGGAAAAGGGCTTTTTACCTGTTGGGAAAATTGAAGATAAACTGAAGGCACTTTTGGCTTTTTGAGCCTCGAATTTTTGATTCCTCAAAAGATTATCTGAAATATCTTCAGCCCATTACAGGTCATTCAAATGAACAGTTGATTCAAATGAAAACCAGTAATTAGAATCAAATCTTAAAAATTAAAAATTTCATTTCTTTTCCAATCCAAAAAAATGGAATCCACTTTTGTCACAACTTAAAAAAGCTGATTGTATTTTGAAATCAATTTATTTGCAAACTCAAATTTAGCTTGGATTCATTTCAACCATTACTCTCTTTCTGGCAGAGACCTTTAAAATTCGCCAAATACCTAAGTGAAAAACAGATAGCAATTCTCCAAAAGAACCTTGAAATCTATACGATTGGTGATTTAATAAAACATTACCCCTTCAGATATGAAGATCGAACCATTATTAATGAGATTAGAGATCTTCACCTTGGCAGCAACTTTGCCCAGATAAAAGGAGAGTTTCATCGTTTTGATATTATTGGTGAAGGCCGAACCAAAAGATTGGTTGGTCAATTTACTGATAAAAGTGGCACCATTGAAGTCGTTTGGTTTCAAAAAATCGATTCACTTCAAAGGGTTTTAAAAACAAGGCAAACCTACCTTCTATATGGAAAACTTACACATTTCAACGGACGAACTAATTTTACTCATCCCGAAATAGAGATCTTTAATTCAGCTGAAAAACGGTCTGGATTAGAACCAATTTATTCCACAACTGAAACTCTAAAACGCTTTGGACTTGACAGTAAAGGAATAGGAAAAGTGATTGCATGGAATCTAAGTGCAATTTCAAAGGAATTTGTAGAACCCTTTTCTCGAAAGATCACAACCAGGTGGAATTTGATGCCCTTGCCTTTGGCTTTTAAAGAAATCCATTTTCCCAGCTCTGTGGAAAGTTTGGAAGAGGCAAAATCCAGAATAAAAACCGAAGAAATTTTCAGACTTCAATTTCTATTGTTAAAGAAAAAAAAGCAAAATAAAGAGGTAAGTTTAGGCTACTATCTACCTAAACTTCAAAAGTTTACAGACTTTTATAATGTTGTATTACCCTTTCCTCTGACAAATGCACAAAAAAGGGTTCTTAAAGAAATAAGATTAGACGTTACTTCCGGAAAACAAATGAATCGCCTGGTTCAGGGTGATGTCGGAAGCGGTAAAACCATAGTTTCCTTTCTTGCTATGCTTATGGCCATAGATAATGGATTTCAAGCCTGCTTAATGGCACCAACAGAAATTTTAGCGAATCAACATTTGCAATCATTATTACCACTGGCTGAAAAATCTGGTGTCAAAATTGCTCTTTTGACAGGAAGCACAAGAACAAAAGAAAGGAAAGAAATTTCTGAATCACTCCTTTCCGGAAGTTTACAAATATTAATTGGCACCCATGCGCTTATTGAGGAAAAGGTGCAATTTCAAAAACTTGGAATTTCAGTTATTGATGAACAACATCGATTTGGAGTGGCTCAACGGGCAAGACTACATTCGAAAAATGATGACGATCTTCCTCCTCATATTTTGGTGATGACCGCAACTCCTATCCCCAGAACCTTGGCAATGGCAATTTATGGAGATTTGGACATTTCAATTATTGATGAATTACCACCAGGACGAAAAGAAATAACAACTGTACATAGAACAGAATCAAAAAGACTGGCAGTCTTTGGATTTATTAGGGAACAAGTCAGATCCGGCCGCCAGGTATATATTGTATATCCAATGATTGAGGAATCAGAAACATTGGACCTTAATAATTTAATGGAGGGATTTGAAAGTATTTCAAGAGCCTTTCCTGACCTATATATTAGCATGGTGCATGGAAAAATGAAATCCGCAGACAAAGATTTTGAAATGGCCAGATTCGTAAAAGGGGAAACTCAGATTATGGTTGCAACTACTGTAATTGAAGTTGGCGTAAATGTTCCAAATGCATCCATAATGATCATAGAAAATTCTGAGAGATTTGGTCTGACCCAAATGCATCAATTAAGAGGTAGAGTGGGAAGAGGAGAATATCAAAGTTATTGCATTTTGATGAGCGGCTTGAAATTAAGTAAAGAAGGAAAAGAAAGAATCGAAACCATGGTTGGGACCTCAAATGGTTTTGAAATTGCCGAAAAAGACTTAAAAATGAGAGGCCCTGGAGACCTTTTAGGTACAAAACAGAGCGGAATTACCGATTTAAAGTTAACAAATCTTGCAACTGATGGAGAATTATTAGAAAAAATTAAGCAACTGGTTTTAGAAATAATCGAGGAAGACTCAGACTTAATTCTCCCTGAAAATCAATTTCTTAAGCTGCACCTTGATGCCTTAAACAGTAGTAAAACAGAGTGGTCAAAAATCTCTTAACAAAACCTTAATATCATTTTGAATAGAAAAGAAACCTTAAAAAAATTTTTTTTTGAGTAAGCCTTTCTATTTTTACACCTTTCAAAGTATAACCTTATTGGAAAAAAGTCAATTCGAAAACTCTTTATATGAAGTTAAATAAACAACTGATTTTTCTTAGTCTAGCCTCTTTCTCTCTTATTTTTTCTTGTAGTGAAGAAAAAAAGGAAGAAACTTCAACTGAAATCACCCCCATCGTCATTACCAACAATGACATAGAGCAAGCCAAAGAATTAAAACTTTCAAATCCATTAATTGACAGCACGTGGTTTATTGACAGTAGTAATGTGGGCTTTGGACAAAGGCAGGATTTTAATGCAGATTCTGCTTTGGTTAAAAATCAAATTGCCTATGAAGAAAACACAGATTGGTTTAAGTTCGTTGGCTCAACAGACACCTCAGTTTCCATTACCATTGAGCCAAATGACTCCACTCAGGAATATGATATGGTTGTTTTCAAAAGCTCCGGCGACAGTGTTGGATCTGATTTGAAAAATGGTTTAATCCCTTCTATACGATCAAATTTTGCAAAAATTTCAAATCCAAATGATACCATAACTGGTTTTTATTGCGATCACAGACTGTATGACCACGTTCCATCTGACTCATTACATCAATTCTCAAGAGCCTTTTGGATGCAAACTGGTGAAACGTATTATTTGGTGCTGAATACGCCGAATGGAAAAGGAAAAGGATACAAATTAAGAATTCACGCTTGTGCACCAGGCTCAGCAGGAAATAAAAATATTTCAAATACAATAGCTAAAGCTTCAGGCCCAGAAATAACCTCCTTTTTCCCAACAAGAGCTGGTGAAGGAAAGGAAATTACAATAATTGGTAAGCATTTGAATGGTGCAATTTCTGTTACGTTTGGTGGGGTGGAAGCTGAAAAATTTTATGTTATTTCGGATACAAAAATCAAGGCTGTTGTTGGTTCAGGTACTAGTGGAAATATTTCTGTAAGTTCAGCTTTAGGTGTTGCCGAGAAAGATTACTTTACATGGCTGGAGAGAGGAAAGACAGTCAAAAAATCAGGTTTAACCAGAAAAAAAAGAAAAAAAATCGGTGATAATGGCGACTATTACATTGTAAAACCAAAGGATACCATGTTTTCAATAGCGTTTATATTTGGAATGACGGTAGATGAAGTATTGAAATTAAATAATTTACGCAACACAAATGTGTTTGTAGGTCAAAAATTAAAAGTTCTCAAAAGAGAATTGCCTCAAAAAAAAATTGAAAAAATACAATCTCAGGCCAAACCAGTAAAACCTTCAGCACCGTTACCTGGAAGCACAACTGACCCAAAAGTAATAGCAAAAGCTGTTGAGGAGCAAAAACCAATGGAGCCAGTAAAAGCAATAGAAGGTAAATTATCCAATTTTACTCCTACTCCAAATATGCCAAAGGAAAATCCTACTATGAAAAGTGAAGTTGAGGATAAAAATTCATTAGCTCCATTTTCGAAATCGTTTTATGTATATGCCAATGTAACCTCTGGAGTGAATAAACAACCGGTTGGAGGAACTTTACAAGTAATTGATTTAAAAAAGAAAACACTTGTTTATAACGTTCAGGCTAACAAAACCCAGGCAGTTCCTTTGTTTAATGAAGGTGGCAAACAAAAACTAATTATCTGCGATATTTTTGGTTATAAAAAACAAGATTTCGACCTGAATCTTGATAACATTATAAACGACTCAACTGCACAACAAGTTCAAATAGTTGATGATACAATAGTTGTAAATTTTGAACTAAAACGATTGGAAAAAGGTGATGTAGCTGTAGCTTATAATATTTTCTTTTATGATGATGCCTCTGTAATGCTGCCAAAATCGACTTATGAGTTGGACCAATTGCTTGAGCTTATGACAGAAAACAATAAAATCAAAATCAGAATTCACGGTCATACAAATACAAGCAAGCTTGGTAAAATCCTCTATCTGGAGAAAGGAGATAAAACTTTTTTCCGACTAACGGCTAAGAACAAGGAGACTTTTGGTCCTGCAAGACAACTTTCCAAAAAAAGAGCTGAGACAATCAAGTATTATCTGGAGTCCAAAAGAATAAGCGACAATAGAATTGAAACAGAAGGCCATGGAGGAAGTGATATGTTATATCCCAATACTCACCCTTTGTCCTACAAAAATAAACGTGTAGAAATTGAAATATTAGCAGATAAGTAACGTTTAATGTTTTAAACAATTTTGCATCATGACAAGCAGCATATCAGAAATTGAAAAGAGAAATGAAATCATAGGTTGGATTGTTTCAATTGGATTTCACGGCCTTTTGGTGTTATTCTGTTTTTTTGCACTTGCATGGCAAAGACAAATTCCTGCACCTCCTGAGTATGGCATTGAGGTAAATTTTGGAACTGATGACCAGGGATTTGGAGATGTACAAAATTTTTCAGACCCAGGAAATGACCCAGCTCCAAAGGAAACCCAAACTACTCCTGTAAGCCAGGAAGAAACAAAAGCACAGGTTCAGGAAGAATCCGAGCCGGAAAAGTTAATTACAGGAGAAGAGGAAACAGTTGAAATCGCTCCAAAACCTTCCCCTAAAAAAGTAGAAGTAGAGCCAGCTCCTATACCTGTCAAAAACCCAAGTCCAACTAAATCACCATCCGCCCAGTCTTTATTTCCAAGTGAAAAAACGGGTAATGCCAGTAATAACAATGGCAATAAGCCAGGTACCGTTGGGGATATGGGCAAAATCAATGGAAATCCAGATGCAAGAGGAATATATGATGGCAACCCTGGAAAGGGAAAAGGAGGTTCAAGTCTTGATATGGCTGGTTGGAAATGGGATAGCAAACCAGTAGTAAATGATGAATCCAATGAAGAGGGAAAGGTGAAATTCCAAATTAAAGTTGATGAGGAGGGAAACATTATTTCAGTAACTGTTTTAGAAAAAAACATCAGCCCGGCACTTGTAAAAAAGTATCAAAAAGAGGTAGAATCGCTAACCTTTTCTAAAAATGGAGGAAGCAATGGTGAAGGAGCCACAGGTACAATTACTTTCTTAATCACTTCAAAATAATTTCATTATGAAGAGAAGCTACGCCGAAACCGTAGATTTTCTCTATGCCCAACTTCCAGTCTTTCAAAGAGATGGAGCTGCAGCTTATAAGCCAGGACTTGAAACTATTTTAAGTTTTTGTGAGGCCATTGGAAACCCCCATTTAAAGTTTAAATCCATCCACATTGGTGGAACAAATGGAAAAGGAAGTACAAGTCACACTATAGCCTCCATTGTACAGGAACAAGGATATAAAACTGGTCTTTATACCTCTCCCCACCTTTTCGATTTTAGGGAAAGAATCCGTATAAATGGCGAAAAAATTCCTGAAAATGAAGTAGTTACCAATACTGAAAACTGGAAACACTTGATTAAAAAATTTAAACCATCGTTTTTTGAACTAACCGTTGCATTGGCTTTTCATCATTTTGCAAACCATGAAGTTGATATTGCGATAATTGAAGTAGGAATGGGTGGAAGATTAGATAGCACCAATATAGTTTCACCTTTAATTTCCATAATTACAAACATTGGACTTGACCATCAGGCTTTTTTAGGCGAGACCCATGAACTCATTGCAGGTGAAAAAGCCGGAATCATAAAAGCAAAAACTCCAGTTATTGTAAGTGAAAGACAAAATCACTCAGATTTCGCTTTCGCCCAAAAGGCAAAAATCGAACTATCGAATCTAGAATTTGCATCTGACTCTTTTACGATTGAGGATCTTGGAATTACTCAAGGAAAAAGGACTATTAAAGTTTTTGATAAAAGTACTTTAAAGGAGACAGACCTAATTCTATCTTTAACAGGTAACTATCAACTTAAAAATATAAAAGGAATTTTAGCTGCATGTAAAACACTTAACAATATTGGATGGCAAATCGAAGAAAACTCCATAAAAAACGGAGTTTCAAATGTTCAAAAAAACACCGGCTTGATGGGAAGATGGCAAACATTACAAGTTAATCCTCTAATTATTTGTGATACAGGACACAATGAGGATGGCATAAAGGAAATAGTAAGCCAATTAAAATCATTTTCATGTAAAACCCTTTGGCTGATTTGGGGAATGGTGGGCGACAAAGACCATTCAAAAATAATATCTTTATTGCCAAAGGATGCGAAAGTTATTGCCACTCAGCCAATTTTACCACGGGCTTTGGATTCTCAAAAAATGTCATCTTTATTTATTGAGGCTGGATTTGACACCATTGAAAAAAAATCAGTGGCTGAATCAATTGAATATGCACTTCAAATTGCTGATAATGAGGATTTAATATTCATAGGCGGAAGTACATTTACGGTTGCAGATATTCCGATTGAAAAATTTTTATCTTCCAATTAAACTATAGACCATTAACTTACTCCAAGTGCTGCTTTTAAGAAAACCGATTGCAAACAGACGATAAAGAAATTCTTGATAAATTTAAAATTGAATCCAGTAAACAACTGGCTTTCAATTTACTGATAAGAAAATATCAAAAAAGAGTTTATTGGTTGGCTAGAAAAATGGTTATCGACCACGATGAAGCCAATGACGTTTCGCAGGAAGTTTTTGTAAAGGTTTGGATTCATTTGGAAGAATTTCGGCAGGAATCAGGGCTTTTTACCTGGATCTACAAAATAGCCACCAATGAATGCCTGAGAGTTTTAAAGAAAAAAAGGCAACGATTTTTCTTACCAATTGGAGATGTTGAAGGTGAGTTATCAAATATGATAAGCTCCGGCCACCATTTTGATGGAGACGAAATACAACAAAAGCTCCAATTGGCCATTTTAAAATTGCCTGAAAAGCAAAGACTTGTATTCAATATGAAATACTTTGAAGATATTACATACGAGGAAATGTCTGTAATTTTGGACACTTCGGTTGGTGCCCTAAAAGCATCTTATCACCATGCCGTTCAAAAAATACAGTCAACATTAGAAAAAGGTGAGAAATTATGAATTTAAATGATTTACCAAAAAAAGACCTCAATAAGGTTTCAGAAGATTTTTTCGAAAAGCAGTTTGAGAAAATCATTGGAAAAACTCTTGATCTTGAAAACTGGAATTTGCCTGGGACCAAAAGTATAGAATCACAATTTAAGATTCCAGATGGTTATTGGCTTAAAATGGAAGTTGGAATTCGTTGTAAAATTCATCCTCAAACCCCCATTAAATATGCTTTTGGTAAAACCTGGCAATTTGCTACTGTACTTGGTACGGTTTTGATATTTGCGCTTTCATTTCTTTATCTTAACCAAAATGTAAAATCTGATTCTGAAAACTGGTCTGCTAGCTTGGATAGACTAAGTTCTGAAGAATTGCTTGCTGGTATTGATATTGAAAAACCAGAAATAAAGGAGTTAACTGAAATGATGGCTGCCAATCAATTAACGGACAATTCAATTGACTTTCAAAGGGACGACCTTAACAATCAAGAAATTGAAGAGTCTTTGGAAAATATAAATTCATCTGATTTAATCAACGACCTGGAAATAAATTAAAATGAACAATCAATTTAAACCACTCATTATTCTTACCATTCTTTTCATCAGTTTTTCAATATCAGGGCTTGCCCAAGGTGGAAATAAAGAGGAAAGAAATGAGAGAGTTCAGGCGGCTAAAGTTTCTTTTATAACAACCAAGTTAGACCTAAATACCACACAAGCCCAGCAGTTTTGGCCGATGTATAATGAATACGAAGCCGAAAAGAAGAAAATCAGGAAACAAATGAGGCAACTAAAGGTGGATAATATCCTTAGTGATGGAACTGAAGATCAACTAAAAGCTGACATTAAAAAAATGTTTACGCTTAGACAAGAAGAGCTTGATTTAGAAAAGTCCTATTCTGATAAATTCCTTAAAGTATTGAAAGCCAAACAAATGATTGAATTTTATAGAGCAGAAAAGGAATTCACAAAAATCCTTTTAAAAAGATTAAAAGAAAACAGAAAAGGAGATGGAGGCTTGGATGAATAAACCCTAAATCCTATAACCGCTTTGGATCCAGCCCCCTCCTATTACATCATCGCCTTCATAAAATACCGCAGCCTGACCGGGTGCAATGGCTGAAACCCAGTCATGGAATTTAACATGGATTTCATCACCAAGTTGAGAAATTTGCGCTGGTGAACCCTCGTCCTTATACCTAACCTTTGTGATAGTTTCCAATGTCTTTCCTTCCAGATTGGCATACTTCATTAAACGCAATTGATTAACTGTCATTGCATTTTTCATCAAATCGGTATCTTTTCCCAAAATAACCCGGTTATTTTCTTTGTCTATTCCGGTAACAAAAACCGGATAACCAAAGGCAAGACCCAGACCCTTTCTTTGCCCAATGGTATAAAAAGGGTAGCCTTCATGAGTGCCCAAAACTTCGCCTGCCTCATTCACAAATTGCCCGCCTGCCACAGATTCGCTTAAGCCCGGAACTCTTCTTTTCAAAAATCCACGATAGTCATTGTCAGGTACAAAACATATTTCATAACTTTCTGATTTGTTAACCAGATCCACAAACCCCTTTTCAGTTGCCATTTCATATATTTCCTTTTTAGTTAAATGACTGAGCGGCAATATGGTTCGGGAAAGGCTTTCCTGGCTCACACCCCAAAGTGCATATGACTGATCTTTACTTTTGTCAATACCCTTTGAAATGAAATATCTTCCGTTTTCTTGTTTCAAATTGGCATAATGACCTGTTGCAATAAACTCACAACCAAGCATATCAGCTCTTCTTAAAAGTGCATCCCACTTGATGTGGGTATTGCAAAGCACACAAGGATTTGGTGTTCTTCCATCGAGGTATTCATTTGTAAAATGGTCTATCACATAATCCCCAAATTCAGAACGAATGTCTAAAATATAATGGGGAAAGCCAAGATTGACGGCAATGCTCCTTGCATCATTTATGCTATCCAGTGAGCAACAACCTGTTTCCTTTTTTGAAGCACCACTACTGGCATAATCCCAGGTTTTCATGGTCATTCCAATTACTTCGTATCCTTGTTCGTGAAGTAAAACGGCAGCCAAAGAACTGTCAATACCCCCACTCATAGCAACTAAAACTTTTCCTCTCTTGCTCATAATTTTGGAATTAAAAGGTTAAGAATGAAAGTATTTGAAGTCATCATTTTTATGCTCAAGAACCAATTTAAAAATAACTGTATTATTGGTTTCTGACTGCTACTTAGCGCAGATTCAAAGTCTGCATCGGTTGCTTTTTTCACTGGTGTTATTTTATTTAGAAGGGTAATCCAAGACCATGCCAAAATATCTTCAGATTGTCAGGGTTTTAGTCGAGCAAATTTCTAAGCTTATTTTTTGGCCAGAATCTCGGAAATCTGACTATCTAAAACTTTGGGATAAAGTTTTCTGATATATTTTATCTGATTGCTTTTTGCTGAATCTACATGTGATGCTGAGGTTGCAACAAACTTCAATTCCGACTTTAATTCATCCATATCCAAAAACTCAATTTCGGCCAATACTTCAGAATTTGATGTTCCTTTTGAGAAATATAGACTATAAAAACCTGATTTCTTTGGACTTATAACCAAAAACTCACCATCTATTTTTAAGACACCCTTAATAGATTCCATATATTGATCGAAGAATTTAAAACTTGCTTCGGTTACATCCGGATCGCGTTTCAAGTCATTTAATATATGCAACCTAAGCGTATCTGAAATTGACTGGAACTCAGTTACAGTCATTCCTCCCCGTAAATTCATTACTGAGCCTCTGGAAGAAGGATTTCCATGAATTTTTCCCTGGGCAAAATCGCCAACCTTTATCAACTTCTTCAAATGGACAGGCCCTTTAGGTTTTAAATAAATTTTATCGAAAGATTGATTTAATAAAACAACGGCATCCTTCATTGAAGTAAACATTACCTGTTCTTTTTCTTCTATTTTCTGGCCATCTCTTAAAATTTCTTTACCTTTTCTTAGGGGACTTCCTTTTACATTCACAACCCTATAAACAAAAGAACCACTAGGAATTTGTGCAAATGCTTTTTCCATTAAACCAGCAACGATTAAACAAAAAATGATTAGGGACTGAAGAACTTTCATTTTGCAAATTTATAGTGCATTCACTTATTAAAATTTATTAAAATCGTTTTAATCTAAATTTATCAAAATTGACAACCTGAATCAAGTTTTGATTTGACCTAAAATTGTCCTCATTTTAAAAATAAAGTAAGGAAGGATATTTACCTTATAGGAACAAAAGCCAATTGCTAGCGTAGTGGATCTAATGGAATAGAAATACTATTAGATTCTACACCAAATTCAAAACTAATATAAATTCTGAAAACCAGAATACCTAGCTTCACAATAGTTTTGATCTGAATTTTTAAAACTCTTACAGAAAGCTAAATGGCCTTCAGTATGTTTAATTATCAAAGCCCAATCTCCACAAAAGCAAAAGTCTCCTTCACCCGCACTCCTTTTTCAGTTTGTTCCAGCCGGGCACATTCGTTTACAAAGTCATGCTCAAAGAAAAGCGTCCAGTTTTCGGGTAGGGCACGATCAAAAAAGCGCTTTTTATCGGCTAAGGTCTCCAATGGCCGCATATCGTAGCCCATTACATAAGGCATGGGAATGTGGTGGGCTGAGGCAAACAGATCCGCACAAAAGACCAGTTTTCCTTTGCCAGTTTCAATAATGGGCAATATCATGGCTTCTGTGTGTCCATTACAGCGAAACATTTCCATCCATGGCCAGGGCGATTTTTCGGTATCCGATAAAAAATGCAGGGCACCCAAATCTAACATGGGTTCGAGATTTTCCTTCAGGAAACTGGCTTTTTCCCTTCCATTGGGTGTAATGCCCCAGTCCCAGTGTTTTGAGTCTACCCAACATTTTGCATTGGGAAACGTAAGCCCAAAGCTCTCTCCTACCCGTTTCACACTGCCTCCGCAATGGTCAAAGTGCAAATGGGTATGAAACACATCGGTAATATCTTCTGGCTGATAACCCGCTTCGGCCAAAGAGCCCAGCAAGGTTTTATCTCCGAACAAATAGTAATGGGAGAAAAACTTTTGGTCCTGTTTGTCGCCCATACCCGTGTCTATCAATACTTTATTTACACCATCGTCCACCAAAAGGCAACGCATGGCCCAGCTGCACATATTATTGTCATCAGCAGGATTGAGCTTATTCCACATGCTTTTGGGCACGACACCAAACATGGCACCACCATCCAGTTTAAAATTTCCAGCGTGTATTATTGAGATTTTCAGCCCCCTGCCCCCCGATGGGGGAACCGTATCGGACTTAGATAATTGTGGATTTAAATTTACCAATTCTCTAAAGTTTGATTTTCATTTGTCATAATTCTAAATCCCCCCTTCGGGAGTTAGGGGGCCACAAGCCTCTGCCGCAAGGCCTCATACATGGCTATGCCTGCAGCAACACTTACATTCAAAGAACCAATTTTTCCAACCTGTGGCAACTGTGCAATGTGATGCGCCTTTCGCAAAAGAAACTCAGAAATCCCATCTTCTTCAGAACCCATAACCAAGGCAACTGGTCCTGTGAAATCGGTATCAAAAATAGAATCTGCTCCTTTTTCCGTACAGGCAATGATACTTACACCACTATCATTCAAATAATTAAGCGTTCGGCCCAGGTCTCTTTCTCTGCAAACCGGAATGTGGTTCAAAGCCCCCGCTGAGGTTTTCATGGCGTCTTCATTGATTTGGGCCCCGCCTTTTTCAGGAATAATAATGGCATGCACACCAGCACAATCTGCCGTTCGGGCAATGGCGCCAAAGTTCCGCACATCGGTTATTCTGTCCAACACCAAAAAGAAAGGCACAATGCCATCTTCAAACAAGAAGGGCAAAAGATTTTCAACCTTTTGGTAGGTAATCGGGCTTACGAAAGCGATAACTCCCTGGTGCATTTTTTGCGTCACCCTGTTCAGCTTTTCCACAGGAACTGGCTGATACGGTATTTCCTTTGTGCGGCAGGCATAGACAATGTCCATTCCTTCCTGCCTGTTCATCAGGTCTTTGTTGATTAATATTTTTTCTACCTCCTTATCAGATTTTAACAATTCTGATACCGGGTGAATGCCCATAACCAGGTTACCTGGTGTGGGTCTGGGCGTATTGTGCCTCATCGGTTGATAACTCCTTTTCTCCATAATTCTACCACCCCGTACCAAACGCGGTCATATTCATTAAAACGTTTTAATTCCCATACATTGGGATCTTTTACATAATTTTTACGATTGAAATAGAAAACCGAATTTTCTACGCCCATCGATTTGTCGTATTGCCAGATCTCCTGATCCCAGTTTTTATACACAAGTGCTGGAGGTCCATAAATGGCCATTACCATACCCTGATCAGTTTTCCAACCCGCTTTGTGAGAGGAAAAGAAGGTGTTGGCTGCTTCCACATTTTCAAAGTAGCTTTTTATTAAACGTCTGGCGACATCTTTTAAACTATTGGTTTTCAGCCAAAATTGATCCAAGGCTAATTTCTGATTGTTTGCTTCCAAAAGGTTTTTCCGTTCTTCTCTTGTGCTGATGTAAATCATGGGATCTACCAATTCAATCGGTTTGCTTACCTGTGGGTAATAAGCCTCCGTTACCATAAATCCAAAACCCTGTTTTTCGTGTTGATCTGAGGTTAAAAAGTAATAACCAGGTTCCTTAAAAACCACTCTTTGGTTGGCAGAAAATTTAACCTTGTATGATATATCAAAATCGTTTGCCGAAGTGGCCATAGCAGCCATTGGTGGCAGGGCTACAGATTTGTTGAAGGGATGAAATTCTAATTCCGGCTCATCGTTTCCAAAAGAAAAAGCCCTGAGAATGACCGTATCTGTAGATGAAATATAATTGTTAAAAACCGGATAGCGACCATTTTTGTCAAACAGGCATGCCTTTATATTACCAGGCTCATCTTCCCGAATTGGGATATCAAAAACATACGTTTCAGAACCTTGCTTCTCCTTTACTGAAATGGAAAGCAATCGGTTTTTTTGAGTTTTGGGTAGTTTCAAAAACAAAACAAGGGGATTAACAGATGGGCTAACCCGATGTCCGGGACCCAGTGTATCCTGATATTGAAATTTATAACTTTCATAATCTTTAGATAAGGTATAAATCATTGTGTACTTATCCCAAATATTCCTGAAGTCAGATATGGCAGACAGTTTTCTGAAATTCACTTGTATAAAAACACTCAGGTCATCACCGATTTCCAAAACTTTGCCCTTAACTTCAATTGGAAAGCCAGTTGTATAATGAAAGGCAAGATTCTGGTTTGCAACAGGTTTCATGGTTTGACATGAACTCAGCACAAATACAAAAAGCAAAAACCGAAAAATGAAACTTAACATCTGAAACGTACCTGCAAATAAAACATGGTAGCTCTAATAATTGCCTTAAAATCGAAAACTACCTCAACTTCTACAAAATGATTTAAAGCTTTGAAATCCCTATTTAAAAATCATTAACATATAAACTCCTAAAAAACAATTACTTAAAACGATTTTTATAGCCCAATAAGAAATAAACCATCCACTTTAGGCGGATATCTTTGTCCAATAGGTACTTCTTCCAAATAGAGAAATACCAATAAAACCCCTGATTTCCAATTTTCCACTTTTGTATTTCATGGTACAGCTATACGTTTTTCCTGTTTGTGGATCATAAATTTTTCCATCCTCCCAAACGCCGTTTCGATATACAAATCCCGATAACAATGGTAAATCCTGAAGAGTCCTTTGCCTAAGCTTTGGGTCCGGATTTTTAACATCCTTTTTTAAAGTTTTTTCGTCGGCTTCCTTCATATCATTGCCCCAAACGATTTTGCCATGGTATGCATTACCAACTTTATAGATCTCAATTTTACCATCCTTTTCTTCCGTTAGCCAAAGTCCTATAACCTGATCGGCCTCAGTAGAAGATATAAGATTCACAGTTGGAAATAGAAAAACAAAGAGAAAAAGTGTTATTGATCTGAAAACCATATTTAGGAATTTTAAGCCTGTTTTAAAATGAAAATTTAAAAAACTTATTTGATTTTAATTTGATTCTAATAAGGCATTCAAAAGTGGACTTTGGTTCTTCCAAATACAAATCCCACCCAAAACAAGACCAGATTTGGTCATTTAAAACCAGTAACAATTAGAGCCGATTTGCAATGTTATTTTACACCATTAGCCATAATAAACAGCTCGACAGAAATTATTTTTATAATTTAGTTACTATTTTTTCTATATATAGTTCAATTAAATATTTTGATGGAAAATTAAATTCCAGGTTTATAGATTGCAATAAAATCCAATTAAACAACATATTGGCTCTATTTTTTGAGACTAAACGACTAAATTCAAAATTACCTTGCGAAGGTCGTTATGAATTCTCCTTTGAATATTACAAAACCCCAAATGATGGCCTCTAAATGATGTAAGGTTTAGCACAGAAAATCAATATTATTTTTTTAGCTTGCATCGCCTTACGAAATCCAAACCATACCAAATCAATTTGAAAAGATTAAAAATACTGGTCGCTTCGTACCTGATACTTGTTCTACAAAGCCAGGCACAAATCACAGTATAGACCATCCATGAGGATACTAATCCCTTGGTTGATTCACTGGTAAAAACCCTGGCAGGTTTTGGAGTTTCTATCTTTAATGTAAGCTCAAATCTGAAACCAAGCACAAAAGCAATTGGCACTTTTAAAGCCGTTCAGGGATCTTTCCCAGTAACCAAAGGCTTGGTAATGAGCACCGGCTTTGTTGATTCCATTGCAAAATCCAACAAGGCCAAAACGCTCTCAACAAGAATGGATTATAGTGATACCGTTGAAGGAACTTCCATTGGAAGGCAATTATTACAAGGAATCCTAAACCAACAAACTTCAACTGGAAACCCACAGAAATCTACAGAAATTTCAACAATCAAGTTTGACCTTTTGCCAACAAAGCTGTTTCTGAAATTTCAGGATGTTGGTTCGATTCGGCAAAAGTGACATTTAAAGGACCAAACGTATCCCATATCAAATACAGATGGCTTGGGTTGGTGAATGAGGTAGAAGATTCAATAACCGAATTACCGATAAGTTGCAGAAACTGCCAAACTCCAAAAATTGCGGTTGATACAAATAACAAATCCTATGTCGTCAAAATAGAAAATGAGCAAAACGGATGCTTTAGGTTTGATACCGTTCTGGTTACTGGAAAGTCATTTGTTTTACCACAATTTGAGATAATTGGTGATACCCTTAAACTACACAACACAAGATCTGGCTATCAGTATTCATGGTTGGCAAACGGAACCCTGGCTTTAAGCGGAGGAAATTTAATAGTCTTCAATCCTGGAGATCAGATCAGTCTGGAAGTAAATTCGCCCGATGGTTGTTTTAAAAGCATAGGGCCGGAAACCATATTTAGCTCGGTTTTAAACAATGAGTTTCACAGTTTTTTAATTAGCCTTTTTCCCAATCCAGCCACGGAAAACATTAAGCTTAAAGTCAATAAAGAAGGAAATCACTTTTATAAAATCATAGGCGTCAATGGTTAAATCATGCAAAGTGGAAATTTTTCAAACGATAAAATTCTAAGTCTTGGAAACTTAAAACAGGGCCTGTATTCAGTAACTATACTAAACCACAAGGGAGAATCGAGGTTTTCCAGATTTTCAAAAATCTAATTTTAATGCACCAGCACTTTCTTTTTAGAACCAACTACTATAATATTTTTAGACCTAAACGGGTGGATAAAAAATCCCATTATTGCATATCCAAATAATTGGAGTGCAGCATGAAATTAGTTATTAAAATTCTATTAATCAACCTAATAAATATCTTTTCAGTCTTTGCTCAGGCAAAACTTGAAAACTTCTGGCCAAAACTTCCCGCATTTGAAAGCCCACTTGGTCTGGTAAAAGCTCCGGGGTTAAGTGGTTTTTTCTTCGTTTTAGAGCAAAGAGGAAATATCTATTTGGTTGAAGAGAATACGAACACCTCTAAAAGATCACTTTTTTTAAACTGGTCTGATAAAGTTTCTAAAACCAGTAGTGAAACTGGCTTGCTTGGAATGGCCTTTCACCCTGATTTTCAAAAGAATGGGCGGTTTTTTATGTCTTATACCCAAGGTGAGGGTAAAAATTTGGTTTCTCATATTTCTGAGCTTTCGGTAAAAGACCCGGCCAATCCAAAACCAGTTTCCACTGAACCGAAAATTCTAATATCTCAAGCCCAACCTTATACCAACCACAATGGTGGTGCCATACTTTTCGGGCCGGATGGGTATTTGTATTTTTCATGGGGAGACGGCGGTGCCGGTGGAGATCCTCAAAATAACAGCCAGAATCTGAGTTCTTTACTAGGGAAAATCCTAAGGATTGATGTCAATAAATCAGATAAGGGTTTGGCATACAGCATTCCGGAATCCAATCCATTTGTAACAACACCTAATGCAAGGCCTGAGATTTATGCTTATGGTTTGCGCAATGTCTGGCAAATGAACTTTGACTCAAAAACCGGGAAACTTTGGGCTGGCGACGTTGGTCAAAATGCATTTGAAGAAATTGACATCATTGAATCTGGTGAGAACTACGGCTGGCGTGGTTTGGAGGCAAAATCAGCTTTTAAACCTGCAGAAGCCCAACCATCAGCTACAAATTTACCAGTTTGGAACTATTCTCAAAAAGATGGTGATAAATCAGTAACCGGGGGATTGGTATATCATGGCAAAAACACAGCATGGCAAAATGGATATGTGTATGGTGATTTTGTTTCAGGAAGAATTTGGATTTTCAATCCCGAAACCAGGAAAAATGAGCTACTTTTAGATAAATTGGAAAAGCAAATTCACATTTCTTTTTTTAGCCAATCTGCTGATAATGAAATCATACTGGCATCACATGAGGAAGGAATTATTTATAAGTTGGTCCCTTAGCTTTTCTTTAAAACTTACCTTTTTAGATAATTAAAATAATCAGGAACACTTGTCAGTATTAACTTTGGCTTCCGACTTTCTTCATGAAAATAACTTCATGCAATTTTCTAAATAAAAACATCGGTTCACTTTTTTAAATTTCTTCGATATTTGCAAGCTATGAAAAACACATTCATTCTCCTCGCTTTTACAATTTTAGTATCCATTAGTCAATCATTTGGTCAGGCACTTCTTCCCAGACAAAAAGAAAGTTTGGAATGGCATACCGACTTAATGAAAGCCCACGAAATATCTTCGTCCAGCAAAAAGCCAATTTTCGCTTTTTTTACAGGAAGTGATTGGTGCGGTTGGTGTCACAAATTGCAAAGAGAAGTTTTTGCAAAACCGGATTTTATCGATTGGGCAAAAAAAAATGTAGTGCTTTTGGAATTGGATTTTCCGAGAGGAAAACAATTATCTCCAGAATTAGCACAACAAAATTCAAGCTTACAGCAACAGTTTCAGGTGCAAGGTTATCCCACAATTTGGATGTTTTACACCACAAAAGATAAAAAAGACAACAAATTTAGTCTTAATCCTTTGGGTTCTTTGGGCTATCCTTCAGGAGTAGAAAAAGGAAAAGAAGAAGTTAAGTTCATTAAAGATGCCAATGCAGTCTTAGCCAATAAAAAATAAAAGTTAAGGGTTCTCCTAAAT
The DNA here is from genome assembly GCA_044379485.1 of Catalimonadaceae bacterium. GTDB lineage: Bacteria > Bacteroidota > Bacteroidia > Cytophagales > Flexibacteraceae > CAMDMI01. The sequence continues at coordinate 20,408 of JBIPOE010000013.1, forward strand.
TTATAAACACAAAAACCTATTCAACAACTGAGTAGGTTTTTGTGTTTATAACTAATCCGAAACCGATGCTTACCTTTGCCCCACAAAATTTGAATTGCATTGAAAAAGGACATCCGAAAAATAAACAGCAAAGAACTATTGGCCTGGTTGGAGTCCATTGGGGAAAAAACTTTCAGAGCAAAACAGATTGAAGACTGGCTTTGGAACAAGTGGGCCAAAAGTTTTGAGGAAATGGCCAATCTTTCCAAAGACTTAAGAAATAAATTGGATGAGGCTTTTGTCATCAAAAATCTGGAAGTTGCCACACAGCAAAAAAGCACCGATGGCACCATAAAAGCAGCATTTAAACTTTTCGATACCAACATTGTAGAAGGAGTTTTAATCCCCAAAGGAGAACGAATGACGGCATGCATTTCCTCTCAGGTCGGTTGTTCTTTAACCTGTAAATTCTGCGCCACAGGATACATGGACCGAAAAAGAAACCTGGAACCGTTTGAGATTTATGACCAGGCAAAGGCCATTGCCCAAATTGCAGAAACTGAATTTAGCAAACCGCTCACCAATATTGTAATGATGGGGATGGGAGAACCACTGCTCAATTATAACAATGTTTTGGAAGGCATCAATAAAATCATCTCACCGCAAGGCATGGGTTGGTCTCCAAAACGGATTACACTTTCAACCGCTGGAATTGCAAAAATGATCACCAAACTGGCTGACGATCAGGTAAAATTCAATCTGGCCCTTTCGCTACATGCGGCAAACGATGAGAAAAGGAATCAAATTATGCCGATAAATGAAAGCAATACTTTGGCCGCCCTCAAAGAAAGTTTACGTTACTTTTATCAAAAAACAAAAAATCAAATCACTTTCGAATACATTGCTTTTCAAGGATTTAACGATGGCGAGCGGGATGCCCATGAGTTGGCAAACTTCACAAGATCCATTGGTGCCCCAATCAAGGTCAATATCATAGAATATAACCCAATTGCAGAAGCAGACTTCATAAATACAAGTGCTGATAATCTGGAAACCTTCACAACAATACTTGAGAAAAAAGGCATCATCGTCAATGTTAGGAGGAGCAGAGGAAAAGACATTGATGCCGCCTGTGGTCAATTGGCAAACAAACAAAAAACAGCTGAAGTAGTATAGATTCAGCCATCAAAAAAAAGTCATTCCAAAAAAGTGATTCCTTTACTAAAACACTGCCAGAAAAGGGTGTCGAAAATTTGTATTTTTTAAAATATCTCAAAGGAATATTTTTTCTATTTTGAAATACGCAAAATATTCTCATGATTTGCCAAAACACATCAAATAATCAAAGTTTCAATTTATGCCAAAAGCCCCACTTTTGACTTAATGCTTAAAACTTAAAACTTTCAAAACATGGCCAATCTATTTTCAAACTTCGCAGGCATTAAATCTCCAAACCCATTTTGGCTGGCATCTGCTCCGCCAACCAATTCAGGTTACCAAATCATGAAAGCTTTTGATACAGGTTGGGGAGGTGCGGTTTGGAAAACATTGGGCGTTCCAGTTGTAAATGTTTCCAGCCGTTATGGTGGGCTCAATTATAGAGATACCCGAATGATGGGCTTCAACAATATTGAACTCATCACTGACAGACCTTTGGCTGATAATCTCAGAGAAATTGAAGAAGTAAAAAAACGATTTCCGGACCATGCTGTCATTGCATCGCTAATGGTAGAAAGCCGTGCAGAATGGCACCAAATTGTAAAAGATGCAGAAAATGCAGGATCAGACGGCATAGAACTCAACTTTGGCTGTCCACATGGCATGTGTGAAAGAGGAATGGGCTCAGCCGTTGGCCAGGAACCAAAAATCCTGAAAATGATTGTGGAATGGGTTATGGAAGTGGCAACGATACCGGTTATTGTAAAGTTAACACCCAATATATCAGATATAACCAGACCAGCAATGGCCGCAAAAGAAGGCGGTGCCAATGCGGTTTCACTTATCAACACCATTCAAAGTGTGATCGGTGTGGACATTGACAACTTCGTCCCCTACCCAATCGTGGATGGCAAAAGTACCAATGGTGGCTATTGTGGCCCTGCCGTAAAACCAATTGCCCTCAATATGACCAAAAATGTTGCCCAGCATCCAAATGTTCAGCTTCCCATTTCTGGAATTGGCGGCGTGGAAACATGGCGGGATGCCGTTGAATTTCTTTTACTCGGTGCTAGCAATGTGCAGGTTTGTACGGCAGTAATGCACTATGGCTTTGGCATTATTCGCGAAATGAAACGCGGTCTTGAAGACTACATGGACCAAAAAGGCTTCACCAGTATTGACCAAATGGTTGGAAAAGCTCTGCCAAACGTGCAACATTGGGAAGATCTCAACCTGAAATACAAAGTAGTTGCAAGCATAAACGACGACAAATGCATTGGTTGTCAGCTGTGTTACACCGCTTGCGAGGACGGCGCCCACCAAGCCATTGGCCTAAGTGCCGATCCTTTGAACCGCACACCATTTATCATTGAAGAAAACTGCGTTGGCTGCAACCTATGTTCCCTGGTTTGTCCTGTGGAATCCTGTATTACCATGGATCGCAGAGATGATGGCAAACAACATCTGACCTGGAAAGAAAGAACAGCGGCAAACAATGTGCCCACAACCTTCAACGATCCACTTGCAGGTGGATTACACCATTGGGTACCAACACCTTCTCAGGCATTTGAAACAAAAAAACCACTGCATTATAAAGGGTAAAATATTCAATAACAAGGCTTTATAATTTATAAAACCGAAGCATAAAATATATTTGGGCGGCTATTCAGGCTGTACGCTTCAATCTTTTTGAGAGCCATTAAAAGCCAGGCCAGGCTCAAAAAAAGGATTTCTACCGCCATCCTGGCCGAAATAGGCTGGGGCTTACATTCCCGCAATTTCCATATATTGGATCCTTGCATTGCGATAATAGAAGATATAAAAACTTCTCATCAACCTTTCTTCAATTCATTAATCCCAGATAATGCATTAGAACTTCGTTATGAGAGCCTAAAGAGCAAAAAATCAGTGCCTTATATTCGAAATTCGTAGCAGCGCTACGGATACAGAAGATAAGGCAGCGAAGCCTCTGATTTGAAGCAATTTAGGTTCGGAATAGATTTTCTAATGCGTTTTCTGGGTTAATTTCAATTTTAGCCAATTGTTAAAAAACAAACCACAATCTTTGCAGCAGATGTGTTTCGCCCTGCCGAGGTGTTGAAAAACACTTAGGAAAGTCCGGGCAGCATAGAGCACCATACTTCCTAACAGGAAGGAGCCCCACCTGTAATGGTGCGGGTTACAGCCAGTGCCACAGAGAATATACCGCCTTGGTTTCGGCCAGGGTAAGGGTGAAAAGGTGGTGTAAGAGACCACCGGTCCGATGGTAACATAGGACGCATGGTAAACCTTATGGGCTGAAAGACCAAATAAACCCCGAATCCCGGGCGGCTCGCTCGGGTGCTTTGCTTGCAAAGACGTCGGGAAGGGTAGGTCGATTGAGGGGCGTTGCGAAATTCCTCCCAGATAAATGGCAGGGCAAAAGAGTAATCTTTTGACAGAACCCGGCTTATAGAAACACATCTGCCTCGTATTCCCTCCCCCACTTTTCGAAGTGTGGGGATGGAAATGTGGCTATTGATATTCTACGATTCGCTTTAAAAGGCCTTTAAAAAGTCAAATCCAAAAAATGAGATCATCATTTTAGTTTATAATGATATTTACTTCGAAATTAGATAAATCAGCTATTTAGAAGGACTAATTCGTAAAAACGACAAAAATATAACTTAGACCAAATAAAATTCAAAACAATTATTTATTTTTTTAAGTAATTTTGTTGAAATTTAATAATTATGAAATATCTCAAACTTTTTACCTGTCTTATTGTTATCCTTGTTTTAATTTTAAATTCAACCGAGTGGAGTGTTGGAAATTCTGGTGGTGCTGTAGCTGCAAGAACTGGTGCACCAACCCAAAATGGCGGAAATGAATTAACTTGCCAGGCTTGCCATGGTGGTACAATTAACTCAGGGCCAAATACATTAACACTTTCTATTGCTGATAATCCCCAATTTATTAATGCTGGACAAACCTATAATTTAACAGTATCATTAACTTCAGGAACAAACTCCAGAGGTTTTCAAATAGTTGCTCTTGACAATAACAACCAAAATACAGGTTTATTTACTGCAGGTTCTACCAATAAAAGTGTTTCGGAAAACGGCAGACAGTATATAACCCACAATTCAAAAACCAACCAAAGCTGGAGTTTTACCTGGACTGCTCCACAAACATTGCCTGAAAACGTAATCTTTTATGTATCCGGAGGTACCCGAAATGCAAATCACACTTATACGATTTCTAAAACTGTTTCGGCTAACATAACCAGTATTCAGAAAAACGCAATAAATGAAGGTATTAAACTTTATCCAAGCCTGGTTGACAGAGAACTGTTTATTCAATCCGGCAATGCAAACAATCCTTTAAATTCCTGGATTATAGTGGATCAAATGGGTAAAACCATTACCAAAGGCCATGAAGATCAAACCAATTTTTCTGAGATCTTAAAAATTGAAATGCCTTCCGGAATGAGATCTGGTATGTACTCCGTAATCATGGAAGGGCCAAAAGGCAAAACCTTGAAGCGATTCATGAAAAATTAACAATCCAGAAAATTTGACTTTCCTTTAGGGTTTCCCCTCAAATAGAAAATTGACATTTCCCGGAAACCCTAAAGACTTAAAGGAATTCCTTGATGCAAAGGTTGATAAATACAATCGACCTGGTTTTATTGAACTAGATCCTGTTTCTATTCCTCACCTATTTTCTAGGAATGAGGACATTGAAATAATGGGCTTTTTTGCCTCAGTTTTGGCTTGGGGACAAAGGCCAACCATTATCGCAAATTGCAAAAAGCTGATACAATACTTTGAAAATGAACCATATAAATTCATTCTGGAAGCCTCGCAAAAGGACTTAATTCGACTGAAAAATTTCAAACACCGAACTTTCAATGGGCTTGACCTTGAGTACTTCATATATTTCCTTAAAGATGTTTACACCCGATTTGGCAGCCTGGAGAATGCTTTTTTAAGAAATACAGACAGTCAGAAATTCAAGGTGGAATTTGCATTAAACCAATTCAGAAGTCTTTTTATTTCATTACCAGAATATCCGCAACGAACAGGAAAGCACATTTCAGCACCATCAAAAAAGTCTGCCTGCAAACGCTTGAATATGTTTTTGAGATGGATGATACGAAAAGATAAAAAGGGAGTGGATTTTGGAATATGGAACAAAATCAATCCGGCCGATCTGATTTGCCCTTGCGATCTTCATGTGGACAGAGTTGCCAGAAAGCTTGGCTTGATTCAAAGGCCAAAAACAGATTGGCTAACAGCCACAGAACTAACAGAAAACCTAAGGCTTTTCGACCCCTTGGATCCTGTTAAGTACGACTTTGCATTGTTTGGCCTGGGAGTTGAAAAAGAGTTATAAAGCTCTCCTCTCAACACTAAAACAAACAATTCTGCATCAGATCCTTCTCTGAAAAATTATAAAAAAGTTTGTGAATGTTAATTTCAGATTCACTTTCCTGAAGTTGATATTTTACGTATGAACCATCCTCAGTCATTACATAACTGTTCACATTATCAAGAAGATTGTAATGTAAAATACTAATAACCTGCTTCTTAAGTTTATCGTCTGTAATTAGGAAAAGAGATTCCAAACGACGATCAAACGAACGGTTCATCATGTCGGCACTGCCTCCATATACTTTTGGAGAACCAGCATTGTTAAAATAATAGACACGGGTATGTTCCAAAAAGTCACCAACAATGGATTTTACCTTAATATTTTCGCTTAAGCCTTGACGACCAGGACGTAAACAACAAATACCTCGAACAATCAGTTTAATTGGAACCCCTGCCTGGCTGGCTTTGTACAATTCCTCAATACTGGTTTGATCTTCAAGAGAATTTATCTTTAATACAATTCCAGAAGGCAGACCCTTTCTGGCATTTTCAGCTTCCAATCGAATCATGCCAACCAATTGGTTACGCATATCTCTGGGAGAGGTAATCAAATACTCATAAATATCTGGTTTGCTGTGTCCTGTGATTACATTAAAAAACTCGGAAACATCATTGGCATAAATTTCTTTTGATGAAAGAATGCCAATATCGGTGTAGATTTTCGAAGTTTCTTCATTGTAATTCCCACTCGCCAGATGAACAAACCGGGTAACTTTGTCTTCCTCTTTTCTTACTATCAAACAAAGCTTTGTATGAGTTTTGTAGTTACCGAGTCCATAGATCACAAAACAACCAGCTTTTTGCAATCTTTGAGCCTGTTTGATATTATTCTCTTCATCAAACCGGGCTTTTACCTCAAACAAAACAGAAACATATTTTCCGTTCTCAGCAGCTTTTAACAAGGCTTCGATAATTCGGCTATTTTTCGCAAGTCTATAAATCGTAAGTTTAATAGAAAGCACATATGGATCGGAGGCAGCCTCTTCTAACATTTTCATCACTGGTTCCATGCTATTAAATGGATGATGCATGAGAATGTCCTGCTTTTTCAACAACTCAAAAATACTACCACTTCTAGCATCCTGAGGATAGGAAATCGGCAATACCTGCGGAGGATTAAGTGGCATTCTATCCCTAAAATCTGCATGGTTAATGATTTGCCAAAGGGATGTATAATCGATCAGATTTTCGGTTATAAAAACATTATCGCTGTCAATATCCCAGCGTTCTTTAAGAATCCGCATCATGTCAGATGAATAGTTATCTTCAACATCCACGCGAACCACACGCCCAGTTTTTCTGGTACTCAATTGTCTTTTTACTTCATCAACCAAGTCGGCTTCCACATCATCACTTTCCTCAATAGAAATATCTCCATTTCGCAAAACCCTAAACAGATTTATACTTACTATCTCAATATTCCTGAACAACTTGTCCATCTGCCAACGGATAATTTCTTCTATTGGCAAAAGAATTTTGAGTTCACCCCTTAAAATCTCAAAAAAACGGCCAAGATTTTGGGGAACCTGCACGAAAGACAACCGTATGGGATTTTTCGGATTTTCTTCCATTTTGGTAATGACACCAAAAGTTAGAGTTTTATTTAGAACAATTGGAAAAGTGTGATAAATATCTAAAAGCATGGGTGTTAGCATGGGATGGACAGTTCTTTTAAAATAGTCGAAAACGATTTCTTTTTCATTTTCCTCTAAATCGTCTATGCCAACAATTTCAAAGCCATTCTTTTTAAATAATGGTTTTAATTCCTGTTCAAAAACCTGGTTCTGAGAACGGAAAAACTCCTGGCTTTCATTCAAAAGCATAGATCTGAACTGGGTTTCCCTCAGACCAGAATAGTCCATCCTTTCCCTTTTGAAATCCAGATAGTTGTACAGTGAACCAACCCTGATCATAAAAAACTCATCAAAATTAGATGCGGTGATGGCAAGAAATTTTAGCTTTTCAAAAAGGTTTCGTTTGTCACTTTTTACCTGATCCAAAACCCTGAAATTGAATTGAAGCCAGCTTAAATCACGACTGATAAAATCTGATTCAGCTATAGACCGATGAATTTTATCTGGAGTTTTGGCTTTGGTGTAAGACAAAACTCTATCCACAAATTTAGTTAAGGGCTTGGTAACCAATTCTTCTGTTTGCTCTTTAAGTGTCATAATAGGTTGGAATTAAGTGCTTGGTGAGGTTAAATCTTAATAAGTGAACTATAATGAATCACCAATTTTAAAGATCGGTAATCCGCTTTTTGAAGTCCCAATTGTATTTTGAAATCGGCCAAATTTGAAGAAAAGGATGCAGATTTTCAAGTAACTGTAATGTATTGCTGCATTTTCTACCATTTCAAGGGTTTGGATTCAGCAAAATTTTAAAACTTGGACCCGATCTAGAACATTCGCTTAACTAAAAAAGAAGCCTACTTCTGAATCAGATCCAGATCAAAACTCAAAAGTAATGGCCTACTTCGCAGCCCGTGGATCAATCTTTCTGGGCATCTTTTGCATCTGATGCACCTCCAGACTAAGAAAGCCAAATTCATCAACCACCTTGCCCGTAAGTTTATATACACCCAAACCCTTGAAGGGTGAACGTTTCAAGCTTGGCGGAAAGTGAATGGTATCCAGAAAATGTCCATCTGAATCTATAAAACAGCCAAAATTCATCATATCGCCCTTCACTGTCCGCACAGGTTTCAGGGTAATAAGATAGCCGTAAATGGAAACGATTCGCCCTTTAAAAGCCGCCAACTGGCTGGCCTTGCAGCTCTGCTCCAGGACGGCTCTTCCATTGGGATCCAGATCGGCAGCCGGTTTCAAGTCGATAGCCGTTTGCGGGGCTGTCCATTCCTGAGTGGCAAATCCTGTTTCGGAATTGGCATCGAGGGAGATTATGGTTGGGTGTGGGCTGGGTTTCATATTGAAATTATTTTGGTCTTTTCAGCAATCAATTTGCTCCCATTTGAGATTTCTTTTACAAAAGGACTAATCCGGCCAAAGCTCTCGTCTCCCTGCAAATCGCTTCCACCATTACTTTTACCTTCACCCACAAAAACCTTGATTTTCAGCGTCTCAGCCTCCTCTCCCCAATCCGTCATCGCAAAAGGCGATACCAGCGGAAAGCCCAGCAATTCCATTTCATCATAGGCATTTTCTATGTAGTGCTCTGGTGAAAGCTCAGGCAGAGAAAGTTCCTGGCTGTAATCCTCGTCCGACTCAGCAGCAAAAAGCTCCGCCATGGGTGGCTCAGGGCGTTTGCCATTGTAAAGCATGTGCGCCTCCCAGAGCAGTTCCTTTTTGCTTTGGCCGGTGAAACGAAATGCCCCAATCCGAATCAAGATAATCAACTGCTCCAGGCCCATTTGGTTGCGCTTCACCACATTCGATAAACTTTTATAGCGACCGTTCGTTTCCCGCTCATTTACAAGCTGTTCTGCTACTTTGCTTTCAAGACTTTTGAGGTGCACAAAACCCAGATAAATACTGTCCTTTTTGATACAGGTCAGCACCTGACTGGTGTTCACACAAGGTGCTTCTATGATGGCCCCGCAACGTCTGGCTTCATGCACATACACTTCAGTGCGGTAAAAACCGCCGAAATTGTTGATCACCGCCACCATAAACTCTTTGGGGTAATATGCCTTCAAAAACAAACTCTGGTAACTCTCCACCGCAAAACTGGCTGAGTGCGCCTTGCTGAACGAGTAACCAGAAAAGCTTTCCATCTGCCGCCAGACTTCGGTGGTTACTTCCTCCGTATAGCCTTTGCGGATGCAGGAACTGAAAAACTTCTCCTTTATTTTCTGAAACTCAGCCTTGGAGCGAAACTTGCCGCTCATCCCCCGCCGCAACACATCAGCCTCTGCAAGGTCCAGACCAGCAAAGTAATGCGCCACTTTGATTACATCTTCCTGGTAGACCATCACTCCATACGTTTCCTTCAGCAGGGGCTCCATGGCCGGATGGATGTATTTGAAACTGTTCGGATTGTGGAATCGGAAAATGTATTCCTTCATCATCCCGCTTTTGGCCACACCCGGGCGGATAATGGACGAAGCAGCTACAAGTGTTAAGTAATCATCGCAGCGCAACTTGCTCAGCAACTGTCGCATACCTGGACTTTCAATATAAAAACATCCAAGCGTTTCTGAGCTGCGGATTTGCTGGCGAATGGTTTCATCCTTTTTAAACCTTTGCACCGCATGCACATCCACATGCACGCCACGATTTTCATAAATGATATCTACCGCATCTTTTATATGGCCCAGACCCCGCTGGCTCAGAATATCAAACTTTGCAAAGCCAATATCCTCAGCCACATACATATCAAACTGCGTGGTCGGAAAACCCTTGGGCGGCATGTTCAGGGCGGTGTAGCAGTAAATGCTTTCCTCCGAAATAATAATTCCGCCAGCGTGAATGGACACGTAATTGGGCATATCTTTCATCATAGCCCCAAAACGGTTAATCCATTGCATCGTTTTCGTATCCTGAAAATCTTTGGGCGAATCCACCATCTGGTCTATTTCCAGCTTCGGGATTCCAAAAACCTTGGCCAGTTCCCGCATCGTAGAACTACCCTGATAGGTTACGTAGGCTCCAATCATGGCCACATGGTCCCGTCCGTAGCGTTTAAAAATGTAGTCCTGAATCTCTTCCCGTTCATCCCAGCTGAAATCGATGTCAAAATCGGGTGGCGAAGTCCGGTGCGGATTGATAAACCGCTCAAAGTAAAGGTCCAGCTCAATTGGGTCAACATCTGTGATACCCAGACAGTAAGCCACAATAGAATTGGCTCCCGAACCACGGCCCACATGAAAATAGCCACGGCTCCGTGCGTAGCGGATAATGTCCCAGGTAATAAGAAAATAGGCCGAAAAATCGAGCTGTTCTATAATCAGCAGTTCCTTATCTACCCGTTTCCGGGCATCTTTGTTGCCTTTTCCATAGCGGTATTGCAGGCCGTCGTTGGCCAGTTTGCGCAGCAGAGCCAGATCGTCGGTGCGATCGGCAGAGAATATCTTTTTGTTTTTGGGCACATGAAAAGTAAAAGGAAAACTGCACTGCTCCAGCAAAGCCTCTGCCCGGAAAATCAGTTCCGGTGCTTCTTTGTACCAATCCAGCATTTCCTCCGGTCGGGCAAACCACTCATCTATACCTGCATGCAAATCGGGCGTCAGTTTGCTCAGCAGGCTGTTTTCATCAATGCAGCGCAGCAACCGGTGCAGGTCAAAACCACGGCGATCCAGAAAAGTAACGGGATGCCAGGCTACTGTTTTGGCTTGCCATTCTGCCCGGGCATTTTTTTGCAGGCTAAAATTCCATTGCGCCAGTTCCGATGGCCGAATGCCCAACCACTCAGTTTGCCTCGGGTCACGTTTGGGCATATTTTGCTGTGGATATATCCAGAAAACCTGCTCCAGTTCTGGTGCCTCCGTCGGAAAAGCAGCCTTCCGAAACAGAAAATCGCTCATCCAGTGGTTCAATTTTTCGTAGCCCAAAGGTGAAGCCACCAAGGCGATGTAGCACAGCGCAAACCCGTTTCGAAACTCAATACCCACCGTCGGTTCTATGCCGGCATTCTGGCAATGCTCCACAAAATCGAAAACACCCGAGGTATTGTTCACATCCGTAAGTGCCAGCCTGGTAATTCCTCTTGCCACAGCCTCAGCCACAAGCACTTCCGGCGAAAGCACACCATGGTTAAGACTAAAATGCGAATGACAATTGAGGTACATATTCCCACCATTTTGAGATCGGGCCGGCAAATATACCAATATTATTGGCTTTTAATTTCTAATATAATTGGTTTTTTAATCTTGGCTATGGTCTTTACCAGCCGGAGTAATTGTGTGAGATGGGTAAACCTGGCGGGGTGGAAAAAACAGAAGTTCAAATATCTTTTTGTTTCTTTGTCTTTCAATTTTGTGATTAATGAAGGTATTACTGGAAATACAGGAAAACAGATCTGATTTTTTTATGGAAATGCTGAAAAGCCTGAAATACATTTCTGTTTTGGGCATAGCCAAAGAAAAAAAACAGGAAGAGGCAATTACCAATCTGGTTGAAGCTTTTCAAAATGTGAACCAATACGAAAAAGGTGAAAAGAAACTTAAAAACGCCAAAGACTTGTTAAATGAACTTTGAGGTAATTGCTACTGAACCATTTGAGAGGAAATTAAGGAAGCTGAATAAAAAATACAAATCACTTCAGGAAGATCTTTTACCTATTGTTTCGACACTTGAAGTTAATCCCACATTAGGAACTCCCATTGGAAAAGAATGCTTTAAAATCAGGGTAGCTATTTCCAGCAAGGGGAAAGGAACATCGGGAGGAGGTAGATTGATTACGCTGGTCCGGATAGTCAATAAAAAAGTTTTTCTTCTTGACCTTTACGACAAAGCAGACCAGGAGAATATTTATGATAAAATGCTTTTGAATCTTATTTCTTATTTGGAGAATTGAAAAATGTGATACAACCGATCTGAGGATTGGGTTAGAAATTTCAAAAATTTCTGGCAAATATTTAGGGGCTGCTGAAAAAGCCATTACTGTTTCATTTTCAAGAGTTTATCAATCATTTTCAGAAATTAAGTGCACGGGTTTTCTTGAAAAACACGTAAAAGTCGTGCACTTAAAAATATTGTCATTTCAAAATTGAGAGAAATTTAAAAATGCACAAGACAACCACAAATTGAATTTTTAGATGAAAATATTTTAGTGGCTTAAAATTGAATACTTTAGCTACAACTACTTTTGAACTAAAAACTGAATACTGACTACTTTTGACCAATTACTTAAAGCTTTTGACTTTTTCAGTAAGCCCTATTTAATACCATGTTTGGTGGTTTTACGAGAACATAGTTCCTGTTTTTATGAATTATCTTAAGCTTGGCAAATCAAGATAGAGGAGATGAATTGAAAATTAATTTCAAGCCCAAAGAAAATTATTGCCAATTTTAATACCAGCTTATTTTTATTTGCAGCAAAATTTTCACCTATGCCTATTTCATCAGAAAGGTCATTCATTGAAATGAACCGATATATGGACCGAAAAAAAATGTCGGACGAAGAAAGAATAGAATGGATTAAGAATAGTCTCGGGGCTGCTTTACCAGAAATTCCAAAAAATGAGCGAACCGACAAGGAAAAAGCCGAAGACATGGCTTTTGATATTTTAGAGGCTATTGAAGAGAATGGGATTCAACTGGAATGGGAGGATGTGAAAGAACTGGAGACCAAAGCAAAACAGGCTTTGGAACTTTGCAACACGTCTCCATTGGTTTATGAGGCATATTACAAAGCCTGCCTCAGTAATGAAAAAGCAAGCAAAATATTGGATAAAGGTCTTGAGGCCTCTGAACTTTTGTTTGGCGGAGACTATGAAAAGGAAAATATGGGCCATTTTTGGGGACTTATCGAAACCAGACCTTATATCAGATTGCTTGGCGCAAAAGGACTGATATTGGAAGAACAAAATAAGAAAAAGGAAGCCGCTGAAATATTCAACAAAATACTGACTTTAAACCCACAGGATAATTCAGGTGTTCGCAACATTCTGCAACGCTTGTACCTGGACTTAAAAGATTATGACGCTTTTGTAGATTTGATAGACCAGTTTGAAGACGAATTTGAACATTCGCTTCATTCTCTTTACAACTATGCCCTTTACTGTTATATGACAGGTGACGATTGTGAAGATGCGGATGAAGCAATGTTTGATGCTCTGGATTTTAACCCATTTGTTTTACCTTACTTATTAGGTAAAAAGCAAATTCCTAAACAACCTATTTCAAGATTTTCGCCAAATGCAGAAGATGGAGCAATGGTGTACATTCAGGAAACTTTATCTCTTTGGAGGAAACAGGTTGGTATCCAAAAATGGCTTAGGGAATTTGAAGATTAGGTTTACAGGGAGACGCTTGTAATGTTACAACTTTGTTAATTTCAGACAAAAATCTTAGCAAATAATCTAAGCCCTCTCGCTCAATATTAGCAATAGATTTTGGCTTACTGAGTAGTGGTTAATTCCGTATTGCTTTTCTCTTCCGGCTTTGCCAAAATAAAGTTAAACAATATCTGAACTATCAAACTGGAAGGAATTCCAAAAATCAAATTTCCAAGAAAAACTGTGGATGCGGAACCAAAAACGGGAATCTGGTTCGTAACCTTTATTGGATCCTGAAAAAGGGCCCAGATGAATGGAATAAAAAAAGTAATGAGCGCATTGAGCAAATAAGATTGGATGTGACTTATCAACTTTTTTCTCTGGTACAACCATGCACAAAACAAAGGGCCTACGCCAAAAATCACTGCAAACAGGAGCAAAAATAAAAGAATCATTTTTTGGGTGATTAAATATGGTTTCGTAAAACTTGTTCATTCTCAGCAATAAAACAATTTGATTTTGGTCAACTTCTTCAGCCTCATATTTGGATAACCTAAATTGAATTACAATTCAATCATAATTTTAAAAGGAAGCTACACCCCTACTCCTTTCAGTCTTCTGGCCGCCTCCCTTAAGGTATCTTCTTTCTTGGCAATACAAACCCGCAAAACCTTGTGGTCCGTTTCATCCTGATAAAAAGCCGAAACCGGAATAAGCGCCACCCCTACCCGTTCCACCAAATCCAAAGCGACATTTCTGGAATTGGCACCAAGCGATTCCGGAAAAGTAAAACACTGAAAATAAGAACCTTTACTTGGCAATGGCTCCAAAATACTACCCACCATTTCTTTGGCAAAGAAGTCCCGTTTCGCCTGAAAAACAGACGGCAATTGCAAATAGGTTTGCGGATTGGAAAGGTATTCAGCCATGGCCACCTGCATGGGTGTATTCACCGAAAAGACATTAAACTGATGGTGATTGCGAAACTCTTTGGTTAAATAAGCAGGAGCCACGGAATACCCGATTTTCCAACCTGTACAGTGGCAAACCTTGCCCAACGAAAAAGCTACAAACGAACGCTCAAAAAGTTCCGGATGGGCTAAAATGCTATGATGTTTCTCCCCATCAAAAACAATGTGTTCATACACTTCATCGCTCAAAATCAGGATTTGTGTGTTTCTGGTTATGTCTTTTAATTCCTCCAAATCCTGCAAGCCGAGCAATGTTCCAGTTGGATTGTTGGGTGAATTGACCATAATCATCCTGGTTTTGGAATTAACCGCCTGCCGCACTTTTTCCCACGGAATGGAATAATCAGGAAAATTCAGTGGAATGGCCACTGGCTTTGCCCCCATTACCTTTATATTGGGCACATAGCTATCAAAGCAAGGCTCAAAATAAATGACCTCATCCCCTTCTCTCAGAACAGATGTCAAGGCATTCGAAATGGCATAGGTTCCACCGGGAGTAATGGTGATTTCAGTTTCAGGATTTACAGGATTGCTATACAAAGTGTTAATTTTCTGAGCGAGAACCTCCCTAAGTCCCTGAAATCCAAAAGTGTGCGCATATTGATTGTGGCCATTCCGCATCGCATTGTTAACCAAATCATGCAACAAAGGATCCATTTCAAAATCCGGAAAACCCTGCCCAAGGTTGATGGCCTTGTGTTGGTTGGCCAGCTGGCTCATGGTTGTAAAAATGGTGGTTGGGAGATTGGGCAGCTTGCTCTGAATATTAACTTTTGGCATTTTTAAAACGGAATTGAACTGCGATTTACAACCTGATTTGGATTCTTAAAATGTTTCCAATCCAATAAGCTTTAATTTTCATTCGCTTTTCAAGGGATAAAACCGTACTTTTGCGGCCATTTTTGGATAAAGTCCCTGATTTACAGAGACTCCGTTTTAAACCATGGATAAAAATCAGGCCACCGGCCTCGTACTCATTTTTGGAATACTCTTTGTGTATTTCACCTTCTTTGCTCCAAAGCCTTCAGAACTACCTGATGTCAAAAAGATAAAAACTGTTAAAGTAGATTCTAACAAACCAAAATCTACCGAATCGCAGGTTGCCCTCAAAGCCCTTGAAAAATTAGGGATCACCGATTCTGGATTGGTGGTTGATACTGCTCCGGTTTTTCTGGAAAACGCTGATATTAAATTGGCTATTTCTCCAATTGGCGCCAGAATCAAATCTGTAGAACTTAAAAACTACAAAACATGGGATGCAAAACCACTTTTACTCATTTCTGATGGCCGGTTTGCACAGAATTTAATTCTTCCGGTTGCAGGCAAGTCTCTTAACATTAGTCAGCTTCCATATTCCTCCGAGCAAAAATCTGTAAAAATTGACAAGGATTCAGGCAGTTTTTCTTTCGTTTGCAATATCCCTGGTGGAGGAAAAATAGAGCAAAAATTCACCTTACCCGCCAAAGGCTACACTGTTAAATATGCAGTAAACACTGTTGGCTTGCAATTATCCGAAAAAGCCCAGGCAGAACTTTCTTATGCATTCAATGCCAATCAGTTAGAAAAAGACATTCTACAAAACCGAACTACTACCTGCATCAACTATTTTCAGGATGTGGAAGGATTCAACAACCTGACGGAAACGTCTACCACCGAAGAAAAAGCCGAAATCAACAATCCTGTCAAGTGGTTCTCCTTCAAACAGAAGTTTTTCAACACAGGTCTAATCTCTAATAACGGATTCTCTAACCTCAAAATCAAGCAAATAACAAACGAGGCTGACACCACTTCCGTCAAAAATATGGAAGCTTCTTTTGGAGTGCCAATGGTGAACCAAACGCTTGGTTTCAAATGGTATTTCGGTCCAAATGATTTCAGGACGCTAAAAGCTGTAACACCCGATTATGACAAAAACGTATATCTGGGTTGGCCGGTTATCAACTTGGTTAACAGGTTTATAACGGTCAATGTGTTTTATTGGCTGGAAGGTGTAGTATCAAATTATGGCATCATCATCATCATTCTCGTTTTGTTGATTAAACTTTTGCTTTTACCGCTTTCATACAAGTCATATATATCTATGGCCAAAATGAAGGTACTAAAACCTGAGTTGGATGAAATCAAAGCCCGAACCGGAGACGACATGCAAAAGGCCCAGGCAGAGCAGATGAAACTCTATCAGCAAGTGGGCATCAATCCGCTAAGTGGCTGTATTCCTTTGCTTTTGCAAATGCCTATTTTGCTTGCCATGTTCAACTTTTTCCCCAATGCCATTGAGCTGCGGCAGGAAAGTTTTTGGTGGGCACCCGATTTAAGCACCTACGATTCCATCGCCACCCTGCCATTCAAACTTCCGGGCTATGGCGACCATGTCAGTCTTTTCACCATATTGATGACAGCTTCTACTTTGGTGCTCACCTGGTACAACAACCAAACCAGCACTGTGGCCGGTCCGATGCAATCCATGAGTTACATCATGCCGGTTGTTTTTATGTTTATTTTGAACTCTTTGCCAGCTGGACTTAGTTTTTATTATTTGGTTTCAAACGTGGTAAGCATTGTGCAGCAGCAGGTTATCAAACGATTTGTGGATGAAGACCAGCTCCGGGCAAAACTCGAGGCCAACAAAGTCAAAAACGCAACCAAGAAAAAATCCGGTTTTGCAGCCCGTTTGGAAGAGGCCATGCGCATGGCTCAAGATGCTCAAAAGGAAAAAGATAAAAACAAAAAGGGGAAATAAACCCCGTTTTTTCTAACGACAATTTGTTTTAATCAGGGCGGCTTATCAGGCTGTTTGCTTCTATCTTTTTAGGATTTTTACTTTAGCTTTTGCAAAGTAAAAATCCTAAAAAGGATATCCGCTGCCATCCTGGCCGCAATCCTTATCAAACATTTTATTAAAAATTAATGTTCCTATAATTATGCAAACCGTTAAATCCATTATTGAAAATCTCAAAATGCTGACTCATCCGGAAGGTGGCTATTTTGCTGAGCAT
The DNA here is from genome assembly GCA_044379485.1 of Catalimonadaceae bacterium. Classification (GTDB taxonomy): domain Bacteria; phylum Bacteroidota; class Bacteroidia; order Cytophagales; family Flexibacteraceae; genus CAMDMI01. Next base: position 37,824 of record JBIPOE010000013.1, read on the forward strand.
TATCGTTCTTCAGAAAGTTTTTCACCAGCTGGTTTTGATGGACAAAGATCTTATGCCACCAGCATTTATTTCCTTTTGGAAAAAGGTCAGTTTTCGGCATTGCATAAAATCAAGTCCGATGAAATCTGGCATTTTTATCTGGGTGAGCCCTTGGAAATCATTGAAATAGAACCAAATGGTAAGCTTATCAAAACTGTACTGGGGCAAAATTTTAGTTATGGTCAAGTTCTTTCTTACGTGGTAAAAGCGGGAAACTGGTTTGGCAGCAGGCCTTTGGAAGGAAGTAGCTTTTCATTGGTTGGCTGCACAGTGAGCCCCGGTTTTGATTTCTCAGACTTCGAAATGCCCCCAAAAGCCTATTTTCTGGAAAATTTCCCTCAGCACAAAAGCCTGATTCAAGAAATGTGCCGTTGAATTTTGGTTTTACTTTAGTTCCAAAAAGCACAGCATCCCAAAATCAGGACTGACTCATTTTCTCAATATTTTTTCCAAAACCATACAAGTGAATGCTTTTCAGCCCTTCCTGTAAAATATTGAATTAAATACCTTTCATTTTTGGCATTGTATAAAAGTGCATTCGAATTCTGAATTGCTATTCCACTAAAAAGACGGATTAGTAACGATTAATTTTAACTAAGAGAAAAAAAAATAAAAGTTTTTTTTCTTGTCAAAGTATAATCCGGAATACGCATACAGCTTTTTTTCTTTCCTATTTCTTGGTTTTATACCAAATATATAAATGAAAAATCAATTTGATTTGGAAAATAGTATCTTTTCCAGTTACTTTTGCATATTCCAAAGAATTAATATTTCTGTCTCAGAGTTTCACATCTCTGGTTTACCCAACAAGTCTATGAAAAAACGAATACTTTTTCACAAACCCCATTTTCTATTTTCGATTCCAACCTTACTGATTTTCAGTTTCTTGCTGTTTGCGGGCAGTCAAGCGTTTGGGGTAGTAAAAACCACAGCCAGCTCTGGTACATGGGCAGCAATTACCTGGTCACCAGCAGGTTTGCCTGTAGCTGGAGATGATATCGTCATTGCACACAATGTAACCGCAGGACCTGCAGTAGGTATAACCAATTTTGCTAGTTTCACAGTGAACTCAGGGGTAACATTTACCCACACCAACACGGCAATTACCATTACCGGAGACCTTACAGTGAATGGTGTTTATCAGATCAACAACCAGAATTTTACTGTAAATGGGGCAACAACTGTTTCTTCTACGGGTTCACTAAACGATAATAACCACACAGGAGCAAACCGGTTTGATGGACTGGTAACTATTAATGCGAGTGGAGTTTTTAGTTCGGCTGTTACCTCCACCTATGAATTCAGAAACGGAATTCTGCACAATGGTGCGACCTGTAGTTTGACTGGAGGCGGAACTATTTCATTTACAACAAATTCCCAAAGTATAAGTGGAGGATCTGCAGTAATATTAAACATTGTTTCTATTACAAATACACTTAGCCTTACAAATACCAATTCTGTTACCTGCAATGGTGCTGTTACGGTTTCAGGTTCTTTAAATCTTAATACAGCAAGCTTCACTGCCAATACAACTACCACATTGTCTGGCACGGGTTCTATTGTGGATGATAACAATGCAGGTTCAAATCTTTTCATTGGCCAGGTAACTGTGCCAGCAGGTTGTTCTTTTTCTTCTTCCAATAATTCAACCTATACATTCAGAGGCGGCATTACTCACAATGGTACGACCTTTAGTTTGACAGGCACTGGTCAGATTTCGTTTACAACAAACGCTCAGAATATTACCGGGGCTTCTGCTGTAACATTAAACAATGTAGCAAGCAGTATTAACCTAACTTTAACCAATACCAATGCAGTCACATTTTCAGGTGCTGTCACACTTACTGCGGGTGCTTTAAACCTGAATGTAAACAACTTTACAGCTGGCTCTACACTTGCCCTTTCGGGAACAGCAACCTTGGTTGACAATAGCAACACAGGTTCCAATATTTTCGTCGATCAGGTTAATGTTGGGGTAGGATGTTCTTTCTCTTCAGGAAACAGTTCACCTTTTGAATTCAGAAATGGTATCAGCCATAGCGGTACAACTTTTAGTTTAACTGCTCCAACCGTAACATTCTCCACAAACAACCAGGCACTTAATGGCACCTCAGCTTATACAATAAACACCATTTCTGTTGCCAATATTACCTTAACAAACAATGGAACTTTAACCGTAGCAAATGCATGTGATGGCACTACTGGTGGTTCTAACTTTACCAACGGAACCAATGCCAATTTAACTTACAATGGTTCAGCCAGTTTAATGGGAACGGGTTCTTTAACGGCAAATTCAAGTGGAAATAGCGTAACTTATTCAGGTGCTGCCCAGGGCATACGTTCCACAGCTACTGGTTATTTTAATTTAACTACAGGTGGCTCTGCAGCTAAAACTATTTTTCAAAATCTAATTGTTGCAAATGTTTTAACCATTGGCAACGGTACTACTTTCCGGGGTAGTACTTTCAATGTGACCACCACAACAATGACTTTAAATGGAAATGGAATTTTTAGCAAATCCGGCGCTGGTTCTATTTTAGTTTCCGGTGCTGTAACATTAAACGGAACTTCCAACATAAATTCAATGACTGGAAACCCAACCTGGGAATTTGAATCCGGCATTACCCAAAACTCAACTGCTGCATCCAATTTGGGTACTGGTCAGGTTCTGTTTTCTACGAACAATCAATCTATTAATGGTACAGGTTCAGGTGCCATTACATTTGGAGGCAATGTTCTGGTTGGAGACGATGGACTTGGAAACGGAATTGTGTTGACCAACACCAGAAACATAACCATTACCGGAACGCTTAATGGAACTTTGGGTACTTCACAATTGGTAAATGATGTCAATGCTTCATTGAGCCTGGCTTCCTCAACAACGCCTTTTGGAACAGGAAGTTTGGTTGCAAGTTCATCGGGCAATACAGTTACTTTCTCTTCGGGCTCAAATCAAACAATTCCAGATAATACATATCACAATATTATAATAAATGGTGCTGGTACTAAAACCATTGGAGACATTACCGTTAATGGGAATTTCACCCAATCAACCGGAACCATCTCCTCTACCACTGGGACCCAAACATTTGCGACAGCGACTGTTTGCACTTTATCTGTAAATGCATCTGGTCCGCTTAATAACATTGTTCTCAATAAATCCGGAGGATTATTTAATCTAAACAGCAGCCTGACAGTTACCAATGGTATTTCTGTAAATGGAGGTTCTCTGGTTTATATAGGAACTGCAAGAACCCTTACAATAAACGGAGATTTGAATGGTGCTGGAACTATAAACATGTCAGCTCTGGCAGGACATAGATTGGTGCTTAATGGTCAACTTAATTCAATCGGAACATTAACAACGATTGCTGGAAACACAGTTTCTTACACCAGGGCAGGCGACCAATCAGTTTTTGCGTCGCCAAACTATGCAAATTTAACTGTAGGAGGAAGTGGAATTAAAACCATTGGAGGCAATGTAAACGCCTCCGGGGCTGTTACTTTTTCAGCCTCTGTTCTTCTTTCCCTGAGTAATTTCAACTTTACACTTGGAACTGCAGGAACTTTGGTTTCTTCAGCTGGTGCATTTGGCTTAACAAAAATGATTGTTACGGATGGGTCAGGTTTGTTTACCAAACAAGGAACTACAGCTGCCAACTTCTCCGCTTTTGTAACCCAAACGCCAGCGGCTTCTGGCTTGATCCCATTGGGTACCACTGGTTTCTATAGCCCAATGAATATCAGTAGTTTGGCTGCAACAGTAGCTGGCACCGGTACAATAACCGTCAGAGCTGTGGCCGCCAAGCAGCCCAATGTTCCGTATTTTAACAATGCACTTGTTAAATACTGGGAAGTTGCTTCAACGAATCTATCTGCCATCACAGCAAATATGGCTTTTACCTTTAGTGCTGGTGAAGTAATTGGTTCGGTAGGTTTTTATGTACCCAGAGTTTGGGATGGATCTACCCTTTCAGCAGTAGCTGGCGGAAGTGCTCCTGGCTCTAATCCATTTTCAACCACTGGAACTACGTTTTTAACAGGCTCATGGACAGCCATTGACCCAACCGTTCGAAATGCATTTTATTCTTATATTTCAGGTGATTGGAATACCGCTGGCACCTGGACTACTGACCCATCTGGTACAACATTAATCAACTCTGCGGTTCCAACCGTTGGAGACCAGGTATTTATTCTGAATGGCAGAACCGTTACAAATGCCGCATCAGGTTTAACTACTGCTTCTTTAACGATTGAAAACGGTGCAGTGCTTGATATTGCCGCAACCACTGGACATAATTTTGGACCTGTTACAGGTTCTGGCTTATACAGGCAATCCTCAATTACTTTACCGACAGCCAACTTTACAAATTTTTGTGCCAGCACAGGTGGCACTTTTGAATATTATAATTTACCTGCGGGAGTTAATGAATTGGATTCAACATTAACTACCTACAATAATCTACTGATAACCAATTCAACAGGGACTAATTTTACCATTGCCCTGGATACCAATATGACTTTGAACGGGAATTTCACTTCCTCAAGAACCGGTGCCGGAAGAGCTGCTTTTGTGATAGGAAATACCGCTACAGCCAGAACTGTAAATATCACCGGAAACATCAATGTAGGAACAGGAACAACTTTTAAAGTAGGCAGATTTAATGCAGCTCATACGATAAATTTATTTGGAAATTTAACAAACTCAGACAGTCTTTTTCTCACGAATGCAACTGTTGCATACACCCTTCCAACCAATGGATATGCAACTATAAACTTTAGAGGAATCACCACAAATACAGCTGTAACTTCTAATACAGGAAGCTTCACAAGGTTTGACAACTTTATTGTTATTAAAAACACAGGCTTTGAACTTTTTGTGACTGCAGCAGCGGGGGCAACTCCAACTTTTTGGTCAAATGCCAAAACCATTGATGTTACAACCGGAACGCTTAGGCTTGGACCCAATGTGGTTGTTGACCGAATGATTAGTGGAGGTGGAAATTATGATTTAGGCTCATCCACAACCATTCCAACTTTTTGGATAGATGGAGCCACTGTAACTTTTGGACCTGGGCTTGCCATCGTACCTTACGGCACCTTAAGGGTATCGGCAGGTACATTAAATGTGGCAGCTGGTCAGGGTGGAATCGTTTTAAGAGAAACCGGACAACTACAAATAGAGGGTACAGGAACAGTAAATGCCTGGATGTTCAGAACTTCTACAACTGCAACTACCCACCGCGGTGCATTCAATCAAACCGGCGGAACTTTCAATTTATCGGGCATTAATGGAGGAATTAACCATTATTCCATTTTTACTTTGCCCTATCCTGACAATGTATTTAGAATGACAGGTGGAACCATCAATATCACCAAAGTATTCACAGGTGGAATTACCCCAAATGGAGGTATTCAAATTGCCTCATCTCTTGGCAATTATGAGGTTACAGGGGGAACGATCAATGTAACGGTTGGCGCAGGAATTAATTTTGATATTTCAAGTTCATCTCCTTTATACGACTTAACCATTTCTAAAAGTGCAGGAGCAGCAAGCTCTGCAAGGCTAACCTCGATTCCATGGTCATATGATGGAAGCGGAGGAAATACAGTAACTTATCCAGCTCAGCCTCTGGTGATTTTGAATGATTTTACTGTAAATGGAACCAACTCTCCTGTTTTCGATGCATTGAATGCCAATGTTTTTGTTCGTGGAAACTTCCTTTTGTCTAATGGTGGGACCTACCAATCGACTACAAACACATTGACTTTTGATGGGGCTTCCAATCAAAGTTTTACTGTGAATGGCTCGCTTAATACAGGTCTAAGTTCTTTGGCAATAAATAAAAGTTCATCGACTTTAACTGTGGCGGGGACAGCTGCAACAATAACTGTCCGAGCAGGCCTCAATATTTCGAATGGTACTTTGGCTGATGGGGGCAAAACCATTAATGTGGCAGGAGATATCCTCAACAACGGAATCCATTCCGGGGCTGGAAAAATTGCTTTAAATAGTGCAATTGCTGCTCAGACCATCTCCGGAACACTCAATTCCATCTTTGGGAACTTGGATTTCTCCAACACCAATGGGGCTGTAGGTTCTACTCAGATAACTGTTTCCAGCAATTTACAAATAAATGGAAATCTGGCCCTTACCACCGATAGAGTTGCCAATATTGGAAACAAACAAATCACACTGCCGGCTTCCAGCAATATTACAGGTACTTTTTCAATCAACCGACACATCAAAACCAATGGACTTCGCTCTGATGGAGGAATCAAAAAGACCTATTCATCCACAGCTGCAATAACTTTTCCTTTGGGCTATGGTATCAATTATTCTCCTGCAACCATTCAGTTTAGCGCAACTCCTACTACTTGGGGTGACTTAACCGTAAGACCTGTTGGAACCAAACAATTATATGTAACTGACCCCAATTGCTTTGACCTGTATTGGAAACTTGAAACCAGTGGATTTACGGGGATACCTGCCAATTCGGTGAACTACACTTTCAATTATGGCAATCTCACAGATGATGTAACTTATATTCCAGCGTTTTATGACCAATTGGCCATAGCCTATACCACCATCAGTGATGTGACTCAGGTAAATGAAACGACAAACAACATCAGTTTTACAGGCGTTAGTTATACCGACGGTGATTTTACGGCGGGCAATCCGGCTGCATTTGGCATTGTAACACCTTATTACTCAAGAACCAATGGTGATTGGAATACACCTGCAACATGGTCCAATGTTGGATTTGGCGGAGCAGCTTCTGCATCCATTCCAGCTTCTAATTCTCCGGTTCTTATTGGAGATGGAGGCCTGTTTAACCATACAGTAACTATAACCACAAACAGCACCGTTTCAGGTAGTTTGATTGTGGATGCAGGCTCAACATTGGATTGCCAAACCACAACTGGAAATAACTTTGGCGCCATTCCTTATGCCACAGCGGGCGGTTCTGGAACCATCAGAATCTCTTCTGCATCTGCAACAGCTGAGTTTCCAGCCGGGGACTTTGGTTTGTTTTTTCAAAGCACAGGTGGTACTTGTGAATATTACTCTACAGGCGTTCAGAATTTTACGCTGCCAGGCTCCACCGCAAGTCCAACCGTAATTTCAATAGATACCTACAGAAATCTGGTATTGGCACCAGGTTCAGGACGGATTATCGAGTTTCCTAACAAGGATCTTGAAATCTATGAAGATGTTACTGTAAATGGAAACAGTACAGGTATTGCCGGAGTGCTTCAAAATAGCGCCCGGATAATTAAAATAAATGATGACTTGAATATCACCAATGGAATTCTGGAAGTGGGAGGAGCTGCAAGCCACATAGTTCGGGTTACGAACAATACAACAATCAATTCTTCAGGAACCTTACAAACTAGTTCCACTGGTTCAAACAATCACAGCATACGTCTTGGTGGAAACCTTTTTAATGAAGGAAATATAGATTTAAACAATGCTTCCACTGCAAATCTTTTGTTTCAGGGAACTGGCTCAAGGGTTTGGAATGGCGCCAATGGTTCAGCCAATGTAGATTTGTTCACATTGACCATAAACAAAGGGACATCAGCAGCTACTGAATTGGAAATCACAACCCTTGGCACATTTACAGTACCATCCAACAATTGGCTCACTTTAACCAATGGCAACCTGAAATGGTCTAAGGCTGGAACCATTACACTGACAAACGCTGTCGGAGATTTCACAATTCCTTCTTCAACGGCTTTAACTTTAAATAATACTGGTCTGACAGTAAATGTAAACCAGGTAAACTCCTCAGATGCTGACGTTATTCTCCTCGGGAAACTTTCCATTTTAAATGGAACAATGAACATTGGAAATATCGCGAATAACCAACACAACGACCTGGAAGTAGGTGCTGCCGGAATTCCGGAATTTGATATTTCTGGGACTGGTGTTTTGAATGTAAACGGACAAATCAGAAGAAGTCTGGTGGTTCAATTTGGCTCATTAAAATATTCACAATCAGGAAATTCCACAGTTTTGGTACGGGGCAAAAATCCTAATGCCGCTTTATCTTTATCACACGACAGAGGCAAATTTGAGATACTCAATGCTGGTTCAGAATTTAACATGTCTGGAAATTCAATCCTCACTATTGACAGAAATGGTTCACCAAGTGGCGTTTATTATGACATTTTCATTGAACCTGCTACCTTCAATATTACTGGTGGAGAAATCAGGGTTGGAACCACCTCAACACCGGCTGCTCAGACCTTTTTTATAAGTTCAACAGCCCAATTGTGGAATTTGAGTTTGGATGGAACAACCAATGCCAAAACACTAACCTTGGTTGGAGACCCAATCAGCATTCAAAAAAATCTTAGAATTGAAGGCAACTCCATCTTTGTGGCCAACAGCCTGGATGTAACCATTGGAGGTGATTTGGTCAACCAAAATACAACAGCAACAGGTGGATTAAGCAATGGAGGTTTCCAACCAACAAGTGCCACGCAAGTTACTACTTTTAACAGTGCAACTGCCAACCAAAATATTACAGGAACGGGTGCCAACCTTACCAATTTCGCTGTTTTAACAATAGCCAATACATTTTCGGGAGGTTCAGTTACCTTAGGAACCAATTCAGCAGTTCGGGTAGCAGGCCAGTTAAATATCAATACCGGAACTTTAAACACAGGTACAAATCTATTAACTGCCTTAAACAATGTTGTCAACAATGGCGGCCATACATCTTCAGGGCCAGGTTTTCTGGTTTTTGGAGGAGCTTCTGCACAAGCCATTCAGTCAGGAAGTACTGCCAGCTTTGGAAGCGTAAGAGTTTCGAATTCAGCGGGTGTAAATGCAGAATCTCCAGTTAATATTTCTGGTACTTTAAATTTACCAAATGGCATATTGTATTTGAATAGCAATTTATTAAGTCTTGGAGTAACAGCGTCTGTTACAGGTGCATTCAGTAGTTCCAATATGATTCGATTAAATGGAGTTACCAGCGACGGTGGTGTGCAAAAATCTTATCCGGCCAGTGCTTCTGATTTTACATTCCCAATCGGAACTACATTAAAATACACGCCAGCCAGATTTAATGTAACCAGCAATTCTGTGGCTGGAACCATAAATATCAAACCTGTAAACGTAGAACATCCTGCAACCACAGATGTACTTGACCTTCAATTGGACTACTATTGGAGGGTGAATTCCACTGGGTTTAATGGAAGCACAGTGGTGAATCATACCTACAACTACGAGCCTCTTGATGTGAACGGAACTGAAGCCAGTTATGTAACTGGCCGGTTCTTTGGAAGCCTTTGGGCACCAACACTAGGTATACCAGCTACAGTAGATGCTTCAAATGACCGGTTCACACTCACAGGGGTCAATTATTTTGATGGTGATTATACAGCAGGAGAAAACACGGAATTCAACATTATTACTACATTTTATAGCAGAAACGCAACTTTGGGTGGAAACTGGGACGATGCAAATGCCTGGTCTGTAGATGCAATTTTGCAACATGCCGGAGCTGCAGCGCCTACTTTTCCGAACTTTAACCAGGCGGTTATTGCTTCCGGTCATACTGTAAATGCAAATGGAAATGGAAGAAATGCTGTTTCGGTGGTTGTTAATGGTACACTAAATCTTGCCAACTCCATCGCACACAATTATGGAGATGTTACAGGAACCGGACGAATTCAACAAACGGCAACCGCTGGCAATCAGTACATTTTTCCTGGTGGAAACTATGCATTGTTTACACTTGCTGGGAGCGGTACATTTGAATTTGGTGGGACCACCAATGGAACCTTGTCCACACAAGCAACCTACAACAATGTGGAATTTACAGGAACTGCTACCAAAAACCTTCCCAATTCCAATATTACCTTAAATGGAAACCTGACTTTAACTGCAGGTGTTTTGGCTAATCCAAGCAATAGAAATATCAGTTTGAATGGCAATTGGGTAAACAATGTTGGTCCGGCTGGATTTACAGCAGGCACAGGAACAGTGAATCTTGTGGGTGGAAGTCAAACCATAACTGGTTCTACCAATTTCTCTACACTGTCCACAACTTCTGCAGGAACAAAAACATTGACCAGTTCTATAACCGCAACCAACAACTTGACTTTGACAAATGGAATAATAACCACTGGTCTAAATCAAATTACTGTTAATGCCACAGCAAGTATAGCAGGTGGCTCATCTTCAAGTTATGTGAATGGAAATCTGAGAAGAGGAATACCGGCAGCTGCAACGACTACCGTTTTCCAAATTGGAGATGCATCGGCTTATACGCCGGCAACCATTAATTATTCCGGAGCAACATTAGCAGGTGGATTTATTACAGCCAACACCAGCAGTGGTGACCATCCTCAGGTCTACACCTCTGGTATAGACCAAACCAAATCGGCCAACCGGTATTGGACATTGACTAATTCAGGTGTTACAGGATTTACAAGTTATAATGCAGATTTCAGTTATGTGGCTGGAGACCTGGATGTTTCTGCCAATCCACTTAACTTTATCGTGGCCCGTTACAGCGGAAGTGTTTGGACCCAGCCTACAGTGGGAACGATAACTGGAAATTCAACACAAGGTATTTCCATTTCGGGTACAACTTTTGGTGATTTTCAGGTTGGCCAATCAGTAGGTGGAAAAATCTGGACCGGCGCCACCAATACAAACTGGAACATTGCAACCAACTGGATTCCAGCTTCTGTGCCGCTTTTGTCAGAAAATGCCATTATTGGAAACGTGGTAAATCAACCCAACTTTCTGACAGGTGGAAATGGACAATGTAAAGATTTAATTCTGTTAGCCGGGGCAAATGTTACCATACCAACCGGGTATATTTTAACTGTTGAAGAAAACATAGATGCCGCAGGAAATACAATTGACGGTGTTGGTGAAATCAGAATCAATGGCCCATCCAGTACTTTAACTGGTAGCTTAACCATCAATTCCAATCTAACCGTAAATGCATCAGCCACTTTGGTTTTGGGACCAGGATCAACTTTAAACCTGGGCAGAGACTTCACCATCAATGGTTCGGTTAATCCAAACAGTCTTCCAATCACTTTTACGGGTTCCAATAACTCTACAGTAACTGGCAACATTGGATTCTATGACCTTGTCGTGAATAAATCTACCAGTGCGGGATTTGTTCAATTGGGTTCTGATATTACAGTGGACAATCAAGTAAACATGCAAACTGGTGATATTGAATTGAATAACTTCGAATTGGATTTGGGTACAACGGGAACATTGGTCAATGAAACTTCAGCCAATCGTGTGAATGGAATTACCGGAGGAACCATAAGATCAGTAAGAACATTAAATGCACCTTCATCGGTAAATGTGGGCGGCCTAGGTGCTGTGCTTTCTTCTGGTGTAAATTTAGGTTCGACCGAAGTGATCAGAAAACATGAACAGGCTGTAATCGGTGTAGGTTTGGGTACAAACAGACGATATGAAATTCATCCAACCAATAATTCTGCTCTTAACGCGACCTTGGTTTTCAATTACTTTGATGATGAATTAATCACACCAGAAGGAACCATTGATGAAGGAGAATTAAATCTATGGAGATTTAATGGAACCATTTGGGAGGAGCAGCCTGCTACTTTAGATATGGCTGCCAACACATTAACAAAAACTGGTATTCCTCAATTTTCAGAATGGACATCAGGCTCATACCTGAACAATCCTCTCGATATTGATTTGGCTTTCTTCAATCTGAATTGCAAAGGGAAAAGTGGAACAGATTTTATATGGAAAACACTTAGAGAAAAAGATTCCAAGACGTTTACCCTTGAAGCTTCAGCCAATGGAAAAAATTGGGAGTACATTGCCACTACCAATGCTGCTGGAAACTCAGGTGAGGAACGTTATTATAAAATAATGCTACCTAAAATTCCTTCTGGCTTTAACCAGGTTCGATTAACCATGATGGATGGGACAGGCAAAAAAAATATTTTTAATTCACTTCCCCTTAATTGTAATCCGGAGATTCAAGTCTTTAATCCAACTGTTTATCCAAATCCTGGAAACGGAGATTTCACTTTGGACCTTTCTGGTCTGACCGAAATGGTGTATTTAAGTGTTTTGAACATTTTTGGACAAGAGGTTGCTGGTCAGTTGAATAATGGTGCCAGAAACCAAAAAGTCAAACTTGATTTAAAAGGTTATCCAGCCGGAATTTACAGGCTTCAGATCTCATCTAAGCGGGAAACCGGTGAACCGATTTCCAAAAGTATAAATCTGGTAATCAGATAGAAAAAAACCCTCGCCAAAAACGAGGGTTTTTTTTTAACTTCTTAGAAACCTCAGTTTAACATCATTTCTTTGCGGATTAAATAGTTGTATCGTTTTGATAAGAATATTCAAGTTTGGTGGGGCATCTGTAAAAGATGCAAATGGTATTAGAAATGCAAGCAAAATAATTCAGAATCAAGGTCAGGAAAACAATCTGGTAGTTGTGGTTTCTGCTATGGGCAAAACAACAAATGCCCTCGAGATTTTATTTGAAAAGGCCTGGAATAGTGAGCTTTATGAAAAGGAATTTAATGATTTAAAGTTATACCATGAAACCATTGTAAGCGATCTTTTTGGAATTGGGGATGTAGATTCTACCGATGCTTTGTCCAGATATTTTACCAGATTGGACTTTCAACTCATTCATTCAAAAGGCATTGATTTTGATTTGGGATATGACCAGGTTGTAACTTTTGGAGAATATCTATCTACCTTAATTTTGTCCTTGTATCTCCGGAAAAAGGGTGTAAGTGTGAATTTGCAAAACGCCAGATTTCTTATTCATACCGATATGACATGGCGTGAAGGTTTGGTTCAAATGGATGAAACCATTTCAAGCATTCGAAAAAATCTTGAGCCATTATTAAAAAAGGGAATAGTCATTACCCAAGGCTTTATAGGTGGTGCAAAAAACGGGCTCTTAACAACTTTGGGAAGAGAAGGCTCAGATTATACCGCAGCTTTACTAGGTCATTGCCTCAATGCAGAATCAGTAACAATCTGGAAGGACGTTCCCGGAGTTTTAAATGCTGATCCAAAGTGGTTGCAAGGCGCAGTTTTATTACCAAATTTAAGCTACCAGGATGCTGCCGAACTCACCTATTATGGAGCAACGGTTATCCATCCAAAAACAATCAGGCCTTTGGCGCAAAAAGGAATTCCTCTTTTTGTTCGTAGTTTTCTGGATCCTGAAAAATATGGTACACGCATTGGTTCAGAAAATTTCCATTGGTCTGAACCAGCTTTTATTGTAAAGAAAAAACAAACCTTGGCCTCGTTTACTTCTAAGGATTTCTCCTTTATGGATGAAAAAAATATTACAGAGGTGCTTCACGCCTTTAATCAGGAAAATTTAAAAATCCAGATGCTCCAGATTTCCGCAACAAGCATTTCAGTTGTTTCGGAGATAAAAAAAGAATCGCTTGAGCTAATAACCAGACATTTAGCTGCTCAATATTCTATACTTCACAACGACAACCTTACACTCATAACCATTAAAAATTATAGCCAGGAAGCGATAAATTTCGTTAAAGGTGACAATACCAGTATCTTAGATCAACGATCTCGTAACACATGCCAGTTGTTGATCCGATCAGATACCTAAAACCAACCTCCATGAATACGCAAATTGACATAAATGTGCTACTCGTCGAGGATGAGTATATCAACGCCTGGGCCTTGTCCAATGCTTTAAAACCGCACTGTAAAGTTCGCCATGCTGCTACAAGAGATGAGGCTTTATATTGGATTCAAAGGGAGACTTTTAATTTTGTTTTATTGGATATTCACCTCGGTCAGTTTAGTGAAGCTGGTATTGAAATTCTGCCTAAAATTAAAGAAGTTCAACCCGATTGTAAAGTAATTGCCACAACTGGTTACGGTACACAAAAGGACGAGAACCGATTTTTATCACTTGGTTTTGATTCCTTTTATGCCAAACCAGTAGATGAACAAAGAATGATTGAAGAAATTCAAGGATTTCGCACAAGGTTGGAAGTGGCCTAAAATAAGATGAGCGGTTTTAAATAGGCTGATAATGCCCATTTAGAAATATTTCGATCAGATTTTAGGTCAAACATATTCCTGAAAAACAAAATACCAGTGTTTTCTAAAGTATGAATTTAAACACCCAACTTCCTTCCTGCCATCAACAATCCTGCGATACTTAGTGAGTCAGAAATTTCTCCCCTTTCAATCATGGCGATTGCTTCAACTAAAGGAAGCTTCCAAATGGCAAGTTCTTCAGTTTCTTCCGGTTCTGATTGGCCTTGTTTCAAATTTCGGGCCATGTAAATAAAACCAGACTCATCCGTAACAGAGTTTGAAGTATGAATGGGCGTCAGAAAGGACCATTCAGCTGCCTCCAAACCTGTTTCTTCAAGAAGTTCTCGTTTGGCAGTTTCAAGAGGCTCCTCCCCTATCGGTCCACCTCCTTCAGGGATTTCCCAACTATATTGATTCAAGGTATATCGATATTGGCCAACTAAATAGGTATTCAATTCATCATCAACAGGCACTATGCCAATGGCAAGGTTTTTAAAAGAAACCACACCATAAATGCCTTTGCCCCCCTTAGGATTTAATACTTCTCTATGGCTAATTGAAATCCAGGGATTAGAATATACTTCATTGATAATCAATGTCTCCCAGGGATTTCTATTTTTATCTACTTTTCCTGATTGATCCATTTTTTAATACTTTTAACAACTGTTGCGTTTTGGTATTTATCTGTTTTGCATTCCATTAAGGACGCATTTTTACTCTTCATAAAGGAAGAAAATTGATTTTCCAGTTGAGCAAAATCTTCTGAAATCCAATAGTCAAGACCAGCATCTTCAGCTGTTTTCCTGGCAGACAAATGCTGGTGCATTTCAAAAAGCGATTCCAATTCCGGCACTTGAGACGATCCTGGTATAATTCTAAAAATGTTGCCTCCTCCATTGTTGAGTACAAAAAACTTAAGGTTAGAGGGGATTTTATCATTCCAGATTCCATTTCGGTCATAAAAAAAACTCATATCTCCTACCAAACAAATGACTGGCAAATCTGGATTTCCAATTGCCAAACCTACTGAGGTAGAAACACAACCATCGATGCCGGAAGTACCTCTGTTGGCAAAAATCTGGTGTCCGTTTTTTAGTTCCCCGGCAAACCAATTCGCATATCGAATAGGCATACTGTTTCCTAAAAACAAAACAGCTTTCTCTGGAAGGTTTTGCATCAGCATTCCAACAGCCTTAAAATCAGACCATTCACAAGCTGTATAAAATTGTTTTACATCTTTATCAGCCTGTTCATCTGCAAACATCCACCTTTTGTTAAAAATACTTGCAACCGAATCTGGTTTATAGTTTGAGAAAAAAGCGCCCTCTCCAAGTTTGGTAATCACCCACTCAGGATCGGCGTGAATCAAACTGGTAATACTTGAATATGGATCTGCTGGAAATCCGGATTCCTGAATATGCCAATGTGTTTCGGGCTTCAGATTCTTTGAAAACTGCTTTATCGACTTCGATAAAATTCCATTTCCAATAGTTATAATCAAATCCGGACCTATTTCCTTGTTTTCCCAAAAAGCCTTTGGAAAGGAATCTGCATTAGAGATTAATCCCTGAAATTCCTTTAAGTTATGTAAACAGTCTCCCAAAACAGGCACCTGCCCATATTCTGATAAGGCTTTTAAGGCATTTCGGAGAGCCCAATTGGGATTCATTTGACCTACAATAACCAGTCGTTTTTCGGTCTTATTCCAGGTTTCGATCAAGCTGCTTAGGACATATCGATCCAATTCCTTCCTGCTGGAAACCACTTTGAAATTATTTTCAGGCCCGGTAAAGTTTATTTCACCTTCCGGATACAAAGGCTCTCTTAAGGGAACGTTTATGTGAACTGGCCCTTTTGGAAATTGGTCGGCCTCTAACCAAGCTTGGTTGAGAATTCTTTTGGTATGTAGTCCTGCTTCAGCTGATGGATCAAGGGAAGGTAAAACGGAAGAAAATTTGGTATGTGCCTGAAAAAGAAAATTTTGCCTGATAGACTGACCTTCATTTTGATCAATCAACTCTGGAGGCCTATCGGCAGTTATGACAAAAAGGGGAACATTCTGGTAAAACGCTTCTGCAATTGCAGGCCCATAGTTAAGTACAGCAGTGCCAGAGGTGCATAAAAGACCTACGGGCTTTTGGATGGACAAACTTAAGCCTAGGGCAATAAATCCAGCCGAGCGTTCGTCCATTGCTGTGTGAAGAGTTATGCCACCGATTCTATGCAATGCCAACAAAATGGGTGCGGACCTTGAACCAGGTGAAACTACAAAATGAAATAGCCCGACTTCCTTGCAGAATCGGGCCAGTTGTAATACTGAATTTGGAATCATATTTTGCAGACGAATGGACTATTGGTCAACCGTCAACTAATTTTTCCCCCTAGCTGTTTTTTTGTTTTTCTTAGAGTCCTCATTATCATCATCTTCCTCCTCTTCATCGTTTGGAATAGGCATTACTTTTGACTCCTTAAAGGTAGATAAAATAACGGTGGATTGTGTATTGTCAATTTCAGGAATCTCATTTATAACCTCAACCAAAAGCTTTTGATAACTTGCTATATCCTTTGAAACTACCTTTAAAATAAAATCTCCCTGACCTGTTATGTGATGACATTCAACTACTTCAGGAATTTCAATAATTTGTCGCACAAAATCATCAACTATTCCTTTTCTATGGCCAACTAGCGCAACATGAACAAACGTAGAAACACCAAGGCCAATTTCCTGCTTACTGAGATGGGCATGGTAACTTTCAATTACGCCATTCTTTTCAAGCTTTTTAACACGCTCCAGTGTTGGTGCAGGCGAAAGACCAACTTCTATTGAAAGTTGAGCATTTGTGATTTTTCCGTTGTCCTGAAGGATGCCTAAAATTTTCCGATCAATGGGATCGAATTGCGGGGAATTCATTGTTTGATTTCTAATTAAGGGCGAAACTAAATTTATAAGAAAGCTTTGCCAAATAAAATTTTATTTTTTTATATTAATTCAGAATAATAATTGCCAATTACTTGTTTTTCAAGTAAAACCAATGGCTGCCTATTTTCTGGATATGGATTTCTTTGCGGCGGCAATTATACTTTTGGCATTTAACCCATATTTTTCCATCAGAGCTTCCGGTGTTCCACTTTCTCCAAAGCTATCATTTACACCAACCATTTCCAATGGTTTTGGATAAAACCGACTCAACAATTGCGCAACACTGTCTCCCAAACCACCATTCAACTGATGTTCTTCTGCTGAAACTGCAGCACCTGTTTTTTTAACAGATTCCAGAATCATTTCCGCATCCAATGGCTTTATGGTGTGAATATTAATAACTTCTGCAAAAATCCCATCCGCTTCCAATTGCTCAGCTGCCAACAAAGCCTCCCAAACCAAATGGCCGGTGGCAAAAATAGAAACATCTTTTCCTGGACTTAATAAAAAACCTTTTCCAATTTCAAACTTTTGATTATCAGGAATAAATATCGGAACTACAGGCCTTCCAAAACGTAAATAAACTGGTCCCTCCCAATCTGCTATGGCCAAGGTTGCGTGTTTGGTCTGGTTAAAATCACAAGGATTGATAACCGTCATGTGAGGCAACATTTTCATCATGCCTAAATCTTCCAATATTTGATGGGTTGCCCCATCCTCTCCTAATGTTAAACCAGCATGTGAAGCACAAATCTTAACATTTTTACCAGAGTAAGCCACCGATTGGCGAATCTGGTCATATACTCTTCCTGTTGAGAAGTTGGCAAAGGTTCCTGTAAATGGAATTTTACCCCCAATAGTCATGCCGGCAGCCATACCAATCATATTGGCTTCGGCTATTCCAGTTTGAAAAAAACGCTCAGGATAAGCTTTTGCAAAATCTGTAAGCTTCAAAGAACCAGTAAGATCTGCACAAAGGGCAACTACATTTGGGTTTGAGGCTCCTAATTCCATCATTCCTACGCCAAAGCCAGAGCGTGTATCTTTTTTTCCAGTAACCGTATATTGCTGCATAATTTCTAATTGGGCTGCAAAAGAAGGAAATTAGACCAAATGTTCAGGCAAATAATCAATAAAAAGCCAAAAGAAAGTCCGATTGATGAAATCTTATTGAAGCGCATGGTGTGAAAAAAATCAGCATTTTCGGGGTTTAACCATGATTTGTTTGCCCAATTTCCAAAAAACACCAATGAAGGAATAGAGCATGAAAGGACCAACATTAGTGAAAATACAGACTGATAATGAAACAAACCCAAGGCCAGAATATTACTGCCAATAAACAAACAAACACCAGCCAAAATGAAGGTCCCTCTTATTCCCAATTTAGAAGAAATAGTGTGATCACCGCGTCTGGTATCTTCTTCATGTTGATAGATTTGTGTCATCGGGTAACTACCAGCTAACAAAATTGTAGCAGCTAGTGGCCATATCCAGGTACTGAATTTCTCAAAATCTGGCAATTCGTTAAGGACTCCAGACCAAACCATTAAAACCGTCCATCCTCCCTGAAATAAAGCTACCACCAGCCAGGAGAGAATCGGAAATTTCTTTAATCTGATTTGGGGATTACTATATGCTTTTGACACTATCCAATAAATAGCTACGAAATAGCCAAAAACAATTCCATGCATAAAGGAGATTATGATGGCCAAAAGGTCAAAGAATATTACCAATATTTGAAGTTGAATATTTGTCTTAGGCGGTTCTTCCAAACCGCCAACAGGTCCCTCATCTTTATCAATTAATGAATTGTAGCCGTTGCTGGCTGGATACAATAGAAAGTGTAAAACAAAGAAAACAAGAACAGTTGAAGATCCAGACCAATCCTCCTGTGGCAATACTGCCAGACTTAACCAGAAAACAGGCATCAAAAACAATGAAAACGGGATCCGCATAAGGGTCCAGGCATCTTTCCAGGGGTTGCTCATAGGGTATAAAAAAAGCCACTTTAAGGTGGCTTTCTTTTAGGTTTTAACTACCGTTGAATGCTAAGCCAACCTGCAGTTTTATAATTATATCGCTCTACTGAAAACTCAAAGAAGTAGGTTCCATCTTTAACCTCTTCTTTTAATTTGGAAGAATTAAGGCTGTTGTCATAATTGTCATTCTCATATACCTTTTTTCCCCATCTGTTGAAAAGGACCAGCTTTCCGTTTTTGATCTCACGAAGAATTTTTCCATTTTCATCCCTGGCAGTAATAAGGAAGACAGAATTCAGATCATCATTATTGTCTGTTACAAGAGTTGGAATAAAGACAGTTCCCAATGGTTCAACCTTGAAGGTACTTGCCTTGGTATCACTGCATGTTTTTGATCCTTCATTGTATGATATGGTTACTTCAGATTTGTAGTCGCCACCTCTTGTTATAACTACATTTGGATTTGTACCCAACAAGGTTGTATCCCAATTGGTAGTTTCATTTTTCAACTTCCAGATTCTATTGTAGGTCAATGGCGTAAAATTACTTGAGAATTGAACTGGCACATTGGTTAAGCCATCATTAAGTATTTTAAATGAATTTTCAGCAGAAATTGAATCTGCAACTGTTAGAACAATGGTATCTTTTACCAAGCCTGTGGCATTATAACATGCATTGGTTCCAGTTAATACATAAAAACCTGAGGCCTTTGCCTGAATTTTTGTATCAGCTGTTTTTGGGTCTTTGAATTTCAGATCCGAACTCGTCCATGAAAAATCTGTCCCATTCGCATTTCCAAGAACAATAGGAGCCATTGTATATTCAGTTCCGTAACATAAAGTATCAAAAGGTAGAAGCTCAAATCTTTGCTGGTAAATTACGCTAATATTGCTTGAATCAATAGATACACCTCCTGCAAAACATTTGCTTTTGCCTGTAACCACATAAATTGCATTTTTTAAAGGATTTATGGTAAGCTGAGCGCCAATGGAATCTATAATATTTTGATCTACATTTCTTTTTGTCCTCCATGAATATAAAACATCAGTTAATTCCGTAGGTGGATCTTGTTTAATTACCAAGGATTCGCCACAAGTAATTGTATCAAAAGGAGTTAAGCTAAGATCGGGAAAATAAATCACCTTTATTTGTATAGAATCCATAGAAAAACCACCCGCAAGACATGAACTTTCCCCCTTGAGAACATAAGTTGCATCAAGCGTTGGATTAATTGAAATTTCGGAACTTGTTTTCCCTAACAATTGAACATCAGATGGAAGCGGAAATGAACTCCAACTGAATTTGGTATCCACAGTATCTTCCACAGAAATAGGTTTGATTACCAAAGGTGCTCCACATTTTATTGTATCAAAATCTTTGAGCTTAAAACTTGGAATTTGCCTGATGGAAACTAAAACCGAATCGATCTTTTTACACCCAAGTGAATTTCTGGCTGTTACAACATAATACTGGCCTAAATTATGATTTTTAATTTTAAGTACTCTATCGGTGTAAATTGCCGGAGGTTCGATTGTATTTTCTGATAAGATTGTTCTCCATAAGTATGTCCATGTAGGATCTGCAGTAGGCGGATTTGCAATTACCTGAATACTTTTTTCCTTACAAACCTTAAAATCAGGACTTGAGGAACTGAATTGAAGAGTTGGTGCATTTTCAACACTCACAACAACAGTATCATTTGTGACACATCCACTTAAAGAATCAATTACATAGACAATATAGGTCTTGGTAGTATCATTACTAGCTTTTGGCCTTGGACAATTATCACAAGACAAGAATTGGGAAACAATAGTATCTCCGTTAGCAGTAAGCTCCCTCCACCTATATCTATCTGTAAGAACCGGAATAGAAACTGGCCTTAAGGTAGTGTCTGAAAACTGACATACTTTTTTATCCGGACCTGCATTATAAAGAAATCTCTTGCGGATTAGCATGGTAGAAGAATCACCACAAAAATTCGGTAGACCGTTAAAATAAGGTAGAATAGAATTCAAAAATTTAAGTATGACTGATTTTTGCTCAACAGTCTGCCATGTTGGGCCATCTGTTCCAACAATTGTAAGGGTATCAGCAGACTCTCCAGGTTCCAAAACTACGCTATCAATCAAAGGTACCAGAGTTCCATTTGCTAGTCTTTGGTTGTAATCCACACCATTTACTGCAGTACCTGCAATAAGATATTTGGCAACAATCCTATCTGCAACATCTCCACCATCTCTTTTAACGATAAAAGTTCCTGGATTGCAATTGATAATACTGTAAGGAAATCTTGTTGAATATACCGAAGAAGCTGAAGTAGTTAGTCCTGAGCGCAAAGAACCTTTTTCAATGAAAACACCAGAGTCCCAGCTTCCATCTTGAACATCCGCAATCGTTAAAGTAAGCGTGTAGGTTTGGCAAGGAACCACCTTTACTGCTGCTGTAAGAACAGTTGTCAAACCATTAAATTTCAATCTTTGAAAAATAAATGGATTCACATTATCAAGTTGGGTATTGTCAATATAGGCCGCAGTTCCTTCAGCAGTAATAGTACAATTGCCATTTGGATCAGGATCCGTTCCATCATTCACAGTATTAATCGCAACTGGCAAATCAGTCCCAGGGATAATGGCTAAATTTTTTGTAGAAGGGAAATCTGGAGAAAGTGACTGATCGCCTACAATCCCTGGGCCGGAAATGAAAAATCCAAAAATGTCGTTGAAATTAGAACAAACAAATGTATTGTATTCTTCAGAGGCAAAAACATAGTTAAATTTAATAGAATCGGCAGATGGAATAACATCAAATTGTATAGTTGCTACATCCCTTGTTCTTAATACTGTAGTTCCCGGTTGAAAAGAAAGAACTGAATTTAACATTTGCCTACCTTCGGGACAAGCATTTATTCCTGTGGTTGTATCCAAATTTGCAATTGGGTTACTCATAGTAGGACTATTGTCATTTGTACCCGCTATTTGGGTTGCGTTTCCAGTTACCATCACTAAACCCGCTTTTATCCCACCCATTAAAGCTGCCGGAGCCTTAAAGGTGCCTATGGCTGTTGAAGTTTGCTTAAGATTTGATTTGATATTTTGAACCTTGATACCTGTTCCAACCAGCTGTTTTACCAACGAATCTATTAAGGGATTTGTAATTGCATTTACAGGCTTAACAACAAGTTGATCTTGGGCATGCGCAATATTTTCACTAAAAAAGAAAATAATTACAAATCCCAAAAGATACAATCCTTTGATTTTTAGACAGTTGATGTATTTCATCTAAATTTTTTTAAATTATTATGCCTCAAAACAACAAAATAATCTTTTGCAAATCTCAATTTTGCGCCAAGATTTTATAAAAATTCGATAAAAACCATACATGAACTTTGCTCAACCTGGCTTCTTATGGGCGTTAACAGCTCTTGCAATTCCAGTGTTAATCCATCTTTTCAACTTCCAAAAAACAGAAAAAATTATTTTTGCTAACACAAGGATTTTAAATGAAGTAATTCAACAAACTCAGAAGTCAAGGCAGTTAAAAAACTGGTTGTTACTCATGGTCAGAATGTTGGCCTTTACATTTTTAATTTTTGCCTTTGCCCAGCCTCAATTTCAAAGTCAGGAGGCAAAAAATGCAAGTAAATCTCTGACCCAATCGGTAGTTTATGTTGATAATTCTGTTTCCATGTTTGCAGCAAAAGATGGAAAATCAGCATTTGATATTGCAATTGCGACTGCCAAAACAATTCCTAACCGATTTTCTCAAAAAGGTTGGTTTCAATTGCTTACCAATTCATTTGAAACCAAACACACCTGGACCTCCCCTTCCGGATTTCAGGATCAATTAACAGATGCCAGTAATCCTTCCCAAACAAGAAATTTCCAAACCATATTAAATAGAATTGAAAGACAACAGAATAGCCAGAATCTAGGGGAGCAAAAACCTGGTTTTATCATTTCTGATTTCCAAAAATCAAATATTGGACCTTTAGAAAAACTCAGGTTTGATTCCACAAAAACAACAAATCTGGTCATAGTAAAACATGAGGACCAATCCAATATATGGGTTGATTCGGTTTGGTTGCCCAGGCCAATATCCTTACGGCTCGAAAGTCAGGAGGTTAAGGTGAAGCTCTTGAGGACTGGACTTCCTTTAAAACGAAAAGTCAACATTCAATTGTATGCAGATGGGAATTTGATTTCAGGAAAAATAGTAGATCCAGGTGAGCAAAATGCAATTGAGGTAAGTCTTCCTTTTAGAATAAAAGCTAGGGAATTAAAGCAATGCACGCTTACAACTGACGATCCTGAAATTACCTTTGATAACAGTTTCTATTTTAAACTTCAGGCACCTCCACCATCCTTTGTTTATTTAATTTCGGAAATAAAAAATCAATTTCTTTCTACAGCTTTTAGCAACAAAGACTTGTTTCAAAAGCTAGAAAACACCTATAGCACAATAGATTACAAAAAACTAAAAGAGTCAGACCTGATTATCCTAAACGAACCAAAAGTTTTTGACGATGCATTGCTGGAAGCGTGTATTCAAAAGGTGGAGGAAGGGAAATCTGTATTGATATTTGCGGGGAAGGAGTCTGGGGAGTTGCAGAAAAAGTTGAGTCTTCAAAGATTTGAGTTGAATTCAAATAACATCATTCAAAAACCACAGGATTGGTTGGTAAAGCTTCCTGAAAAGAGCAATTTGTTTTTTGCAGCAGCATTTAGGGAAATTTCACAGTCAACGCTTAAACCATTTTCTAATCCATATATATTTCTTAAAAGTGGGTCAACATTATTAAGTTATGAGAATGGAAATCCATATTTAAGCCAAGCCAGTTGGGGGAATGGAAACCTATTTTTTGTTTCAGGTCCTTTAAACGATGGAGAAAGTAGTGTTCAAAAACATCCGCTCATCATTCCTATGTTGTATAATATTGTAAGCAAAAGTCAGATTGGTTCAGAAAATACTATGTTTGGCAGAATCTCACAATCAAGTCTTTCTGTTGTTCCGGATTCTATTTTTCAATGGGGCGAAAAAGGCCTGAACCTTGAAAAGGGTGAAATTAAAATTAAGACCTCGGCCAGAAAAAAAGGAAGTTCAATTTTGGTTGACTTGCCAATTGAATCATTAAGTCCCGGGTTTTGGAACATTGTCTCAGAAACTCAAAAATTGGGTGTTTTGGCATTAAACCAGGACAAACAGGAATCAGAAATTGAATATTATTCGGAGGATGAAATGAAGGCAGCTTTTTCAAAAATGCCTTGGATTTCAATAAGTTCAATTGAAGAAAACGAATCGGTATCACATGCCAAAATAGGAGAAACTGAATCTATTGCCCTTTGGAAGTATTTTATTTTAGCAGGTTTGCTGATGTTTGCACTTGAAATGCTGATAGCAAAAAAAGGAAATAGCACCACAAAATCCATATGAACTTATTCATAAACAATATTTTATGGATAAATCCAGGCGATCCTGAAAGTGGAAAATACTTATCAATCCGAATAAAAGATGGGTTGGTTTTAGAATTTGACGCGGATTTAAAACCAAAAGAAAAAGAGCATTTTATTGAAGGCAACGGCTATTGTTGCTCACCAGGCTGGATAGATTTAGTTTGCCGGAATGGGGCACCAGGGAGGCCTCAAAATGAAAGTTTGGAAACATTAGCAAATGCTTCAGCATCTGGTGGTTTCACCAAGATCATGCTTCAACCTGATACCAGGCCAGTAATTGATACTATTGAATCTGTTTCATTCTTTAAAAATTTCGAAACTATAAATGGGGTTAATTTTTTAGTTTCTGCTGCTGCCACTCAAAATCTGGAAGGAAAAAAAATGGCGGAAATTCTCAGATTAAACAAACAAGGTGCAGATTCATTCTCCTTGGTTCAAAGTTTAACTGATTCTGGTTTTTTTGGCAGATTGCTTCAATACATCCAACATAGTGAAAAAGTTCTGATTGACCAGCCTTCAGATTATTATCTCTCAAAAAATGGTCAAATAAATGAGGGATTGGTTAGCGACAGAAGAGGTCTGTCAGGAGTTCCAGAGGAAGCAGAACTAATTGTGGTTGACAGAAATATCAAAATGCTAAAGTATGCTGGTGGAAAACTCCATTTAAGCTGTATTTCCACAAGTGAATCTATTACAAAAATTGATGAGGCTAAGAATACTGGTTTAAATATTTCCTGCAGTATAGCGGCTAATCAACTGGCTTTCAACGAAGAAGAACTAGACCAATTTGATACACTTCACAAGGTTTGGCCACCCTACCGAACCGAAGAAAATAGAAAGAAAATCAAAAAAGCCTTGATGGAAGGTAAAATTGATGCCGTGGTTTCCAATCATTCTCCGTGGCACTATGACTTTAAGGATATTGAATTCGAAAATGCAGAATTCGGAATTTCATCCCTTGAAACCACTTTTTGTAATCTGGTTCAGTTTGGGGAAATAACTGATCCGAGAGCCGTTGTTCAATTGTTATATTCTGGCCCTTCAAAAATACTGGATAGAAAAATTAAAATGTTGCTAATTGGTTCTAAAGCTGACTTTACACTATTTTCAGTTAATGCAAACACAAATTTTGAAAGGGAAACCTGGCAATCAAAATCAAAAAATAGTCCATTTGTAGGAAAGAAACTGAAAGGCAAAATTTTAGGTATCATTACTGAAAAAGGATTTTTTGGAAATAAACACGAAGGATCAAAAAACTAAAAATGATATCCATAAAATATTTCAAAATAGGTTTGATTGGAGCTATTATTAGTGGAATTGGAACTTCACTTTTCTTTTATTTCACCTTTTATAATGGCCTGATTCCACCTGTTGTCCGTTTTTTTGATGCATGGATTCCTGCTGTGATTATTTTTTTCCACTTATTGCTTATAAGATCCTATAGAGAAAAAACCGAACCTTTTCACTTTTGGGAAGCTTTAATTCTTGGCAATTTTATTTGTTGTGTAAGTGGCCTAATCTCGGGTCTGTTAATATGGCAAATTTCAGAATTGGACCCAAACTCCTTTCACAATTTCCTGAATTCCAGCATAAAGTATTTAAGAATTACGGAAGAAAATGCACCGGAAAACCTAAAAATGAAAAACCTTAATTTAGTGATTGAAGAAATAAAAAATACGGACCCTGGATTTATGGTTTGGGATGAAGTAAAGAAAAAAGTAATGTATTCCTTTATATTAGCACCTCTTTTGGGCATGATTCTCAGAAGGAAATAGTTGATTTGCACCCGATGAATAATTTGCGATTAAAAACAGGCCTTCAATTTGGGGCCATAACCAGTGGCTTAAATATTTTGATTGGCCTGGCACTACTTCTGATGGGCCTGGTTGATTACTCCGGCGGCTCAAGTGGCTGGGTAACTTTTCTTATCTTGATTATGGGCATTTACCTGGCCGCAAACCATTTCAAAAGTAAAAATGAAGGTTATATGTCTGCAAATGACCTAATTGTTACCAGCTTATGGTTGGGTTTGATTACTGGTGTAATTAGTGGGATTTACGCCATTGTATATATGCAAATAGATCCAACAATGATGGAAAAAGCCCGAAATATTGCTGAAGCCCGGATGGAAGAACAAGGTTCAAGTGAAGAGCAAATTGAAATGGCCATGTCGATGATGGACAAATTTATGACACCCGGCTTTTTGCTGGGAATGAGTATTTTAATGAACACAATTTTCGGATTGGTAATTGGAACTATTTTAAGTTTTTTCCTAAAAAAGGACAAACCAATTTTTGACTAAAAAAAACTATAACTTCAAGAAAATCATAATATTGTGAATAAAGACCTGTCTATTATTATTCCCCTCTACAATGAGGAAGAATCACTTCCTGAATTATGCAAATGGATTGATAAAGTAATAAAACAAATGGGAATTTCCTTTGAAATTCTACTTATTGACGATGGCAGTACTGACCTGAGTTGGAAAACCATTCAGTCCTTGTGGGAGCAATATCCTGTAATCCGGGCATATCGGTTTGGAAGAAACTACGGAAAGTCCGCTGCCTTGGATATGGGCTTTCACCATTGTGAAGGAAAGGTTGTAATCACAATGGATGCTGACCTTCAAGATAGCCCGGATGAAATTCCAAAGTTGTATGAAATGATAACTGTAAAGGAATTCCATTTGGTTTCTGGTTGGAAACAAAAAAGGTATGATCCAATTTCGAAAACTATTCCAAGTAAACTTTTCAACAAAGTAACCGGCTGGTTTTCAGGAATAAAACTTCACGACTTTAACTGTGGATTAAAAGCATATCAAGGCAAAGTAGTAAAAACTATACACCTTTATGGTGAAATGCATCGTTACATCCCGGTTATTTCCAAGCAAAATGGTTTTGGAAAAATTGGGGAAATGGTTGTGGAACATCGTGCAAGAAAATATGGTGTTACCAAGTTTGGTTTGGAGCGCTTCATTTTTGGTTTTTTAGACTTACTAAGTATCACTTTCGTTTCAAAATTCAAGAAACGACCTATGCACTTTTTTGGAAGTTTAGGGACCCTTTCTTTTTTGATGGGGTTTTCTATTACCCTTTGGCTTATATTGGACAAACTGAGCAATTTAAGAAATCACCTAAAGGCTAGAGATGTAGTGGATCAGCCTTTATTTTTTCTGGCCCTGGTTGCCATTATTGTTGGGGTCCAATTATTTCTTGCTGGTTTTTTAGGAGAAATAATGGCCAACCAAAATAAAAAAGAGGAATATGTAATTGCTGATGAACTTTAAGAATTAGGTGATTTTATTGCTTTTCCACTCATTTTTTAGCAAACCAAAAACAAGAGAATCAAAAAATCTTCCGTTAAAAAACAGGTTTTGCCTTAAATGGGCTTCCTTTCTAAAGCCCATTTTTGTCACCAAATTTATTGATGCTTGATTTTCAGGATTAATATCTGCTTCAATTTTATTTAAATTTAACTGTTCAAATCCAAACTTTAAAACGGCGTCCATAGCCTCGGAACCAAACCCATTTTTCCAAAATTCCGGACTAAGAATATAACCAATTTCAGATTTTTGGTTAACAACATCCAATCTGTAAAACCCCATATCACCAATCATTTCCCCATTGGCTTTCAGGCATATAGCCCATCCCAATCCAGTTTGAGCAAGTTCTATTTCTTTTCGTTTTTTTATTAATTCTATAGCATCTCCAATGGTGTAAGCCAATGGTCTTTCGATAAATTTCATAACCACTTCGTCTCTTCTAAATTTAAAAAGAGGTTCAGCATACTCTTCAGTTAATTCCCTAAGAATCAATCTATCAGTTTCTAAAATTGGAAAGGGGTTTGTTGAATAGCTTATCATAAAAACAAAAAAGTGAAAAAATAAAAGTTTTTAATTCTGGAATCAAGGCTTTTAAATCAGCTACGCGGTAATTGATCATAAACTCTTTCGTTGAGGGTTCAAAATATTTGGTCTTTTCGCCAAAAGGGCTCCATTGCGAAAATCCTTTTTTACTTGCGTCAGCACCTTGCCGAAATTCAAAAACAGATCCATATTGGTTTGTATTGAGTCCAAGATGGTTTGATACCAATCCCGTAGTTTCTTAAGATCTTTGCATTTGAAGAAAATACCTCCAACTCTTTTAAGGGCTGAATTTTGGTTTGGCTGGCTTCCAATTATCGACTTAAAGGCAAAGCCAAAACAGAATGAAGCAAGCAAGACCAAAGTTGGTAAAAGTATTTTTTTCATGGTGGTAAAATTGATTTTAAGGGGACAACTTAAATGCTTTAAAACCAATTTCCAAAACTTGCCAAGCCAGTTATGGCTGTTTTTTCTAAAAATGGTTTCTATGGAAATTGGGGGGAATTTTACACAATCATCAACTGACCAAAAATGATTTAATTTGAAATCCTAAATCAAAAAAAACCTCAGTGTTTAACCTACTTCAGCTTTGTCTTTCAATTCTTTTCTTATTTGAAAAAACCAATTCAAATGTGCCAAACTGTGAAATGGAGATCCATTTCAAAAAATTAGGTCTGCTTGATATTCAAACAGTTAATCCAAGAATTAAGGTTGAATTAAAGTACTCATCAAAAGACAATTTTATTGGATATGATGTTTATGGTTGCATGACAAAGGCATTTTTACAAAAGGAAGCGGCTGAACATTTATCCAAAGCTTCTGACCTTTTACAAATTGAAAATCCTGGATTTCAGCTTTTGGTTTATGATGCAGCAAGACCATCCTGGGCTCAAAAAATCCTCTGGGACAGCCTGAAAAAACCAGAAAGCTCCAAACATATTTATGTGGCCAACCCCAAAAAAGGCTCCATTCACAACTACGGATGTGCGGTAGATTTAACCATAGTTGACAAAGATGGAAAGCCATTGGATATGGGAACTACATTTGATTTTTTTGAAAACTTAGCTCAGCCAAGGCTAGAGAAAAAACTACTACAAAAAGGAATTCTAAGTCCTGTCCAATATAAAAATCGATTGTTACTAAGAAAGGTGATGCTAAAAGCAGGATTTTCTACAACAACTTCAGAGTGGTGGCATTTCAACTTTGGTTCCTTATCCCAATTGAAAAAAAAGTACCACAAAATTCCCTGAAATGTTCTTTTGAACAAGTTCACGCTAAAGATCTTTTTCCATCTTGAAATGGGGAATACCTACTTCAAGAAATTCCTCACCTAAAGTTCTATAACCTTGTTTTTGATAAAAAAGAACCACCACTTTTCTGGCATGAAGTATCATTTTGGAATAACCCATCTTTTTTGAAACTTCCTCTGAAAATGCCACCATTTTTGCACCAATCCCCTCTCCTTTCATTGCATGGTTTACTGCCACTTGTCGCATTTTAATTTCAATCGAAGACAGTTTATTTAGAATTAATGTACCAACAATTTCATCATTCAAAATGGCTGCTATGTGCGTATCTATTTCATCAGCCTTTAAATTGTCATTATAAATACTCATTCCCAATGGCTTTCTCAAAACCATATCACGTATATGAAGGGACTTTTCATATTCTGGCGATGCGAAATCAATAATTTCAAAACGAAGATCTTTAAGCGTAATCATGCACAAATTATCAATTTAAATATTGAAGTAATTATACTGTTATCCGAACCTACAACTTTTAATGAATTGTAAAAAAAAAGACCTCATTTCTGAGGCCTTCTCTTTGGGAATCGGATAGCTGAGTTTATTTTCTTTGATGAGGACTCACATCTTTGTAATTCAGAATTAGCATCCTCATGACTTGATTTATCTAAACGCCCACTTACTTCCAGTAGTCCTTTTTCAGGTTATTAACATAGCAAGGGGTGGCCAAAGCCATGCGATTTAGCAAGTTGTCAAAGATAGATTCCTTATGAATTGATCTATTGATTCTGTAGCAGAATTCATTCAGATATGCCTGCAAG